>DASZIV010000145.1:0-52052 GCA_035948775.1 Bryobacteraceae bacterium
GAGAAAACCGCAAGGAGACGAGCCCGCGACGCGAGGCAAGAACTACATAACGCCGAGTGGGCTGCAGCGCCTCAAAGAGGAGCACCGGTTTCTGCTCACCAGGGAACGCCCGGCCGTGACGAAGGTGGTGGCGTGGGCTGCTAGCAACGGCGATCGCAGTGAAAACGCCGACTATCAGTACGGCAAGCGGCGGCTGCGCCAGATCGATGGGCGGATTCGCTTTCTCACGAAGCGAATCGATGCCGCGGAAGTTGTGGACCCGGAAAGTCCGAGAGCGGGGCTGGCGGCGACGCGGGCATTCTTCGGAGCGACCGTGCGCTATGCCAATGCCGCAGGAACGGAGCGAGTGGTGAGCATCGTGGGTACCGACGAGGTCGATCTCAACCGCAATCACATCAGTTGGGTGTCGCCTCTGGGGTGCGCGTTGATGAAGTCGGCAGCGGGCGACCGCGTAACTCTCCAAGCGCCGGGCGGTACAGAATACCTGATCGTCCTGGCAGTGTGTTACGAGCGCATTTCTGTTGAACCGTTCCGTGAACCGCCTGGAGCCGAGGCCTCGGCGCAAAGGGACTCCCTCGCCGACGCCAATGGACGTGACGAAGGTTAGCGAAGCGGCACATGAAAATTCCAGGCCCCGAGCAAGGACGAATTGTGAGCCGACTATAGGGCTATTTCGTTCGGCTAGTGTTCGACCTCAGCCAGGATCGCTCGCGTGTAACGGCGTAACGTTTACCGAGGCTCTGGCAGGCGTTGTTCAGTACCTGGCGATTTCACGACTGGGGACAATGTCACCAAATCGCGCGACGCCCCGGGCGCTCGTCTCGTCTGGCAGACGGAGCACAACGGCAATGCTCGTGGTCCCAATCTCAGTCCGCTAAACTACCGCGTTCCAGTTCGGAACGCGCCGCGTGACATAGCCGGGCACATGTGCTCCTGAGATGGTGAGCCTTCCAGCTACCATCTCAATAGGAGGCCAGCGACTGCGGATCATCACATCCTGTGCCGATCACTCACTGGTAAAGCCGCGCAATATTGTATTTCCGGATGCGGGATTGCAAGGTCGTTCGCTTCAGGCCGAGCCGGGCGGCTGCCCCGTTCGGCCCACCGACCTGTCCCTTGGCTTCCTTCAACACCTGCAGGATGCTCGCGCGGTCGGCGTCAGAGACGTTCGAAGCCCGATGTTGCAGCGCTACCGGAGCGGACCTACCCATTTCTGGCATCGCGATGTGTAGTTCCGGCCCGTTGCTCAAAACCACCGACCGCTCGATCACGTTTTGCAGTTCGCGAATATTGCCCGGCCAATCATAATTCGTGAGCGCATCCAATACGTGGGTCGGAATTGTCTCGATTTTCCGTCCCAGGCGCTGCGCGTATTTTTGGACGAAGTAGCGACTGAGCAAGGGGATATCTTCACGGCGCTCCCGCAAAGGAGGAACGTTGAGCGGGAACACGTTCAGCCGATAGTACAGGTCCGCCCGAAACCGGTTCTCATCGACCATCGCCTTCAGGTCCCGATTGGTTGCGGCGATAATCCGGACGTCCACCTTGATCGTCCGATTGCCACCTACCCGCTCCAACTCCTGCTCCTGAAGAGCCCTCAGCAACTTAGACTGGAGCTCCAGCGGAATCTCGCCAATCTCGTCGAGAAACAAGGTCCCTTCATGCGCCAATTCAAAACGCCCGAGTTTTTGCGCGAAGGCTCCCGTGAACGAGCCCTTCTCGTGGCCAAACAGCTCGCTCTCCAGGAGCGTGGCCGGAATCGCGGCGCAATTTACCTTGATGAAAGCCTTCTTGCTCCGGCTGCTCCGATCATGGATGGCCCGGGCCACCAATTCTTTCCCAGTACCCGTTTCGCCTTCGATGAGGACCGCTGCATCGGTCGGCGCCACTACTTGGATATTCGTGACAACATCCTGGAACCCGTCGCTTTCGCCGACCATGTTTCCCATGTTTCGCTCGGCCCGGACCTCGTCCTCCAGATAGGAGGTGAGGCACTGCCGGACGGCATTCAACAGGTCTTCATCGTCGAAAGGCTTCGTCAGAAAGTTTGCCGCACCGCCTCTGAGCGCGCGAACGCTCATTGGGATGTCGCCGTGCCCTGTGAGAAATATAATCGGTAGCTGAACCCCTGATTTCGAAAGCTCCTCTTGCAGGTCCAGTCCGTTCACCCCCGGAAGATTAACATCCAGCACCAAGCAACCGCGGTGCTTGGGTCGCGTGGCAACCAGGAACTCCTCCCCGGACGAAAAAGTCTTCGCGAAGAGACCGGCGGAGCGAATCAGCCGTGCCACACCTTCGCGCGCCGATACATCGTCATCCACCACGTAAACCAGAGGCCCTGTCTCACTCATTGGGATCTCCTTGGTCAATTGTGTTTCTTTGATCGCCAGGCTTCCATTTCAACGCCGTATTGACGGCGTCAAGCAATTCATCTCCACTGAACGGTTTGATAAAGTAAGCAACGGTCCAATCAGACTCTGCTTCTGACCTCGCGTGGTCGTCAGATCCATGTGCCGTAATGAAAATAACCGGTACGTTGCACTTGCGCGCCACCAGATGACGATGGAGCTCAAGGCCGCTCATCCCCTGCAGGCGCACATCTAAGATGAGGCAGTCGGCTTTGCGAGAATGGTCCGAGTGTAAGAACTCTTCCGCCGAGGCGAACACTTTTGCCTCCATGCGGACGGACCGGATCAGCCTATCCAGCGATTTGCGGACCGAAATATCATCGTCGACTACTGAAATAAGGGGTACCATTAAGCTCTTCTCATTGATAACAGGCCGGGACGGTAAGAAACTACTACACGTTAGTGGAGGATCAAGTCAATCAGGTTCGAGCGCGGCGCTGATCCGAGCGGATTCCCAGGTTCTCCGCCATCCTAACCAGATCAGCCAAAGAATCGGCCTCCATTTTGCGCATAATGTTCCCGCGATGAAACTTCACCGTGTCCTCGGTTATCTTCAGTTCGCCGGCAATTTGCTTATTCAGCAGGCCGGAGATCACCTGCGCCATGACTTCCTGCTCGCGCGCGGTCAAGGACTCATAGTGGCGCTTCAACTCACGCTTATCTGCGTGCTCCTCTCGGGTACGCCGATCGCGTTCGATGGCCTCCTGAATTGCTCTCAAGAGATCCTGCTCATCGACTGGCTTGGTCAGAAACTCAACTGCCCCTGCTTTCATTGCCTTGACGGAGGTTGGGATATTGCCATGGCCTGTCAGGAAGACGATAGGGGTCTCCAGCCCGGCCTCGGACATCCGCTTCTGCAGGTCGAGCCCGCTCAGACCGGGCAGTTGCAAGTCCAACACGAGACAACTTGGCGCCGCCGTACGAGGGCCGTCCAGGAATTCCTGGGCGGAGGCGAAAGTCTCGGCTTGCCAACCCAGCGACCGGATAAGCCGCTCGAGACCCTTCCGAACCGAGGGGTCGTCATCCACAATCGCGATAACGGCCTTAGACCGCTGCGGCTCCGGCATTCGATTCTTCTCCCCGATACTTCGGCAGGGTAAATTGGAAGCTTGTCCCTTGGCCGTCATTCGCCGTGGCCCATAACCGGCCCCCGTGACTCTGAACGATGGAACGGCTGATCGAGAGTCCCATGCCCATGCCGCCGATTTTCGTGGTGTAGAAGGGCTCAAAGATCCTGCTCATCATGTTCGGATCCAAACCTGTCCCCGAGTCTTCCACCGTCACCTGCACCCGCTCCTGGTCAATATTCTGCGTGGTGATTACCAGTCGTCGCTCACCGGCACTGCTCATCGCTTCCATTGCATTCATGACCAGGTTGAGCAGCACCTGTTGCAACTGCACCCGATCACCTAAAACGGGCGAAAGGTCATTCGCAAACTGGGTTCGGATGACCGCGCTATTCTTCCTCGCCTCGTCCCCTACGATAGCGAGAACTTCCTGGACTGTTTCATTCAGATCCAGCTCTTCACTAGGCGGCGCAGTCCTTTTTGTTAGCGCCCGAATGCGGGCGATTACTTCACCGGCCCGCTTCCCGTCGCGAACGATGTCGCGGAGAGCTTCCCGAACTTCCTCGACGTTAGGCGGATCGCCGGCCAGAAATCGCAAGCAAGCGCTGCCGTTACTGACTATGCCGGCTAACGGCTGGTTGACTTCATGCGCGATCGAGGCGGCCAGTTCCCCCATCATGCTCACCCGGTTGATGTGCGCGAGGTCCGCCTCGAGTTGGCGCAACCGCTCGCGCTCTTCTTCGGCACGCTTGCGTTCCGTGATGTCCTGGACCAGGCTCAAATTGACAATACGCCCTCCGATTTGGAAGGCACGGGCGCGAATCTCGACGGGAAACACGCTCCCGTCTTTTCTGCGATGGCGCGTTTCGAAAGTCACGCTCTCCCGGGCCTCGATTCGCGGCCGGATATTTTGATCGAGCCACTCAGGATCCAATCCCGCATCCAAGTCAAATACTGTCTTACCGATCAGTTCTTCGCGGGGGTAACCCAGGTTCTCACAGGCTCGTCGGTTCACATCGAGGATCGCGCCTCCCTCAAATTCGAGGACAAAAAAGGCGTCCGTAGCCTGATCGATGTACGTCCGGAAGCGGGTTTCCGTTTCGCGAAGCGTTTCTTCGGCCCGCTTTCGATCGTCGATGTCCGTATTTGCCCCGTACCACTTGACGATGGTTCCGGTTTCGTCACGCAGCGGGATAGCTCGGATCAACAGCCAACGATACTGCCCATCGGCCCTTTGGTAGCGGGCTTCCGTCGCGAGCGGCTCGCCGGAAGTAATGGCTGCGTGTGATTCCTCTAGAAACCGGTCACGGTCTTCCGGGTGAAGAACGGTTTCCCATCCACGGCCAAGATTCTGTTCGAAAGATAAGCCGCTGAATTCGACACAACGCTTATTGAGGAAATCGAGCGGGCCATCCGGGAGAGCGCTCCAGACGTATGCCGGGATGGTATCGATCACGTCCCGAAGTTGCTTTTCGCTCCGGCGGACAGCTTCTTCCACCCGCAAGCGGTCCGTGATGTCGCGGGCTACCTTCAGCAGGAAGCGGCGGCCGCCATACCGAAACAGGCTGGTGTTTACTTCGACAGGGAACAGTGTCCCATCTTTCCGCCGGTGCCAGTGTGTGTCAAACACGGTCTCTCCCGCCGCCGCCCGATCTGCCACCGATTCCATGGCCACTCGGTCCAAATCCGGGTGGAAGGCAAGCGGATCCATCCTGACCAGTTCCTCCCGAGTGTAACCAAGACCCTCGCAGGCCCGCGGGTTCACATCAACAATGGTCCCTTGTTCGAAATCGTAGACGAAGATGGCGTCCGCCGCGTGCTCCACTAACGTGCGAAAGCGGGCTTCACTCTCGCGAAACGTTTCTTCGGCGCGCTTTCGATCTTCGATATCCGTCAGAATTCCATACCACCTGGAAATTTTCCCGTGGTCATCGCGCAGAGGCACGCCACGAGCCAGAAACCAACGATATTCTCCATTCGCTGAGCATCGAAATCGGGCCTCGGACTCGAACGGCTCGCCGGTATCAAGTGACGCGCGCCACTTCTCCGAATATGGCTGGTGATCCTCCGGGTGAACTACGGCAGTCCAACCGGAACCGGCCGTTTCCTCCGCGGATAAGCCCGTATATTCCGCCCAGCGCCTGTTTACAAACGTATTGGACCCGCCGGGAAGAGCGGTCCAGGCCATCGCCGGAATGGTTTCGATCACGTCACGAAGCTGCCTGGACTCCCGTTGCAGTTGCCGGACACGGAATTGGTACGCTGCCCATAGCAGTGCAAGAAACATGGCCGCGAGGAGGGCGCGAAACCAATTCGTCTGGTAGTACGCCGGGGCAATGGAAAACTCCAGCGTATCGCCGGTTTCGTTCCACACGCCGCTATTGTTGGAGGCCATGACGCGGAAACGGTAATTGCGCGGAGGGAGGTTTGTGTACATCACCTGGCGCTCGTTGATCACTTCGTGCCAGTTCCGGTTCTGTCCCTCCAGCTTGTATTTGAAATGGGTCTTTTCCGGCGCGACAAGGCTCAGGGCGGTGTACTCGATTCGGAGGTTGCGGACGTTGGCGGGCAGACGCATCCCGGGTCTGAGGTCGTATGATTTGTCGTCAGCGACCATCTGGTCAATGTGGACGGGCGGAGGGAGCGTGTTGATGCCGATGCGGGCGGGATCGATGACACTCACAGTGTCTCCATTCAGGAACCAGATCTTCCCATCGGATGACTTCGTGACCGCCGGCCTGAATCCCTTCAGGGCCGCGACCGCCCGAATTCCATCCGCCGCGTCGAATGTCGTTGCCCGGACCGTCCGCCTTGGGTCGGCCGCCCAGGCGTCCACCTCGGCTCGCGCGATCCGCAAAAGCCCGCACCGCGTGTACAGCCAGTACGAAGACTGGTTGTCTTGGATGATCCAGTGAACGGCGTTGCAGGGCAATCCGTTCGCCGTGGTCAGGGTCGCTACGCGCCCGTTCTTAATCCGGCTGAGACCATTTTCGGCTGCGGCCCAAAGCGAGCCGTCACTATCTCGCCCAAGCTCCAATAGCCTCCGGGAGCGTCCCCCTTCGTCGACCAATGGCAACTTCTGGATTTGGCCGGCGCGGAAATGCGCAATCCCGCCGCTCAGTAGTCCTGTCCAAACGCCTCCGTCCGGGTCGGGCGCGAGGCCGGTCCCCGGGCCGCCACCAATCTTTCGCCACGGCACCTGCTCGATGATCTTGCCGCCGGCCAGATGCACCAGACCGTAATCATCGGCGGCGAGCCACATGCTGAGCCACAGGCCACCGTGGGTATCGCTTGCGATCGCATGCACAATCCCGGCAGGAACTGACGGGACCGCAGTAAACCTGCCGTTTTCGAACACCGCCAGGCCGCGAAAGCCGGAAACCCAGATGCGGCCGCTCTCATCCTCGAAGAGCGATTGAATCGAGTCATCCGGTAGACCAGGATCGCTTCGCGTCCGATAGATCCTCATCCGGCCGTCCTGCCATCGGTTGAGTCCATCCGCCGTGCCGATCCAGATACTCCGGTCGCGCGCCGCCAGTATGGACGTGGTGGTCGCGCTGGATAGCCCCGCGTTTACTGAGAGAGAGCCAACCGGCGACTCACGAAACTGATCCAGACCATTGGGCGTAGCGACCCAGATAGTCCCTTCCCGGTCCTCGAAAAGGGCGACCACAAGATCGCTTGTCAGGCCGTCGGCTTGGGTAAACAGGAAGGTTTTGCCCTCGTACGAGTGCGCGATCCCATGAGCCTGTGTCCCGATCCAGAGCCCACCGCGACGATCACGGAGAAGAGTTCGGGCAGTCAGGGGCGATGGCGCGCCCTGGAGAGGAAAATTCACGAAGTTTCCGCCGGCCAGTTGATAGACGCTGTCGACTGCGACCATCGCGCCTGCCCCATGATCGCCTTGCGTGAAGGCTTGGGAGTTCGGAACTGGTCTTTCCAGATAGCGTGTAGGAGAACCGGCATTCCATCGCCATACCCCCGTTGCCGCCCCTACCCACAGGCTACCGTCCGCATCTTCATATAAGGACGCCACCGCGGCTCCGAGACTTCCGTCATCGCCGTAACATGTGGCGTTTCCGCTCCGAATCGCGCACAGCTTTCCCGTCGGACTACCAAACCCGCCCGCCCACACCGTTCCATCCCGCCCCTCGACCAGCGCGAGAACCGTTTGGTGGGCGAGAGCCGGATATTCAGTCAGCCGGCCATTATTCCAACTCGCCAGCCCGTCGAAAGTGCCGATCCAGAGGGTCCCATCGCGTCCGGCTAAGAGGGCGCCCACCGCGGTGCTCGGAAGCTCCTGCCCACGTGGCAGCACCAACGGCACCGCTCGAACGCCGTCGAAACGGGCGACACCGGATTGGGTGCCCAGCCAGAGATACCCGTCACGTGTTTGGGCGATTGCGTAGACTGCCCCATTCAAGAATCCGCTACGGAAGGTCCACGCCGTATGGGCGTATTGGCTGAGATCCAGCGATTTGTCTAATGCCAGAGCAGGAATAGACCATAGCGACAGGGTGAGGGTACTAAGCGCCATGACTGCTCGGCTAAAGGCCGGCGGCTGCCCGCCAGACCGCTCAAGTTGCGCGGTTGTCTCGGACGTAAGTTGCTGTCCTTGTTGGAATGCCTTGCGAAATGACCGCTCAAGTAGGGCGGTCGCCGACTTCCACGACCGGCTGCTTGGTTTCGTATGCGACTTCGGCCGCTTCATTGACTAACCATTATCAACATTCCCGCTCATCACCATTGCTCAGCGCCTGAATGCGAGACGGATTTTAGCAACTCGGCCGCCAACGCAAAATCGGTTTCACGTAACTGATTCTTTCCAGCTAGTTGCGCGCTGTCCGCTGACTTTACCTCGGCAGGTGCCGAATTGGTTTCGGCAGGTGCCAAAGTCACCTGCCGGAGCGAGGCTGGCAGTAGTTCATCTGAGCAGCTCCGGTCGGTTTTACAAGGCCTCATGCTGGCGCACTGAACTGCCTGAAGAGCGGAGTAGCTGGCGAGACGAACACGTACGAAGTCGAGAAAGATGCCACTCGACCGGTCCGCTGCCCTGTTGCCGGATCGATTTCGGCCAACTCAAATTGCAAAAACCCGAGATTTGTCACTTCGCCGGTTACACCCGATATCTGAACCTGGTCACCCATCCGTATGTGAAGTTGCCGAACGATCAGCAGGTAGCCGCCGATTGCCAGAAGCACGTCGTGAAGTCCAACCGCCAGACCCGCGGATAGTAATCCGAGGAATGTCGCTAACGAACTCAGATCGAACGCGAACGCATAGAAAACTAGTACAAGGGTTATCAGCCAGGACAAAGCCTGGTTGCTGAGCAGCAGCATCTGGCGTCTGTGGCCCCCGCGCACATACCGGTACGAGAGCCTGCGCACTACCACGCCGGTTCCCAGCAATACCGTAATCGCGACCACAAGAAGAACCAGACGGCTGATCAGCGCTTTCCGGTTAGCCAGATCGTCCTTTTGAATTTCAGAACGCCGCTCGGCGAGGTGTGATCTGTACAGGTTAAGGAGCATCTGTTGCTTGCTCAGAGCGGCGATAGGGAGGGACGCCGTTCTTACTTCCGCAAGCAGATCAGCCAGCCGCGATTGCTGCCCCTGCAAGACGTCTATATTCTTCGTGTCCAAAGAGAACGCCAAGAGCTGGTTCCGAAATGGTTCCGTGAGTGGAGTCCGCACGTTCTGCAGAGATTTGGTTAAAGCATCCGTTTGCTCGATCACTCCGTCAATCATCTGTTCCTTGCGTGCCACTCTTGACGCCCGAGAGATCATACTCATAATGCCGTAAGGATGCGACGCTTCGGCGGGAAAGTTCGATGTCTGTAAAGGGGGGATCGACACGGACACTCCGGGAACCGTCCGCTCCAGATTTTCCACCAGTGTCGCCATATTCGTGACGCCATCCGGCTCGGCGCTTGCGGTTCGAACAAAACCAAGCAGTTCTTCATAGTTCGCCGCCATCTCCTTCAGCAGTTCAATGCGGCTTCGGATCTCAGAGATTTGAGCATCCACATTCTTCCAATCGTCGTGACGCGCGCTTAGCTTTTCTTCTGTAACCAATTTCAGTTGATCAACTGCTTCTTTGGTGTTCGCATCCAGCCTTGCTTTCTCCGCTATCAGATCGTGCAAGTCACGATCTGCGGCGGATTCTGGGTGGTCCGCCGAATTCTGCCGCCTGTCGATCGCCGCGACGGCTTTGCCAAATTCAAAAGATAGCCGGACGATCTCCGCGGCGATCGGTCGATTGCTCTCCAGAAACAACAACTCGCCGGGCTCCATTCCGGTTCGCTGGTCGGTCGGAAGATGGCGATACCAGTCGACCGTATCCGCGATGAACTTGAGCACTTGCTTTTGAAAAGCCAACTGGTTTGCCAGGCTGGCTGTCGAATCGTCCGCCAGAACGGCTGATGCGAAGAGAACGGCGACAGTCAATCTAGATGCCCGATACATTGCTGAAGTGTTCCTCGTGTTTCATGCGGTGGCGCTACATTTGTGTCCGGAGCCGATTCGTTTAAGAGCCCTGGCGATCGCGAATCGAACGGGGTCTCATACTACCCGTCAGGGTCTCCCGCGATTTTGCGATTTTACTTCGAGGTCGGCGTGGCGCTTGCTCGACCATTGATAGAGCGAAGCTGACGCCAACCATTGCGCTAAGAAACCAGACAATCCACATTTGCGTATCCCCATATCAAAACAGTGCATCTTACGCCGCGCGGAACTGCTCGCGCGAACGCTTTCGAGCGACGGTTAGCTCTTGCCAACTCCTGGGGGATAGTTCTTGAAGAGCTTAGCCATGGCCTTCTCTAGGTTGCGGTAGTTCTGGTCGGGGTCTTTCTTGATATCGAGCGTTTTGGACGCGGCACCGCGCCACACGAGTTGTTTGGTAGCCGGATCGAACAACCCAATAGCAAGCCTGCCGACGTCGATCGTGGACGACGTTACCCGGGTGTTGCCCCCGTTGTTCCCTCCGGGGACCCACCAGGGCCCACCACCCCACCCAGAGCCGAGGCTATCAAACTGCTTCTCATGTGAGATCGCTGCCTGATAACCGACGAGCAGATCACCGCCGCTTTCCACACGACGCAGACCCTTGCCGGCGAGTTGCGCGTCCACGGCGCGCTTGATGTCCTTATCCAGGAGTTGATTGCCGACGTCCACCGGGTTGTAGTCGACCAACTGGTACGTCTTGTAAGCGCTGAAGTTTGCCGAGCGATCATAGTCAAATTGCACCTCCTGGGCGAAGGCGGCGAAGCCCACGCACACGAGCGCCGTCAGATTGATGAGTTTCATTTGTGGTTCTCCTTTGAGTGTTTAGCGCCGGTCGCGCCTATTGATTGCCCGTCAACCGCGCGACGTCTGCGGCCGCCACACTGCGATCGTATTCCGCTCGTAGCAGATCGGCCTGTGCGCTCAACATCGAGGCTTCCGCATCCAGGGAAACGGACTGATTCGCCGTTCCGGCTTCCCATTGATCGCTCGCCACGCGCCGTCCTTCGGTTGTGGCGGCGACCAATTCGTTCGCCGAATTGACGCCGGTTTCGGCCCGATTCAGCTTGCGTACCGCCTTTTCCACATCGATTCGCACCCGATTGCGCAGCCGTGCGAGATTCTCTTCGGCCTGGGCAACCTCCGCGGAGCGTTCAGATACCTGCCCACGGCGTTTGCCGAACTCAAAGATAGTCCAATTCACGTGCAAACCGACTGCGCCGTTGTTGCGCGAGACAAAAGGCGCGCCGTCCTGATAGATGTGCTGTGCAAACGCGTTGATGTCGGGGATGTATTCGGCGCGAGCCGCGCGCAACGCCGCGCGCGCCTTTTCGAGCTGATGAGAGGCGGCTTCGATTTCGGGATTGTGCGCAATAGCCGACTCAAGCGCGGCTTCGATTTCGGGCGAGGGGTCTGAACCGGAGCCGTCGAATCGAGAAAGTTGCAGCTCCGTCTCGACCGGTAAACCGCACAGATCCGCCAGTTCCTCTTTCATATCCAGGACGGCATCCTGCAGTTGGCCATGTACATGCTTCGCCTGTGCGATCTGCGAACGCACTTCGGCGGCCTTCACTTCCAGTGCCACGCCGGTTACGACGGCATTCTGCGTTTCGGTGATTCGCAGTTCGGCTGCGCGAATCTGAGCGTCCACCGCGTCACGACGGCGCTCAGTGGCGAGGATGCCGTAGTACACCTCTTTCACCTTGTACGCCACCTCGTTTTCCGTGCGGCGCATCTCGGCGCGGGCGCCGGCCGCATCGGCGCGGTTGGCATCCACACCCGCCCGGGTTTTGAAAAATTGAGTGATTGGCTGTGAGAGGGTCGTCTGGCTCAGGCCAAAATTGGACTTGCCCTGATTCAGCGATACTCCCGTGCCAGGTAAAGGCCCAATTTGCGGGTACACACCGAGGGCGCCTTGCGGGATATCGATGCTTTGCTGATTGGCAATGTGGGCGGCGCTGGAATCGTTAGAGAGAGTCGGGAAGAAGCCCGCCCGCGCTTGGTGAACGCGTGCGTCCATTTGCTTCACCTTGTCTCCGGCGATCTTGACCGTCGAGTTGTGTTGGGTCGCCAGCGAGACGGCTTCTTCGAGCGTGAGCTTGCGCGGTTGCGCGTGCGCTACAGCGCCGCACCCGATGGCGAGCAGCACGGCGGCTACGACCGGACCCACTGCCTTGCGGTCGTGGCCGGCAAGAACCAAGTCCTGGCTCGGGACAACCGGGTCGGGGCGGGAATCGCGCTGGTGAACCAGAACGTAGAGCACGGGAATTACGATAAGAGTGAAAAACATAGAACCCACCAATCCGAACGCAATCGCGCTCGCCAACGGCGACCACATAGTCGAACCGGAAAGAATCATCGGCGTAACGCCGACCGCCGCCGCCATGGTAGTGAGGAAGATGGGGCGAAGCCTGCGCTCACCGGCTTCGATTGCGGCCTTCTCGATCGGGTCCCCATCGCCCACTCGCTCGCGAATGTAGTCGACGAGGATGATCGAATTGCGTACCACGACCCCGCCCAGGCTGACGATTCCGAGAAATGCGGTGAAGCCAAAGGGATTGTGTGTGACGGCAAGCCCGAGCGACGCCCCGAGCAGGCCAAGCGGAATGGCGGCCATGACGACCAGAGGATCGACCACAGAGCGGAACTGGAACATCAGAATGAGATAGATCGCCACGACGCTGATGGCCAGCGCCTTGACCATCTCGGGGAACGTCTCATTTTGGTTTTCATACTCTCCGCCGTACCACACCCGATACCCGGGAGGCAGCGGGAGTTTATCGGTTACCGGCTGGATCTGCTCCAACACCTGGCTTGGCAGTTTCCCTGCTTGCGCCCAGGAACGGATCGTCAATGTGCGCACTCCGTTGCGCCGGACAATGCGGCCCGGGTCCCAAACGGGAGACACCGCGGCAATACTGTCCAAAGGCACACGCGCGCCGGTTACCGGTGAACTCACGTAGGTATTGGCGATATCGTTGAAGGTCTGGCGCCGCGCCGGTTCCAGCCGCAAAGCGACAGCGATATCGCGCTCGCCTTCCCAATAGGTTGTGACCGGCGCCCCTTCGAAACCTCCCGCAAGCTCCCTTCCAATCGTTGCGTTGGTGAATCCCAGACGGTTGGCGACCTCCTCGCGCAAATTCACCTTCATCCGATAGGCATCCTCGCGCCAGTCGCTATGCACGTCCAGAGAGCCTGGAGTGTGCTCCAGCAGCTGCGCAACCTGCTGGCCCCCATACCGCAAGACCCGCTCGTCATCGCCAGTAAGCCGGACTTCGATGGCCGCTTCCTGCACCGGGCCTTGCTGCAACTCACTCAGAAAGACACGCGCTTCCGGAGCTGCCTGTGCGAGGCGGGGGCGCAGCGCTCTGACCAGATTCGGCGTGACATCGGCTGACTCGGTCGAGACCAGCAGCTGCGCGTAGTTCTTGTCCGGCAATTGCGGGTTGACATTGTAGTAGAACCGCGGAAAACTCGACCCGATGAATGAGGTGTAGTTCACCACTTCCTTCTCCTCACGCAGCACCGCTTCGATGCGCCTCACGGCGGCCTCAGTCGCTTCCACTTTCCAGCCTTCCGGAAGCCAGACGTCGACCACAAACTGATCCCGCTCGGCGAACGGGAAGAACCGCTCGGGGAGGCGATGGAGCACGAAGCCGCCGGCCGCCACGGCCAGCACGCCGCAGGCAATCGCAACCGGTTTCACTTTCATGGCCGCGACAATAATGCGGTTGTAAAAGGCTTGCATCAATTCGAGCGGCGAGCGCCGTTTCTTGGCCGACTCCCCTTCGGTGCTATGGAGGCCCTTGCGGATAAAGAACCGGCAAAGCAAGGGCGTCAGCAACATAGCGACAATGAAGGATGTCGTGAGAGCAATCGCCACGGTGAGGGGCAGCGCGCGAATGAATTCGCCGGTGGCTCCTGAGAGTATCAGGAATGGCAGGAAGGAACAGATGATCGTCAGGGTGGCCGTAAGCACGGGAATCGCGAGCTCGCTCGCGCTGCGCCATGCCGCCTCCGCGCGATCGAACCCGTGATCGAGCAGCTCAATATAGTTGTCGGCAATCACGATGGCATCGTCCACCACCATCCCAAGCACCACGATGAGGGCGGCAATGGACACCTGGTGGAGTTCGATGCCGAAAGCATTGAGCAGGCCGAAGGTGGCTGAAATGGTGACCGGTATGGCGACGGCGGAAACCAGCGCGACGCGGAACGGCAGCAGCACCACCGTGACGAGGATCACTGAGGCGATAGCCGTGCCGAACTCGTGGATAAAGCCCCGTACGCGTTCGGCAACGACTTTCGGCTGATCCGCAACCATGTCGATCTTCAGATCGGGCGGCAACAGCGGGCGCAATCCGTCGAGGGAAGCGTGAACCTCGTTGCCGAAGTCCACTATGTTGTTGCCTTCCTGCATCTCCACCGAGAGCAGAATGGCGCGCTCGCCTCTCGATCGCGCATACTGCGTGGGGTCTTTGTAGACTCGTTCGACATTGGCGAGGTCGCCGATGTAAACCGGTTGTCCCGTCTTTGAGACGTCGACCATTACGTGCCGGATCTGATCCTCGGTCTCAAAAGCGCCGGTCGCCTGGATGGGCGGTTTGCCGCGTTGGGTGGGCACGGCGCCGGCGTAATGGACCATGTTGCGGCCGTCGAGCGCTTTTGAGACTTGCTCCGGCGTTACGGAGTATTGCGACAACCGGTCGAGGGAACTGGAGACCTCGATCTCCTCCTTCTGTTCGCCGATTCGCTTTACTTTTGAGACGGCGCGGATTCGCCGGATCGCGGCCTCGATCCGCTCGGCGTAGTCTTTCAGTTCGCGATAGCCGTAGCCGTTGCCGTGAATTGCCATCAGCACGGCAACCGTGTCTCCGAAATCGTAATCAACAACTGGGCCCTGCAGACTGTCGGGAAGATCCGTCTTCTTGAGTTCCGCCAAGTCGAGACGCAGCTTGGACCAGAACTTCTCCGTATCCTGAAGGTTGTCTTCCAGGTTCAGGTTGATGAACATCACTCCGTTTATGCTGGTGGAGTAGGTCTTCTCGCGGCGTACGCCCTCGATCTTAAAGAGGCGCTGCTCCACCTTCTGGGTGATCTGATTTTCGACCTCCGCGGCTGATGCGCCTGGGTAGAATGCAGCCACGATTCCGGTGCGGACGTGGATCTTGGGATCCTCCCGGCGCGGCATGCGGAGCAGAGCATAAACGCCGCACACGACCAACATGATCGTCAGGGCAATTATGACTTGCGGATAGCGCAGCGAGGCGCGAACCGGATTCATAGTCCACCTCCTGTAATTTCAACGGGGCTGCCCTCACGGACCTTCTGCTGTCCTGCTACGACGATCTGCTCGTCGCCGCGGAGCCCGGAGCGGATTTCCACTTCAGAACTCACCGGCGACCCGATTTCGACGCGCCGCGCGTAAACCCGCTTGCGGTCCGGGAAGTAGACGTAGACATTAGGCGCGCCCTGGGGATCCGGTACGATGGCCTCTCCAGGTATGGTCAATGACGTGATTTTGGCGGGACCGAATATCCTTGATTCGGCAACCATTCCGGCCAGCAGCACCGGTCCGGGATTAGCCGCGAGGATTTTTACCGTGTAAGTGCGCGATGTCGGCTCTGCGGCGACGCCGATAATCGCCACCTTTCCCATGAAACGGCGCCCTCCAAGGGAGGGAACGGAAATTTCGGCGGCTGCGCCCTGCCGGACTTTTCCGATTTCGGCTTCCGGAACACCCACGCGGACCTTGGCCGGGTTCAGTTCGGCGATGGAGAATACCACCGAGCCGGCGGACACCGTTTGTCCCGGGTCGACTTTTCGCATGCTGATGTTGCCGGAAATTGGGGCAACGAGGCGGGTGTCATCCAGCCTCTTTTGTTCTTCGCTCGCCTGGGCGTCTGCAGCGTGCGCCTGTGCCGTGGCGGTGACGCGATCTTCCTTCCGGGTTCCTTCCTGCGCCTGGTCGTAGCGCTCGCGCGCGGCCTTGTATGCCGACTCGAACTTCTGAAAGTCGTTAGGTGGAAGACTCTTCCGTTCGACGAGGAACTTCATGCGCTTGTATTCGTCTTCCGCGCGTTCGAAATCGATGCGGGCCTGTTCGAGTTCCTGTTTCCTAAGGCCGGCGTCGGCTTTCTGCTCGACGGCTTGGGCGGCCTGCTGTTGCGCCGCCGCGGCGTTGAAGGCGTTTCGGTAATCGGTCGGTTCGATTTCCGCCAGCAACTGTCCTTTGCTTACGTGCTGGCCCTCATCGAAGTACACTCTTCCGACACGGCCCCCAACTTGGAAGGCTACATCGGCTGTCTCCGAGCCTTCGACCGAACCGCTGGCGGTAACTGATTCGGGTTGCTCCACGATGGCCGGGGTGCGGACCTGGACTGGCACAGGAGCCTGCTCGGAAGCGGCGTGCGTTTCTTGGCCGCACGACGTGAGCCCCGCAACGCACCCAAGCAGGATCACAGAAGTGAAGATGTGGTTGTTTCGCATTGCATTTTGCATTCTCATGCTCCTGGTAATTCGCATTCGGTTGGCCATTCGCCACCGACGCCCGAGAACACGGCAACACGTTAAATAGATGAGAGTTGCCGTGCTATTGAGACGGAATAAGTCGGATCCGCGCCTCCGGCATCAGCAGGTGCCGATGTCTTCTGCCGTAGTTCGGCGCCGCGCAGCGATTACCTTGCCCTTGGTTCGAATTGTCGGATAAGAATTGAGTACGAAAGCTCGGACAATATCGAGATCTTCGGGTGGCTCGGCGACCCGGTCCAAGCGCATGATGAACGTCGCTCTTATCTATCGTTCCGTGAGCATATGGGGGCGTATGCCAGCGCAAGTGCCGAGAATCGGCATTGGCCGTCAATGGCAGCGCTCAAAGAGCGCTGACAAGCAACACTTCTCGCATGGTCCCCAGCGTGCATAAGGTCACCCCGTCGATATGGAGGGCCCGAGTCGAGTCGGCCCGTACTGACGTAACACCTATTCAAGAAAAAGGAGCGGTGATGGACTGGCGACTAAATTACGATTTGGTGGTAATCGGCTCCGGCGCGGCCGGTCACCATGGGGCAATTCAAGGAGCAAAGCTCGGCAAGCGTGTGGCTGCAATCGAGGTCGGGACTTCCCTCGGGGGGGCTACGATCAACACCGGAACCGTTCCAAGCAAAACTGTTCGCGAAGCTGTGATACGCGCCGGAAGTACGAGCACCAACATTGCTGATCGGATCGCGCAGGTAGCTTCGAACGAGTCAGCCGTTTACGCGAATCAGTTCCGCAGAAACGGTATCGATTTGTTCGCAGGAGAGGCATCTTTTATTTCGCCGAACCTGATTCAGGTAAAGAACAGTGACGAATGCACTCTCATAGAAGGGGATCGCATTCTGATCGCTACCGGTTCGCGTCCGGCTCACAACCCGAAGATTCCTGTCGATGGCGTTGCCGTTTTTGATACAGATGCGATTCGCAATCTTCCACCGCCGAAGCGGGTACTCACGATCGTAGGCGGGGGCGTGATTGGTGCCGAGTACGCGTGCATCGCTGCGGAAGCTGGCGCGATAGTGACTCTCATCGAGCGGCGACCGCGAATGCTCGACTTTATCGACGGCGAGCTGGTTGAGGCACTTTCGTACCATATGCGTCGTAAGGGAGTGATGTTTCGGCTTGGCGAAGAGGTTGATTCCGTGATCAGGAACTCGGGCGGCAAAGTCTGCGCGGCGCTAAAAAGCGGCAAGCCGGTATGGTCCGACGGGCTCTTGTACGCCGTGGGGCGGCAAGGAAACACGGAGTCTCTGAACCTTGCGGCGGCCCGGCTCGAAGCCGACGAGCGCGGGCGCATCCGGGTCAATGATCGTTTCCAAACGGAGCAACCGCATATTTATGCCGCGGGCGATGTCATCGGGTTTCCGAGTCTGGCGTCCGTGTCTATGGAGCAAGGTCGAGTTGCTGTTTGTTATGCGTTCGGCGAGGCCGCGCAATCGGTGCCGGACTTGTTCCCATACGGCATTTTTACAATTCCAGAAATCTCTTTTGTCGGAAAGACGGAGGAGCAATTGACCCAGGAGGCCATTCCGTACGAAATAGGGATCGCGCGTTATCAGGAGATTGCCCGAGGGCAGATCCTCGGTGACACGACTGGCCTCTTGAAGCTCCTCTTCCATCGCGAGACGCTTCGATTGCTCGGGGTGCATATCATCGGCGAAGGCGCGACAGAGTTGATCCATATAGGCCAAGCTGTGATGGGCTTGGAAGGCTCAATCAAATTTCTGTTGACCACCGTCTTTAACTATCCAACCCTGGCCGAGTGCTACAAAGTCGCCGCGCTAAATGGCGTGAATCGACTGGACTACCCTGGTAAGCCTGCCAAAGGAGTCGAGTATGCCAGCCGTTAGTCCCCGAAAGGCCACAGAAGACTCAGTGGCCACGGTTTTCGCTGAGCATCTCGAAGAGCTTGCCACGAGTAAGCCGCTTGAACTGGGTGCAAGACTACTTGGAAAAAATGGCAGCAACGACCGGTTTGCGGGCGGGTGTAGCCCGTCGAAAGAAAAAAGCCGAGGCAGAAAATCGTACATGAGCGCGAGGGAAATTGAATCGCGTAATCAGGAGGAGCACGTCCGCGATGAAAGAGTGCGGCGGGAAGAGCGGACTCGAATCGCCCAAGAACTCCACGACACTCTTTTGCAAACTTTTATGAGCGCCTCGTTGCATCTGAGTGCGGCGCTGTTTGACCTGGCGCCAGATTCACCAGTCAAATTGCGAATAGACAAAGTTCTTCATTTAATGCGCCAAAGCATAGATGAGGGCCGGCACGCGATTCAGGGACTCCGCTCGTCCAACGGTCGGAACATAGACCTGCTTCTCCGTTTGTCTCGCGTTCATCAGGAACTCGACGTCGCGCCTGACGTTGATTTTCGGGTCGCTGTCGCCGACCAGCCCAAACGGTTGTCTCCAGAGATCCAATATGAGATTTACCGAATTGGCAGAGAAGCTCTGGTCAACGCATTTTGCCATTCCGGCGCGAAACGAGTCGAATTGGAACTTGAATATTCCGACAGTGAGTTGAAGATGCGAATCCGCGACGACGGAAACGGAATCGATTCTAACGTGCTCGAGAACGGGCGTGATGGACACTGGGGTTTAGCAGGAATGCAGGAACGTGCAACGAGAATCGGCGGGCTGCTCAAAATATCGAGTAGTCCAATGGTGGGTACGGAGATCCAGCTGTCGATCCCCTTGAGGTCTCACTGGGTCGGCTGCCAAAACGAGACTTCCTGCGAAAAAGGCTTTGTCGAAGCCGGCGGGGTTCTGGACCTGGGTTTCGCTCGCGATCAAGGAACCCGGCTGGCCATTCCCATCAGCGTTGGTCGACTTTAGAACTCCTCCGTTCCCGACGCCTTTTGCCTCGCTTGCATCTCCGGCGGAGCAATCCTAGGAAACGCCCTCCACATCCACGATTCGGAGGAGGCGTTAACGCGTCCGGTGCCGCTCGCGGTCCAGATACGGCCTATTGGGAAGCGTCAGATTGGGTTCCGTCCGTATGGTCGCCCACTCGTACATTCGCCATGGGACGCGGTTCGAATCCGCAGGCTTCGCCCTCCGCGATGAAGTGTTCACCGGTGGCCGGCTCAACTGAACACGCCGGAAGCGAAATGAGATTGACGGGTAATGAACGCCTAAGCGCGGATCTTACTCGCCGCTGAGTCGAGTGGCCTATGTCGGGAGAACCGCGCCCTGACGTGGAACCTGTCCGGACCCAATTACGCGTTCGCCGCTACCGCGTGCTCGTACCCAGCTCCTGCCCCGCTGCGACCGGCACAAACTTCTGGATCCTCTTGGCCTGCTCCACTTCGCCCGTGTAGATGTTCCCCTGTCTGTCCGTTCCTATTGCGTTGATCCAATGGAATTGGCCGGCATACGTGCCGTTGCTCCCAAACGATCCCAGCGTCTTGCCCGTCGCGCGGTCGAGAATCCACACCTTGTTGTTGGTCCCGTCGGCTACGTACATATATTTCTGCTGCGGGTCCTTCGAGAACACCATCTTGTACGTAGTCCCGCAAGGAGGCATCTTCGTATTGGGTGGAAGCCCGCCGCAATCGGGACCGCGCGACGGCGTGTTGGGCGAGACATAGTAGTCTTTGATCCATTTGCCCTGCTTGGTGTAGATGGAGATCCGATCCTGCCCGCGCTCGCCGATATACACGAGGCCATCTTTGTCGAATTCGACAAAGTGCAAGTCCGGCACGAAGTTCTTCTCTTCCGGAGGCGGCGCCCCGGTCCACTTGTAGGGTGGGATCGCGTCGTTCGAAATCTCAGCGAGCGCCATCCCGTGGCCGCCCCAGCCACGCTTGAACGCGCCCGTATCCATGTCGTACACCAAAACGCGCTTCCAATTAATGATGTATATCTCGCGTGCGTCCTCATCGAGGTTGAAGCGCCCCTTGGATGCAAGGACGTCGGTTTGCTGATTGTTTTCCTTGAGAGAAGCAGAGTCCTTCTGCGGACGGTGGCCGAAATCCCAAAGCAGTTTGCCATCCCGCGAAAACTTGAGAATGCTATCTTGCGGCGCGGTTCCTCCAATCCAGATGTTGCCTTCCCGGTCGGCGATGATGGTTTGCAGTGCCGTGGGCCAAACACCAACGTAACCTGGGCCTCCCCACACGTGCACTACATTGCCTTCCTCGTCCAATTCGACAACCTCGGGCCCTCGGACGCAACAGTCAATGCGCGGCGGGTTGCCATCTCCGCCGATTTCATCCCCATCAGCCGCCGCGCCGCGATTCAGGAACCAGATGTGACCGGTCTTGTCTTCGACATAAAGTCCGGTCGCCTGCTGCATGCTCCAGCGATTGGGCAAGCGTTTGGGCCACAAGGGATCCACTCTGAACAGCGGCGCTCCTTGTGCGTCCAGCGCTTGAGCCCGCGTTGGCGTTTGCTCCTGGATCTTCCTCGCCTGCCCCTGCCAGTACCGCTCGAGAACCGGCAGGTCCCGGTTGTTTTCGCACAGATGTTCGAGCAGTTCAGTGTCAGGCATCAGGGTGAAGTGCGACGTCGCCGACTTCCACGGCCGTGAATATGCTTTCGGGTCGTTGATGGTGACGTCCACCTCCATGTGGCCGAAGTTGAGGCGGTGGAAGCGTTCCGTCGTGCGTAGCCCATCCGTATGCGGATGGCCGCTGTTATCCAGCCAACTGCCTTCCTTGAAGCCCGCTGTCTCGACGACAAGAGTGTCGCCTTCCTGCCACGCCTGAGACCGTAGCGGGCTACATCGTCGAATGTGCCGGGCATCTGAAACCGGGCAGCATCCAGCGACGCCTAAACGCAATCGCCGAAGCGCACAAGGCCACGGGCATGGAATCGCCGACGCATACCGCGATTGTGGCAAACACTATGAAGGGAATCCGCCGGACTCTGGGTACGGCGCCGATTCAAAAGGCGCCAGCATTGACGGACGATGTCCGGGCGATGGTGGATGCAGCGGGCCCGGGCAATATCGGCACTCGGGATCGGGCGCTAATCTTGCTGGGATTCGCGGGCGCTTTCCGCCGGTCTGAACTGGTTGGACTTGACGTTGAGGATTGCGCGTTCGGCAAAGATGGCCTAACTGTCACGCTCCGCCGGTCGAAAACAGATCAGACGGGCGCCGGCCGCAAGATCGGAATCCCCTACGGCGCGAATCCTGAAACGTGCCCGGTACGCACGGTTCAGGCATGGATCGAACAAGGGAGCATCAGCGCGGGACCGCTGTTCCGTTCGATCAATCGGCATGGACAGGTTCAGCTGGAGCGGTTGTCTGGTATCGACGTGGCGCGGGTGGTGAAGAAGCTGGCGGACCGTGCCGGGCTTACCGCTAGGAACTACGCCGGCCATTCGCTCCGGGCCGGGCACGCCACTAGCGCAGCTATAGCTGGTGCATCGGAGCGGTCGATCATGAACCAGACCGGACATCGGTCCGTACAGATGGTACGGCGGTACATTCGGGACGGGAGTTTGTTCAGGGAGAATAGCGCCGGGAAGTTGGGACTCTGAGCCGGCGTGGGCTAATTGAAGGATTCTGACTGCTCTTTGGAGACTGGAAAGACCGGCAATTGTCGGATTGCGCGACTGGGCGGCAATTCGATCAGTTTCGCAGTACCCAGCCGCGGCGGACCAAGCTGCCGGAGCCACTGTGGCAAGCTGCGGTCGAGTTGAGCGAGTCGCCAGCGTTCGAGGTTGAAAACGAATGACTCGCGGGCATTCCCCAAGGAACGGTTGCGACAGTTTCGCGCTACCAAGTCGAACTTTCGGAGACCCGTCGTGGCCCGTTGGGAACTGGGCCGGCACGCCTGCGAGTCTCTGTGATATACCTGCAAGAACGAGCTTGGAGGCAGGTTCTGCTCCAGAGTCCAAGGGTGAAGCATGGAACTCGAATCCCTTCTCCGCGAAATCTCCACTGGCAGGCCATCAGCCTTCACCTGGAGTGAGGAGCAGCTACACATCTTTGTTGAGACCGGTGCGTTGAGTGTCACCAATACGAGGCTCTCGAAGGAGGAGAGAGAGCTGAGATTGGGCGGGGTAGTGGATTGGATGAGTTTTGTTTCCGGGGATAAGAGTTTGAACGCCGTTTACATGGACACAACCACGCTCCACACCGCACTCGCCGAAGTTCACCTCGGATTCAAAACCTCGGAACGGTGGGGCATCACGGCTGCTGCGCTGTTCGATCTAAGCACGTTTGTCAACGCCGCCGTCATGTTCGATCACGTTTTCTGCCTGGAGAACGAGAACTTCGATCCGATCGAGTTGAATGAACTGCTGGGGAACGAACCGATCGTGATCGATTTGCCCCTCGAACGGTTCGGCCCCAGCGTAGACAATGACCACCTAAACAGTCCGGGAGGCTTGCTTCGCGAGTTCTGGATGGAAACCACTGAGCATATCGACGATCTGAAATCGGCTTGGCGAAACCAGCGCTCGCCTTCTCCCGAATTGGAAGAGGCTTTGGAGATCCGTAAGGCGTGGAAGACCATTCTGGAGTTCGACGATCGCCCGGAGCTGTGGTTCGATGAACGCGAGGTCGTCCTGAATTTTACTTCGGATGGGCCGGCTCTGCTACGTGAAATCGCTGGATTATCGAGCTATTTCGCCGACAGTGTCGTCGCAACGAGTCTGAAGGAATCACTCCCCCAACGCGACGAAGCCGCAGCAAGCCCGTATGTCGCCAGTGTTCATGCGCTGATCGCGGAGTGCGATCATCGGAGTCATTTCAACGCGCGGGTTGCCAACAGCCTGAACCTGCCTTATCTGCCGAACAGTTTTCGACTGCCATTCCGAGGCTATCTCTATCGCAAAGCGCAAACCGTGCAAAAGCTGATACCGACTTTGGGAATTATCGATGAGGAGTATTCTAAAGTCGCTGAAACCTATTCAGATGATGGCGCCCTGCAATTGCCGTTTTTTCTGGGCGTGGTCCTGTCTCAAACGACCTCGCTGCAAGACTTTTGCCCGGCGGTGGCGGAGGTCAGGAGAAGAGCCTCTAAATTTCGGGAGCATCGCAGAGAACTGGATGCTGAGATCCAAAGTGGTAAGGGCGGAAAGATAGTGCAAAGGTTACAACAGGCGATCCGCGGAGAAGGGGAAAAGCTAAGGGCGAACTACCCTTTGGCTGCGACTGCTGCCGTCCTCCTGGGCGTTCTTCCTTCCCTGGCCGGTCACATAAACCCAATTCTGTTCGGCGCAGTGACGGCTCTGACTATGGCCTCGAAGTATCGGCGAGAGGACATCGAACGCCTGAAGGACCGCGCCTTGAGACGACAGCTTTGGTTTCTGATCGATCTACAGGACACGGCGCGGGAATTGACAAACGCATGTCCCGTTGTCAGGAAGCTCTGGAATGTAGCCGAGAACGATCTGGGCGCAACCCGCGAGCAGTTCGTTGACGCATTCTCCCGATTGGGGACTTTGTCATACTGAGTGCGCCTATGCTGTCCGACACCAAGGTCCAGTTCTGGGGACTGGTAATTGACGCCGGACAGACGAGCATGTCGTGCGAGCAGGACATCGTTCGGGGCATGCGGACGACCTCAACGGTTTCCCCCTTCGTGAGCGGCGAGACGACCTTCGCCGCCAAGTACTTTGCCTGGAACGGGAAACGAATTTTGTTTTCCAGATGTAAAATCAGCTCAGGGGCTGCTCGTCACTTCCTTTCGGCCTTCGGTCTGTGCTTGCCTTGAGCCTCGAACAGTTCTGGTATCTGAACACCCAATGCGTTCGCCACTCTGACCAGCGTTCGTACGGAGGGATTCCGGCGCCCCAATTCCAAGTCCGCCAGGTCGCTGCGTTTCATGACGGCGCGTTCGGCAAGTTGCTCCTGGGACCAGCCTCTCGCATTCCGGAGGTGCTTGATGCGCGCGGCCACCTGCCGTAAGACTTGGGTTTCGGATACCGGCAATCCTCATCTTTTCCAAACGGCCCGCTGGTTGTTGTACGATCCGAGTTACAATTGGCATCGGTCGGCACCATTTCAAAGGGAAGGCAGAGCCAATGAATAAACTGGTTACTTTGGTCTGCGCGTTGGCGCTCCTCTTAGCCGGTGCGGCAACTGCGCGCGCCGCGCATAAGGAGCGTGACTGGAAGACCGGCCATGTCCTCGATTCGGCCGTGGACTGGCACACCTACGTTACGGGCACCACCACGAACACTACCGGGACCGCGACCACAAACACGATAGGCGACACGGGAATCTCCACAACCACGGGCAACGCCGACAGTTCGACTACGGTGCAGACTAGGACGGTGCGCACCGACAAGCTACTGATTGTTGGCGTTGGATACGTGTACACGGTCGCGGATTCGGCGTCGTCGGGGGCCGGGCTGCTGGGGGCTGGCGTGGCTCGGATCGCCAATCGCCATCACGGCTGCCGATTCATCGTGGGTGAAGATGTCAGGTAGAGCGCGCGGTCAGTATTGAGATAGGTCCTAACGGCGGCTGGCGCGTCTGCCACCGCGCCTCTTGCCGCTGGAGACATTGATCGTTTTGGCCGCTACCATTTTTGTCCCGCCATTGGAGCACACGCGTCCCCTGCTATCCTGAGCGCGCGGCGTCCTGATATCGGGAATTGGGCACGCCGAAAGAACTCGCAAATGCGGTTCGTGCACTTGTAGCGGTCAACCATTCACTCTTCCTGACGTGTGCAAGTGGCAGACCTTCCGACTGTTTAGATTAGAGCAACGGTGGTACCACGGGACTTGTCCGGCGGTTGGGATGGATGAGGTGTTTTCGCCAAATATCTCCTCCCTGGCGGCTAGTCGCGATGCCCATCCTGACGCCGTCGCTGATCGCGATGGTGTTGACCATCGGCGTGCCCCCGGCCGCACGAATCCCTTCCTTCACATGCGGCGGCAGTGCTCGCCGGCTGTAGTTGCAGGGTATGGTCTCGATCCAGTTGTTGGCAATGCCGATGATCGACTTCTTCAAGTCGTCATCGGTGAACCCGATGCTTTTGAGAATGGCGCGCGGCGCGGCACTGAGTGATGGTGTAACTCGGTAATTTCATGGTGAAACAGACCGTTTACGGCGCGCGTTCAGTATTGACGGTCCGGTTAGACTGGAGTCTTGTAGGTCGTCCGGTTTTCATCTCATATTCTCGGGACGCGAGTAGTACGGACGCGCAAGCTCTGGTAGCAAGACTAGGCGATTTAGCATTTCTGGATACGGGTGCGATCGATGATGGCGACCAGTTCCCACAGCGCCTCCTTGACGGCATTCTAGGCTCATCCGTTGTAGTGATCTTCGCGACCAAGGAGTACTCCGATAGCCGTTTCTGCCGTTTAGAGCTCCGGCTTGCCCTGACGGGTAGCGATCGGCAGTCGTCGCAGGTAATACTCGCCCGTGGCGACGGTTGGACCCGCGTGCGTGACATTCTCCCGACGATCATTACTGACCGAAACTGGCCCACTGCTAAAGAACCGGACCGTCTCGAAACGTTGGTCCGTGACACTCTGAGCTTAGGGCTGCTTCCACTAGTGGCCGCTGCAACGAGCACCATTGCAGCCGATGCAGATAACTGCGAAGGATCGGGCGACGATCCACCGCAAAAGGGTTAATTTGGGTCCCATCCGGGGCTGAAGCCCATGGGGGACCGGAACCCCGCCGGGTATGCCCACTGGTATGCCCACGACCTGCACAGACGAAGTACGACCACTTGATACGCTACCCGGCTTAACGTGTTGATAATCCTAGTTGATATTAGTTGGTCCCAATCTGTCTAAGCTGCTGATTCCCCGTGCGGCATTGGCTACGAACCAGAAGGTCGGCAGTTCGAATCTGTCCGGGCGCACCACCTAAGTTAAACCAGATTCAAATACTTGGAGCCAACACCGGCATGCTCTCCAGATCCGGTCGTTGCTCGGTATGCCCAGAAGTATGCCCAGTCTTTTCCACTTGCGCCCGATCCATCGCCGCGCGGATGGTCTGCTCTTGCGGGTGAACGTAGCGCTTCGTGATGTTCATGTCGCGGTGCCCGGCGAGATACGCGAGGGTCCACGGGTCCATGTGCGGCGCCCAGCGCGTGGGGCAGGTATGCCGGAGGGTGTAGAGTTCGAACGGTACAAGCTGAAGGTCTGCCTTCTTGGCCTCTTCCCTCAGAATCCGGGTCGCTTCGGCCGTGGCCTTCAGGTGCTGTTTCTTCAGCGATGAGGGTTCGATGTGCCCGCTCTTCGTCTGGGCCGGGGAGACCCAAGCGCTACCAGCTGTCTTCGTCAGGCGCATATCGAGAGTGGCCTTCACGCGGGGTGTCATGGGAATTCGGCGACGGGCGTTATCCGTTTTGCCATAGTGGATTTCCAGCATGCCATCGGTCACATTCTCCATTCGCAGCCTGAAGCACTCTTCCGGGCGCAAGCCGCAATCGAGCAGAATGGTGGCAACGTCGTGAAGTAGGGCGGCATCTGCGTATTGCTTCATGGCGTTGGTTGACGCGCCTTTGAAGAAAATGCTCTCTTCGGTAGCCGTCAAAACCCGCTCGCGGTGCTTCTCGCCGGTCAGCATCTTAACGCTCGGCAACGCCCGTTCCACCCGGCCCCATTCCTGAGCGAGATGGAACATACGCCGCAGCACCTGCAACTCACGGTTCAGACTCGCTACCTGCAATTGGCCTCCACGCTTGCCTTTAGCCTCTTGCCTCTTCGTGATGTACTCCGCAACGCGGTCACTGGTGATTGCATCGAGGCGTTCGCCTGCAAGCCGTTCGAATGCAAGCAGCCGGTTTACTCCGTTTTCGTAATAGGCAAGCGTCTTGGGTTTGGCCGCAAAGGTTGACCGCGCGAACGGCAGGAAATCGTTTTCCGCAAAGTCCTTCAACGTCGGCACGGGCTTCTTCTCGCGAATGCCCACCTCCCCCTTGGCAAGTGTGGTTCGGTGGGCCGCTTCCATCTGTTCGGCCACCCGTTTATTGGTCTGCTTCGTGCTCTCCCGGATCGCATCGCCGTTCCAGGTGAACTTGTACCACCAGTATTTGCTCTTCGGTTGCTTGTAGACTGCCATCACTTGCCGCCTTTCTTTTTCGCCTGTTTCTCGCCGCTCCCTTTTGGACGCCCACCCAGCTTGCCCCACTTGCTGAGTTCCTCTTTGGAATGCCGTTCGGCGCGCGCCCGGCCGCCTTCGGCCCCAGTCTTCTGGAAGTACTTGAGAACGTCCTTCGGGATCTTCGTTGCCACTGGTTTTTATTATAAACTTAGGCCTAAGATTATGTCATCAAAATTTTCACCGGGGAATTTTCGCCGACGAGAGAGTGCCCTGGGAGCCTGGCCTAGTGGCCATTAGAATGAGGGCGCAGTTTTCGTCCGGAACGCGGCGCGAGATCCAGACCTGTGATTTCGGATAGCGGGAGTTCCGACGGCTTGAAGCTGCTATCGCACAGCCCTCAGCAGCACTGCATTCCGATGAAAGTCGAGAAATCTGCGCTGGCCCTCGGTGAATCGGCCGACATTCACCACGCGCTGCGTCTCGATGCCCATGCGCTGGAGAGAAGGCTGGTGGGCCACTGGCGAGATAATGAGCGCGCCTGAATCCTCGAAGCTGATGAAGCCGCGGTCGAACAAGTGGTCGATGCTCGGCGTCAACAACAGTCCGTTCCCCATCGAGCCGCTCGTCATTCGACGAATCCCGCCAGGGCTTGCAGTGGCTCGCGATGAGGTGAGCAGGGTTGTCGACTGCCGTGATCCTGCATCTCCGCTCAATCTCCATAACGCGTTGCTTGAACAGGCCCTGCCCGCGCCGGGCCCTAATGATCGCCTCCCGATCGGTGTCTCCGATCGAGGCATCCGAGGCCACCCGCTCTTCCAGTCGATGCTCCCAAATATCAAGGTCGTCGCCAGGTTTGATCTGGTCAATCTCGCTGTCGGCATCGACTCCGACCGCCGCGGTTAGGAGCTGCGCCTCCCGACCATTAAGCCCCCAAGTACTTCGACAAAGGTCGGTGATACCTCCGTCAGATAGATCGACTGAATGCCGTCACCGTTCTGCTGGAGCGGAGAGTATCTGCTTGGGAGGAGCGTCCTCAGGACAGTGCCGGTGGCTGAAACCGGAGCCTCGTGGGGCAGTTCGAGTTCGTCGAGTGGACGCCGGATGGCCACCTGCGGCACTCACGGTTTATGGGCTTCCGCGAGGAGAAGAAGGCGATGGAGGTAGCGCGGGAGGAGTGAGTGCTAAGGCGAACAACAGGCGAAGTATGTTATTTGCCTTGCTAGTTCCGCTGAACCGCTTCGGCGCGCGCATCCTGCGCGGTTATCTGGCGCTGCCGGCCTCGTGGGGTGTTGCGGGCGCGGCACGCGATGCCATCATCGGGTGGCTCTGTATCTGTGTGCCGCTGGGGATCGTGCTGTACTTCATCCTGGTGCACACTCTTCGCCGAAAAGCCTCGGGCTCTGTTAATCTCGTGAGCGGTGTGCCCGCCCACTCTTGATGGTCTCCAACGTGGCAAGTGTCACTTGTGGTGGTGGCGTCCCGACACCTCACAGCACGGAATCGCGTTGTTGTCCGCCGACGAGTTAACACGATATCACCGATACCAGGTGCCTCAGGCAGCGCAAACGTACCTGGCTGCACGTGTTCTATTGAGGTCGGTCCTCTCGACATACTGCAGCGTCGCTCCCGCCGATTGGCGTTTCGAGACCAACCCATGGGGACGCCCACGGATCGCCACGGCGAAAGCTCCCGCCGGCCTCATCTTCAATCTCTCGCACAAGCCGGGTTGCGTTGTCTGCCTGATCGGCTACGGCCGTGAACTTGGCGTAGATGTGGAAGACACCGCAGCAAACCGTCCGAACGTGCTGGAATTAGCGGAGCGGTTCTTCTCCGCATCGGAGGCCGCCGCACTCAAAGCACTGCCCCTGGAGCGACAGTTCGACCGCTTCTACGACCTCTGGACTCTCAAGGAGTCCTACATCAAAGCGCGCGGCTTGGGGCTGAGCCTCGGCCTCTCGCGCTTTTCCTTTACCCCGGCGGGCAACACCGCCACTGTCCGTTTTGACCCCGGTTTCCAGGACGATCCCGAGGCCTGGGACTTCCGGCTATTCCACCCGGACACCCAATATGTGATCGCTACCGCGGTGGAGCGGCTGCCGGGATTGCCGCCCGTCATTGAAATGCGAGATGCGGCCGAGCTCATTGCGCAACTTGCGCCACCACCTCTGTGATCTGCGTCAGCGCCCACTCTACCTCAGCATCGGTAATCACATAAGGTGGCATGAAGTAAATCACGTTGCCGAGGGGCCGTAACAGCAGACCCCGCTCCAGGAACGCAGCGTATAGTCGTGGCCCGATGTTGTCCAAATAACCGCCTGATGAGGAATCCAGCTCGACGATTCCCACACCGCCGATCACGCGCACATCGCCAAGCCGACGGAGCGGTTCCAAACCTGCGCGCAGTTGGCGTTCGAGCGCTTGCACGCGTTCGAGAACCGGGCCTTCGCGAAACAGATCGAGACTCGCCAGGGCGACGGCACAAGCCAGTGGATTGGCTGTATAGGAATGGCCGTGGAAGAAGGCCTTGCCGCGATCCTCACTGAGAAAGGCCTCATAGATGCTCTCGGTCGCGGCAGTCGCGCCCATGGGCAGGTATCCCGCCGTGAGCCCCTTCGACAGGCACACCAGATCCGGTTGCACTCCGGCATGCTCGCAGGCGAACATGCGTCCGGTGCGGCCGAATCCGGTGAGCACCTCGTCGGCGATGAGCAGTGTTCCGTATTGGTCACACAACCGGCGCGCGCCTGCGAGAAACTCTGCAGGCCAGACGATCATGCCGCCCGCAGCCTGCAACATAGGCTCCAGGAGCACTCCGGCAATCGAATCGCCGCCATCACGGAGACGTTGTTCCAGGTCGCCCAGGCAGTCGATCCGGCAACGGTCGCGGGTGAGACCCACCGGGCAGCGATAACAGTACGGCGCGTGGGCGCGGACCACGGGAAACAACAGCGGTCGGAAGGCCTCCGTAAAAGGGGACTCTTCGCTGGCGGACATCGCGCCTACCGTGTCTCCGTGATAGGCGTGATAGAGAGTGATAAACGTGCGGCGCTGCGGCTGGCCACGGTTGCGCCAATACTGCCAGGCAAGCTTGAGCGCGACTTCGACCGACGTGGAACCGTCGTCCGAATAGAAAATCCGGGTCAATCCGCGCGGCAGCAGTGCGAGCAAACGTTCCCCTAGTTCGACGGCGGGTCGATGCGTGCATCCGGCGAATACCACCTGTTCCAGCTCCCGCGCCTGCGCGGCCAGGGCTTCATTCAGTTTGGGATGCGAATGGCCATGGATGTTCACCCACCACGAAGAAATCCCGTCGAGAATACGGCGGCCGTCCTCGGTGTAGAGGTACACGCCCTGAGCACGGACCACCGCGAGCGGCGGCGCCTGGGTCAGCATCTGGGTGTAGGGATGCCAGAGGCAGGCGCGGTCCCGCTCGATGAGGCTCTTCACCGCAGGAACTCCAGCAGGTGGCCTTGGGGATCGAGTTCCGCGGCTGCCCATTCACCAAGCGCGGAACGGGTCAGCGGCTGAAACACCGGCATTTCGCCGAGCACGCGACAGCGGCCATAGTGTTCGATCGCCGCGCGGTTATCCAGGTTGCGCTCGCCGCACATGACGACTCCAGCCACGCACAACGAGCGCGCCCGCAGGGCTTCAACGGTTAACAACGTGTGATTAATGGTTCCGAGCGCGGAACGCGCCACCACCACGACCGGCAGCCCGATCGCGCGCATGAAGTCGATCATGAGCTCCTGTTCATTGAGCGGCACCAGCACTCCTCCCGCCCCTTCCACGATCCACCGCGCGTCATCGGCGTCCGCGGGCAAGAAAGCCCGCAGCGTCTCAAGGTCGATTCTCGTTCCGGACCGTTGCGCCGCCAGGTGCGGCGAAACCGGATCGCGCAGGCGCAAGCCGCCGGCCGCTTCGCATTCCACCAGGCGCGCAACCTCGGCGGTGTCGTCATCCTGCTCGATGCCCGTCTGTATCGGCTTCCAGTAGCGCAGGGGAACGATGTCACGGTAGCGGTGCATCATGGCGGCGGCGGTGACGGTCTTGCCAACGTTGGTGTCGGTGCCGGTTACGAAGAGGCCGCGCAGCATGCGGCATACTCCTTCAGCGCAGCGGCCAGCGCGTCGACAAAACGGTCCAGCGTGAGCTCCGAGAGATTCGTGTTAACCGAAAGCCGGAGACGCGCCGTGCCATCCGGGACGCTGGGGGGGCGGATGGCCCGCGCGTCGAAGCCCCGATCCTGCAGTGCTTGGGCTACCAACATGGCCCTCTGGTTGTCGCCGATCACCAGCGGAATGATCTGCGACAAGCCTTCGGGAACCGTGATTCCCGCCTCGGCCAGACACCGGCGCAAGTAGGCTGCGCGCGCCAGCAGCCGTGTTCGCCGCCATGGCTCACCTTCGATGAGGTTGAGGCTGGCTTCGAGAGCCGCAGCCACCGCCGGAGGCGCGGCAGTCGAGAAGATGAATGGACGCGCGCGCTGGATCAGAGTCTCGATGGCCCATTCGGGCCCCGCCACAAACGCACCGCACACACCCAAGGCTTTGCCGGCCGTACTCACTGAGACCCACGCGTCGCTACTCAAGCCCGCACCATCAGGGCCGTAGATGCCCACAGCATGAGCGTCGTCCACGATCAACGCTGCGCCGTGCGCGCGAGCCAACCTGGAATATTCCGCAAGCGGGGCGATGTCACCATCCATGCTGAACAGCGATTCGGTAACCACGAACTTCTGTCCGGGCGCCGTTTCTTCGTCCATCCACGCTGCCAGGACCGCGGCATCGTTGTGAGGAAAGATTCGCCGCTGTGCCTTTGAGAGGCGTGCGCCATCGATGAGGCTGGCGTGGTTGTGCTGGTCCGAATAGATGACGTCGCCCGCTTCGGCGAAGGTCGAGAGCACCGCAAGATTGGCGAGGTATCCGCTGGAGAAGTAAAGCGCTCGCTCCGTCCCTTTGAGCCGAGCGAACCGGCGTTCCAGTTGACTAAAAGCCTCGCGCTCCCCGCGCAATAACCGGGAGCCGGTACTACCGCAACCCTCGTGCGCAACGGCCTCGGCCATGGCTTCCCGGAGCGCTGGGTGGCTGGAAAGACCTAGATAGTCGTTGGAAGAAAAATCGATACCCGAGGGTGCGCGCAACGAGCGCCGCAGTCCCTCGGTATCTAATCGATTGAGCTGCGCGCGCAGCCGGCGTTCCAGTTCACTGGCAGCCATGCATTAGTCGCATTCCCAGTTTTTCGAAGAGGCGCGCGTCGGCACCCTGGCCAGGATTGGGCGTGGTCAACAACTTGTCACCCAGGAAAACCGAATTTGCCCCCGCCAGAAAGCAAAGCGCCTGTGCTTCATCTGATAGCGACAACCGGCCGGCGCTCAGCCGAACCATCGATCGCGGCATCAGAATGCGGGCGGCGGCGATCGTGCGCACCAGCTCCAGTGGGTCCACCGGCGGCTGGTCGGCCAGAGGCGTTCCCGCCACGCGTGTCAACAAGTTGATCGGAACGCTTTCGGGATGCGGATCGAGGGCCACCAGCTGTTGTAGCAAGCCGCAGCGAGCCGTGCGGTCTTCGCCCATGCCAATGATGCCGCCGCAACAGACCGTGACGCCAGCTTGCCGGACACGCGCCAGAGTGTCGAGGCGGTCCTGGTAAGTTCGGGTGCGGATAATCTCGCCGTAAAACTCAGGCGATGTATCCAGGTTGTGGTTGTAAGCCGTGAGGCCGGCATCGGCAAGAGCATCCGCCTGATCGCTGGTGAGCATCCCCAAAGTGCAACAAGCCTCCATGCCGAGCGCGCGCACGCCGCGCACCATCTCCAGCACGCGCGCAAACTGCGGACCTTGCGGCACACTGCGCCACGCCGCCCCCATGCAGAAGCGTGTTGCGCCGTCATCGCGAGCGCTCCGCGCAGCGGCCAGCGTTTCCTCCACGCCCATGAGTTCTTCGCGCACCAGCCCCGTGGGGTAGTGCGCCGATTGCGGGCAATAGCCGCAATCTTCCGGGCAGCCGCCGGTTTTGATGCTCAGCAGCATACAGCCTTGCACCTCGTCCGGACGATGGTGCTCGCGGTGAATCAGTTGGGCTTGAAAAATCAACTCCAGGAGCGGGGTGGTGTAGATGGCCTCAATTTCATCGAGGGTCCAATCGTGCCGCGCCTGAGCCGTGGTGATGGTCCCCATGGTTCAGAGTTCATTATAGGGGATGGCTTGGAACAACGAGACACCGGCAATTCCGGCGGCGCCCGCAGCCACGCAGGCGCCCGTGTTTTCGCGTGTGATTCCACCCAGCGCCAGCACCGGGATCTTTACCGCGCGCGCGGCCCGGGCGAGCAGATCGAGACCTTGCGGCAGGCCGTAGGCGGCCTTTGACGGCGTCGCAAAGACCGGCCCGAACACCGCGAAATCAGCTCCGTCTCGTTCGGCGGCCTCGAGCTCCGCGACCGTGTGCGTCGATACTCCGATCAGGAATCCCTCGGGCACGATCGGGCGCAGAATTCCCGGAGATATGGAATCCCCAGGCATGTGCACGCCATGAGCGCCGCAAGCCAGCACCACATCCGTGCGGGAGTTCACCAGGAAGCGCGTGCCCCGGGGATTCGGGAGCGCCAGCGCGCGCCGCACGAGTTCCACCAACTCGCGGCACGGAAGATCTTTTTCGCGAATTTGGATGCGCTCCACTCCCGCATGGAGCGCGCGCGCAATCGCAGCGAGGAGCGCTTCCGTACCGCCGGCCGTGTGCCGGTCGGTGATGTAATAGCGCAGCATCAGAGCGGTTCGTAATACCGCTCACCGGCGCAGGCGCGGCACAACGTGCGGCCCTCGTGCACCACCTCGCGTTTGAAATTGATACCTTCCCCGCACTGCGCGCAGATCACGCGCGGGGCCTTGTAGCCGGGGAGATCCTCGGGCCCAATTGCCACACGCACCCATTGGGTTTCGAACAGCTCCTCATCGGACATTTCCCGGTAAGCGCGCATCTGCTGCTGGTTCTTGCTGGCGATTTCGGGATACATTTCGCGGGCGCGCTGTTTGGAAGTTTCGCGAGCCACCAGCCGCACGGCTCGTTCATCGCGAAGGTCGCAAAACGTGGCGGCGACTTTACCAAAATCGCGGAACTTGAGCGCGCGCTTGCCCAGACGGCACCCGGTAACGATGGGAATGGCATCGGTAGCGCAGCGGTCGATCTCCACAAACGTGACCAGCCGCTTGCGATCGACCCCGGTCGGATCTTCGAGGCCCAGCAGGTTGACGCCACAGACCGCCATGCGCAGACCCAAAATCTGGCCGGCACACAAATGGCCATGGGCCTGCTCCGCCAGCACCTCGTATTCCGGAAGGCTCTTCAGCATGGGGGCAATCTCTATTATCAACCCCTCCTCCAGATTCCTCGAAATTCGCCGCGAAATTCCTGCGCGCGGGGTACTCCTTTTACAGGCGGCATGACTTCGCGCATTATCATCGGCCTTCTCACCCTGACCGCCGGCTTGGCCTCTCAGGCCGCTGCCTCTACGGACACGCTGGTGACGGAGCCGGATCAGGGCCTCACTCCCATCTACAACCTCATCGCTTCGGCAAAGAGCACGTTGGAAATGACTATGTACGAGCTCACCGACAACCAGGCCGAAGCACTACTGGCACAAGCGGCCGCCTCAGGTGTAACCGTGCGCGTCATTCTCGATCAGAACCTGGAGATGCGTAATAATGCCGCCGCCTACAATTACCTCAACTCCCACGGCGTCGAAGTGCATTGGGCCAACAAAACGTATTCCGCGACGCATCAAAAAACCATCACGGTCGACAGCTCCGCTACCGCGATCATGACCCTGAACCTGACCTCGCAATACTACCCGACCGACCGTGACTTCGTCGTAATCGAGAACGACCCCAACGATATCGCAGCCATCCAGGCGACGTTTGACGCCGATTTCTTAAGCAGCGCGGTCACACCGCCGCAAGGAAGTGACCTCGTCTGGAGCCCCACCAACTCGCAATCGGTCATTGTGAGCCTGATCAACTCAGCGCAGCACGGCCTGCTGGTGGAGAACGAAGAGATGGGCGATACCGCCGTCACCAATGCCCTGATCAGCGCGGCTCAGAGAGGGGTGCTCGTGCAGGTTGTGATGACCAACACCGACGGCGAGTACGCCACCGAATTCAACCAGCTTGTCGCCGCCGGTGTGGAAGTCTCCACGTACGCTTACACCGCGTCGCTCTACATTCACGCCAAGGTGATCCTGGGCGACTACGGCCACTCCAACGCGCAGGTTTTCATCGGCTCCCAGAATTTTTCCACCGCTTCGCTGAACAAGAATCGCGAGCTCGGCCTGATTCTCAGGGATCCCGCGATTCTCGAATCCATCGAACACACGCTCGGCAGCGATTTTGCCGGCGGCACGCCGTGGGCCGGCAACCAATCGGGCTCCGCCACGGTGGTCAACGCCGCCAGCTTGCAGCCCGGCTTCGCCTCGGCTGGGTGGGTGACCATCTTCGGGACCAATCTTTCGCCGGTCACCGAAAGTTGGGTAGACTCTATCGTTCACGGCACGCTGCCCACGTCCCTGGATGGAGTCACCGTGACCATTGCCGGCGCGCCCGCCTATCCCGCATACATCAGCCCTACCCAGATTGATGCGTTGGCCCCGGACGTAGGAACGGGGACTGTGACGGTGACCGTCAAGGCGCCGAACGGCGTCAGTACAACAGCCATGGCTGACGCTCAGACGTTCCAGCCAGCCTTCTTCCAGTGGGGCAGCTATGCGGTCGCGACGCACCAGGACTTCACCTACGCCGTGAAGAATGGCACTGTCTTGGGAAGCACGGTGCCCGCCGCTCCGGGCGACGTGATTATTCTATGGGGCACCGGCTTCGGTCCCACTACTCCCGCCGCGCCGGTCGGGACCGAGGTACCTTCCGGCACGACATACCACACGGCCAGCCCGGTGACAGTGACCCTGGGAAGCACGCCTGCCGCGGTCTATAGCACGACCTTGGCGCCTGGAACTGCCGGGTCTTACCAGGTAGCCATCCAGATTCCGGAATCGCTGGCCAGTGGAGACTACCCGGTAGTCGCAACCGTTGCCGGAGTGCAGTCGCCCGCGAACGTCCTGCTTACGGTGCAGGGATCAACCAGCCACCCTGGCGCCACGCTACGCGCTACAGCGGCCGAAACCGCGCGCTAAAGTGCCGCAAGAATGGCGGCTGCGCGACGATTTCCAGGCCGCGGATCTCATCCTTCCGTGCACTCACTTCCAGAATGGCTTCCACCACGTAGTCGATGTGGCTCTGCGTGTACACACGCCGCGGGATGGCCAGCCGTAACAATTCGTGGCGGGCCGCATCGCCGAACATCACCGACCCGATTTCCACCGAGCGTATACCGGCCTGACGATACAGTTCCACGGCGAGAGCCTGGCCGGGGAATTGCCTCGGCGGAATGTGTGGCAGCATGCGCGCTGCGTCGATATAGATTGCGTGACCGCCCGGCGGCTCGACGATGGGCACGCCATGATCGGCGATGTGACGGCCCAGATAAGCGGTGGAGGTGATGCGGTAATTCAGGTAGTCGGGGTCGAGCACTTCTTCCAGTCCCACCGCGATGGCGTCCAGGTCGCGGCCCGCCAGTCCGCCATACGTCGGATAGCCCTCGGTCAGAATCAGCAGGTTGGTCTCCTGCTGCGCCAGGCGGTCGTCATTGGTCGAGAGGAAGCCGCCGATGTTGGCGAAGGCATCCTTCTTGGCGGAGAAGGTGCAGCCATCGGCCAGTGAGAACATCTTCTGGGCGATTTGCTTCGGCGACCATTGGGCGTAACCGGCCTCGCGCTCGCGAATCAGCCAGGCGTTTTCGGCGAAGCGGCAGGCATCCAGATAAAGCGGGATCCCATGCTCTTGACAGACGTGCCGCACCCCTTCGATATTGGCCATCGAAACCGGCTGCCCGCCGCCGGAATTATTGGTGACGGTCAGCATCACCAGAGGGATTCGATCGCGCCCTTCGGTTCGTATCAGGTTCTGAAGCGCCGCCACATCCATATCGCCCTTGAAATCCATGCGGAGCTGCGTGTCGGCAGATTCGGGGATGGGGAGGTCGACGGCGCGCGCTCCGGTGAATTCGATATTGGCGCGAGTGGTGTCGAAATGCGTGTTGGAGGGAATGATGTGTCCGGGCTTGGCCATCACGGTGAACAGGATGCGCTCCGCGGCGCGGCCCTGGTGCGTAGGCACCATATGACGGAAGCCGGTAAGCTCATCCGCCACCCGCTTCAACCGGAAAAAGCTTTCGCTACCGGCGTACGATTCATCGCCGCGCATAACCGCGGCCCACTGTTCGGTGGACATGGCGCTGGTGCCCGAATCGGTAAGCAGGTCGATCAGAATGTGACGGGCGGCAATGCCGAAAAGATTGTAGCCGGCCTCCGCCAGATACCGCTCCCGCTCACTGGTCGAGGTGTGGTGCAGCGGTTCCACACTTTTGATGCGGAAGGGCTCGATGATGGTTTTCACTGAGTTGTGGTTAGTGCCGTGTCTGGTGGCCGGCAGCGGCCCACCGGCCGACCAGCAGATCCACCAGGCTCAGCCACGCGTCGTCGGGGTGTTCCAGCTTCTGGTACAGAGCGATGTAGTCAGGGTTCTTCAGTCCCATCCCCGCAAAAGCCACGAAATAGATCCCGTCGGGTTCGATATCGGACCCCGGATCCCGGTTCCACAGACGCGGGTCGGACAGATACGGCTCCACGGCATTGATCAGCGTGCCGATATGGGAGCCATTGGCGCTGTGAAGGCTCCAAAGGTCCACTCCCTGCAGCTCGGCGATACGGCACACCACGGTGGAACCTTCCAAGTCGAAAACGGCCGTGCGCACATCCTCGCGTGGCGCCGAGTTGTCACTGCGGTTCTCCGCGCGACTCTGCTTAGGAAAAACGTGCTCGCGATAGTTGTTGAACGCCATCTTCTGGGCGGCTTCATCCTGCACAAAAGTGGCGACCGAAGCCACCTGAGCGGTCCACCAGGAGGCTTGGCCGATGCCGCGGGTCTTTTCCTCGATACCGGTCTTGCTTTGGGTTAGCCAGCGCAGATACTCTTCAAACCATTTATGGACCGCTGCCTGGTCCTTGGCGTCCCAGTTTCCCGTACGCGACAGAAACTCCATGCCTACGATGGCACGAAGCAAGGCGCGGCCTTCCAGAATGCCCGATGGGCGACCGGAGCCCACGCCCCGAACCACGCGAGCATACTCCAGGTTCGGATTCATGCGCGTCTTGGGGCTCAGGAACCAGGTTTGGATGACACGCTCGGCTCGCTGCGAGTAGCGCTCATCGTCGAAAAGATAGGCTGCGGCGCCCAGCACGAACACGGTGTCGCTCATGAAATTCAGAGACGTGCGGTTGGCGCTGAAGCGATCTGGATTGTAATGGCCGTCGCGCAGGAGGTAAGGGCCCAAGGGATCGTCCGGATTCGGCCACCAATAAGGCGCTTCACTGTAGTATTCGTGGGGATCGAGTATGAGGCCCGCCGGCCGTTCGTTAGTGACGCTCCAGGGCCCTTGGGCTAAGCGGCGATCGGCTTCCGCTCGAAGGCGGCGCGCGGCGTCCTGGGTCCACGTCTCCTTGCGCGTAATGGCGCTGCGCAACGGCTCCGCTTCATCGTCAGAGACGAGCGTTGCAGGAGGGGCAGCCGCTGCCACGAGGAACGGCGCCCATACCAGACAGGCCAAGATCCTCACTACTGCGATTGTAACCCCTTGCACAAAGTCCCAGTTACGCCCGGCGGGAAGCAACTGTCCGGTTCGCTACAAGCCGTTCCCTTATCGTCGATGCCGCTAAGCCACTCGGTCCATCTCCAAGAAATCCCGGATGTGCGGGTGCTCCGACTTCTCCAAATCCGCCGTGGGGCCGAAAAAGATCACGCTGCCTTCGTAAAGGAAAACCACCCGGTCCGCTACCTTATACATCAGGTCCAGATCGTGGGTTACGACCACGGAGGTCAGGTTCAGTTGCTTCTTCAAGCGCAGCATCAAGTCACCCAAGTGATCCGACATGATGGGATCGACCATGGTGGTGGGCTCGTCGTAGAGGATGCACTGCGGTTGTGCCGCCAGTGCTCGGGCAATGGCGACCGAACGCTTGTAGCCGGTTGAGAGGTCGGCCGGATAGAGATTGGCGGCCTCCCGGATATCCACCATATCCAGAAGACCGTTTACCACGTCTTCTTTGTTCTGCGCATCGTAATCCTCGCGCAATTCCAGGGAAAACAGGACATTCTCAGCCACCGTCAGAGAATCGAACAGCGCGCCGGATTGAAACACCATAGTCACTTTCCTGCGAATGCGGCGCAGTTCGCTTTCGGAAAAATCCGTAATATCTTCATGGGCGACGATCACGCGGCCTGCGTCAGGCTTCAGAAAACCCATGATGTGCGATAGGGTTACGGATTTTCCCACGCCGCTGCGGCCAATGATGGCGACGGTCTCGCCCGAGTTTACGTAGAAATTCGAATCGACCAAAACCGGGTGATCGAACGTCTTATAAACGTGCCGGAATTCAATGTAGTGCGGAAACGAGTCACTCTGCGACATAACCGGACCAGTCTTCGGGGGTATTGACGTTCTGAAACGGCGCCAGTTCGGCCATGGGCCACAGCACCACCGGCACGGAGCCGAAAGACGCCGTTACCTTGCGTTCCCCTTTGTCGAAAACGCTTTCTATAGCTGCCCGCGAACGCTGGTGATACGCGCTGCAGAGCGGTTCGGGGATTCCGGACGGGCCCACGGGAACCAGGGCGTCGGCCGCACAATGCTCGGCGGCATCCAGGATCCGCCTGAGGAATTCCGCGGAAAGCTCCGGCATGTCACAAGCCACTACCAGGTTCCACTCGGCGGTGGTGTGATAGAGCGCCGTAAGGATTCCCCCGAGAGGGCCTTCACCAGGGTAGCGGTCGGGAATGACCTGATATCCAAATGCGCCATATTGGCCGGGGTCACCTACCAGGATGGCGCTTCCCGCAGCCGCGGAGACTTCGCGCGCCACCCACTCTGCCAGTACACCGCCGCGAAACGGCAGCAGAGCCTTGTCGCGGCCCATGCGGGAGCTGCGGCCTCCCACCAACACGTATCCGGCGCGGCTCACAGGGAAATGATAACATTGAGGTTTGTTCAGGCGTCCGCATCCAGGGGCCGAAAACTAAGTCTTGCTTCTCCAAGGGCGAGTCTTATAATAGGGGAGTAGAACATTTTGGTGCGCTTTTGTTTTGGGCTAGGCTGGAGCGTTTGTTTACCAGTAGTAGCGTGCTGGGCCGGGAACCTGGCGAACCAGTCTCCCACGCGGATTTCCAGCGTGGTTCGCACCGATGTTCGAACGGGAAAACTCGTCCGAGCCATGGTGGTGACGTCTCAACGCGCTTCCAGCATCCAACCAGCATCCGCGAATGCCGGCCCGTCGGAAACCGGTCATCCTCCCGCGGTGATGACACCCACCGTAGAGCAGATTGCCGCCGAACAATCGCTACCCGCAGAGTTGATTCATTCCGTAATTAAAGTCGAAAGCAACTATAATCCGTTCGCGATTTCCCCCAAAGGCGCGCTGGGAATGATGCAGCTGATCCCCGCTACGGCCCGCCGGTTCGGTGTTTCCGACGTGTTTAATCCAGTAGACAATGTTCAGGGAGGAGCGCGGTATTTAAAGTATTTGCTCGATTTATATCACGGCAATTATTTGTTGGCATTGGCTGCCTACAATGCCGGAGAGGATGCGGTGGCGCGCTATGGCGGCGTGCCTCCCTACCCGGAAACGCAGAACTATGTAATCCAGGTGGGCAAGAGGATGGAAGATTCCCGGAAGGCTGCTGCGGCGGCTAAATCCAAGGAAATCAAGGAAGCCGTAGTTAAGCCGGTCGAGACCGAACCTGGGCCAAACCACTTGCAGCAAATCGTGGAACCCGATGGCCGGGTGCGATACGTCTCACGTTGAAGAAACTATGAAGCTGCTGGCGAGCATCGCGGTTTCGGTTCCCCTCCTGATGGTGGAGACCGCACATGCCCAGCTCCACTCGGTAACGGCGGTTCGCCACTGGGCAGTGGGCGACGTTACGCGGGTCGCCATTGAGGTTTCCGGCGAATTCCAGTTTCGCTCTGACCGCCTTCACAATCCGGAACGAATTTATTTCGATATCTTGAATGCGCGGCCACGTCTGGAGCACAAGCTGTCCAGCGATGACATCAGCGACAAGTTTTTAAGGCGGGTGCGCATGGCGGAGACCACACCAGGCGTCACGCGCGTCGTGCTCGAACTGGGCGACGGTGTGGAGGCCACTCCCTCGCAGTTGCTCAACCCGTACCGGTTGATGGTGGAATTGCGCGTGCCTGCTCCGGCGACCACTCCGGCGGCGTCTCCGTTGGCGCCCACACCTCCACCCGTAACCACGACCACTACTTTGCCGCCAGCGCCGAAGCTCACTGTGGCAGTAAAGGCAGATGTGCCGCGCGTGGAAGTGCCGGCGCCGCCCAAGGCCTTGGAACGAATCATCGCAGAGCCTCCGCCAGCGGCGGAACCTTCCAAGGCGCAGATCTCCCACGAGGGTGCTCCGCCGGCGAATAGCTTGCCGCTGGAGGCCAAGGTCGAACCCTCGCGTGTACCGGAGACGCTCGCGCCCACCGTTCCCGCGCATGCAGAGAAGGCGAGCTCGGCGCGGCCCACAACCAGCACGGGACAAAACTCGCTCATCCGCGCGCTAGGTCTCAAGATCAATCGTGTTGTGATCGATCCCGGCCATGGCGGCCAGGATCAGGGCACAGCCGGTCCCAAGGGCCTGCTGGAAAAGGAACTGGTGCTCGATGTGGCCAAGCGGTTGGGCAAGCTTATTGAAGACCGCATGGGCGCCGAGGTGATCTACACACGCTCCGACGATACATTCATTCCGCTGGAAGGCCGAACCGCGCTGGCTAATGAAAAGAAGGCCGACCTGTTCCTTTCTATCCACGCGAATTCCTCTCCGGCGACACACGTGGCAGGTATCGAAACCTATTACTTGAATTTCACGGACTCCAAAGACGCGTTGGACGTGGCGGCGCGGGAAAACGCCGTATCCGAAAAATCGGTGTTCGAATTGCGAGACCTGATTCAGAAAATTACGCTGCACGATAAAGCCGAGGAGTCGCGCGAGTTCGCAGGCCGCATCCAGGGATCGCTGTTTGCTCTCTCGGCGCGCAACTTCCCCGGAGAGAAGAACCGCGGAGTGAGAAAAGCTCCCTTCGTGGTGCTCATCGGCGCGAATATGCCTTCGGTGCTGGCCGAGATCGGTTTCCTCAGCAACCCCAAGGAAGAGAGCCTGCTCAAGAAGCCGGACTATCGCGACAAGCTCGCGGAAGCGCTCTACCGCGGGCTTTCCCGCTACGCGGGAAGTCTCAGCCATTTCCAGGTGGCTCAGGCGCAGAACTAAGTTACTCTTAATCCATGCGCGCGGTAGTTTTTCGGCACGGTGTGTCCGAGGACCTCGGTTTGCTCCGGCCGGCCCTCGAGCAGCACGGTGTAGCCGTCGAGTTCGCCGATCTGTACCATGAAGGAGCTACTCTTCCCGATCTGGCGGAGGCGGCCGGGTTGATCTTCATGGGTGGCACCATGTTTGCCAATGACGATCTCCCGTTTCTCCAGACGGAACTGAAAACCATCCAAAGCGCGGCGGCTAAAAGCCAGCCCGTGCTGGGCCTCTGCTTGGGCGCTCAATTGATTGGCAAGGCACTGGGCGCCAAAGTTTACCGTAATCCTGTGAAAGAGGTCGGCTGGTTCGACGTTCACTGGACGGATGCGGCGCGGCACGACCCTTTATTCGCGGGCCTGGATGGCTCTGAGACTTTGATGCAATGGCATTACGACACCTTCGATTTGCCCGCCGGCGCCACTCACCTGGCTTGGTCGGAAACATGCCGGAATCAGGCGTTCCGGGCGGCTACCAGCGTATACGGACTGCAGTTTCATCTCGAGGCCACGCCCTCCATCATTGCGGACTGGTGCATCAAAGACTCCGGTTGCGCGGAGCCCGAACTTGATGCTCCGATCGATCCCGAGCGCGACAGCGCTCATCTGGCAAGCCTCTCGAAACTGGTCTTCGGACGCTGGTGTGCATTACTAAAGTAGCTCCTTGGGAGTACGGTTTTCGCATTTTCGGCGGGTTTGCGCGGGTTTACGTTCATGACAGTACTACCCGGCTCTGCCATACTTGTCCGGTGAGGCATCCCGCTGGAGCCGCGATGGCTGGACTAAACCTGCAACACGAGAGCGATGCTGGGCCCACCCGCGCCGAAACCGACATGCCCCGCTGCCCGCAGTGCGGGTGGCACGATGTGCGCCGCTCGGTTTCCAAACGGCCGCTCGATTTTGCGTTCACGGCGTTCTCTATGGCGCCCTTCCGCTGCCGGACCTGCGGCCATCGCTTCTTTCGTTTTTTCAGACGCTCAGATAACCGCTAGACCCCACATTTCACTGCCCAGGTGCTCCCATTTGCGGGTATTGTGTAACCAACTTGGGCACAGGACAATGGAATGGAACGGTAAGGACGGTTAAATCCAAATGACCCCCAAACGGGTGTTAGATCGTTCCGTACCCCAGAAAGAGAAAGCATTGGTAGTGGTAGAAGATGTTCTAGTTTCCAAGCTGGTCCGAACCGTGCTGCAAAAGCACGGCTATTCAGTGGTCACCGTGGGACCATCGGAAGCGGCGGGACTCCTCCGCTCCGAAAACGCGCCGAATGAGATTCTGCTAACCAACGCGCCATCGCACTTTCTGGAGTTCGCGGACAAAATACCGCTCCTTTACCTCACCAGTTCGCCGGATCCCGAAATGGAATTCGCGTTTCGCTCCTGCCGCGTTGTGCGGAAGCCATTTGCTCCGCATGAATTGGTCGCGGCCGTCGAGAAATTGAGCGGCAACTGAACATCTGGTCACCGCACCGCCCCCGCCAGTAAGCCAATCACTTCCGACCTTGAGCAACTGGTAACTCTCGGAGTCTAAGAAAGCCCAATGATATACTGCGTGATCTGAGAGGGCTCCACTATTGGGTGATATCGGGACGCACGCCAAGATCGCCAAGGAAGTCATTGCTCTTCTCACCAGTGCACGGCCCAACGAAGAGTACATATTCTTTGAGGTCGGCAATTGGTTCACCGACACGTCTCAAATGCGCGACCCTTTCGCGCACGTCAGCGGCAAGATCGCCGTCTGGACGGTTGCTCACGAGACCGCTAAGGGCGAGAACGCGTTAGCAAATTTACAACTCCTTGCCGACCTGGTTCTCGACAAAAGCTACGACCTGGATTCTTATCTCAACGAGTTGATGGGTCTGCCGGGGCCGGCCGGAGGGCTCCTGGCATCCTACTTCCTGGATGTTTTCTTTATTTGGGGCCTGGAGCAGTTCCGCAGACAGGGGGTCGATCCGGATGAGTTTCAGGAACTCTTCCTACCTTCCACTACCGACCGCATCGGAACGCGAACCGCGATCATGTCGCAGTACTGGCCGCACGAACACGTAGATTTTCCGCCGTGGCCCTACCACAACATCCTGGGCGAGCGAAACGCTTCGGGAGTGGTGGAGCATGACTGCGCCAAGAAGCCGCGGTCCGGTGGCGGCCGTAAGCTTTACCAGTACACAGAAGACCAGTTGGTCTACATCTCCGATCTGCTCACGCTGATCGAGCACAAATGGGCCCGACAACTTTCTCGCGACGGCGAGACCGACGAACAAAAGCGCGACCGCCACTATCTGATCACGCGCTTCGGCCATGCCAGCCATGCGATAGAGGACTTCTTCTTCCACTCCAACTTCGTGGAGACGGCGTGGAACAGTCTGGGTTCGCCGCTCCCCGACCAGAGTTCGGCGCCTGATTCGGAGGAGCGCGATCCTTCCGAAGACCAAATGACGCCGGAGAAGGAGCAGCGTGTCTTCCAGCGTCGTCTCCGAGCGCCTTGCGGTAAAGGAGATGTTCTCGATACCAAGACCTCCGATCCTATGAACGAAGTCTTCACAGGGTACTTTGCCTCGAAAGACATGTTCCATACCATCATGGACGCCATCAAAGGTCTGATTGCCAGAGCCAACATGCACGGGCACGTACCAGATGCGCTCTCCAGTATGATCAAATCCTTCCTCCCGGACGTCGACCAGGGAACAACGGATCCCAAACAGCGCAAGCAGAACTTGAAGAATCGGATCGCGCAACAAAAGGCCAATCTGGATAACGGTGTATACGTGACGGCCGCACAGGCTGCTCAAGCCGCCGGCGTTTTGCATCCGAAGTCGGTGGAACGGGTGAAGTCGATGTGCCAGAAGGATCTCGACCTCTGGAACAAATACCCCAAAGTGGACCTGGGGATCAGCGGCTTCGTCATGCAGATCCTGGACCAGGCGGAAGCGGAGCATCTGGCCTCGGATAAGCGCGGGGCCGACATGGATGCGTTACCTCCCGGCGCGCAGACCGACGACGGACGCGATCCCTTAGTGAGCACCGATAACGGCGCGAGCTCAGAGAATATTGGCTCACACACACTGCTGGCAAAGGACAGCGAGCGCAAACGGCCACTGCGCCAGGAGGCCTTCAATCTGGCATGTGGAACGGCCCTCTTCGTCGCGCAAACCATGGTGAGCGAATGGAATAAGAAACATCCCGTGGCGAGGTCGACCAGCAGCGACCCTGCGGTCAATACGTTGAACCTGGACAATCTGGATTGGCTTCACCTCCTGCAACACTTCGTGTGCCACCCCAGCGAGGCTGCCTTCACAAAAGCCGGTATCCAATGGTGGCAGGCGCAGATCAAGAAGCCCGATCCGAACCAAACGGGTCACGACTACCAGACCATCGACGATGGCGAGGCCCAGACGCGCATGATGGAGACGATGCGATCAACGTTGGAAGCGAAGTACACCGCACTTGCCGAAGACGCCGAGGCGGAATGGCGAAGCATCTTGTCGACGGTGAGTCATGAAGAGACCGGCGCCCTGATCGGCGGAATTGCCGGGGCGGTGCTCGGGGCCGTCGCTGGCGCCATGGCGGGCGCGGCCGTGGGAAGTGCGTTCGGGCCTGCCGGCGCTATCGTCGGAGCAATTGTGGGCGGCATCCTCGGCGCAGTAATCGGCGGTGTGCTTGGCGCGCTGACTGGTGGTGCAATCGGTAATATGTTCTGAAGAAGGTTATGAAGACTTTTAACGCTCCCAGTGCCTACCTGCAGACTCCTGACGATTGGGCCGATGTGTCCAGTTATATCCTGGCGGCCCCAAAAGTCGCTGGCTTCGCCCCTACAGTGATCGTCAACATCATGCGCCAGGTGATTGTTCGTGAGTTGCAGAAGCACATCGATCAGCAGGTGTACGAAATGCAGAAGCTCTCGGGTTTCAAGCTCCTCCAGCGCCAACCGGTAGTCGTGACGAGCAAGGGGCAAACTGGTTTCGTCGCGTTTTCACATGACAACAACCAGCGGGGCCCGGAGGTCTACCAGAAGCAGGTCTACTACATGGTGGGCCAGACCATCTGGGTTCTTACAGCAACGTCGCCAGCATCCATCTATCCGTTGGTCATGCCGGCGCTGGAAGGCGTGATGGGGACGTTCCAGCCTAAGGATTGGGAGGGTGGGACAGGTGCCTGACGATCAGGGCGGATACTATTCGGCCACCGCCAACGACTGCATGTCGAGTATCGCCAGCCAATTCGGTTTCTTCTGGGAGACCCTCTGGAATCATCCCAAGAATCAGGACCTGCGCAAGCTTCGGAAAAACCCCAATGTCCTTCTCGAAAACGATCAGGTCTGGATTCCCGCCAAGCAACTCCGCCAAGAAACGAAACCCGTGGATGCTCTGCACTCGTTTCAGTTGAAGGGCGTTCCCACCCTATTCAAAATCCGGTTCACCGATGCCGGAAAACCGCGCGCCAATGTTCCCTACGTGCTGACGATCGACGGCAAAGCCTTCAACGGCTCGACGGACGGGGACGGTATGATCGAAGTGCCGATCCCTCCGAACGCACAAGACGGCACATTGGTGCTGGGACAGGGGAAGGAAGCCAAGACCTATGGGTTCGATCTCGGTGCGCTTGCGCCGGTTTCCGAGCCGGAGGGCGCGATCAAGCGGCTGCTAAGTCTCGGCTATAACCGCAGCGCCGATCCGGAAGCCGGATTGCCCGATGCTCTCCGTTCTTTCCAAGCCGACAACCAATTGCCGGTTACGGGCGACCTGGACGCAGCCACTCAGAGCAAGCTCTCCGATGTCTTCGGTTGCTGATCGCGAACCCTCGCCCAACCGCCCTAGTGCTGGCAACTCACTGCAATTCGCTTCTCTCGCCCGCTGGTCTCTTCCCATGTCATGCAGACTGACCCTTGCGCCGCGACGAGACGGACATTTTCCGCGCTCGCAGCAGGCTGGTTCAGGAGACCATCGGCTGTGCCCGGCCAAGGCTTCCAGGCGCTCCCCGTCCATCGCCGCAGGTAAATACGTAGATGGCCTGGCGGTCCGGACTGAAAAGCCACGATCACTGTTCCTCCGCGATCGACCGCCAAAGAAGGCAGCAGAGCCCCGGGAAGCCCTGCGATGATCCCCTCGCCCGTCATCGATCCGCCCAACCCGCTCCATTGCTTTCCATCCCAGCGGGAAACATAGATTACGCTGCGCTCGCCAGACTCTTGTTGCCATGCGACGAAGGGCTGTCCGGAGGAGTCCAGAGCGACCGACGCCGCGATCGCGTTGCCTTTTGCGTGGCTGATCCCTCCCCCGCCGGCTGATCCTCCCAATTCTTCCCATTGCGAACCGCTCCATGTCCGCAGGAAGATTTGAAATGGTCCGCTCAGGCTGTCCTGCCACGCGACAACGGGACGGTCCCGGCCATCGAGGACCATCGACGGAAACGCCGATCTCCCGATTTTGCCGCCCATCCCGCCGTGAAATCCGGCCTTGCCTCCGACGTCCTCCCATTTGCCCCCGCGCCGTCCCGCGTTCAGTCTCCGGATGTACACATCCGAGTTGGCGCCGAACCGCTCTTCCCAAGCGACCAGCGGATTCCCGCTCTTCTCCAGCGTCAGCGAGGGATCAACGGACAATCCGGTGAGGGTCTGGCTGATTCCGCCCTTGGTCGCTGAACCCTGCATTTCCTCCCACGTGGTTCCATTCCAACGCTTGAGATAAATCTCGTAGTTTCCACTGGTCAGATCCTGCCAGGCGACAACGGGATGGCCGTCCGCGTCGATCTGGATCGACGGCGCAAGTGCGGTGCCCACGGTATCGCTGAGGCCGCGGCCGGAAGCCGAATGGCCCAACTCGGCCCAACGCTCGCCCGTCCAATGAAGGAGATAGATGCAGGGCTCCCCCGATCCAGCTTGACTCCACGCCACGGAAGGGTGGCCGGCGGCATCGATAGCGATGGCCGGGGAACTGGGGCGACCGACGGGCGTTGGTAGAAGCTCAGTCAATTTTGGGACCTCTGCGCGGCCTTCCTGGCGACGCTGTGCGTAGGAAGCTGGAGGCAATGATAGGAGCAACGGGACCACACAAGACCAAGCCGCTATCGGTCTGATCACGACTCTCGCGAAACTAGCCGTGACCGAACGCTGGTCAGCGCACCGCGCGCGTGAGTTCCGCGGTTGCACCATCGATTGCCTCGCCCGCATTTTCCAGCACTTTCCCTACACGCACGATTTGCTCATCGGCCTGCTTCCACTGTTTCTGCTCGATGCTCTCCCGCACCGCGGGAAGAGTCTTCACGCCATAACCGGTATAGAAGCCCGGCGCATAAATCTGGTGCTGAAACCATGGCCGGTTGGGCAGGCCTTCTTTAAGCGTGAGCGCGCGCTCCACAGCAATCAGCTTCCGGTTGGCGTCGCGCAGGGCGGCGCTGGCCAGCGCGGAGCCGCCGTTCTCGGAAGCATGCGCGAGCGCCCGGGTATACTGCTCAGCCGTTCGCTGAAGGGCGTTGAACCCATTCTCGAGCGGGGCAAAATTCAGAACTGGGGGCGCCGCTTCCGTCGGCGGCGGGGCCAGCGGTTCGCGCGGATTATCGATTGCGGCGAACAGGCCTTCGTTGATGCGGCGATTACGCTCGACGATTTGTTCTCGCATGTCGCGCGCCAACTTCTCCACCTCGTCGATGTAGCGGCGAATCGTATCGGTGAAGTCGTTGAAATCGTACGGCAGCAGTTCGGCGTCTGCCAATCGCAAAACTGCCGTCCCTATGGTTTGCGCCAGGGCGCGGCCATAAGCGAAATCGGGATCGCCGAAATTCGTGTACCAGTGGAAGTCGTCATAAATGGAGTGGTAGATGCCGCCATTGCTTTCCCCGCCGAAGCCGACGTTCAGCGAAGCTACGCCCAGGTGGTCCAGGAAGGCGGTATAGTCCGAACCGGAGCCGAGCGCATCAATGCGGAGATCGCCGCGGGTGCGAGGCTCCTGGCGATCGGCGGCGCTTGCCGTAGCGGGTTGATTAGCGATGCGCCGGAATTGGAGGCGCTTCCAAACGCTCATCTTCGCCTCGGGGTCGTCCACATCGCGCGCCACACCATTGATGAACTTTTCCAGCGTGTGTGACCCCTGAACCTGCAGGTAACCTCGGTCGTTGCCATCCGAATTGATATAGACGGCGGCTTTTTCCTGCAGCTCGCTGGCGTGATCCTCAGCCCACTCAGTAGAGCCCAGAAGTCCTTCCTCTTCGCCGTCCCAGATACACAGAACAATGGTGCGTTTCGGTTTCCATCCCTGCCGCATCAGTATGCCGAGCGCACGCGCTTCTTCCAGGAGCGCGACGGTACCGGAGACCGGGTCCTGCGCGCCGTTCACCCAGGCGTCATGATGATTGCCGCGCAGGATCCATTCATCCGGGGCAGTGGCGCCGGGAATCCGCGCGATTACGTCGTAGATCGGCTTGGTATCCCAATTGAAGTTGGCCTTGAGGTGCACCCGCGCCGGGCCGGGACCGACCCGATAGGTTTGGGGCAACGAACCTCGCCACGCATCCGGAGCGACCCGGCCCGTCAGTGCGGCCAGCAGGGGCTGCGCATCCGCGTATGAAATCGGCAGCACCGGAATTTTGGTAATCGTCTGCGCCTGGTTGAGCGGCAAACGCTTGGCATCCTTGGTGGCCCCTACGCCGGGGGTGAGCGGGTCGCCGGGATAAACGGGCATATCCATGACGCTGCCGCGCTGCACGCCGTCCTTCGGGCGGTAGGGCCCCTCCGGAAAGACCAGGCCCTGGAAGTACCCATCTTCGTGCGGATCGGAATAAATTAGGCATCCCACCGCACCGTGTTCCGCCGCGACTTTGGGCTTGATGCCGCGCCACGACCCGCCGTAGCGTGCGATCACAATCGCGCCTTTCACCGAGACGCCAAGCCGGTCGAGCATCTCATAGTCCTCGGGCACCCCGAAGTTGACGTACACCAGCGGAGCAGTGACATCGCCATCGATGGAATAGGCGTTATAGGTGGGTAGCTGCTCGTTGTGCTGGGACGACGTCGGATCGGCCGACACCGTTGGCTCTTCCAGCTTGGCCGTGAACCGGGTGGGCGCGACCAGTTCTACCAGGCGCTCCTTCGGGGTCGGGAACAGGACGTCATAGGTTTCGACACGGGCGTCGAGCCCCCATTCCTTCAACCGGGAGAGCATCCACTCGGCATTCTCTTTGTCGTAGGCCGAACCGACGTGATGCGGCCGCGCCGTGAGGCGCTGCATATAGGCCCGTAGATTAGCCGGGTCCGGTATGGCGCGGAATTTCGCCTCCCAATCTAGTTGTGTCTTACCGGAGGCCGGCGCGTATCCGGTAAGGACTTCGGCATCGTCGGACCACGCTTGCGGCGCAAGCAGAGCCAGGCACAAAAAACCGATTACCCATGTCCTCATGATGAAATCGATTGTAGCGCCGAACGAAACGGCACCGGCGACAGGGATCGCCGGCGTTATCGCTCGCCGCCGTACATGTGCCTTACGTCGCGATTGTTCTCCTGGCACATATATTCGTACACTTCTTCGTCCGGGCTCCAGCGGATCATAAAACCGCCCGACCACGGCTTGGTATACGCACCCGGGTCGTCGACGGTAATCTCGTACTTCAAAGTGTCGTAGTCCTGGCGTGTGAAGTGCTCGGTGGTATGGAGCGCTTCGGTGTGCGGGAGCCCCTCGCGGCTGATCCAGAACCGTTCGTTGAATCCGACCGTATCGACCACCAACGTCTCCCCGTCCCAATGACCCACGGAATGGCCCAGGTAACTGGGCTCCAGGTCCTTGGGATGTGCACGGCCGTCCATGTAGATCTCGCGCCAGGTATGGGGCCCACCGACTTCGACCATGAAGATCCGCTTGAGGTCGGGCTCATCGATTAGTTCGAAGCCGTACGGCGTGTGAAACAGCCGCGCCCCACCAGATGCCTTACAGCGCACATGTGGATCATCGGCGGTGAGTCTTGCCTGGCGAAGGTCGTATAGGGCCCTCGCCCACGGCTGGAAGGGTACATCAGCAACTTTAAGATTGGTTGGCAGATTCTGCCCGAAGGTGTCGATACCCCGGGCGTTGGTGGCCAGAGTGGTCCCGGCCATGCCGCTCCACAAGCCCTTCTCGCCAGGAAGCGGTCCCAA
>DASZIV010000146.1:0-102110 GCA_035948775.1 Bryobacteraceae bacterium
CCATAGCTGCCGCGTCCGCCGTAAACGCCAGCGGCTTCGCTCAAACGCCCCAATCGAAAGTGCCCCGGCTCGAACCTTTCCTCATTTGCACGACCCGAATGCGCCGGGGCACTTCCGATTGAGTCATAGCGTTTACCAGGACCGACGCGGTTGTTGGACGGAAGCGCTCTCCAGAAACTCTCGACCTGGCGAGACACGGTTTAAACGACGTGATGGGTCAGCCTCAGATGGTGGAGGCAACTGTGGTGTTCGAATTGCAGTATGCATCGCCTAACCAGCGCTCCAGGCGTTAGGCGAACATATCGAAATTGAGGCATCTGTGATACCAAAGTCGCTCAGCGAATGGTCTGTCGAGGCTATAGCCGCCCTCCTGACAGCCGGGATCTACGAATCTGAGGAATTCGACTTCAAGCAGCGGTTGCCTGACAAAAAGGACGAGCCCGGCAAAGCTCGCCTCCGTGACGCCTGTTGCGCGTTTGCGAACAGCGACGGAGGCCACCTGATCTTCGGGATCGACGATGACCGGAAGAAGCCCGCCAGGGATCGACTCGTCGGCGTCGATCCCCTCCTCGATTTTCCGGCCACCTTCGGTGACTATCCTCGTTTCTGTTCGCCGTCGATTTATTGGACGTTTCGCAATCCACCGGTGGCCTTGTCCTCCAGTCGCGTCATTCACGTTGTCTACGTGCCTCGAAGTTGGAGAGCTCCGCACGCAGTCGGCGACGGGAATCAAGGCTGGCGGTTCCAAAAACGCACGAACAAAGGAACGGAAGGTATGACGATCGAGGAAATCCGGACTGCATTCTTGGGCTTCTATGAGAAACGCCTCCGCCTTCAACTCCTTGAAGCAGAGCTGGTCGCGCTTAAAGAATCCGCTGGGCTCGCCTATATCCGTGAGTCAGACAGAATCGAGTCGGAGTACAGCTTGGTCACCTTCGACACGCAAACAATAGAATCTGTTGTTGCTGACACATACCCCCTAACGGCTGGGCATTCCGAACTGCTAGCGGCGATCCGGCAACTGCGTCAGGCGGTCATTGTCGCGAACAATAAGGCTCGGCTGTTCTTCTCGACGGCTACACTCGACTTTACTAACAAGGGGAAAATGATACGTGAGCACAACGAGTTCATGGCCAGAGCGTGCCAGCGAATTGGCGAACTGGCGGATCGGGCGCAGACGCTGCTGGAGCCCCTGCTTAGTAGTTAAGTACGGCCTAACTGAACGTTGAATGCGACGGCCAAAAGCCTGGCTGTTGCCTGAGTGGTTAGGCTTCGGATTGAGGACGACTAGCGCAATGATGACACAGTCTGATTCGGTGGGTATTACACCAGATTCCCGGGATTGGGATCCGGCCAGTCACCCGGTACGGCTCACGGAGGAAGCTTGCCAGGCAAAAGATACAGCGGCTTCTCGCAGGCGTCAAAACCTCTGGCATTGCTTCGGCGCTTTTGCGATACCCGGGCGTATGCGTCGGAGATTCGGCAGGGCTACAAGCTAACGCATCCGACGCATTGGGAGAGGCTGGCGAAACTCGTTGGCGTCTTGTCCAGCGAATAGAGAAGGTGTTTGATACGATCAGCGCATGAATGAACTGTCGTCGCTGGATGAAGCGTTTGCTCTAGCACCAGAGCAGTACGATCCCTATTGGCTGCAAATCGACACCCTAGTGCAGCTCCAGCCGCCAGAACGCCAGTTCAGATTGTGGCAAGCATTCGCCGAACGCGTCGGAGACGCAGGAAGCAAAGGACATCCATACTTTCGATTAGGAACTTTGAAATTGATGACCGAAGAAGACGAATCGGAAGGCATCCAATTCCTCGAACTCGCGTATAAAGAGGACCAACGATTTGGTCCACCAGTTGAAGAACAGCCTCATAGGATGGGAGCCTACAAGCTTCTATCTCTAACGAAGGAATATTTCAGATATTTGCGTGAGAAAAGAGACTGGCAGCAGGGATTGCTCACAGGGCAGCCGCGACGTATTCTGATCGAAACGTTGTTCTTGGTTTACAACCGCAGTCTTGTGGGAGCCCTGGATCTGCCGGGATTCACGTACGCCGCGTTCTTCGCTCTCATCAATGACCAGAATCTCCGTGCGTTTGCGATGGAGAATTACTATTGCGCCGAGAGTTTGATCCAGATGTTTTTTCTTGAAGGCCAGGCCATCAACAAGCCACGTGATGAGTACCCATTGTCCCGTGCGGTGGTTGGTTTGCTGGGTGGGGTCCTGGAGGCTCTGCTCGTCGCACGGCTTCCAGACTTAAAAACACCAACGCTAGGGATGCTAATTAGGATGGCTCATGAGAGGGGCGTATTGACGAGCGGTACGAGAGTGTCGGCGCTTTCGAGCTTGATGCTACACCTTCGAAATTATGTGCATGCGGACCTTGGATCACAGCGAATAGACTATTTGATCGACATTAGCACTGCAAAGGGCTGCAAGGTTGCTCTCGATTGGGCCCTTACAGAAATGCTCCTTCGATCTGAGCCCTGCAAGTCGGCGGGCCTGCCGCCATCCGGGTAGCATGGCAGAATGGCAGGTAAGCGCAACGGAAAGTTATGCAAGCGGAAATCCCTGAACTGGAATGGGAACTACCGGCAACCGGTGCTTGCAGTACTGTCCGAACGCATCCAGCACCTTGTCGATCATCTCTAGGCAACCCTTGATGAAATCGTCTGACATATAGAATATCCATGGCTCCTCGCCGTGTTCCGACCGGTCAAACCAGCCATCCCAGTTCTTCTCTTCAATCAATTTGGCGAATTTTAGGCATTCATCCTTTGGCCACTCAAATCCGCAGTGGAACATCTTGTTGCGATAAGCGAACAGTGCCTCAAGCAAGCTTTCGAGCCCGGCAGGTAGCGTCCAGTCGGTGGCGTTTGCCAGCTCGATAATCCCTTCCACCAGGCCTGGCCGGGTTTTGTATCTGGCATTTTCGTTATATACAAGGTGGCAGTCCCAGAAGTTGTCGCTCTTCGCTATGCCATCTCTCGCATGGGCGGGCAAGCTCGCGCCAGTTTTCCGAAATACCTCCCGTATGCTTTGGAAGGCGTGAATAAACATTGACTCGTACATCGGCGCGATCATCCCAAGCGCCGCCATGCTGTGGGCCGCGCCCTGGTAGACCATGGCGTAGAAGTTTTCGCCTGATTCGTCGATCGCATGCTCCTGCGTTGAACCGGAACTCTTCTTGATGAACGCTACGATCTCTCTCCGCTCAGCCTCAAGCTGCTTGTCGGCTGCCTTATTGCGTGCCAGCAGCCCGGTGATGGCCGTCAATTGCTGTCCATAGTCCAAGCGGTCAAGGATAAGACTAGCTCTGTCCCGGTCGGATAAATCCACATTCTCAAGCCCAGCACCGGCGTCAGCTTCTAGCATCGCCAGCCATTCCTCGCGCGTCAGTTTGCCGTCGGCCATCGTACTGTTATAGCGAAGGGCGCTCTTCGACGTCCTGACATTCCGTCAAGCCATTCGTCATCCTTAGGGCTGCGCAGCCCGGCCCTTTGTTCAAGGGAAGCTCTCGAATCTAACTCCGATAGGGCGCCGGCTGACGCCCGAATCCGGGAGAATCGCCGCTTCTCCGCACCTGATTTAGACAATCCCTTATGCCATCATAATCTCTACACCATACGACCTGGACTCCTAAATTGCTCATAACGCGCTGTACGGCGTCTTGCGGGACTCGCCAACGCTTTCGTGCTTGGTCGCTGTCGACTTCGGTGTTGGGTCGCAGCCAAAAGTGGCGCATTGACGTGAGCGCGGCTTCGTATTCTGCGTCCGCATATCGTTTCCGATAGAACTCGCGGAGGAACTTAGTCCTATGTTGAACCCGTTCCTGAAATGAGTCGTGGAGCCAACGACGCATATTCAGTTCCTCCAGTGCCGTGCCGATGAATAGTACGTTGAACCTGCGGAAAAAGGATTGCGGGGTATGGTTTATGAAGCTGACCGGACTGGCGATGGATTCGTAGTACTCAGATTCCCGGAATATCAGGTCAGGTAGCAGCTCATCTGTTATCTCCTGTAAATCACCTGCCAGAGGCTCTTCTGAAACCGACTTGAGAAGATTGTCTCGACGTGCATCTAGAAAACCGTGCAAGTGGTAGACAGGCGTCTCATCCGGATGTTCGCCGACGCTGGCGCGATCGATCCAGGTGAGCACTCTTTTACCGCGACTCTTTGCGAGACAGTAGAGCTCCAGAAGGTTGTCAACATTGGAGGTCAAGACCGCATGCACCTGCGGGTTTCGTCTGAGATCCATGCCCTCGCCAAACATAAGCAAATTGCCTACCGCTTCGAGCGTCTTGTTGGGCTTGAGAGCTCCGAGAACACGGCTCCATCCAGGCCAGTCCTTCTGGTCGTCCCACTTCACCGGTATCGATTCGAGTTGCGATTTACACTTCAGATTTCCATATAGCGCTCGATAAACTCCCTCCACGAATCCTCTGCTGCCCAAAATCTGCCCAGCAAGTTCGAATTGAGCGATGTATGATGGCAGGGCCTTCCTAACGGCTTCGATCCCATTAGGTTCCACGCCCGCTTTCAACAAGAGTTCCCGTGAGAGCTCGGACCAATTCGGTATGCCGCTCTCGTAGCTGACACCGGCCCCCAAGAAGAGCACCAGCCCGTCTTTGGCGTACTGGGCTACAAGACGGCTGAGGGGAGACAATGGCTTTTTTGCATTGAGGAAACATGCGCTTCGCATCCGGCGCAGGAATCCGGAAAGACGCGACTCGTCGTCATCCGATGGGCCCTTATGGAAGATAATGCGATCGATTTCGGCTCTGGTTGGAGGCGTGTCATTGCTTCGATAACGCATCTGGTGCTACTTGCAGGGGCACAAATCCGCCTCCGCTCAGGCAATATAGCACGTCTGTACTATGGTCCTCTCCCGACCTCCCGAATTCGCTGCAATTCGCGTCAACTTCTGAGCAGCCGCGCAGTTCCGTACGCAACCTCACCCCATCTAGTTCTCTCGAAATGCCCCGCGCCCACAGACGTGTGCGCGAGAATGCCCAGCAATTTCCTCCCAGCGGACCTCCGCAAACCATTCGCGGATCAGATCAACGAGTTAGGCGTTTCGCGACCGAGTGGCGTACGCAGTTGGGACTAGCGGTGCGAGCCGCCTTGCCCTTGGCGCGAACATCGCGCGATTGACCTAAAGGCTTCAAATCGATTAGCATCGTATGAAATGGTTAACCGTGTGTACTGTGCCAACCTTTTGAACTCGGGGTCGATAGGATTGATTTCAGACTCGCCCGGAGTCGAAACGGCAGTAGTATTCGTCCACGGGTTCCTTGGTGACCCAACCGCCACATGGCTGAATTTCCATGGTCTCGTTGACGACTTCCCTCATGAATTCCCGTGGTGGCAGAACTGCGATATGTTGTTTTTCAATTACGATAGCGTTGCGAATCCCATACAAATCAGCAGCGACAGATTGATGCGTTTTTTGACGGCGATCTACCCCGAGCCAACCCGATCGTCCGAAGATGTCGGCTACCAACAGGCAGGTTTCGCTGATACGCTTCGCAGGATACGAGGGGACAACTTTCGTTATTCTCGACTCGTTCTTGTTGGACACTCGGAAGGGGCTGTGGTAATTCGACAAATGGTGTTAAATATCATGCGGCCTTTTCTCGCCTTCTGCCAGAGACAAATACAGGTCGTCGGCTTAGCCTCGGCGAACCCTCACTTACGAAGGAGGGTGCGTCAAAAATTCAATCCAAAGGCTATAGCCCAAACATTTGCCGAGATTACTACAAAGGCGAGGCAAGAGTTTGACCGTTTTGCGGCTGCATCAAACCCTGAAGGCGTTAGGAGTGTTGAGCGAAGTCTAGCTCGCGATCTTGTCGATTTTATGCAAAATACCAGACATGCGGTGCCGTCTGAGATACAAGATCTCCAACCATATTGGGTTTTAACCGCCGATCTCTGTTTGTTTGCGCCAGCCCATTTCGGCTATAGTCCCTCTGGACTGCTGGGCACAATTACTCGGTTGCCTTTGGTGAGTGAACTGCTGGAGTCCATAGTCAGTTGGTCCACCGCCTACAATGATCTTCGGACGCTGTCGCCAGTGTTGCGCAGTCTTCAACAAGCTACGGAGAAGTTCCAAAGCGAATTCGGGCATATCCCAGCCCTAAGAGCAAGCGTTCTTTGGGGGGAAGACGACCGGCTTCTGAGCATGGGGTCTTACATGTTGGATGCTCCTGAGCCTTCAGAGCGTGCTCAGAATCATACGTCGATCTGCAAACCCAAAGTGAACTATAGACGACCCATGGAATTCGTTCGATATGGCAAGCTCGCTAGAATTGCAACAGCTTAGACTTCGTACCTTTGTCGCACAGCGGCTGACACCTGCTACTGAGCAGTTTACGAAGATGTTGTCTTCGTCCGACTTCCTATATCGACTCGCCCGTGGGGAGGCACTTGAAGCGATCTGGTGGCTTCATCTCGGTACCGAACTGCAGTACTTTCCGTCGTCTGAGGCGTGGACAGTCTTTCAACCTTTCTCGGAAATCATAGATCGAGATTTACATTCTCACTTGGGCGAATATGAATCGTCGTACTCACCACGTCTTCGTTTGTGGTTGCTTTCGGCGCTCAAGCAGAAGGACGGGTTTCCCGTGTTAGATAAATTTGAGGTCCCTTTGGCTTGGCACAATGTTTTTACGAACGCCTTGATGTTGTCTGACTATTCTTTTCGTGATAAGGTTGCCCAGGCGTTTCTTTCGAGCGTAGCCGTTCTTGATCGGTTGCGATGGGAATCGACACGCGACGCCATCTTTTCCCCCGAGGCTCTTCGATTTTTGTTGCAGTTCGACTCTCACTCCTATCCAGACGTTTCCCCCGAACTTTTATACGCGGGGTTTTTTCGATCCCTTGAGCACATTCGGGCTTGGCAGCAGTTCTTCGCGGAATTGGCAATCAAGCATGCCGACCTCCCGCAGGATCGAGGCCATCTTAGAGACAGAATCGCGCAGATCCAAGTTTGGCGACTAAACCTCCGCGACGATCTGGTTGAGGAGAGAATGCAGGAGATGGCTAGGGCCGCGCAACAGCTAATCGTGAACGAAGCTGCCGAGGGCCCCACGAATCTCGACCGCGCCAAGATTCCCGAATTGCAAAAGCGTATCAAAGAGTTGGTCGATGATTGGCGGCGGTTACACTCGTTTTATCTGAGCCAAACAGGCGGCGCTTAACTGCGGTAGCCTGATGTTCCGGGCCGCGTTCGTGAGCGAAGTACTGTTCTCTGGTTGGTTATTCTCCGTGTCGGACTTCTGCTTTTACGCCCGAAAAACGCCGTTCCGAAAAAACCCGCGTGCTTCTGCAAACCACGCCAGCGCCACTGCCGGTTCAGTGCGTATCCGCGCCGCGTACCGCCGCCATCCGCTCGGATCAGCCCGAGAACATTTTCGAAATATTTGTTTTGATTTGCTTGACAACGGCTTTGAGTTGGTGGGGGGGGCAGTTTAGGGGGCCTCTAGCTCCTATCCCGTCAAGCCCCTGGGGGGATAGGTATCTCCCAACAGCACGAGAACCTTAGTTCCATCCATTTAAGCCGTACCGCTGCATCACACATGGCGACGTTAACCGTAGTTATGAGTGGGCTCGGGATCGTTGATAACCCCACAAAACAGGGATTAACGGCTGCCCTCGTTTATCTCTTCGGCTCCCCTAAAATCCTTGGCCAATTCCCACGCAATTGTAATTGTGATAATTTTCGAACGCGGTCACAATTGGACCTATGGACCACACGATAGAAGTGCCAAATTTAGGCAGACGCCAAAAACGAAACAATCGCATTGAAACGGATTGGAACTCGTCCAGCGCAGCCGCGCTACTCGAAGAAGTGAAGCAACTCCGTGCGGCGTTGGCCGTGTTTCAGGAAATTGCCCGCCGCCTTTCGATCCGGCAGACGGCGTAGTCGGAGGAATCACCGAAATGGAACTGACCGATGCCCAAACGATCAATTTCTTGATCGAGAGCCAGGTACCACGCAGGCAAAGCGCTTCCATCGTCCGCGGAGCGCGGCTGGCAGCCACCAGCTATCCGTCGTCTAAAACTAGTCCGTCACGGCAATGTAAATGCGGCAGGTGCCATGATTGCTCGGACAACGCCAGATGGGAACGGATCTTCAACGATAAATTCGCCGATCCAAATTACTATTGCGGTCTTGTCGTGCGGTACGGATCACCGTTACAAGAAATTTCATGATAACCGCCCACGATCTCGATTCGACTTCGTCAGGGGCACAGACCAAGCCAGGCGACGCACTTGAGCAGGAACGGACTCTGTTCGGCAAGCTCGTATATCTTGCGTCACTTCGTGACTCAGGGACGAACCACTATCATTGCGAGATCCTCGAAGAGGCTGGCTGTCAGGCGCGCGGCGAGACGCTCCTGCGCCTTGCTCACCGCGAGGTTTTTGGGAATTGGTTAAGTCTGAGCTTGAGCGCACAGTGCGCCCAGCTGCAATGCTTTCTGAATCTCAGGTCCAGTCAAGATGCCGGACTCATTCGCTCCTGGTGCCATGCCGAGCGAATCGACGCGCTATGTTCGCCGGGCACCAGCAGTCGTGAGCGCGCGCTGTTTACCTCGGACCTGCTCCTGGCGCTTCGGTCGCTGCTTCATGACTTCAGATAGCACGCCGGGTCCCAAGAACCGGGACTATTCGGCCCCAAAGAACGATCAGTCTTCGACGAACGATTTTAGCCTGGATAGTGTCTGATCCCACTGCTCGGAGACAAGCTCGAGGTATGTCTTCACTCCTTCAATCGGCTCGGGGTCGAATGCGAAGAGGCTCTCGCGACCCGCACGGACACTGCGCACGATCTTCACCCGTTCCAACACTCGCAGATGTTTGGTGATTGCCTGGCGGGTAAGCTTGGAGCCCTCGGTGAGCTGAGAGATCGACCATGGCCCACCGCCCGAAAGCTTCGCAACGATGGAGAGCCGCGTCTCGTCGCCCAGTGCGGCAAAGACAGGCGCCGGAGCCGGCCGTTTGGCGGTCACGCCGCTACGGCTTTTGCGTGACATGGCCCTCGATATTCTTCATTTGCTCCGTCCAGCCGCTATCGTTTCTGCGGAAGGCTTCGAGCCGGCGGTCGCTGGGGATTTTATCGAAACCAGACTCCGTGAGCAGTAGCAGTGTGCCGGTCGGAGTCTTTTCCAGCTTGAATTCGACCAGCGTGGACGGCTCCTTCGAATAGTCTGTTTTGGGATCGACCGAATAAGGGTGCCAGGTGAAGGAGAAGAGCCGTTCGGGCTCCATCTTCTGCACAACGGCCTCCCACTTGACGTGTTCATAGCCAGGGTAAGTAATGTGGCCACTCGAGACCTGGCCGGGTACAAACGGGCCGTCGAGTTTCACCCGAAACCACTCGCCGAACTCGCGGTGATCCGTCAGTGCGCGCCACACGCGCGAAATGGGGGCCTTGAGTTCGATACGCTTCTCGATCCGATCGTTCATTATCAAGCAACCTCTAGGTTGCATATTAACGCAGCCTAGCGGGAAAGGCAACCGTCTAGTTGCCCGTCTTTGCGGCAAGAGTCTTGGGCGGGACTGTGGCCGCTTTCTTCCCTCGCGTCGTCGTGATCACTACCACGCTGATCAAAACGAACACAGTCCCTACAATCGTTCGCGGGCCAAGCGTTTCGCCGCCCAGGAAATATCCAATTAGCACGGCTACTACCGGGTTCACGTACGCGTAGGTTCCGACTTTCGTGGGCGATTCATGATGAATCAGCCATACGTAGGCGGTGAAGCCGATGATAGAGCCGGCGACGATCAGGTACAGCAACGAAAGCCACGCGCCGGGCGAGACGGCCGACGGATGAAAATTGTGGAATTCTCCCAGCGCAGCTGCCGTGAGAGCCAGCAACACTCCTCCGGCTAACATCTGTGCCCCCGAACTCATCACCTTGGACGGCGGCAACGCCAACTTGTTCATGAGCGCAGACGCTACGGCCCAACTCATGGCTGCGAAGATCAGCGCCGCGGCGCCTGCTCCGTCGATCGGCGCGCCACCGAGGTTCAAGGAGCGACTCACCAGCACGGCCACTCCTGCGATCCCGATCAGGAGCGCGAAGGACAAGCGAACCGTGAGCCGTTGCGTGCGCAGGAACATGATTTCCGACAGCACCATGAACACCGGTATCGTGGCCATCATGACGGCGGCCAGGCCCGAGGGCACACGCTGCTCGGCCCAGAACAACAGTCCGTAGTCGAAAACAAAGGCCAGCAGAGCAACCAGGAATGCTGACCTCCATTGGCGCGCGCTCGGTGAGGGCTCGCCGCGAGCGATCATCCAGCCATAAAGAACGAGGCCCGCCACCGAGAACCGCATGGCCGCGAGAAGAAACGGCGGAACTTCACGGACGCCAACGCGAATCGCAAGAAATGTCGAGCCCCATACAAAGTAGATAATCGCGAAAGCCAGCAGGGTCTTCCACGTCGGTCGATGAGGTTCGACTTCCATGACATCACGGCCGCCCGAGAGGGCGGACCTTACTGTTCACCCGGCCTCTTGAGCGTGGGCGCCTTCTTCTTTTTAGTATCGCCGGTATCGGACTTCTTGTCGTCCGCCGGCTTCTTCTCCCCGTCCACCGGCGCAGTGAGGTCGCCCAATTCCTTCTTCTCTTTTGCGTCGCGGGCCTCGACTTCCTGTCCCCGCTTGGCCACGTCTTCCTGCGCGCCGCTCAGGCTGTCCTGGGTGGTTTCGATGGCTTGTTTGAGGGCGAAGTCGTAGCGCGCGATGTCCTTGGGCGGACTGTCCTGGATCTTCTGCAACATCGGCAACATTTGCTTCTCGACCGCCGCGACCGCGTCCAGGCCCAGTTTCACCTCGGCCTTGTGGAGCAGCGCGTCGTCGGCCACATCGTCGATGGCGTCCAGAATCTTGGAGTAGTCCTCCAGGGCGTCGTGAATCATCAGCGAGCGCCCGGCTTTCTCCTTGCTGAGCAGATTCTTCACCAGGTCCATGCGTTGTTTCGCGAAATTCGCGTATAGCTTCAGCCGCAGATTGGGCTCCTGCGCCTCGCGCACCTGGTCCACTTCGTCAGCCGTGAGGAAATCGCGCGAGGCCGCGGCAAGCGGCCCGGCCAATAGCAGGCACCATACCAGGGTTTTCATTTGTGTTTGCCCTCCATCAAGCCCGTCAGCAGGTCGTCGTGGATCTGCTGCACGCGCTCTTTCACCTTCTCCAGCATCGGGCGGTCGCTGAAAGACATCTCGTGCTCGAAGCTCTCCATGCTGCGCAGCAAGTCGCGCGTCTCAATCTCCGCCCTCTTAAACCATTTTGGATTTTTGCGCGGGTCTTTGCCAGTCTTAACCAGCGAGGCGTATCCCAATTCCACCGATTCCTGAACTTCCGCTATCTTGGTCATGGCCATTTGCGTATCGCCGGCGCGGTAGGCATCGCGAGCGGATTTCAGGGCAGCCACGGCGTTGGCTAGCGCGAGATTGGACCGTTTCTCCAGATTGGGCTCGGCGCGCGCCTCGTCAAGTGCCGCCCCCATTGCTCCCGCCGCCGAGGCCAACAGCGCCAGCACCAGAATCGGACGCATGATTCTCACCGCTTATCGAGTTCCCTCTGAATGATCCGCACGCGTTGGCGGGCTTGCCATTCCTGGTCCGGATTCTTACCCTCGCTCATCGCCAAAAACTGCTGATACGCTTCCAGCGCCGGTTTGAGCTGTCTTAGTTTATCGAGGATGATGGCGCGAAGGAATGCGTTGCCGGCGGTGTTTTCTCCTAACTGACGCCCGCGGTCGAAAGCTGCCAGCGCCGGCTGATAATCTTCCGCCAGATACAGAACGCCGCCCAATTCATTCCAGGTTGCCGCAGCCTGGGGCTTGGCTTTCAGGGCCGCCTCGAACTGCTGCGCAGCGGCCGGATACTGCTTGCGATCGCGCAGCGCACGCCCCAACATCATGCGCAAGTCGTAATTGGCCGGCTCTTCCACGACAGCCTTTTCCAGCAGCGGCAGGGCTTTGTCCAAATTGTTGTTGAACAGGAATGCTTCGGCCAGTCCGAGTCGGTTCGCCTGGGTGGGCGACTTCGCATAGGCATCTTCCAGCCGGGGGATGGCATCGGCATATTGCTTGTTGGCGAGCAGCAACTCGCCCAGGCGCTCCTGTGCCGCCGGGCGATCCGGAAACTGGCGATAGATTTCGATGGCTTCTGCGGCCTGCCCGCCCTTTTCGTATAGAACCGCCAGCTCCAGCAGGGAATCGCGGTAGTTCGGATCCAGTTCGCCGGCTTGTCGAAATTGCGGCGCGGCCTCCGCCAGTTTGCCTTGCTGCGCCAGTGCGCGTGCCAGGCCGAGGTGGGCGCCGGGAGCCTTGGCGTTGGCTTCGAGCGCGGCCCGGTAGTCCGCCTCCGCCTTGACGGCGTCGCCCGCTCCCAGCTCGGCTTCGGCAAGATAGAAGCGGGGGCGAAATTCCGCGGGCTTTTGCTTAACAGCAGCATCCAATGCCGGCTCAGCGTCGGCCGGTTTCTTTTGACGCAGCAGCAGGATCCCCAAATTTAGCTGCGCCTCATACAATCCCGGGTGGAGTTCCAGGGTCTTGCGGTATTCGGCAACGCCCCGATCATCTTGTTGGAGAAAACTGTACGCCAGGGCCAGGTTGAAGTGCGCGGTGTAATCGCCGGGGTCGGCCGCTACGGCTTTGGTGAACGCTTCCGCCGCAGCTTCATATTTGCCGTCATCCAGGGCCTTCATGCCCTCCGTGACGGGATTGGCGGGTTGGAAGAAGAACAGGAGAGCAGCGGCGCAAACCCACATACACCGATTCTAAATCGGCGCGAAGCTGTTCGGCTGTAACTTTACCTTGGGTCGCCGTTGGGCGGGGGAAGATCGGGAGCCTCGGACCGGAACGTTAGCGGGATGTCCACGAGCGCCGCGCGCTGGCTTTCCTCATCGGTGACGCGCAATTTGTAGTGGGCCGGCGGGACGTCGAACAGGACGTTTCCGGCGGCGGCTTCAAGAGTGGTGACCGGCCGCAGAAACCCCAGCCACTCGGGTACGGCATCCCCGTTGCGCACCTCGGGATAACTATGGCCCTGATCGTCCTCAAGAGTCATGTTGGGAACGATAGCCCGCGCTGTGCCGGTGTTGCCGACGTTCATGCGAACGAGAAAGAACCGGTGTTGCGGCACGCGGGCTGTGGGGCCATCTCCGAACTGGGAGGCCCAGCGGCTTTCGAAGATGGTGTAGACCAGGTGGCCGAGCTCGACGCGGTCGCCCATGGTGTAGGTCCGAACGTCAGAGGAGGCACTCCGCGAGCAGGCGGATGAGACGATTAGGAATAATCCGGTTGCCGAGCAGGCAAGGAAACGAGGAACACGCATGGAAACACCATTGTCCGCGTGGGTGCGGGCGGTGTCAACGATAACGGAGGGCAGTGCCCACTGGGCAAGCCAAAAGCATGCCCACCTCAGTGCTGGGGCAGGAGCTGCTGTTGTAAGAGACGTTCGAATTTGACGCGCTGCTCTGCGTTCAGGATTTGCTCCACCCGTGACTTGCTGTCGCCCAGAACGGTGCGGTAATACTGCCACATGTCGTTCAAGATAGATTGAATTTGCTCCGCTTGCGTGGGGGTCAGATTCAATTCCTTCTGCAGCTTATCGAAGGTAAGGGCCTTGCCGGCCGGAGTATCGAAAGCCGCCTGCTGGTGCAAGCGGGCGTGGGCGTTCGAGTTCATGGCCAAGGCGCCGACGGCCGCGCCGCACAGGAAAACCAGCGCTAAAATGACGCCTCCGGCCAGACGAGGATCCCAACCGCGGCCGATCGCAGTTCGCTCCAGAAGATCAGTGCTCATAGGCCGTCATCGTGACCAGCATATTATCCTGCGCCGGAGCGGAATCAAACGAGGGCGATTCCTGTTGAGCCATCACCGCTTCCGGAGAAGGACCTGCTGTATACCCCGATTCCCGGACAACCAGGTAACTGCCCAGCACTGCCAGCGTCAGCAATGACGCAAAGATGAGCTGACGCCCGAAGGCGAAACCCAGCCCGAACACATTGGCCACCGAAGGGACAGCCTTGCGCTCGCTTACCTGCTCTATGACCCTGGCATATAAGCCAAGCGCGGGGACGAGAGGCTCTTCGGTGCGCAAAGAGAGGAACAACTGCGAGACTTCCTGCATGCTGCGAATTTCTTCGCGGCAGGCGTCACAAGAGGTCAGGTGTGCCTCGACTTCTCGTTGAGCCGCCGGATTCAGCGCATCGGCGAGGAACTCCTCGAGGCGATCCATCACTACCGCATGCATATGTTTCTTCCCTTACCAAAAGCTACCTTACACCACTACCACCCCTTGCGGCTCTTCGTCCGCTAAGGGAAACCCAACTTTTTTTCTCACTCAACCCGGTACTAAACCGGGTGTACGATCTAACCGCTGAGCGGCTTTTACCAGCTTCTGTCGGGCGCGAAAGAGCTTCACTTTAATCGTGTTTTCGTTCATGCCCGTCTTTTCCGCCAGTTCCTCCACGGAAAAGCCTTCCACTTCCTTTAACATCAATAACATACGCTCCTCCTCGGAGACCCGGGTAAGGAGCTTGAGAACATAATCGCGCTGCGCCAGGCTGGAATCGGCGGGAATTTGCCGGTCGACAGCCGGTTCGGAATTTTCGACACGCCGAACCTCATCCTCGCTCAAATCGCTTTCGTAAACCAGCTTCCGCACTTTCCGCTTGCGGAGGTAATCGAAGCACTCGTTCACCGTAATTTTGTAGATCCAGGTAATCAGCGAACTGCGGAAATCGAAGCTCTTGAGGGACAGGTAGACCTTCGCAAATACTTGCTGTGCAATGTCTTCCACGTCATTTCGCTGGCGCACGATGCCATGGATGATAGAAAACACCTTGGACTGGTAGCGTTCCACGATCTCGCGAAACGCCGCTTCCTCGCCGGCCTGCGCCCGCTGCACCAAGGCGCCTTCCGGGGTGTTTTGGTAGTCCACTCTAGTCTTAGACGCAACCTTACTACCGAACGTTGGAAGCGTGAGAGTGCCGACCAAGGTGCCCATACACCGCTTCCGACGCAACCCGCGAGATTCGGGTTTCAGATTTGCGGGTCACATGGCCGCATCTGAACGATAACATAACCCACGAACCCAATCCGGTGAGGAATGGACCCCTTGGGGTGAAGAACGAAGCCAATTGGGTGACGCTTTGGACCGGGATTTCCGCGACCGGACCGCGAATTTGCACATCTAAACGAGTGGCGGTGGATTAGGGCGGTCCCAATTGTATAATGGGGATAGCCTTAAACAGGAGTTTAGACGAAATGGTGCAATTAACCGAAAAAGCGATCGGCAAGGTACAGGAGATTATGTCGTCCCAGGAACCCAAACCTGCCGGACTACGGATCGCGGTTGTGGGTGGCGGCTGTTCGGGGTTCAGCTACTCCATGGCTTTCGAGAATCAGCCTAACATGCTCGACAAGACCTATCAGTACGGTGACCTGAAGGTCTACGTGGATCAGGCCAGCCTCCTTTATTTGGATGGCGCCGAGGTCGATTATGTCGAAACGCTGGAAGGCGCGGGCTTCAAGTTCAATAATCCCCAGGTCAAATCCACCTGCGGCTGCGGCAGTTCCTTCCAAGTCTAAGGGAACCTCTTCGGTCGATTATTCCGGGCGTCCCGCGCACGCAACGCGGGGCGCCCTCTTCTTTGGCATTCACGCGGCCGCGCGCATCAACTGGTAGCTTGCGACGTCCGCCCCATTTTGGCCATTTCCGCTTTCATCCGCTTCTGCATTTCCTCGGGCGCCACATCCTCCTTATGTGTGGCGAGCGACCACGCGTGGCCGAACGGATCGGTCAGTTTGCCATAACGATCACCCCAGAACATGTCCGCCAAAGGCATATCGACTTTGGCCCCGGCAGACGTAGCCTGTTTGAAAACGTGATCCACATCCGTCAGATAAAGGAAAACTCCGACGGCGGTCCCACCAAGAGACTGAGGTGAGCGAGTGGCCTGCCCCGGCATCTCGTCGGACAGCATGATCATGGAGTCGCCAATCTTGAGTTCAGCGTGAGCGATCTTGCCCTGCGGTCCATCCATCCGCGCGATCTCTTTCGCCCCGAAGGCGCGTTTGTAGAAGTCAATCGCTTTGTTCGCATCGTTAACGACTAGGTATGGTGTTGCCGTGTGATATCCTTCCGGAACTGGCTTCACAGCCATGGTGAATTTCCTCCTCCTTAGATCGAATCACAAGTCGCAGTTTCGGGTTGGTTAGAAAATCCACTTCCGCACGGATAAGCGGCAGTGATATGTTCACTTGCGCCTAATGGTAGCCGGTCTGCAAGGGCGCTATTCGTTCCTCAACGCCAGCGCAGGATCAACCCGCACCGCGCGCATTGCGGGAATCAGGCATCCGAGCGTGGCAGACAAGAGCAGTATGGCGGATGCCACCGCGAGTGTGATGGGGTCGGCCGGTGAAACCTGAACGAGCAGGGATTTGAGAAGGCGATTGACCGCCAGCGACGCCGCCAACCCGATGGTCAGACCAATTACCAGGGGAAGCATTCCCTGCTGTAACACGAGTTTGAGAATATCGCGTGCTGTTGCGCCAACCGCGATGCGAATTCCGATCTCCTGTGTCCGCTGATTCACAGAATGCGCGATGACGGCATACAGGCCGATCGAAGCCAGCAGCAACGCAATCGCGGCAAAGATCAGAAATAGAATTCCATAGAACCGGCTGTCCCAAAACACTTCCAGGCGTTCCGCCAAAGTAAACGGGCCATACATGGGGAGGGCGGAATCGATGGACTGGGTCTCACGACGAAACGTAGACGCCAGGCTGGCGGGACGGACGCCCGTGCGCGCAAGGACCCACATAAACGCCTCCGGCTTTTGTCGATACGGCAGGTAAATCACCGGATCGAACTGCTGGCGGTTGATGTCGTTCTGAATGATATTCGAGGCAACGCCAACCACTGTCAGCCACGGTCCGGGCGTGCTTCCATCGAACAAGCGAAGGCGCTTGCCGAGGGGGTCCTCTCCCGGCCAGAACCTGGTTGCCAATCGCTGGTTCACAATCGCCACCGGAGGTGCGGAGGATCCATCGGCGTCGTTGAAGTCACGGCCGGAGAGCACTGCCGCCCCTAGCATGCGGAAGTAGGCCGGGCCGATCGACAATCCCACAAGCCGCGGGCGTTGCTTTTCGTCGACGGGCGCGCCGGCCAGCTCGTACGGAAAGCGCCGCGCGCCCCACGAAGGAAGTTGACTGGCGAGGGCAACCGATTCCACACCCGGCATCGCTGCCGCACGCTCCCGCAGACGATCGTAGAAGGAGATCCGTGACTCGGCACTCGGATACCTGGCGGGAGGCAGCCCGCCGTAAGGGACAGTTACGAGGATATTCGCAATGTTGGCGCCGATGTCCGCGTTGTGGATCTTCAGAAAGCTGCGGATCATCACGCCCGCTCCGGCGAGGAGCACCACGGCAAGCGCCATCTCTCCAGCGACCAGTAGGGAGGACAGGTGCTTTCCGCGGCCCCCGCCCGTGGCGCCCCGGCTGCCATTCTTCAGGGCGGTGTTGATGTCGAGGTTCGAGAGCCGCAACGCCGGGGCGAGGCCGAACAGCAATCCCGTTCCCATCGAGATGGCGATGAGATAAGCCAGAACGCGGTAGTCCATCGCATAGTCGAGGATCAGCCAGGACTCCTTCTGAGCCATGGCGAGCTGATAAGCGCGTACCCCCCATTTGGCAATCCACCAGCCGAAGATGCCGCCCAAGCCGGAAAGCATCACGCTCTCGATAAGGAGTTGCCGAATGATCCGCCACTTGCCGGCTCCGAGTGCGATGCGAACGGAAACCTCGCGGGACCGGCCGATGGCGCGGGCCAGCAGGAGATTCGCCAGATTAGCGCAGGCGATCAGGAGCACAAAACCAACGGCGCCCCACATGGACCCGTAGAGCACGGTGGCATTCGGGCCGATCATGAACTCGTGGAAGCGCTGTACCACGGGGCGGAGATCGCGATTTGTGAGGGGGTAGGCGCTAGCCAGCCGCCGCGAGATGGTTTCGATTTCCGCGCGCGCGGTTTGCATTGTGACGCCCTCGGCCAAGCGGCCCAAGACGAACCATGTGTCCCGGTTTTCCCGCTTGCGCACCTCCGGAGTGGGCACCAGCGGCACCCAAAGATCCACCTTTTGCGGGAAGTCGAAGCCTTGGGCCATGACGCCGATGACGGTAGTGGGAGCGCCATTCATGCGCACCGTGCTGCCGATAATGGCCGGGTCCTTACCGTAACGGCGTTCCCAGAAGCCGTAGTTCAGCATCGCGACCGGAGACGCGCCCGGCGTCTCATCGGATGGTGTAAAATCCCGCCCCAGAATCGGCCGCTGACCGACTAGGCGGAAGGTATCGGCACTGACTTCGGTGGCCTCGTATCTCTCGGGGAAGCCGCTTTTGTCCGCCAGGGCCTCCGACACGCCGTGTACAATCGCCATTCCTGCAAACGACTTCGCCTGGGCCCGGTAGTCCTCAAAATCGGGGTAGGAGACGCAGCAACCGTCGTTGCTGATGTAGGCGAGGCGATCGTTCCGGGAAACCAGGCGGAATCCCTTGAACAGTACGGCGTTCGTCACGGTGAAGACAGTGGCATTGACACCGATACCGAGTGCCAGCATAGCGACGGCCACCGCCGTGAAACCGGGATTCTTGGCCAGTGTGCGAGAACTTAAGCGAACGTCGCGGAGGAAAGACATGTGAGTCTGGGAAACCGGCAAAGAGTAGTATAGGATCTTGAGGCATAGGGCAGAATGGCTACTAGGGGCTAGCGCCGGGTAGGCCAATTTCGCCCTGGTGGCGGTTTTTGGTCTGCTTGGACGCTTTCCGTTCGGAGGCTATCCCATGAACGAAACGGTGAAGACTCGGCAGGTGAACGATGTGATGGTGATCGATCTAAAGGGACGAATCGTGCGTGGCGATAGTTCCCTCGCTTTACGGGATGCCGTGCGCGACCTGGTGGGGAAGGGGAATACCAAGATCCTTCTCAATCTGGGCGGAGTTTCTTACCTCGACAGTCCGGGGATCGGCGAGTTGTTTGCCGCGTTCGCAAGCGTAGCGAATCAAGGAGGCCAGCTCAAAATGTTGAATCCGACTGAACGGGTGAAGGACCTATTGCAGGTCACGAAGTTGTACGAGGTTTTCGATGTGCATGACAACGAGGCCAACGCCCTTCGAAGCTTCTCCTCTGCCGCTGCGACCGCCTGAGGAACGAACGGGCGGGATCTTCACAGCACCGTGGTAAGCTGAATTCCCGGAAGGAGGAGCCGGAACCATCTGCACTGCTCGGTCGTCTGTCTGCTCGTTTTACTCGCCTCTGGCCTGGAGGCACAATGGCTGCACTATCCAACGCCAGGCATCCCGCGCACACACGACGGGAAACCGAATCTCTCCGCCCCCGCACCGAAGGTGAAAGGCAAGCCCGATTTGAGCGGGGTTTGGCAGATTGAGCCGACGCCTCTGGAGGAGCTGAAGCGGTTGTTTGGCGATGTCACCACTTTCGACGTACCGGGAGACGACGCAGGCCTCTATTCGAAATATTTCCTCAGTGTGTTGGCCGATTTTCCGCCCAAGGAATCGCCCCTCCTCCCCGCATCGGCCGAGATTCTCCAGCAACACGGTAAGCACGACGCGGCGGATCTGCCCTATACCAAATGCCTGCCCGGCGGAGTTCCGCTCAGCGAAACCCTTCCGTTCCCCTTTAAGATCGTTCAGTCACCGGGCCTGACCCTGATCATTCACGAAAGCGATTCCACCGTGCGGCAGATCTACACCGACGGACGCGGGCATACCCCCGACCCTCAACCCACTTGGATGGGCTACTCGATAGGCCATTGGGATGGCGGGACACTACTGGTTGACACGATTGGGTTCAACGACCTGAGCTGGCTCGACGCAACCGGTACCCCTCACGGCTTCGCTTTGCATACTGTGGAGCGGATGCATCGCAGGGACTTCGGACATCTGGATGTTCAGGTGACTCTGGAGGATCCCCAGATGTACGCGAAGCCGTTTACGATCCAATACAGCGCGCGCCTTCTCGCAGACAGCGACATTCAGGAGAACGTGTGCGGGGAGAATGAGAAGGACTCCCGGCACTTCCGCTGAGGCAGATCTTCCTATGCCGCGGCGATCGCCGTGGCCCCGCCGCCGAACGTTACGCTGGTTTGAGTGGGCGGCGTGATCTGGTGTTCTTCTTTAGCGCTGACGTTGCGCGGGACTTGGACCGGCGCGTCGGCTGGCTTTCCAATCGCCGCCTGGAGAACCCGGTTGATGCGGGTCTGGCTCACGTCGATTTGCGTTACGCTGCCGCGCCCGCCGGGGCACCGCTGCCGAACTTCACTGAGACCAACCGCGAAACGCCCGGCTCTTGCATCGTCACACCGTACAGAGCTTGCGCGGCTTCCATGGTTCGCTTGGAGTGCGTGATCATCACGAACTGCGTTGTGAGCGACATCTCGGCGATCATCTTGTTCAGGCGGCCGATGTTGGCTTCATCGAGCGGCGCGTCCACTTCGTCGAGGATGCAGAAGGGGCTGGGTTGGTACTTGAAGATGGCCATCAGCAGCGCTACCGCGGAAAGCGCTTTCTCGCCGCCGGAAAGCAGCAGCACGTTCTGCAGGCGCTTGCCGGGAGGTGAGCAGATAATATCGATGCCAGATTCGGCCAGATTCTCCTGGTCGGTCAGGCGCATCTCCCCGGTGCCGCCGCCGAAGAGCGTCTGGAACGACACACGGAAGTTGGCGTTGATGGCTTCGAAGGCCTCCGCGAATTTCTGCCGCGACACCTGATCGATTTCCTGGATAGCCTTCTCCGTGTCGCGGATGGAATCAATCAAATCCTGTCGCTGCGTGCTCAGGAACTCGTGGCGCTGTTGGGCCTCCTGAAACTCCTCCATCGCGGCGAGGTTGACGGCGCCTAGCGCTTCAATACGATTGCGCACTTCGATGGTGGCCTGCTCGGCGGCGCCAATCGCGTCTTCATCCGGAATTGGGTCGGAGGCGGGCGCCAGCTCTTCGACCGGGCAATTCAGTTCCTTGCGGGCGGTCTCGTCGAGGTACTTTAATTCGGCCTGTTTCTTCACCAGGTCGACTTCGATCTGCGACCGGCGCTCGTGCCATTCCTGAACCACCACGCGGAGGGTTTTGAGTTCCTCGTCGCCAGAGCGCAAGGCTTCGCGCCGCTGCGCCTCTTCGGTCGCCATGCGGTTGACATCGGTTTCCGATTCCACAATCTGCTCGGCCAGTTGCGCAGCCCTCTGGCTGAGTTCCATGTTGTCTGCCAGGAGGCGCGAACGGTGCTCGGCCCAGCGATCGATCTCGACTCCGATGGCGCTGCGGCGGACGGCCATTTCGCGGAACTGCTGTTCGAGGCGCGCCAGAGATGCCTTCTCGCCGCGGTGGCGCTCCTCAAATCCTGCGAGCTCCGCGCGCACGGCGGCGTATTCCTCGCCGATAGTGGCTGCCTGAGCTTGCAGTTCTTCGAGCGCTTGCCGTTCGCTTTCAAGTGATGCCTCGCGCTCGGCGCGGAGGCGCTCCTTCTCTTCCACGGCCGCTCGGTTGTTCTCGCGCTGCTCGATGGAACGGGCCTGGTCGCGCCGCAAGCGCTCCAACTCCAGGCGGGCCACCGAGACACGCGAATTGGCGCGCGACAGGTCTTCACCCAGCTTGCGTTTCTCGTGATCGAGCGCCAGGCGATCCTTTTCGCGAGATTGCTGCAAAGCACGAAGCCGTTCGAGCTCCGCCTCAATGGCGAGGATCTCCTGGTGCAGGGCTTCCTGGGCCGCCATCTTTTCGTCGAGCAGCGCTTGCCGGCCTTCCAGAACCACCGACAGTTCGCGCGCTTCGCGCTTCATTGCCAACGGTCCGGTGCCGGTCTTGGTCCCGCCGGTTACGGTGTGGCCGTGGTAGCAGACACCGTCGGGCAGCAGGAAATACAAATAGGGATATGCCACCGCGAGGCGCTGTGCCGCCTGACGATCCTCCGCCAGGAAGCACAGGGATACCCGTGGCAGCAGATCCGCCGCGCGATCCTTAAAACCATTGGTGAGCCGCAACGACTCGCTCAGCCGTGCGGCAATACCGGTCTCCGGCCCGATGGCCGGCTCCGGCAGGTCGCGGTGGCCGTTGCCATTGGGCTCGGGATGTACCAGGAAGGTGGCGCGGCCGTCGGTCTCGGCGCGCAGGAAATCCAGGCCGCGCTCGGCCTGGTCCCAGCTTTCCACCACCACGTATTCCAGCTCTTCGCGCAGGAATTCTTCGGCCGGTTTTTCGAAGCGGGGATCGACATCCACGTAATCCGCCAGCACGCCCTGCAGCTTCAGGTCGTCCGCCTGGCCCTTTTCCAGGGAAGCGAACAGGCGCTTCACCGAGTCCGTGGTATAGGTGCGATGGGCCAGCACCTGCTCCAGAGACTCTTTGCGCGCGCGGATTCCCGAGACTTCGCTTTTCAGCGCATCGATTTCGTGCCGTAGTTCCACGGCCGTGTGCCGGCGCTCCGCCAAGTCCTCTTCGGTGCGGCCGCGTTCGGCGGTCACCATCTCGAGTTCCATTTGCCGCTGCGTCATGGATTCGGAAAGCTGCCGGCTGGCGGTTTCCAACCGTTCAATTTCGGCCGCGGCCACCTGCTCTTCGCGTTCCGAGCGCGCGGTTTCGCGCTCGATGGCGGCCAGGTACTCTTCCACCTGCGCCAGCTGGTTATTGAGGGTAGACGCTTCGCCCAGGAGGCGCAGGACCACCTGCCGTCCCCCTTCGATGGCCTGCTCCCGCTCACGCACTTTACCCTGCAGGGTCTCGCGCTGCTGGTTAATCTCGGTCATGCGGCTGCGGGCTTGCGCGATCTGCGCTTCGAGCGCCGTGAGACTGTTCTGGTGAACCTCGATTTCCGCACTCAGCGTCTCCAGGCGCGAACCCAGTTCCTGGGACTCTGTTTCGGCCAAGATAATTCGCTGCTCGATGGAGCCGCTCTCACGCACCTGCGATTCTAGGCGTCCGCGGGTGCGCTCGGCGTCGACCTGTCTTTCGGCAAGCTGCTGGCGCGCGGCCGTGAGCTGCTGCTCCAACTGGTAGCAGGCGGCCTGCTCCTGCTCATGCGCCTGCTCTTTCTCGGCTACCTGCTGCGACAGGGACTTCACCTCCGCCGTAGCCAAGTTCAATTCGATCGCGGTTTTGGCAGCGTCCCGTTCGAGCAGGCGATACTTGCCCGAGAGGACCACGCGCAGCCCGGCTTCCAGCTCCTCTTTGAGTTCGGCATAGCGCCGCGCTTTGGAGGCCTGGCGCTTGAGCGAATTCACCTGGCGCGTGACTTCCTCCAGGATGTCGAACACGCGCGCCAGATTTTGCTTGGCGCTTTCGAGCATGGCTTCAGCCAGACGCTTGCGCGTTTTGAATTTCGTGATGCCGGCGGCCTCTTCGATGACGCCACGCCGATCCTGAGGTTTGGAGCTGAGGATCTGGCCGATGCGGCCCTGCTCGATGATGGCGTAGCTCTCGGGTCCCAGACCCGTGCCCATAAAGAGGTCCTGGATATCGCGCAGGCGCGCCAGGTGGCCGTCGACCAGGTATTCGCTTTCTCCGGAGCGGTACAGGCGGCGCGTGATGGTGACTTCGCCGGTTTTCGGCGGCTGGCCTTCTTCCACCGCCTGGAGCTTGTGCGCGTGGCTCTGCGCATGCACCTCGGGATCGACCAGGGTCATGGTCACGTAGGCCATGCCGAGCGGCTTGCGGTCGCGCGTCCCCGCGAAGATCACGTCTTCCATGCGGCTGCCGCGGAGGCTCTTGGCCGACTGCTCGCCCAGCACCCAACTAATGGCATCGGAGATGTTCGACTTGCCACATCCGTTGGGCCCGACGATGGCGGCGATGCCCTCCCCGTGGAACCGCAATTCGGTGCGGTCGCAAAACGACTTAAATCCCTGCAATTCAACGCGTTTGAGTCTTAGCAAACGGTTACCTCACTTGCTCCAGGGGAGATTGTAACTATACTAACCGCGCGAGGCGGCAATGTAAAGCGTCCCCTACACATTATTGAGTACCATATCATAAGTGAACACCATATCTAGTGGTGCCCCCGCTCGATCGAGGGCCACTCGGCCTTGCGCTTTTCGCGGAAGGCACGGACGCCCTCTGCGAAGTCGGCGCTTTCGAAAACCTCGTCACGGATGCGCCGCGCAATTTCGCCGGCGGTGCTCCAGTCTCTGCCGCGCACTTCCTGTACGAAGGTGAGACCGCTGTGGATAGCGGTTGGCGACGATTCGGCTATGGCGGCGGCCATGTCGACGGAGCGCTTTTCCAGGTCGGCGGTGACCTCGTGAACCAAGCCGATCTGTTTGGCTTCCTGCGCCCCAAAGATTCGGCCGCTGAGGGAGAGTTCAACGGTGCGGCGTTCGCCTAAGCCTGCCGACAGTGCGCGGAACACCAGAAACGGCCATAGGCCGAGGCGGATCTCGGTGAGGCCGAAGGTGGCTTCTTCGCTGGCCGCCACGACGTGACAATTGGCGACCAGGCCCATGCCGCCGCCGAGCGCCGCGCCGTGGACTGCCGCGATGAGCGGCTTGCTCAGCCTGGACCCGATGGTGAATAGCTGCTCCTGGCCGGTGTTGATTTCGTTGTTCGCCAGCGTGCCGACTTCGCTCAGATCCATGCCGGCACAGAAGTGTTTGCCGTTGCCGGTTAGCAGGACGGCGCCGATTTGGGGATCGCTTTGGGCGGATTCGAGCGTGTGCACCAGCTCTCGGCAGAGTTGCGCGCTCAGAGCGTTACGCTTTTCGGGGCGGTTCAGCGCGAGGCGCAACAAGCGTCCTTGGCGACTGCTCTCCAGGATTTCGGCCATGGGTTTCGCTCCGTAGGCAGGCAAAGCCATCCGTGCGGCGCACGGAGCAGCGTCGCAACTGCATTATACCGTAGGGAAGGGGCGATCCAAGGGCGGCGACGCCCGACGCCGTCAGCGTTGGGCGGTGGTGGGGAGGTCGCGGAATTTGGAGCCGGGAGGCGGCGTGCGGGCTCCGAACTTGATGTCCATGGCGGCGTTCTGATCAAACTGCACTTCGCCGCCACGGCCGACTACGCTGGAATATACCGACCACGCCAGGCCGTAGTAGCCGAAGGCCATCCCGACAAAACGAGAGCTTTGCGATGCGGCGGCGCCCAGCAAGCCGAATCCCAGGCCGCCTCCTAGCGTGCGGCCCCCGATATTGGCGTTGGCATTGGTAGAGATGGGACCGGTATCGTCGGCATCATGGTGGTGATCTCCATCATCAGCGGCGCGGCTTGCCAGCACCAGTGCGATCACGGGGGCGATGAACCGCGTCTTGGTCTCCTTGGCTTGAACGCCTCCTTCCGAGTCGACTTTGATGGGCGCCGTGCCACTGCCCTCTGCGGATTCCAGGATGGCCTGCGTCTTCAGAGGCGCCGGGGGAGCGGCGGGCCGGAGATGCGCGACCTCCTGGGGCAGATCGGCTCTTTGAAAGTTGAAGCGCAGCTGGCCCGCGCGGTGAAACGATCGCGCTTTCTTGGCACCTACTACTGTGCCGATCAAGTGGGTGCCTTCGGGAAGAACCAATTTATGGTTTGAGGAAAATAGCGGTGCTGCCACCACAGCTTCCACGGCTTCGCCCTGCCGGGCGGATGATGAATCCAACGCCGTGAGCAGGCGTGCATGGACGACGCTATCCGGGGCTGGCTGCGACCCTAAATCCGCAAGGTCGGCGGGCTTGATCGATTCGATACCGAACTGCAGGGGGTCGAGCAGGGGTGCGTCAAGCCTTGTGCCGCGGCGAACGTACTGCGGATGATAGGGAAGCTTCGACCACAAGAAATCAACCAGTTTTTCCTTTTTGTTGGGGCCGCGTACGATGTCGGCAACGCCTTGGCTGCGCGAATTGATGGCGCTGTTGAGGCGGTCCTTCGCCGACTGTTTGGCGGTTCCGAGAATGCCTCCGTTGAGCGTCTGCGGATGGGATTTTTGGTTTTTCGAAGGCTCCGTGTAGAGAGTGTTCAACCCCATGGTGCCAACGGTGCGCGCGGAAAGGATGCGCCCGTCGGGTAGACTCAAGCGGTCGATCTCCATCTCGGCCCGGCGAAGCGGGGTGAAATCGCCGTTTAAAATGGCTTTTGCACGCTCCCATGTGGAATACGGTTGAACTCGGCCCACTTCGCCTAGTGCCAGTGTTCCCGCGGGGATCACCTCGCGATCGAATGCGTAGACCGGTTCCAGGAACTTGGCCTCCACCGGAGCGCCCGGCCGCTTGGGTACTTTCTTAGTGAGGTACAGGCGTAACGGTGCGCCGGCGGGGACGGTTAGTGAAACGTCTTGGCTGGAGGTCTCTTGCGCAGGGGCTACCGAAACCAGGAGGAACAGGATTACGAGTGCGGACTTCATGATCATTGGATCATAGCACCGGGCTGCGAGTGCAAAGACACCGCTCTCTAACTGGTGGCTGTTCTGTGTCGGAACTGGTGGTGGCTACTGCTTGTAAGCTACCCCACCCTTCATGACGAAATTGACGTGATGCAGGGAGGAGATGTCGCGGGTGGGATCGCCGGTTACGGCGATCAGATCGGCAAACGCGCCCGGTTTCACTGTGCCAATATCCATGTGCAAGACTCGGCCGGCTACGGCTGTGGCTGCTTGGAGCGCGGCTAATGGCGTCATCCCATACTCCACCATCAGCTCCAGTTCGCGCGCGTTGTCTCCATGGAAAAAGACACCGACGTCGCTGCCGCTTAGGATGGTTACTCCGGCGTCGAGGGCTGCCTTAAAGGTGGCGCGTTTGGCGGCGATTCCCGCAGGCTCGGGCTGTTGTCCCTTCTTCCAGCCGGCGTATTGAGATGTGGCATCGCCGGCGGCGAGCGTGGGACACAAGGCTACGTGGCGCTCGGCCATCAGCCGGAAGATCTCGGGCGTTCCTGCGTCGCCATGTTCGATGGTTTCGGCTCCGGCGAGAACGGCGCGGCGCATACCCTCTGCGGTGGTGGCATGAACCGACACAGGCAAACCGGCGCTTTTGGCCGTCTCCACGGCGAGCTTCATTTCGTCCTGCGAGAAGGTGGGACGGGCGTCGGGCTGTGGACCCCAACGGTAATCGCCGTATAACTTGATCCAATCGGCTCCATGGCCGATTTGATCGCGCACTACGCGCGTGAGGCTGTCTACGCCGTCGGCCTCTTCGGCGCCCTGCGGCACGCGCCATTCGAGCGCGAAACCCTTGGGAGCGTATGAGCCGGTTGCGACGATGGCGCGGGTCACCACCAACATGCGCGGACCGGGAATGATTCCCTGGTTGACGGCCTGCTTCAGCTCGACATCGGCATACCCGGCGCCTTCCGTTCCCAAATCGCGGATGGTAGTGAACCCCGCCAAGAGGGTGGCGCGCAGGTGGTTCACCGCACGAGCCGCGCGTAACGCCAGCCCTTCGTGCGCGACTTGATCGTTCCAAGGCGTCTCGTTGTAGGGGTGTAACAGAACATGGGAGTGGCCTTCGACGAGACCCGGCAGCAGCGTCATGCCGGGAAGATCGATTACCTGAGTGCCGGCGACGTCCACAGACTTTGCCGGACCGGCGCTTTCGATGCGGTTGCCTTTCACACGAACCGTCCAGCCTTCGTGCATAGACTCTCCATCGAAGACACGGGCAGGCCGAAGAACGGTAGGCATTTGAGCCGACGCGTGGAGGCCCGCGAGGAACAAGCCGATCAAGAACCGGCGCATGGGCTAAGGTTCGTCCTTATATATGGAGATTTGCGGCCTGCCGCCCTCGCTGAGGCGGGCACGATACATGCCGGGCGTGTTGAAGCTCCAGACGATCTGTCCATCGGGGGCCAGTGCGATTACCCCACCTTCGCCTTTGTAGGCGCGAAGACGCTTCTGGATGATCTCGTCGGCGGCTGCTTGCGGGCGCATGCGCTTATATTCGACCAGCGCGCAGATGTCGCGGGCGACCGTGAAACGGATGAAGTATTCCCCGGCGCCAGTGGCCGATACGGCGCAAGACGAATTGGATGCGTAGGTCCCTGCGCCGATGATGGGGGAATCGCCCACGCGGCCCCATCGCTTAGCTTGTATGCCGCCGGTGGAAGTGCCGGCCGCCAGATTACCGCGCTGGTCTAGCGCGACTACCCCAACGGTTCCAAATTTGTGGGCGTCCGGTGTTTCGATCTGCGCGGTGGGTTGGGAAGGTTCGGGCGGCGCGCCGGCGGGACGCGCGGGTAGTGGGCGACCCTCCTTCTTGAGTTGGCGAAGCAATTCCTGCCAGCGCCGCTCGGTGAAGAAGAAGCTGGGAGCTACTTGTTCCAGGCCGCTCTCGGCGGCGAAGGCATCTGCGCCCGCGCCGATCAACATCACGTGTGGCGACTTCTCCATTACGGCGCGGGCCAGGCTGATGGGATGCCGCGTGCGCGTAACTCCGGCGACGGAGCCGGCCTTGAGGGTCGCGCCGTCCATGATGGCGGCGTCCAGTTCGTTCTTGCCGTCCGCGGTGAAGACGGCGCCGCGGCCGGCATTGAACAGGGGCTCGTCTTCCATGAGACCAATCACTTTTTCGATGGCGTCCAGCGAGGTGCCGCCTTTGGCGAGAATGTCGGCTCCTGCCTGGAGGTTTTGGCTCAGGGCGGCGCGGTAGGCGGTCTCGAGGGTGGCGTCGAGGACACCGCGTTGGATGACGCCGGCGCCGCCGTGGAGGACGATCGCCCATTTGTGGGTTTGGGCGGGCATGGGAATGGAGGTTATGGCCATGAACAAGGCGGAAAGCACTAGGCGGTCGTGGAACATACTTCAGTCTAGCGATGTCGGCGATTGCGCGGAAAGCACCGCTTTGGTCAGGGCTGCGTAAAACGTCAGGGAGCGGAGGTTGGTGTAGCATGGATGAACTGAAGGAGGATTGGGATGCGTTTGCTAATTGGCATAACTATTCTTTCGGCCACCATGTGGGGCCAGGGCGCGGGCGGCGTGCAGTTTCGCGATTGGAGCGCGCCGGCTACTACGTCCAACTCCAAGATCGTCTGCAGCGAACTGCGGAGCTTAACCAGCTACGACATTTCCGTCGTGAGCGCGACTGTCGTTCCAGCCGCGGGAGAGGTTCCCGAACACTGCCGCGTCAGCGTGCTCATCCCGCCTGAGGTGAATGTCGAGGTCAACCTGCCCTCGGCTTGGAACGGCCGCCTGTTTATGTTCGGCAACGGGGGATTTGCGGGCGAGTCATTCGACGCGCCCAACCGTGTGGCCGTCCGCGGGCGCGCTCTGCGATACGGATTCGCCACTGCGGCGACCGATACGGGACACTCCGCCGCCACCGAGCCCGGAGCGAGCTTCGCGGTGAACCGCCAGAAGCTGGTGGATTTCGGATTCCGGTCGCTGCATGTAACCGCCGAAACCGCCAAACTCCTGGTGCGCGCATACTACAGCCAGGCGCCCACGAAATCATATTTCGATGGCTGCTCCCAAGGCGGGCGGCAAGCGCTGATCCTGGCGCAGCGGTTCCCCACGGACTTCGACGGGATCCTGGCCGGAGCGCCGGCCCTGGATAATACCGGGACCATGCTAGCGCGCGCGTGGTGGATGCAAGGCCTGCTCGATAACCCGATTCCGGCGTCCAAGCTCAAACTGGTGGCGGATCGCGTGTATGAGCAATGCGACGTCAAGGACGGATTGAAGGATGGGCTGATCGACGATCCGCGCCGGTGCGGTTTCCAGATATCGCGCGACTTGCCCCGCTGCGCGGCCGGGACTGACAACGCTGATTGTTTTACCCCGGCGCAAATGACCGCGCTGGAGCGAGTGCATAGCGATGTCATGAGCCAGGGTAAGCGGCTGTTTCCGGGCTGGCCCTTCGGTTCCGAAATCGCCGGCCCCAATGGGCGAAGCGGCTTGATGGGCCAGTTGGCTACCACTGACAATGGTCCGCTCGTCTGGACGAGTTATGCCCTGAACTTCTTGAGGTTCATGGCGTTTCCAGAGAAGGACCCCAACTATCCCCTCAGCCGCTTCGATGTCGACAAAGATCCGGCGCGCACGGCAGGGCTTGGCCAGATCATGGATGCGACCGACGCCGATCTCTCCGCATTTCAGCGTCACGGCGGCAAGCTCATCATGTACTTCGGATGGGCCGACCCGCAGTTGAATCCCATGATGGGGGTCGAATACTACGAGAAGGCGGCGGAGAAGATGGGCAGCACGACGGCGGACTTCTTCCGGCTGTTCATGGTGCCCGGCATGTTTCACTGCGGCGGCGGCGTGGGGACGAGCACTTTCGATGCTGACACGCCACTGGTACGCTGGGTGGAATCGGGCAGCGCTCCGCAGCAGATCGCGGCGAGTCGCGTGGTGGATAGCAAGGTGGTGCGGACGCGGCCGCTGTGTGTCTATCCGCAGGTGGCGCGGTACAAAGGTAGCGGCAGCATCGACGAGGCTGCCAATTTTAGTTGTGTGAAGCCATAGGGCGGCGGACGAATTTCAAACTACCGCCTGCTAACGCGCGTGGTTGGGTAACTGCATCATCTTTTCCCACGCCTCCGCTCCGCCGCGCAAGGGGCGGACCCTTGTGAAACCTTGGGACTTGAGGAGCAGCGCCGCACGGGCGCTGGAAGCTTCGTTCGGTCAACTACAAACGAGAATGATCTCCTTATCGCGGGGAATGCGTTTCGATTCTAAAATCAGATCTTCGGTGGAGAGGCGGATCACACCGGGAATGGAAATGGAATCGTCTTTCGGACCGCCGCGCAGGTCCACAACGTAGAGAGCTTCGCCGGCCGTTATGCGATCGCGTAACTCCTCGGGCGCGATACGGGCCACGTCGAGCTGCTTGAGAATTCGTCTACGCTCGCAAAACTTCCAAAGAATCCACGCCGCGAACAGGGTCAACACCACGATGCCGAATCCCGAGCCCATGCGCTGAACATATCCCAGCGCCCGTTCCAACTGGCCAGTGAAGAGATAACCGACGCCCATGTAGGCGCCGCTCCATATGACGACTCCCAGGGCGTCAATCGCCAGAAAATGGACCACACTGATGCCGGAATCGCCGGCCAGCGGCGCGGCCACGGCATTCAAGCCGGGAACAAATTTGGAGACCAGGAGCGTGTTCACGCCGTACTTCCGAAAGGCGTTCTCCGTGCGGCGCACACAGGAATCCGGCTCGAGAGAGATGCGGCAGAGAAACCGCAGAACGCGCTTGCCGCGGTGCCGTCCGAAATGAAACCACACGCTATCCGCAATCAGGGCTCCGGCGAGGGAGCACGCGATCGCGGGCGCCAGATGCAGGTGCCCGATACGGACCAGCGTTCCCACAGCGATTAGCAGCGGCGCGGAGGGAACCGGAAGGGCACCCTGTTCGGCAAATACCCATAGGAACAGCAGCACATATCCGTAATGTTCCACAAAGAGGATCGCCTGTTCGATACCGAGATAGTTCATGTGTCAGCTCTTGGAGACGTCTCTATGCTGTTGAGGATGATCTGGACCGCTAGCTCGTCACCCATCGCGGAATTGATCATCAATTGGAAGTATTGGCGGAGCGGAAATTCCACGCCGAAGCAGTGCTTGATGAAGGCGGCGCGGTCTTGATCGACGGTCTGAGCAAGCTGTATGGCTTCCTGCTCACTTTTCCCAGTCTTTTGCAAACGTCGTACCCTTTCATCGAATGGCGCGTACACGAAGACGTGAAACGCGTCGGGGCAATCCTGCAAATAGTAGGCGGAGCCGCGCCCCACGATTACACAGTTGCCTTCCTTGGCGGCCGCGCGGACAAGTTGTTCGGCGACGGCGCGAATGCTCTCTGCATCGGCCATCTTCATCTTTGACGCATTGAGGCTTCCCTCGAAGCTGCCGCGTAGGAAAGATTTGAACAGGCGGTAGTACAGCGGGTCGCGGCACTCCTCACGCTGCTCGATATGTTGGCTCTCGCACTCCAGGTGGCGTGCGATTTCGGTGGTGAGCAACTGGTCCCAGAGTTTCCAGCCAAGTCGTTCGGCGACTTTGCAGGCGATGTCGTTGGCGCCGCTCCCGTATTCGCGCTCAATCGTCAGCACTTTGATCATGGACGTCTCCTCCCGAGCCTCACCCGACGGCTACCTCTGCACCGCCGCCGCCCACTTCGTTCTTCTTCACGATGAAGGCGAGTACAAACATGATACTCGCGGCGACTGCCAGGACCATGTACGTGTCGATGTAGGCGAGCGTTTGCGATTGTGCGAGAACGGATTGGTAAACACGCCCATAGGCTGCGGCCTGTGCGTCGGGCGGGGTAGCACCGGCGTGAACCAATTGTTGGGTCAACCCGCTGATTTGATTCCGAAATGCCGGATCGTAGTTAGTGGCATGATAGGTCAGCACGGATTGGTGAAACTGGGCGCGCCGCGCCAGAAGCGTGGTCACCATGGAGGTTCCGACGCTGCTGCCGATATTGCGCATGAAATTGATTAATCCCGAGACACTATTGCCCTTTTCGCGCGGTATTCCGGTAAACGCCGCCAGGTTGATCGGAACGAATAAAAATCCCAGCCCGAAGGATTGCGCCACCCGCAGCCAGGCCGCCGACTGAAAGCTAATCAGCAAATCCACCCGCACAGTGGAATAATACATCCCCGCGGCGAGACATAACCAGCCGAACGCCATGATGTACTTGGCGGGGATTTTGGTGGTGAGCTGCCCGACGATCGGCATTTGGAACAGGATGACCATGCTCGCGCCGGAGAGCACCAGCCCCGCCGAGGTCGCGGTATAGCCCATGAGCGTCTGCAGGAACTGGGGCATCAATACCAGGCTGCTAAAAAGAAGCACGCCCAGAAAGAACATCATCAGGCTGGCCAATGCGAAATTGAAGTTCTTAAACATGCGGACGTCGACAATCGGGGATTTTTGGCGCCATTCCCAGAAGACCAGTGAAATCAAAGAGACTGCCGAGATCGCGATCAGCGTAACGATGAAGTGCGAACCGAACCAATCGTCCTCCTGGCCCTTGTCGAGCAGCACCTGCAGGGCCCCGATTCCCAGAGCCAGCAGAGCAATGCCGACGTAGACGACGCGTATGCCTGCGCCTCGCTCGCGGCGGAGAAAGGGCGGATCCTCGACCATGCGCGTTACCAGGAACAGGGTCAGGATGCCGATCGGTAGATTGATGTAGAAGATCCAGCGCCAGGTGTAGTTGTCGGTAATCCACCCGCCGAGCGTGGGACCGATGGTGGGCGCCATCACCGCCGTGATGCCGTAGAGCGCGAACGCCAGGCCGCGTTTCTGCGGCGGGAACGTGTCGGCGAGAATGGCTTGCGCCATCGGTTGCAGCCCGCCGCCGCCAACGCCCTGCAGCACGCGGAACAGGATCAGCATCCCCAACGACGGGGCAGCTCCGCACAATAGTGAACTAAGAGTGAAGAGGAAGATACACAACAGGAAGAAGCGTTTTCGGCCAAAGAGCGCCGCGAACCATCCGCTGATGGGAAGGACGATGGCGTTCGATACGAGATAGGAAGTGAGCACCCAGGTGCTTTCGTCGTTGCTAGCACCCAGATCGCCCGCCAGGTGGGGCAGGGCCACATTGGCAATACTGGTGTCCAGCACCTCCATGAACGCGGCCAGGGCGACCACCACGGCGATGAGCCAGGGGTTGAATTTCGGCTTCCAGGGTTCGGTCGGCTCGGCCATGGTCTTCTACCGGAGGTACACTTTCGGATCAACCGAAAGGCCTGGGCGGAGTCGATGGTCGCTATTTTGCCCGGGATCGACGTCGATGCGCACGGGAACGCGTTGCACGACTTTCACATAGTTCCCGGTGGCGTTCTCCGGAGGCAGCAGGCTGAAGCGCGATCCGCTGGCTCCGCCGATGTTCGCTACTCTGCCGGTGTATTCTTTATCGGAAGCGTCGAGGCTGAATTTCACCCGTTGGCCGGCGTTCATGCGCCTGAGCTGCGTTTCCTTGAAATTCGCGGTGACCCAAACGTCGTCGAGCGGGACCACGGCCATCAACTGCTGGCCAGGTGAAAGGTTTTCTCCGAGCTCCACCGTTTTCTTGCCCACGATTCCGGTAACAGGCGCGACGATGGTGCAGTAACTCAGGTTGAGCTGAGCCTGCTGAAGCAGCGCCCGCCGCTGCAGGAGTTGTGCCTGAGCGGATTTCGCGCGGGACTCACTGACGGCCACTTGCCTGGGAGCTGTCTGAGCAGCCTCTATATTGGCGTCGGCCTGGGTGATCCGAGTTTTGGCCTGGTCGACGGCGGCCTGGGCCACCACGATGTTTTGTTCGGCTTCCCGAACACCAGCGATGCGCGCTTCCACAGCGGCTTGTGCGGCGGCTTTTGCGGAAACAGCGGTATCGTATTGCTGTCGCGGAATCTCGTCCTTGTCGACCAGAAGCTTGTAGCGGGCAGCATCGTCGCTGGCCTTAGTGAGGTCCGCTTCGGCCTGACGCACCTGAGCGCGCGCAGTCTCCAGGCGCGCTTGTGCGGCTGCCAATTGGCGCTCCGACCCGTTCACAGAAGCCACCGCTTCGACGCGGCCGGAAGTCGCCGACTTCAGCTGACTCGAGGTGTTGGTGTTGGTGATGGGGACATCGATGCGCGAGCTTTGGACGGCCGCTTCGGCATCGGCAACGTCGGCTGCCGCCTTGGCGACGGCGACTTCGTAGTCTTTGGGATCGATGCGGACCAACACGTCGCCAGCGCGTACATATTGCTCGTCCTCGGCGAGAACCTCCACAACGTGGCCGTTGATGCGCGGGCTGATTGCGACAATGTGCCCGTCCACCTGAGCATCATCGGTGCTCTCATAAGTGTTGAGGTACTTTAATAGGTAGTACCCGGCTACTGCCAGTACCACGACAATTGCGACTGCCAGAATTCGGCCAAACTTCGGTTTGCGGCGGGGAATTGGTTTATCTTTGCCCAGATCGGCCATGTCAATTTGCTCTCCATCCAACGTGAGTTTTAATCAGCTCGGACCCGGGCGCTACGAGATCAGCTATCGTGCGACTTGTTGACCGACTCAAGCGCCTACGCTATATCGATATTGTCGCCAACGCGAGGTCGCAAAAATGTGAGTGGATGTGCAATCGCTCACACTAGCAGTAGTTCTGGGAACCTGGCGAAGACTCTGAGTAGAAAGCCCCCGCTCCGATATAATCGGACTGCTCTGCGACGGCGGAGGTCCCTACCATGCCCGGAGTGTTCCTTAGTTATCGCCGCGAAGACAGCAGCGGCTATACCGGACGGCTGTTCGACATACTGAGCGCTCGGTTCGGCAGAGAAAACACGTACATGGACCTTGATACGATTGAGGGCGGCGATGACTTCGCCTCCGTCATCAATCAGAAAATCGGCGTGTCCGATGTCCTTATCGCCGTGATCGGCGATCGCTGGCTGACGGTTACGGAAGCGAACGGAGCGCGGCGGCTCGACAATCCGCACGATTTTGTGCGCATCGAAATCGCGGAAGCTCTGCAGCACGGAATCCGGGTGATTCCCGTTCTGGTGGGTGGCGCATCCTTGCCTCACGCACAGGATTTGCCTGATGACCTGAGGCCGCTGTGCGAGCGCCAGGCCATAGAAATCCGCGATTCGCATTTTCACCAGGATGCGCAACAGTTGACGCACGTGCTGGAGAGCATTCTGCATGGCAGCGGCTTTCGACCCGCGAAGTGGAATGTCAAGCGGCTCATCCCCGCGCTTCTGGTTGGCGCCGCGGTAATCATTGGGTCCGGCGTCCTGCTATTTCGTGAGCGGCAGCCGGCCAAAACCGAAGCGCTTCCGGGCGTCGACGCAGCCGGCGCTCGCGCAGATGTTAGCCCGACGACCCCGCAAGCTGACGCGAAGATTGCCGGCAAATGGGTTGCCACCGTGAAATACGATTGGGGAGGCACTTACCAGGAGAAGTTTGATTTTGAATTGGACGGCCAGGAATTATCCGGTACGGCCGGTCTTTTAGGTGCGGCCCGGGCTATACAGGAGGGGAAGGTCGCAGGAAACCGAATTACGTTCGTCACTAAGACCCTTACCGCGCTGGGCTCGGATCAGTCCGAGGACACGCACTCTTACAAAGGCATCATCGAGGGCAACGCCATACGATTCACGATGACCACTGCCAGCCGGGCTGCCGAACACACGCCGATACATTTCATAGCGACCAGAGTCAAGGATCAGTAAGTCGCCAGCCTGATGATGCGTCCGCACTTCGGTGACGGGTGGCCCATTGCGGATTGGGAGCTAGTCTGCGAAAGGAAGTCTGCGGACCCGCAGACGGCCATGACGAAAGACCGCGACGCAGCCGCTGTATAAGATAATATGACGACAGCGGAGGCTGGCATGCCGCGGTGGCTGTTTATTGTTCTTCTTTCCGTGGCCGGATTCACTCAGGCCAGCGGCCAAGTCAACGTCTGGATACCGCACGGTCCGGAGGGTGGCCGTATCGGGCGGCCGGTGATCGATCCGCATAATCCCGGTACGATCTACGCGAGCGCCGACGGGAGACTGTATCGAACCACCGATGCCGCCGGCCACTGGAACGACCTGGGCGTTCCCTCAGTGACGATTCTCGCAGTGGATCCCAGGAACTCCAGCACTCTCTACGGCGCTAACAACAACACGCTGTATAAGAGCATGGATGGAGGGTTGACGTGGAGCAAGCCGGGCCCGGGACTGCCGGGGCCGTGTGGACCGCTTTCTTTGTCTTTCGTGATCGACCCAGGCAATACGAGCACGCTCTACGCCGGTTGCCAAGGGACCAACTCAAACGGCGGCGGGGGACTTTTCAAGAGCACGGACGGCGGAGCCACGTGGAACGCGGCGAGTTCCGGTCTGCCGGCCGTACAGGCCTCCCCGAATGAGCCCTGGCCGCCGAATGTGCACGTGAATGCGCTGGCGATCGATCCGGTACATCCGGAGAGTCGACGGGCGCTTCGGCACCGTATGGCCCGCGAGCGGACGTTGTACGCGGCGATCGGTGCGAATGTGTCGTACGGCGGCGGATTGTTTCAGAGCACGGATGGGGCGGCCAGCTGGCACGCGGTGAACTCCGGCCTGCCGGACTCTCTGTACATCGACGCGGTGGCGGTGGACCCGCAGAATCCGAATACCCTGTACGTTGCTGGAAGCACCGGAGTCTTCCGAAGCACGGATGGCGCGGCGAGCTGGACGAGGGCCGGCAACGTATCCAACGTGTGGAGCCTGGCGGTCGATCCGCTGGATTCGGAAAGTGTCTATGCGCTGAACGATAGCGGCATCCTGAAGAGCACGGACGGCGGCGGGAGCTGGAGCGTGGTGTCTCCCGAGGGGACCGCGAGCGACCCGTTCCCGTGGCTGGTTGCGTGGGTGGTTGTGACGCCGGGGGAAGGCGGTCTGAGCACGGTCTACGCGGGCGGCAACGCGCGAGGCGTTTTCAAGAGCCTGGATGGAGGCACCACCTGGACCTTGGCGACCTCCGGGTTGTTTGCGACCTCGATTTACTCGCTGGCGATCGATCCTCAGAATCCGCACACGGTCTACGCAGGGGTTTATGTCGCTGGGCTTTATAGAAGCACGGATGGCGCGGTAAGCTGGTCCGCAACGGGCAACCTGCCAGGGGTAAGCGTCTTCGTGCTGGCAAGCGACCCGCTGGAACCGGGTACGTTCTATGCGGGGGGCCCGAACGGACTCTACAAGAGCATCGATGGCGGAACGGGCTGGGTGCAGTTGCCGGTCGCTCCCGCCTTCACGGACTTAGCCGCACCAATTTTTCCACTGGCCGTCGACGCCCGGAATCCGGGCACCGTCTATTCGGGCGGCTTCAAGAGCACGGATGGAGGCGCGAGTTGGGCGAAGTTGGCTTTGTCGCCCACCGCGCTGGCGATCGATCCCCAAGATTCGGGCACGCTCTACGCAGGGACCATAGCGGGGGCACCGGGTGAACTGTCGGTGGTCTCGATCTCGAGCGGGGTCCGCAAGAGCGTGGACGGGGGAAGAAGCTGGAGTGACGTGGACACCGTTTCGCAGAGTTATGGGGTTTCGAGCTTGACAGTGGACCCGACCAATTCCAGCGTCGTGTATGCGCAGACTGGAAAGCTGGATTGCTCAGAGTCATACGACTGCAATTCCGATTACGGGGACCCGAACTCGAATGAGACGAAGAAGGGCCTCGGATTGTTCAGGAGCGCCGATGGCGGAGCAACCTGGGCGAAGCTGGAACTGCCCGGCGATCCATTCCAATTCCAGCTCCTGGGAGTAGACCCCCAGGGCAGGCTCTATGCACAGGCTACGGCGGGATTAGTGAGGAGCATGGATGGCGGCGCCACTTGGATTGCACTGCCAACTGCCGGACTGTCGTCTGGAGTGAGCGTGCTGGCGTTCGACCCGCAGAACCCGAACCATCTGTTTGCCGGGACCGGCCGCGGCGGCGTGTTTGAGATTACGCTCGGACAGGATGAGTAGCGCCCTATGGCGATTCTCGCCTCGCGTTATACTCGCTGACGGAGCACTCCAACTCTCCATCGCCATTGGACCCTATTGATTTATTGTCGCGATTGCCGCCGAGTCATACCCTATTTCGGAACAGCCGTTATTTCTTCCGCCCTAAGCTCAATCTCCAGACTCAACAACGCCGCCCCGAACGTTTTCCCCTGAGCATCCGTCCGGAGTGACACCGTGCCGCCGCCGCCCAAAGCCCGATGCAGCAGGAAATTCAGCGCGCCCAAATTCGGTAGTTCGAACCGCTCCACTTCCCCATCGACGAAGCCGCCGAAGTGCTTCTTGACTCGTTCGGCGGTCACCTCCCTGACCAGCGCCTGATAGTGGTGATCGTCGTACACGATCACACCGATGTTGCAGGTATCGCCTTTATCGCCAGAACGTGTGTGGGCAATGCGGGAGAGGGGAACCTTCATGCAGTCACCACCTCGACGCGTGTGGCGATCTCTTCGCGCGGCACCAGCGCGGACCAGTACGCTACGATCTCGCGTACGGCGGGGCGGCCTTCGCCGAAGCCGGTCGCGCCGGGTGGGCCGTTCAACACCAGGGGGATCAACTCGCGGGTGAAGCGGTCCACAGCTTTGCGGTCGGGTCCGCGCACGCCAATGCGCAATTGCACTTCGGGCGGATCGGGGTTGGGTGGAGCGGCGGGGCCGAGACTAGCATTCACGCCGAAATATTCGGTGTAGATTTCATCGAAGGACAAACCGATCTGGCGCAAACGCTCGCGCACAATTCGGTCGGCCGCCTGTGCCTTTTCGAGCGCCTGCGGCCAGGAGTACACCAGCGTGCCGATGGACTTCCATCCGGCTGCGTAGGCAATCGACAGCTTCAACGTCGGCGGGCGTGGGCCGCCGCGGATTCCGGTGACGCGCACCCGGTTCGGCCCGGCATCCTCCAGGCGGATCGAGGTGAAGTCGGCCACGCAATCGGGCGTGATATAGTTGCGCGGGTCGCCCAACTCGTACAGCAACTGCTCCTTGATCACGTGCGTATTGACGCGTCCGCCGGCGGCGGGGTGCTTGGTCACCGCGAACGTGCCGTCGGGCTCGGCTTCCACGATGGGATAGCCGATGGCCTCCATGTGCGGGATGGTTTGCCAATCCACCTGGCAATTGCCGCCGGTCGATTGCGCGCCGCATTCGATGATGTGGCCGGCGATGGTGCCGGCGGCGAGGCGGTCGAGGTCGTCAGGCCCCCAGCCGAAGCGATGAACCATCGGTGCCAGTGTGAGAGCGGTGTCGGTGGAACGGCCCGCCACCACAACATCCGCTCCCGTCGCCAGCGCTTCGGCCAGCGGGAACGCTCCGATATAGGCATTGGCGCTGAGGATCTGCGATCGGATCCGGACGATCGGCTCGCCGGTGTCCATGTCACGCATCGGGTATCCCTTGGCCAGAAACTCGTCGAGGCGCTCGAAGACATCGTCGCCCAGAACCACGGCCACCTTCAGGGCAGGCGCCATGCGCACCACTTCGCGCGCACAGGCCACCGGGTTGACGCCGCCGGCATTGGCGATTACCTTGACGCCGCGCTCGCGAATTTTGCCGGCGATGCGCGCTACCAGCGGCGGGAAATCGCGCGCGTAACCAAGGTGGGGGTCTGCCTGCTTCTGCTTTTGCAGAATCGACATGGTGATCTCGGCCAGGTAATCCAGCACGAGATAGTCGATCGGCCCCTGTTCCACCAGGCGCACCGGGGCTTCCAGCCAATCGCCCCAAAAGCCTTGGCCGTTGGCGATGCGGATCATGGGTTGATCCGGTTATTTCATTTTCGAAAATTCGGTCGGGTCCATGAAGACGCGGTCGACCTTTTGCACGATCTTACCGTTGGCCTCAGAGTCGGCCGCGACCTTCTTCCATTCGGGATCGTCCTGGAATTCTTTCCAATTTTTGTCGGCGGCCTCGCGGCTGGGATGCACCACGATGTAGATCAGAGTGTTCTTCGAGCGCTCATCCTGGGGAACCCAGTAGCCCACGCTCTCGATGCCGTGCTTCTTGAAAATGCGGATGGTGTTGTCGCGGAAGCGGGCTTTGAGCGCGTCCAACTTGCCGTCAAAGCAGGTGTAGGTGCGGAGTTCGTACACGCGGCCTTCGCCAAAAGCCATGGCGGCGAACAGTAGGAGCAGGGGTAGCAAGTTTCGCATTCCCCTAGTGTATGGGATTTTCCTGGAACACGGGCCTTCAACAGTGGGGCAGGCTTGAGCCTGCAGGGGGCTTTAGCCCGTCGCTTGGAGGAGTGGGACTGAAGTCCCGCGCAGGCTGAAGAAGCCCGCCCCACCGAAGTGTGGGATTCTAGCGCTGTGTCTTGCCGTGGCGATCCAACTCGTGCTCGGCGATTACCTGCCGCAGCATACCTTCCAACTCCGCCACTCGATGCGTGAGGTCTTCCAGCGCCTGCCCTTCCGGATCGGGCAGTTTGCCGTGTTCCAGCACGCCTTCTCCGTTGCGCGTGCGCACTACGTGGCCGGGAACGCCCACCACGGTGGAATAGTCGGGAACGGGATGCACCACCACGGAGCCTGCGCCGATTCGGACATGGTCGCCGATTTTGATGCTGCCCAGCACCTTGGCTCCGGTCCCTATCACAACATGGTTGCCCAGCGTGGGGTGGCGTTTGCCGGTCTCGTTGCCGGTGCCGCCCAAAGTCACGCCCTGGTATAGCAGCACATCATCGCCAATCTCCGCGGTCTCGCCGATCACCACACCCATCCCGTGGTCGATGAAGAAGCGCCGTCCAATCCGCGCGCCGGGGTGAATCTCGATGCCCGTGAAGAACCGGCTGATTTGGGAAATCACACGCGGTACCAACGGCACGTGCCACCGGTACAGCTTGTGCGCCAGGCGGTGCGCCAGAATGGCATGGAAACCCGGGTAACACAGAAGGATTTCCACCACACTTTTAGCCGCGGGATCTTCGCGGAAGATGGTGTCAATCTGTTCCCGGATAGTTCGAAACATAGTCGCGCCTTATATATTGATGATGCGCGTAAACGCCGAGATTCGCCTGTACTTATGGTACTGGATTTAGTACTGACTTCGTTAATGTGTCGCGGACTCTTGCTCGGCAATCACCGGAGGATGCGCGCCGGGCGGGATAGGCGCGAGCATATCCTCCTTGCGCTTGATCAGCGTGGACGTGTTATAGCTGGCCGCCTCAAACCCATGTCCATGGGTAATCGCATCGGTGGGGCAGGCTTCCACGCAATATCCGCAGAAAATACAGCGGTTGTAGTCGATGTTGTAAACCTTGGCGTAGCGCTCGCCACCGGAGATGCGCACGGTCTCGGTGTTTTCCGCGGCTTCGATGTAAATACAGTTGGCGGGGCAGGCCGCGGCGCATAGAAAACAGGCGACGCACTTCTCCATCCCATTTTCGTCTCGCTGCAGCACGTGAACGCCGCGGTAGCGCTGCTCTACTTTCACCGGTTCATCGGGATAGTATTCCGTCACCGTGGGAGACATCATCTCCTTGAAGGTGACGCCCATACCCTTGGCGATCGCGGCAGCCGCACTCAGAATATTCAGCTTGTCGTTGGCCATTAGGTCGTTTTTCTATTCTAGCCTGACTCCGCACGGGAGCCTAATTGCGGGCGTGTCAACCGGCTTTCCAATCGGGCGCCGAATCACCTTCGCGGAACGGGTTAACGCCCGCCTGGGCGCCGAGCTTTTCGATTTCGCTCTTGTTCCAGCCTTCAATTACGCGTGCCACGGAGCCGTCTGGCTCCACCAGGAACAGCGTGGGGACGCTGGAGATCCCGAAAGCGTTGCTCACCGGAAAGCCGCTCTTCTCGGCATCGAGCAGCGTGGGCATGGTGACGCCGAAGCGTTGATTGAAGTCGCGGCTATCTTCTGCGTCATTTTGCGAGATTGCGAAAATGGGCAGCCGGCCGGACGCCTGAATCCGTTCGAGGTAGGGTAGCGCAAGCTGGCAAACCGGACAGCTTACTTTGTAGAAAGCAAGAACGGCGGGGCCGCGGGAGAGAGTGTCGGCCAACGTACTTTCGCCGCCATCCAGCCGAGGCAGCCGAAAATCCGCGGCTCGCGCGCCTTGCGCCAGCAGCTTGCGGTCATGGGCAGATGCCATCGTTCTATTGTGTAATTGGATCGCGTTTGACGCAAGCTGGGCTACGTTATCCTGGAACGGTGCGCGGGGCCGAAGCGAAAAAGAAGCCGCAGCAGAGCGCGGAAACGCGGTCGCGGCCGGGCGCGGCCGGGGCGAACGCACTGCATGCTTTTCTGCGTCCCCATGCCGGCCGCATCCTCGCGATTTGGGCGCTGGCACTAGTCGCCTATTCCAATTCCTTTCAATCCAGCCTGGTGTTCGACAACGCCTTAGTGATCGGCCAGGACATCCGCATAAGGGAGGTGACGGCCGGCAATTTGGGGCTGATCCTGACAAGCGATTACTGGTTCGGCAAGGCGGACAGAATCTATCGCCCGCTTACCACGCTCTCGTACCTCTTCAATTACGCGGTACTCGGGAGCGGCCCGAACACGGCATCCTATCACTGGGTCAACTTCGCGCTGCACGCGGTTAACATAGCATTGGTCTACCTGCTAGGGCTTTTGTTGCTAGGAGAAGTCCCGCTGGCTTTCGCTGCGGCCGCGATTTGGGCGCTGCACCCTGTTTTGACGGAATCGGTTACCAACATCGTGGGACGCGCCGACCTGCTGGCTGCTTTCGGCATTCTGGCCGGCCTGTTGTGCCACATCCATGCGGCGGGCGGCGCCGGACACCGTAGGATGGCGTGGCTCGCGGCATTGGTGCTGGCTGCCACCGTGGCCATCTTCTCGAAAGAAAGCGGCGTGGTGTTGCTGGCAGCTATGGCGATTTACGATTTCCTGTTCCGGTCGGGTCCCACCTGGCGGGAACGATTCCACGGATACTTCGCCGCAGGTCTGCCGGTAGTGGTCTTTCTCGTGGTGCGCGCTCGTGTATTCGCAGGCATCGCCGCCAATCCGCTTGCATTCACGGATAATCCGCTGGTGGGTGCAGATTTCTGGACTGCCCGGTCTACCGCGATCACGGTGCTGGTCAAGTATCTCGGGTTGTTGGTGTGGCCGCTTCGCCTCTCCGTCGACTACTCCTACGACCAGGTTCCCCTCGTCGGATGGAGCGACTGGCGGGTGCTAGCGTCGGTTGCGGTGTGCATCGCCGCGGCGATCGCGGCGGTGTTGTGCTGGCGCCGCGCCCGGGCGGTCTGCTTCTTTATCGTTCTCTTCTTCGCGGCGCTCGTGCCGACCGCCAACTTGCTGTTCCCCATTGGCACCGTGATGGCCGAGCGGTTCCTGTACTTACCGGCGGTGGCGATGGCCGGTTGCGTGGTTCTGGCATGGCGATGGGCTGGCCGCCGGTGGACACGAGTGCACTCTCTGGGACCCGTACTGCTGACGCTGCTATGTGCCGCCCTGGCGATTCGCACCTGGGCGCGCAACTCCGATTGGGCGGACGTGGGGACTCTGGCGAACAGCTCAGTGGAGGCTGCTCCCAATAGCTATAAGACCCACCTCGGCATGGCGGAATGGATCAGCCCTACGCCCGAGAATATGGAGGCCGGGCGGCGGGAGGCCGAGCGTTCTCTGGCGATCCTCAATCCCGTACCGGACGAGCGCAACGTCGCCGCCCCGTACGCAACAGCCGCGCGCTGGTACCGCCTGGAAGGCGACGCTCTGGCCGCTGCTGATCAGAAAGCGGTCTGGTATCAGAAAGCACTAGACGTGCTCGCGCGCGGCCGGCGCATCGATCAGGCGCGGTCACGCCTGTTGGGACGGGCGTTCGGCACCCCGGCCGTATATCTGGAGTTAGGACGTATCGATGAGCGTATGTCGCGGATGCGCGAGGCTATCGAGGTGCTGGAATCTGGCCGTCGCTTGGCGCAGTCCGACGAGCTTTGCGAGGAACTTGCCGGTCTCTACCAGGCCAACGGCGAACTGGAGCGCGCCGCCATCACTTACCTGGAGGCGCTATCGCTGAATCCCGAGCGGACCGCCATTGCCGCGAAACTGGTGAGGTTGTACCAGCAGATGGATCCGCAGGGATGCTCGCTCTTGAACGGAGTCCCGAACCTGGGTTGTCCGGTGGTGCACAACCACGTGTGCGCCGCAGCGCGGAACGTGGCGCAGCTGTATCGTGATCAGCCCCGCGGCGGACCCGCGGCCGACAACATCCAATCGCAGGCCATACGCAATTTTGGCTGTACCGAGCCGTGACCAAGGGAGCGGTGCGTTCACTTGATGTCGTAGATGTACATGCAATGCCCCACGATTGCTACAGGCAGGGTGCGCCGCAGCCACGCGCCGGCTCCGTCGCGATACTTTTCGCTCAAGGGGGGAATGCGCGCCACCAGGTGAGCGCTCACGGCGTAGAGTCCCGGCGTGGGGGCGGCCATCAGTTGCGGAACGTCGATCTTCTCGTACACTATCCCGTACGCCTCCGGCGGGAACGAGCCAAAATAGGCCAGGCGTAGCGGCCGTCCCTGTGCGTGCTGGTTCCACCAGGCCCTCAATTGCTTGAGTCCCTCGCCCCAGTCGACGTTGCTGTCGTCGAGCCACCTCGGACCGCACTTCGAACCACCATCGAGTCCGATCTTCGCGGGGTCTTTCATCAGACACGCCGCCTCGTTGAAATAAGACAGGTGGTCGGGGTATATCCCCACGGCTGCTACCAACAGCCACGCGCACAGTACTCCCGCGGCCACGCGCTTCCACCGGGCCGTGCTGCCCAGCAGCGTCGCGATTCCCACGCCGCCGATCAGGTAGGTAAACACCATCGCCGGGATAATGTAACGAATCCCGAGCGCGTCCGCTAGTAGCGAGTGGGCTGCGAACAGCACCGCCGGCGGCACCAGCAGGAAGAGTTTATCGAGCAGGGAGTACCTCCCACTGCGGATCACCGCCACCAGGCCAACTACCACCAAGGCGATGGTGGCCAGAGGCTCCTTGACCAGCCAGGCCACGGCAAAGTAGCTATAGAATTTCTTGTCTACCGTGCCGGCCAGGTACGCATCGTAGTCGGGGTTGTGATCCGCGTTGACCAATCCGAGGCCTTTGACATACAGCAGAGGATCGTTGGGGAAGAAGTAGAGGACCTGGATCACCAGAAACGCCACCACGCCGATCGCCAGAAAGACTAAAACGCTACGCGTCAGCGGAGACCGCTGGGAGCGCCCAGACGCGGCGCCCGCGCCATGGCAGTACTTGAACTTCCGCCGGCTGCCGCAGGGACAACGCTCGTTGGGACCCGTTTTGACATTGGGATCGACGATGAACGGGTACAGGTTGAGAAACCACCGCGGAGCCTTCGGCACTCTGGTAGGAGGCCGCAAGGCCGCCGCCAGAATCAGTAGACCCGCCACCGGCAATAGCACGATGCTAGAGAACTTCGTGGCCAGCACCGCTCCCAGCGCCAGCCCGCATAGCGCCAGACGCTGCCAGCTCGGATAGCGCGCATAGCTCCAAAGCGCAAAGAAGAACAGCACAGCGAAACTCGCGAAGCCGACATCGAGCGTCGTCAGATACGCGTGCGCCACTACGTTGGGGTCGAGTACGCACAGGAACAGGGCGCCCAGTCCAGCCATGGCCCCCACCATGCGCCTGCCCCACACGTACAAGACAATCCCCATCATGGCCGCCACCAGGATCATGGGCAGCCGGGCCCAGAACATCACGTTATCCGGTCCATTGGCGGCAATGATGTCGCTGCCCACTGTCCACTGGTACTGCGACACGCCATTCAGCAACTGCTGCGCCTGGGGCGTGCTTGGCCAGCGGGCGCCGGAGGCGAGCGTGGAAAGACCGATTAGTTCCTTCAGCAGCGGAGGATGCTGGGGGTTGACGGTGAACTGGCCGGTGAGCACGTACGAAAGCCCTGCTGCAATGTCGCCGGTCTCGTCCCAAGAAGGACTTTTGACGCGGCTGGATAGAAAACACTCCAGCAGGAAAACCAGGATCAGGACTCCGCAGGCGATGGTAAAAAAGCGGGGTTGACGTTTGCCGTGAAACATCAAGGCGTCATCGTAGCACGGGCTGGCGCAGAGCCTGCCGGGCCGGAAGGCGGACCTACTCCTCTTTCTTCATCTTCTGCACGAAATCCAGAATGTCGAACTTTTTGATCTTGCGGTCGGGGTAATAGCTGTTGATCGCGTCCTGTTCATCGTTGAAGATTTCGAACACCGTCGCCAGCTTGGTCATCACCAGAAGTTCGATATTGCGGCGATTCAGATTTAGAAGCTTGACGCTGCCGCCGTTCTTACGCAGGCTGGTGGCAGACATCACCAGCGCACCCAGGCCGGTACTGTCTATGTAGTCCACGCCCGCCAGGTTGAGCACGAGTCTGCGACCGGCCTGCTGGTTCAGAGCGGATACGGTTTCGCGCAGCGTGCCCGCCTCGGCGCCCATGGTGATGCGGCCTTTAAGGTCCAATATGGTTACGTCTTCGCGTTCCCGTTGCGTGATTTCGAGAGCCATTCGGTTGTCCCCGTGAGTTGCGCTTTACCATATTGTAATGCGGGCTCCGATCAAACCCGAGTTTCAGCGCAACAATCGGATGGAACCTTGTGCACCGATCGGGCACGCTAGTCTTATGATGGATGCCGACCAATGCTGGGATGCGGTCCGCAAGCGCGACCGCGGTTTTGACGGTCTCTTTTTCTTCGGCGTGCTGACCACCGGGGTTTTTTGCCGGCCCTCCTGTCCCGCTCGCCGGCCGCTGCGGCGCAACGTGAGATTCTACCCTAGCGCGAAGGCGGCGGAGCGCGACGGGCTGCGGGCCTGTCGCCGCTGCCGCCCGCTCTCTGAATCCGGATCGGACGTGGCCAAGATTCACGAACTCTGCCGGTATATCGAAAGCCACTCGGGCGAGCCGCTCACCTTACAGCACCTCGCCGAGCGCGCCGGCATTAGCCGGTTTCATTTGCAGCGCAGGTTCAAAGCCGCGGTGGGACTCTCTCCGAAGCAGTACCAGGATGCGTGCCGCTTGGAAACGCTCAAGAGCTCGCTCAAACAGTCCAAAGACGTCACCGAGGCCGTGTACGAGGCGGGCTTCGGCTCCGCCAGCCGCGTCTACGAGCGCTCCGATGCCCGCCTGGGCATGACACCGAATCGCTACCGGCATGGAGGCCGGGGGGTGAGTATCACCCACGCCATTATGAAATCGCCGCTCGGCCTCCTCATGATTGCAGCCACCGACCGGGGCGTTTGCTTCGTACAGTTCGGCGAAAGCCGCGCGGCCCTGTTGGAAGCGTTACGCAAAGAGTATCCGGATGCACGGCTGGAGCGCATGGCGGAGCCCCTCAGCCAGGAGTGTATGAGCTACTTGCAGGCTCTCCGGAACTATCTCGCGGGCGAACAGCCGAGCCTCGATCTCCCTGTGGATGTCCGCGCCACGGCGTTTCAGATGCGCGTTTGGAATTACCTGCAATCCGTCCCGTGCGGTGAGGTGCGCTCCTATGGCGAGGTGGCCGCCGGCATCGGCCAGCCAACGGCCGCGCGAGCAGTAGCCGGCGCGTGCGCCGCAAACCGGGTGGCACTGGCGATTCCCTGTCACCGCGTGATTCGCGGATCGGGCGATCTCGGCGGATATCGCTGGGGTGTTGACCGGAAACGCGAGCTACTGGAGCTGGAGCGCGCTCATTTGTCCGAAACCACCGCGAAAAACTCGCACTGAACCAGCACCCCGCCCGATAGATCGGGTTGATGGAAGGTGTGGCGCGCAGGGCGGGAATGGGCGTCGGGAAACATGCGCACCCATTCCGGATTCACATGTTTGCGATCCTCGAGATTCTTGAGCCAGACCGTCAGTTTCAGAATGTCTTCCGGCGTCCCGGATGCGGCCCGAATGACGCGCCCAATGTTGGCGAACATGTTGGCGCATTGCTGCTCGATCGCGGGGGGGATCTGCCCCGTCTCCGTATCCTTTCCCGTAATGCTTCCGGTCATGACGAACGGGCCGATCTGGCTTGCATTTGGAATGGGATGCGTGTGCTGGAGACCCTCGATTTCAATGCTGCGACGTTTGGTCAATCTTTGCCCCCGGGGAAGAACCTGTAGATTTTATCATCGACCGAACCTGCCAGCTATTTGGATGGTATTGACGGCGGGGCGACGGCGGGCTGTCGAAACTGGCATTCTCTTCACGAATCAGGTAGAGTTTTCCACGGTCGTGCAAATCTGCACGTTGTGCACCCAAATGCCCTACCTACCATTCTAGTCAAGCCTATATAACGGACATAACACGACTTACCGCGTCCGCTCAGGCATAAAAATAGCGCTTTTGTCCTTTTGGTATGCCACTTGCTGTCTGTCGGACCTGTGAGAACGAGTGCACAGCCGATTCTTGCGAGAGTTAATTGGAGTTCGGCGCTCTGATTGGTATGGAAACGAACCAAACACGGCTGGGCACAGCAACGGGAATTGTAACCACCGTCTTAGGAGGACAAATGGCAACGAGTCCTATTCCAGTAACAGCACCGAAGTCATTAGAAGATCCCTTAGCGCATCTCCCGTGTTCGAGCATCGTGGAGTATCGCAAGGGTCAGCTCATCTACAATCAGGACCAGCCTTCGAACGCCATCTACCTAGTGATCGATGGAAAAGTGAAGGTTTCACGACTAGCCGATGACGGCCATCAGGTAGTCGTCGACATCTACCAGCCCGACGAGTTTTTCGGCGAATCCGCGTTTCTCAACCTGCCACAGCGGTCTGAACAGGCCACTGCGGTCGAGAACACAAAGCTCATGACGTGGACCACCGCCGAAATTGAAGACATCATCCTGAAACGTCCTCGCCTGGCGGTAGCTTTGCTGCAGATTCTGGTGCAACGGACCCTCGATTTCACGCATCGCATCGAGAGCTTTTCCGTGGACAACATCGCGCGGCGTCTGGCCCGTTGTCTCATCCGTTTTTCGGAGCGGCTGGGAACTTCGGAACAAGACGGATCGGTCCGGATGGTGCCGTTCACCCACGAACTGCTGTCGCAGTATGTCGGAACGTCGCGGGAAATCGTGACGCACTACATGAACCAGTTCCGGCGCCAAGGGTATCTGCGGTACTCGCGCAAGGGCATCATTTTGTACCGCGATGCGTTCCGCGACTGGCTGCGGCAGAACGCCGCCTGATAGGCCAATGCATTAGAAAGTTGTCCGCGCGGTGGTCGCCGTGCCGACCTGATTGTCCAGGCTGGCCGTGAACGACGCGATCCGCGCGGGGTCTCCGGTGACGGGGAACACCGCCTCGAGTACAAAGCTTCCCCCCGTGTCAGATCCTCCAAAATAAGTCTGAAACGCAGGGCCCGCATCCGCAGGGAGGGGCCCTGCAAGCACGGCTCCCGCCGTATCGAAAAATGAAAATCTGAGGGCAGCCGCTGTGCGCGTGTTGTCGAACCCATCGAGTCGGACTGTGATGCTGGCTGCAGAGCGCGTGGCGCCGACCGTCGTCAGGCCGGCCACTGCCGGCGCGATGATGACGGTCTGTTGAACGGTATTCCCCAAGGCAGCCCCGCCCACTTGCGCCGTGAACACCAACGTGCCGACAGTGGTTCCGGTTTGAAATGCGGCCGATGGTTGCGCGCCGAATGAGGCCTGCGTACCGCCCGCACCATATGTGAAGGTTGCGGTCAGCCCGCCGGAGGCGAAGGCGATGGTGGGGTCAGTGGCACCCGCGACGGCAGGCTGGAATACCAGGCTCAGCGTTCCGCTTCCGCTAGCTGGGGCAGCGCGATCCAGGGTAACCCGCACCGAACCTTGTTTCGCGCTTTGCGCCTGCGGGAGATCGATGGTGATCTGCGGCTTGGGGGAGTCCGGAGTAAGCCCGGTGCCGGTCAGACCGTAACTGCGTCCGCCGATTGTGAGGGTTGCGTTACGCTGTCCGGCCGCTGTGGGCAAAAACTGCACGACGAAACCAACCGTCTGCCCCGGCTGAAGCGCACCCGTTGGAACCGTTCCGCTGAACGTGAAATCGCCGGGGCTCAATGCGATCGCCGGAACCGTTAGGGCCAGCCGGGTCTGATTGCTGATATCGAAACGCAGTGTTTGCCCCTGCCCCACTGCCGCCGATCCAAATTCAACGGCACTACCCAGCGAGATTGGCCCCACGGCGGTCTCCACTTGAAAGGTCAAGCCCGGAACCACCTCGGCCGCCAGTTCAGCGGAGACCCCGTCGGCGCGAACGGCGGCGCTATAGCTGCCGGGCACCGATGCCGCAAAGCTCACGGTGAAATCCACCGCGTCTTGCGGTATGAGCGTAACCGGCAGGGAGGGTCCGGCGGACAGGGTGAAGCCGGTACCCGCCACCTCCAGCAACGTGAGCATGGCTGTGGCGTTTGAAGTATTGCGCAATCGAAAATGCGCCGTGGTAGCGTCGCCGCTCGCCACGCTGCCCAAGTCGTAGACGGTCGCGACCGGCTGTTCGGCGCCGGCCGCGACCACCGAGAGCTGAAATTGCGCCCACGCCGCTGGCAGTATCCCCACCGCCAAAAGCATTGCTCGTGTCAAAGGTCTCATGGCTTGCCTACCGTGATCGTGGGTGCCCCAATACTCACGCTCGGAGCTGACGCAGCGTTCGCCGGAGTCGAACTACGGCGACCCGCTACCACGCCCGCCGCTGCGCCGCCTCCGGCCAACGCCACAATCGCCAGCCACTTGGCATGCGAGTGCGAACCCACGGGAGCTGCCTTAGCGGTTTGCCCGGCCGCCCCGCCGGCCGGCTCGGCAATGTACTGGAACGAAACCAGCCCGGCAGTGGCCTGCTCTTTGGAGGCTGTTATTCGGATCTGGAATCGGCCCGGAGTGCGATTCAGTTGCCATCCGCGCAGGCTGGCCCGCCCGCGTTCATCGGTGATCACGACGTCGGTTCGAAGGCCGTTGAAAAACGTGCCCCCCGGACCGTCGTCCGGCAAGTGGAAGCTTACCGCTGCGCGAGCCACCGGCCGGCCCGTCTCATCGGTGACCTCCACGGTAAGCGGCCGGGCGTTGCGCGCCCCTGGTGCATGCACTCCGCCTTCGCCGTCGAGGACCTGAATCTGAAGAATTGCGACCTGAGCCGTCGCCGAGCAGGAGAGCGCTACAACCAGTGCCGCCGCCGCCCAATTTCGTTCCAGAGAACTATAGTGCGGGTTTATTCCGGTTTTCTCACCAGCACCACGGTGATGTTGTCGGGACCGCCGGCGTCTTTGGCGGCTTCGATCAGTCGCTGGCAGCTGTCCGCGAGCGAAACCCCGTTCAATCCGGCGCGCAAGATCCGCTCCAGGTCATCGCCCTGCACCACACCGTGCAATCCGTCGCTGCACATGAGCAGTAGCGCGCGTCCTTTGAGCGGCACGGAATAGTAGTTCACGGCCAAGGGAGCGCTGGCGCCGATCGCCATGGTCAGGACGTGGCGCATGGGGTGGTTGCGCAAGCTATCTTCGTCCAACCCGAGGGGGCGGCCCACTTCGTTGACCCAGGTTTGATCGTCGGTGATGACACGGAAGCCGTCTTCATCCAACAGGTACGCCCGGCTATCGCCCACGCTGGCAATGTCCAGCCCGCTTTCCAGCTCGAGGGCCACAACCAGCGTGGTTCCCATGCCTTCCAGTTCGGAATCGCCCTGGGCGGCGTCGAGCACCTGGCGGTTAGCTTCCTCGACAGCCTGGAGCAGTACCTGGGAATCACGGCGGCCGGAGCTCTGGACGATCTTGGCAACCGTTTCTACGGCCAACCGGGAAGCCCGCTCGCCCGCCTTTGCCCCGCCCATTCCATCCGCAAGGACGTAGAGTCCTAACTGCGGCTCGATGAGGCAATAGTCCTCATTGTTCAACCTGACACAGCCTTGGTCGGACGCGGCGGCTGCTTCCAGCATTTCCATCTTCAGTAGCCCAAATTAGCACGAGAAGGCCGCGTTACAATAGGGGCACCCGCCGGAATGATCTGGAAACGCCTCCGCCTGACGCTGGAAATGATCAAGTTCGAGCACTCGGTCTTCGCGTTGCCGTTTGCGCTTACCGGAGCTCTGCTGGCGTTTCGTCAAACCGGTTTCGCCTACGCGCCGGCCGCCCGAAAAATCCTCTGGATCTGCCTGGCGATGGTAGGGGCGCGTTCCGCCGCCATGGCGTTCAACCGGTTGGTGGACGCTCCCATCGACGCGCGCAACCCGCGCACCCGTATGCGCCATCTTCCCATGGGACTCCTGAGTCCGGGGTTCGCCTGGGCCTTCGTGGCGATCTCTGCCGCGGTCTTCCTGTTCGCCGCGGGGGCTCTGAATTCATTGTGTTTGCGGCTCGCGCCGATTGCTTTAGCTCTCGTTTTCTTTTACTCGTTTACCAAGCGGTTCACCTCGTTTTCGCACCTGGTCCTGGGTTTTTGCCTGGGCGTGGCGCCGGCGGCGGCCTGGATTGCGGTGGCCGGCTCGATCGATCCGCGCATCCTCTGGCTCACCGCCGCCGTCACCTTCTGGACGGCGGGATTCGACATCATCTACTCCTGCCAGGACTACGAATTCGACGGCCAAGAAGGATTGTTCAGCATTCCGCGCTGGATCGGCATCGCGCGCGCGCTCGTCGCCGCCCGGGCGCTCCACGTCCTCATGGTGCTCTGCCTTTTGGCCTTGGTACTGAGTTTACATTTGGGAGTACTAGCGTTGGCCGGGGTAGCTTGCATCGTGGCGCTCCTCATATACGAGCACAGGCTGGTGAAGCCCAACGACCTCTCGCGCGTGGACGCCGCCTTCTTCACCATGAACGGTTACGTGAGCGTGTTATTCTTTCTCTTCTGGGCTGCTGATATCTTCCTGCTGAAACCAGGTGTGTGAAATGCAAGTGGTGTTCGAAGACTCCCGATTATTGCCCATTCTCCGCAAAGTGGAAGCCGGCGAACGGCTGTCGTTCGATGACGGCGTAACGCTATATCGCACCACGGACGTTCTGGCGCTCGGCTATCTCGCCAACAGGGTGCGCGAGCGGCTGCACGGCAACACCACCTATTTCAATGTGAACCGGCACATCAACCCCACCGACGTCTGCGTGGCCAGTTGCCGTCTGTGCGCGTTCGGCAAGCGCGTGCGCGACCCCAAGGCCTACACTATGTCGCTCGAAGAAGTGTGGCACCGCGCCGGCGAAGGCTGGAGCGAAGCCGTCACCGAGTTTCACATTGTGGGCGGCCTGCATCCGGAGCTGACGCTCGACTGGTATTGCGAGATGCTCCGCGGCTTGAAGCAGCGCTTCCCGCAGGTACACCTGAAGGCCTTCACCATGGTGGAGATCGCCTACCTGGCGCGCCGCGCGAAAGTCTCGATCCGCGAAACCCTGGAGCGCCTGCGCGACGCCGGCATGGACTCGCTGCCCGGCGGCGGCGCTGAGATTTTTAACGAGAGCGTGCGCCGCATAATCTGCGATCACAAAATCGACGGCAACGAGTGGATCGAAACAGCCCGCGTGGCGCATCAGCTGGGCCTGCGCTCCAACTGCACTATGCTCTACGGCCACATCGAAAACGAGACTGACCGCGTGGACCACCTGGTCAGACTGCGGGAATTGCAGGACGACACCGGCGGCTTCGTGACCTACATTCCGCTGGCCTTCCATCCTGATAATACGGCCTTGCACCACATCGGGAAGACCACCGGCTTCGACGACATCAAGGCCATCGCGGTGGCGCGCCTGATGCTCGACAACATCCCGCACATCAAAGCCTACTGGGTGATGATGACACCCCGTATGGCGCAGATCGCGCTGCGCTTCGGCGCCGACGATATCGACGGAACGATCGTGGAAGAGCGCATTTACCACGACGCCGGCGCCACCACGCAGCAAGGCTTGAGGCGTGGAGAGCTGCTGCAACTCATCCGCAAAGCCGGGCGGGAACCGATGGAGCGGGATACACTGTATCGGCCGGTGCAGCGGACCGAAGCGACGTTCACGGTGCTGGTGTAAGCTCGCCCCACCCCTTACCTCGGCCAGCCACCTACCGGTAGATACATTAGTACTAAATCAGTTGGCCAGTACTTATTTATCTATTGTTAATAGTACGAATAGAGCGCAAGATTCCTTGAAGGAGGGAATATGCGTTCAACTCACATCTTGCTTCTGTGTCTGATTGCAGCAGCGCTAGCACTACCTGCCTCCGCGGACATTGCGAACGTTTATACGATCGGGTCCAATCCGGCAGGTGAGGCTTTAGATCCGGCGGGGAACAATGTCGGCGGGATTCCCGTGATTACGTGGACGAACAATGTGGCCAGCGCCGGACTAGCAACGTTGTCGATCATAGCCGAGGGAATCGACAACAACGGTCCCGGTGGGCTTGCGGAAATTGATGCAGTAAAGTTCAACGGAGTCTTCATCGGTGATCTGACCCCACAGGGCTTTTACTCTAACTTCTTTAACCTGTGTGTGGCCACAGCGATCACCGGCCCCTGCGGTCTCAACTCGGCAACGGGAGCGCCGATTACCGGTCTATCCACTTCGAACTTCACGGTGAACGCACTGGCGGGAGCCAACACATTGGAGGTCGACGTCGCGTCGGGTAATTGGGTCGATGAGATCGACAAATCGACCTTGACGTCGTCCGTGCCCGAGCCTTCGAGCGCGGCTTTCCTTGGTCTGCTTACCGGCGCGGTTTTCTTGGTGCGCCGCCGGATGCCCAAGGCAAACCAGTAGGGCAGGTGAATCCAGGGCCGGCTGCCTGGCGGTCGGCCTTTTCTAGTCCCAGCCCGACCCCGTCGTCGCGGGCATCACCTTCATGAAGGCTTCGACGGCGTGGATCGCGTGGTCATACACCTTGAACGCCTCCCACACAATCAACGCGTTGCCCGGCCCGTACGAGCCCGTATCGCCGAAGTTCATGCGGAGCAGAACAATGCCGAGTTCCGCATCCACCGCCTTGACCTGACTCTTGATGGCCGGGTGCTTGATAATCGTTTGCGTCTTCATGTTCTCGCAGCCCGCCCGCGAACAGCCGGTTCCCGCAGTGATGACACCGTTCTCCACGCGATACGCATCCCCCGCGAAAGGTGTGTTCATCGCGGTGAAGCTGCCCAATTTCAATCCGGCGGGGTAGAACGACGCAAGCTTTATCGCCTCTGCCCGCGTAGCGAGTAGCGATGGTTCCGGCACCAACGCCATCGTCGTCCCCGGTGTTTGCAGGGCGTCGATCTTAAACAGAGCCCCCTCTTTCTGGCTTCGGGTTACCATCGTCTCGATTTCGGTGATTTTCTTGGCCACCACTTTCAGCCGCAGCACGAGCAGCACAGGCGAGCTTCCCTCTTCCATCACGACTTGCGACGCCGCGACTCCCTGACGGACATCGAGGACGTCTTGCCGATACGTCCTCAGGCGCGAGGCGTTCTCCCACAAACCTTCCCCGGGGCGCATTTCGACGGAGTCCTCGGTGAACCTGACATTAGTTGCGACCGGCAGCATGTCTGGTTTGTGCATCACCAGAGCATTCAGGTAGTCGGTGAGGAATCCCCGCAGACATTCGCGATCGCAATCCGCGGCCGCGGCGTTTGCCACGTTTCCCGAGCAGCCCAACGCCGCCAGCAGCAGGCTCGCTCTTAAGACGAAGGAAGCTCTCATGGGAATCGATTCTACCCCAACCAGACTGTGACTTGAACCATCATCTGGCCGGTTTTGGAGCATCGTCTAGCCGGAAGTGCAGCAACGGCACCCGGTCAAACGGAAATCATGCCGGAACGATATAATATGGCGCGCGGGGCATGGCTTTAGCTCAAGAAAACGGTGATGTAAGCCGGCTCCTACAGGCCTGGAGTAATGGCGACCAACGCGCCCTGGAAAGGCTGACGCCTATCGTTTACGATGAGCTCCACCGGCTTGCGCGCCATTACATGAGACGCGAGCGTCCCGGGCACAGCTTGCAGACTACGGCTCTCGTCAACGAAGCCTACATGCGGCTGGTCGATTATAAACGCATGATATGGCAGAACCGCGCCCATTTCTTCGCGGTCTCGGCGCAGCTCATGCGGCGTATCCTGGTAGAACATGCGCGCCGCCACAACCTGAAACGAGGCCGCGGCGTACAGCACGTCCCGTTGGATGAAGCGAGCATCGTGGGCAGCGGGCGCGACCAGGATCTTGTCGGGCTCGATGACGCCTTGAACGCATTGGCGCGCCTCGATCCCCGAAAGGTTCAGGTGGTCGAGATGCGCTTCTTTGGCGGCCTCAGTGTTGAGGAGATTGCCGCGGTGCTCAAGTTGTCCCCGGTCACCGTGATGCGCGATTGGAGCACTGCCAAGGCCTGGTTATATCGTGAAATGGCTGCGGGCCCGAGGTAACCGTTGAGCCATGGACCCCGATCGGTTTCGAGAAGTCGATAACCTGCTGCAGTTGGTCCTACTGCAACGGCCGGAAGAGCGGGACGCGTTTCTACGAAGGGCCTGCGCAGGCGATCAGGCGCTCGAGACGGAAGTCCGTTCGCTACTCAGTTCGCATCAGGAGGCGGGGATTTTCCTGGAGCGGCCGGCGATGGACGTCGCAGCAGAAGCGCTCGCGCGCGAGCAGAGCATCCATCCACCATCGAGCCTGATCGGACAGACGGTCTCGCACTACCGGATCGTCGAACAGCTGGGCGAAGGCGGCATGGGTGTCGTCTACAAAGCTGTCGACACCCGCCTGCAACGCCTGGTTGCTCTGAAGTTCGTTTCCGATGAATTCGCTAGAAGCCCCGAGGCACTCAACCGGTTCCAACGCGAAGCGCGCGCCGCGTCCGTATTGAATCATCCCAACATCTGCACCATTCACGACAGCGGCGAGGAAGGCGGGCGGCCATTCATCGTGATGGAGTACCTCGAAGGCGCCACGCTGCGGCGCTATATTGCCGGCCAGCCGTTGGAAATCGGAACGCTGTTCGGCCTGGCACTGGAGATAGCCGGCGCGTTGGAGGCCGCTCACAAAGCTGGCATTGTCCACCGCGACATCAAACCGGCGAACATTTTCGTCACCGGCCTCCGCCATGCCAAGATTCTCGATTTCGGGTTGGCACAACTCGGTTCCGGTGAGATGCTGACGCGCCCGGGTATGGCGCTTGGTACTCCGCAGTATATGGCGCCTGAGCAGGCTCTGGGAACACCTTCCGATGCGCGTGCCGATCTATATGCGTTCGGGTTGGTGCTCTATGAAATGATCACGGGCAAACCTCCCGCGACCGGAGTGATGCTGGACGGGATCACGCCGAAGCTGCGCCGCATTGTATCCAAATGCCTCGAAAACGACCGCGAGCTGCGATACCAGCACGCTTCCCAGGTTCGCGCGGATATCGAGCGGTCGGCCGCAAATCTGGATTCGCGGCCCCGAGTGCTCCGGCGATCAATGGGCATCGCTGCTGCGGTGTTGTTCGTGGCGGGCTCCGGCGCCTATTTTTACGTCCACCGCAATCCAAATCACAGTGGTAACGAGACGCGCGCCCTCCGCGGCTTGGGAGATGCTGCTGTCAGCCCGCAGCCCAACAGGCCGGAGCCAGAGACCGCCCACGCCGTTCCGGCGACTCATTCAGCGGAACCAGCCCGGCCAGTTGCCGCATCCGAGCCGCGCAAAAGCACGACGAACGCTGTGCAGCCTGCCCGCCCGGAAGTAGCCGCCCCTGCTCCAGAGGCTGTCTCCACAGTGAAAGTGAATCCACAGGATGGGTTGACGTACGTCTGGATTCCGCCCGGAAAATTCATGATGGGTTGTTCGCCGGGAGATCCTTCGTGCGACACCAACGAGCAGCCCGCTCATGAGGTCACCTTGACGGCCGGTTTCTGGATAGGCAAAACGGAGGTAACGCAGGCGGCTTACCAGCGTGTGATGGGGCGGAACCCAAGCAGCGTAGATGCACCGGACTTGCCCGTGGAGTCGCTCCGATGGCCTCAGGCCGCGGGCTACTGCAAAGCAGCCGGCATGCGCCTGCCTACGGAGGCCGAATGGGAGTATGCGGCGCGGGGTGGAACCAGCGACGCCAGAAATGGCAGTCTGAGCGAAATCGCCTGGTGGAGCGGCAACAGCGGGCACCGCAGTCATCCGGTAGGTCAGAAACAGCCGAACGAGTTCGGCCTCTACGATGTTTTCGGGAATGTGGCCGAGTGGACAGCGGATTGGTACGGGGCCTTCACCGCCGAGTCTGTTGAAAATCCGCGCGGGCCCCAGGAAGGTGATTTCCGCGTCGTGCGCGGCGGTTCCTGGGTGGGTGGTTCGGCCAATCTCCGAGCTTCAAGCCGGTTTGGACGCGGGCCAAATGCCTCGGGGAGTTATTTGGGATTTCGGTGTGCCGGACAATGAACCCGCGTCACGGGTAACGTGACGCGGGCGTGCAGGACCGGAAAGGGTGAGCTTCGCGCGACTGTCACTGGCAGTGGTCGTTGGACCAGTACCCTCCCGCTTGCGCGCAGCAAACCAGGGGCGTCGGACAAGCCGGCACCGCCGGCAGCGGGAAATAGACCATCACAAAGAACTGTTGGCTGGTCTCCGCCGTTCCCTGGAATCCGTCGTCGAAGTTGAACGTCCACTGCATTTGCTGCGAGCCGTCCGGGGGAGCGAAGTTAGTACAGGGCGATTCGGTCACTCCGGTCTGGCCCTCTTGGCAGCCCCAGTAGTAGAACGGCTGAAGATCCTGGAAAGATCCAGCCCTCCCGGTGAACATGAGCCTCACATCGCCGGGCACCATGCCTAAATCCGCGGCGAATTGCTCCAGATAGGTGTGGTCCGGCGGCAGTTGCCAGGCGTTGGAACCGGCATACCCGCTGTTCTTCATCGCTGTGATCCACTGGTTAGCCGTTGAGAACAACATTGCGCCACCGTCGATCGCAGGCACCCGAAACGTGACGCCCCGGTTCGACACGATGGTGACATCGCCCGTGATGCCGAAGTTCTCCTGCGCGGCCAGGTTTCCGTCGGCGGCCCATGTGTATTTGGTGGCGCAGTCAAACACTGCTTTGCCCGCCGCGGGCCCCGTGGTGTAGGGCACCATCCCTGAACCGGAATGGCAGTGGGGCGCGTCCACAATCGGGCCCGGAACCATCGGCAGCGCATAGTAATACGGAAATTCCGTTGTGACTCCACCCTGCATTCCATTCGAGAACGAATAGACTTCCTGACCGCCGCCGTTGGGCGTCTGCGTCCAATAATAGGAGAGCTTCAGGTTCTGGAAAAACACCGAGACCGGGACCCCGAACCCCGGCGCGTCGCTATTGGGGTAATTCAGCGCCAGGCTGTCGTGATATAGGTTTCCCATGGCGCTGCCAGTGCAACCGGGCCCAAACGACCCTCCGCCAGTTCCCGTGGATGCACAGCTGCCGTCGGTGATCGGCGTAACCGGAAGTTGCCAATTGTTATGACCCAGGTAACCCGCGCCGCCATCGTAGCCATTCAACGCGGCGACCCAATTCTGCGCCGTTTGGAACTCCATTGTGCCGTTAGGATTGATCCCGGAGACGCCCAACGCGGCGCGCATAGACGGTTTGGCGGCAAGATTCGCGTCAGCCAGCCAACAAACGCCCAGATTCGAGTCATAGACGATATTTCCGCGGCTGAGTCCTTGCGGGTCACACGGGTTGGCCTGGTTTTGTGCGATCGCCGCCGTTCCGGCAGCGGACAGCAATCCCGCGAGTACCACAGATCGAAGAGCTAATGTTTTCAGTTTCATGGAATGTTCCTCCACCTGGATCAGGCGCAAACCCCGCGAGAAACCTATCATTGCTCCCCGCCTTTTTCAGATGGCGTACCAGAATTCGTGAGTTGCAACGGACAATCGTCAGCAGTATCTCGTCCGACTCTCGTCGAATAGGAAGAATCGCTTGGCCGGTGGGGCCAACTAATGGTTCAAGTCGCACAGACCCGCGTGCACGGCGCGTCAAAAAGCTGTAGTGTTGTGATTATTGCTATGCGCCACCGATCATTGCCCCTGATGGTAAGCGTTGCTATCCTGGCCGGCGGTTTACCGGCCTTCGCCCACCATGCGTTCTCCAGTGAGTTCGATTCTTCCAAACCAGTCGCCCTCGAAGGCGTGGTCACGCGCGTCGATTGGCAGAACCCGCACGTTCACTTTTTCGTGGACGTCCAGCAGCCGGACGGCTCCGTCGTGAATTGGGATTGTGAGACCCGGAGTCCCAACCGGCTCGAGAAGCAAGGCTGGCGGCGCGATTCCATGAAGCCGGGAGACCGGGTGGTGGTCCACGGCAACGCGGCCCGCGACAGCTCCCACAGCGCGGACGGACGACAAGTCACGCTGGCCGACGGGCGAAAAATTCTGACCGGGTCGAACGACCGATGAGCGTCAATCGCAGACAGCTATTGAGCACGGCGGCGACCGGCCTGGTCGCGATGATCGCCACACGCCGCGGGCGAGCGCAGCCACAGGGCGTAAAGGCGCTGGTGTTCGACACCTTCGGAACCGTGGTGGACTGGCGCGGCTCGATCATTGCGGAAGGTGCCGTCTGGGGGAAAGCCAAAGGCCTCTCCATCGACTGGGGGCGCTTCGCCGACCGTTGGCGCAGCGGCTATGGGCCCTCCATGGACAAAGTCCGCAAGGGCGAACTACCGTGGACCAAGCTGGACGCCCTGCACCGCATGCTGTTGGACGATCTGCTGAAGGAGTTCGGCATCAATGGCCTGACCGAAGAGGAGAAGGACCATTGGAACCGCGTCTGGCACCGGCTGAAGCCGTGGCCTGACTCCGTCGCCGGCCTGGCGCGGCTGAAGAAGAAGTACACCATCGCGCCGTGTTCGAACGGGAACGTTTCCTTGCTGACCGATATGGCCAAGAATGCTGGCCTGCCCTGGGACTTGATCCTCGGCGCGGAGGTGGCGCGGCACTATAAGCCGGATCGCGAGGCCTATTTGACGGCGGTCGAACTGTTGAGCCTTAAACCGGAAGAGACCATGATGACGGCGGCGCATCGTGGAGACCTGGAGGCCGCCCGCAGCTTCGGCCTGCGCACAGGGTTTATTCACCGGCCTGACGAATATGGCCCGGCGCGCCGAGGGGACACAGCCAAGCCCGGCGATTTCGACGTGGTGGCGAGCGACATGCTTGACTTGGCGTCGAAGATGGGCGCCTAAGACACCGCTCGGTTGGTGTGACACAATATTGCCCATGATGCGAACCTTGATGTTCCTCGCAAGCTTCTCGGCCTCTCTGGCTTTCGCGCAGACCCCCTGCGAGCAGCTCCGTTCGCTATCGCTGCCGGCGACCACGCTGACAGCGGTAGAGTCCGTCCCCGCCGGACCTTGGCAACCACCGCAGGCCCCCGGTCGCGCAGGCGCGCAGCCTCCCGTGATGCCGCCGGCCCATTGCCGCGTGGCCGCGACTCTGAAACCTTCCGCCGATTCCGACATCAAGATGGAATTGTGGCTGCCGTCGGACAACTGGAACGGAAAATTCCAGATGGTGGGCAATGGCGGCTGGGCCGGCATCATCAGCTTTCCAGCCATGGCGGCCGCGCTCCGCGAGGGCTATGCCAGCTCGTCCACCGATACCGGCCACGAGGGCGGCAACGGCATGTTCGCTCTCGATCATCCCGAAAAGATCACCGACTTCGGCTGGCGCGCGGTGCATGAGACGGCCGTGCAATCCAAAGCCCTGATTGCTGCGTTCTACGGCAACAATCCCAAGTACTCGTATTGGAACGGCTGCTCCACCGGTGGCCGGCAGGCTTTGGTGGAAGTGACCAAGTTTCCGAACGACTTCGATGGCGTAGTCGCGGGAGCTCCTGCCAATCCGCATATCCACCTACATGCGGCGGGAGTCGAACGATCCATCGAGTTGATGAAGAACCCCCAGGGCGCGCTTTCTGAGGCCAAGGTCGAGACCCTGCATAAGGCCGTGCTGGCGGCTTGCGACAAGCAGGACGGCGTCAAGGACGGCCTTGTTAGCAATCCTGAGAAATGCCACTACGATCCCGTGGCGTTGCTGTGCAAGGGCGCGGATTCGGACGCATGCCTCACGGCCGCACAGCTGCAAACCGTCAAGATCGTGTATGCCGATGTGAAGACCAGGAAGGGCGAGATCGTCTGGACCGGGTTTGAGCCCGGCGGTGAACTGCAGTACGCTTCTCTGAAGACCGTTCCCACGCAGCCCGGCGGCGGGTGGGACAGCATCCGGATTCTGGGCCACCAGGACGCCAACTACGATTTCCACAAGTTCGATCTCGATAGCGACGTCGCGCTCGCCGACAAAGCCGGCATCGATGCGCTCACCTTCGATCTGTCGGCGTTTAAAAGCCACGGCGGCAAGCTGCTGCTGTACCACGGTTGGGCCGACCCTGGCATCGCCCCCGGAAACACTGTGAACTTCTACAAGGGTGTGCTCACGACCATGGGAAACCAACAGGACGACTGGCTCCGACTCTTCATGGTGCCCGGCATGCTGCATTGCGGCGGCGGGCCGGGAACCGATCAGTTCAACAAGATGGCGGTGGTCGAGCGGTGGCGCGAAGACGGATCGGCCCCCAACCAGATCCTCGCATCGCACGTCAGCAACGGGCAGATTGATATGACCCGGCCCTTATGTCCCTATCCGCAGGTGGCCGTATATAAAGGTACAGGCTCCACCAACGATGCAGCCAATTTCTCCTGCAAGGCGCCTTAAATCGGCAGCTGGAGAAAAAGCACCGCCCCATTTTGTCCGGCTCAGAAAAAAAACTGCGAGCCGTGTCGATCTGACGTGTTCCCCGTTCGACGTGTAAGTAGAGGCGAGGTTCAGCCGGTCGAAAGCGTCCGGAAGCCCGGCTCAAAAGCCAAAATAAGAAAGGGATACCAACATGAAATTCTTGTGTGTTTACAAACCTAGCAAACCTGAGGGCACGCCCCCTGCTCCGAACGAGATGTCCGAGATGGGAAAGCTGATAGAGGAGGGGTTCAAGTCCGGCTGGCTGCTGTCAACTGAGGGTTGTCTGCCCAGCGCGAAAGGGGCGCGGGTGCGGCGTTCCGGAGAAAAGATCACGGTGACCGATGGACCTTTCACTGAGTCGAAGGAGCTGATCGGCGGCTTCGCCATGATCAAGGCGGAGTCGAAAGAAGAGGCGATCGAATTTACCAAGCGCTTCCTCAAGGTCGCGGGCGACGGGGAGAGCGAGATCCGTCAAATATGGGAAGGGTAGTGGCGCGATGCTAAAGGAGAAACAACCATGCGATTCATGATGCTGATGATCCCAAAGGGGTATGAGAAGGCTGCGCCGGATGCGATGCCGGATCCCAAGGCTGTCGCCGCCATGATGAAGTACAACGAATCCCTCCAGAAGGCTGGTGTGCTGCTGGCGCTCGATGGACTCTACCCGCCCTCCGCCGGCACGCGCGTCTCGTTTTCAGGGGGCAAGCCCAAATTGACCGACGGGCCATTTGCTGAAGCCAAGGAAGTAATCGGCGGTTACTGGATGATCCAGGTGAAGTCGAAGGAGGAGGCGATCGAATGGGCATCGCGCTGCCCCGCTTCGGAGAACGAAGTCATCGAGCTTCGGCAAGTGCACGAGATGACCGACTTTCCTCCGGACGTTCAGGAAGCCGCCGGACGCGCCGGCTTGCCATAAGGGCGGGCAAGATGGTGTGATCGGTAGCAGTGACAGCTACCGACACCCATCGCGCCATCGACGCAGTTTGGAGGATCGAGTCGCCGAGGATCATCGCCGGCCTGGCGCGCATGGTCCGCGACGTCGGTCTGGCCGAGGAGTTGGCCCAGGATGCGCTGGTCGCGGCGCTGGAACAGTGGCCGCAGTCGGGCGTACCGGGCAATCCCGGCGCCTGGCTGATGGCCGTTGCAAAGCACCGCGCCATCGATCACTTGCGCCGCAACAAGCTGCTCGAGCGCAAGCACCAGGAACTCGGCCGAGAACTCGAAACCCAGCAGGAAATGGCCGTGGCGGATATCGAAAGCGCGATCGACGATGACTTCGGCGACGACCTCTTGCGGCTCGTGTTCACCGCCTGTCACCCGGTGCTCTCTCCCGAAGCCCGCGTGGCGCTCACGCTGCGCCTGTTGGGAGGCTTGACCACCGATGAGATTGCGCGCGCCTTCCTCGTTGCGGAGCCGACCATCGCCCAACGCATCGTCCGCGCCAAACGGACGCTCGCCGAAAAGCGGATCCCTTTCGAGGTTCCTCGTGGAGAAGAGCTGGCCGCACGACTGTCGTCGGTGTTGGAAGTCATCTATCTGATCTTCAACGAAGGCTACTCGGCGACTGCCGGCGACGATTGGATGCGGCCGGCTTTGTGCGAAGACGCCCTGCGCCTGGGGCGAATCCTGGCAGAGCTCGCGCCGAAGGAACCGGAGGTCCACGGACTGGTCGCACTGATGGAGATTCAGGCGTCGCGATCGAGGGCACGCGTAGGTCCATCGGGCGAGCCCGTCCTCCTGTTGAACCAGAATCGCGCGCTTTGGGATCACCTCCTGATCCGCCGCGGTCTGACCGCGCTCGAACGTGCCGGGAAGCTCGGTGACGGGCGCGGCCCCTACACCCTCCAGGCCGCCATTGCCGCCTGTCACGCACGCGCTCTTACGCCAGAGCAGACCGACTGGCCGCGCATCGTAGCGCACTACGAGACGCTGGCCGAGCTTGCGCCGTCCCCAGTCGTCGAGTTGAATCGGGCGGTCGCCGTCGCCATGGCTTTTGGTCCACAAGCGGGGCTTGATCTGGTAGATGCACTGTCCGCGGAGCCGTCGCTTCAGGCTTATCACCTGTTGCCGAGCGTGCGCGGCGATTTTCTGGCTAAGCTCGGCCGCTGGGACGAGGCGCGCCAGGAGTTCCAGCGTGCGGCGGCGCTCACGCGCAACGCCCGCGAGCGGCAGCTATTGCTCGATCGCGTGGCGCAGGCAACCCCCGCTCCCTAGCGGTCGCGGTTTCCGCGAGGGGCATGGCACTATCAGCGTTAACGTAGTTCAACGCGGCATAACCGCGCAAAACTGTCAATCCACGCGGTCTTTACTTGCCGTCTCCCAAAGTTCGCCTCGACGAGCACTACAATAGCCGCCCGGAACGCGAAGTCGCAGCGTCCGGTCCGTCAGCGCGGCGACCACCACCAGCGTGGCAATCTGCAGCCTCCAGGCGAGTAGGTTCCCAATCACGGTCTCCTCCGCAGTTTGGCGATTTCTTCCAGCAGCGGTTCGGCCATGAGAAATATCTTTCGTTAGCAGTATCTGATTTTGAAAATGTTGGGCGGGTTATCGGGGGATCCCCTTTGGGGGATGCCCCAGGAGACGGTCTATTCTACCTACGGTATTCCTCGTGGAAACTTACTTCACGGATATTTCTGCAAAATGGCTATGCCAGCGATCCATTGATTAGGTTGGAGTGTGTCTCATGAAAACTACAAAGACCCGGCGCGAAAAAGGGTTCGCTATCGTGATGACGACCCTGGCGTTGTTCTCCACCATGTTGATAGCAGGTCTCGGCTTTGACGTCGGTACCCTGTATCTGATCCGCACCAAACTACAGGGCGCCATGGATGCCGCGGCATTGGCCACGGTCCGGTCGCTTGCACAGAGCCCCAGCGTGAACACCGCCAAGACCGTCGGCACGGTGTACCTGGTTGCGAATTTTCCCAACGGCTACTGGGGTGCGCAGACGATGGCTGCCATGCCGCTCAACAATGCCATCACCATTTCGGAGATCGATGCGAACGGCAATCCCGGATCGGCAGGAACCACGGCCACGGCGAAACTGGTTACCGTGACCGCCGGAGTAACCGCGCCGCTCTACTTTCTTCGCATGTTGGGCCAGCAAACCACCAACATCTCCTTTACTTCGTACGCCACGCGGCAGGGCCTTCTAGTCATGTTGGTGCTGGATGGGTCCGGCTCCATGACCTTCACCACCTTTAATGGTCATACCCCTTGCTATTGGGCCCAGACAGACGCGCAAGCCTTTCTTGGCTACCCCCAATTCGATCCGGACATTGACCGGATCGGCGCGGTGGCATTTGGCGGGAACACATACACCTCCGCGCCCGTAGCCAACTTTCAATCCCCAGCCGGCACCCTGAACACTACCAGCCAGGTTTACACCGACTTGGGAACGTTCGATTCTAACTGTGGTGGGAACACGAACACCGTGGAGGGTCTGCAGCAGGCTTACAATGCCATTAACACCTTTTGGGCAGGGGCCACACCCTCTCGAGCTAATGTAATCGTACTGATGACCGACGGAGCTCCCAACGGCTTCACCGCCAACTGGGCGACAGCGCCGCTGGCTGCTGGAAGCACGTGTGGGCCGCCCGCACCTGGCGGCAACCTAACGGGATACGTCGCCCGCCAAACACCAACGGAGACGGGGATCTTCAACGTGGCTCCGACACCCGGTACCAAAATGGCCATGCAAGGAATCGGAACGCTAGGAATCATACCTGACAATGGCAACTGTAAATTCCACACAAGCGGCAATTCCTATTTTTACCAGGACTTCACCAACGTGCCGCCTACCGATGTTTACGGCGACGCACTGTACGGCGTCTCCACTTATCAGTCGACAGTCAGTTCGGCGATGCCCACCGCCGCTTCCCCAGGCAGCACCAGCACTACTCCACCCATCGGCGATAGCAGTACGACGACGGAGTGGCAGTTTGTCAACTTATCTCGGAATGCGGCGGACGGCGCGGCGACCCGCTTGCGAACGGATCGCACTTATCGAATCGCTATCTACTGCATCGGACTCTACGGCAACGTCGCAATGACTGACCCATACGATGCGGTTGACGACACTCTGCTCAACCGTGTCGCCAATACTCCCGCCTCTCCGATTTACGATCCCACCCAGCCGGTGGGAGCATACTTCACAGTGCCTGACGCTAGCCAACTGGCCCAGGCATTCTCCCAAGTGGCCAGTGCGATCGTGGCCCGCTTGTCCAAGTAGACGCGGCGGGCACAGACACTAACATCAGCTAACAACGTCAGAACTCCCAAATAAGTGTAGGGTGCCACCAGCCGAGTCGCCGAACACTACAGGCGGTATCCAGTACAAGCGGCGCCCTTTCGCGTCGACGCAATGCGGATAAATGCCATCACCCCGCTGAGAGCAGGCCTAGGGCCTGGCGCCGAGGCTTTGGGGACCCGCGACGGGAGGCTCTTGAAGGCTCCAAGACGCAAATGCGCGTCGTTGTTTTAGTCAATAGGAGGCAAAAACGAACCAACTCGACGTGCCCAACGCGGTTCGAACGGCGCGCGCGAGAGTTTAGGCCATCAGGGGAGGCCCGTTCCACCTCGTTCCTCAAGGACAGGCTGTTCCGGGCGAACCTGGCGGGAGTCGAAGCGCCCAAACCGGGTTACGTCGCCGAACATTAGAGAGAACCAGCACTTCTTTGACCAAGGAAGTTCAGATCCGTTCGAACGCTGCTCCAAGGATTAATGCCCGTTTTGCTCGCTGTCTCAATCGGCCGCAGGTACTTTCCGATAATGTCGTTTTCCGATCACTGTCCGACTGGCCGACGGATCGAACACAACTCCTAAACGGCGGCGCGCCAAAGGGCTTGCTGCTTCTGCGGGTTGGTAGCTCTGCTATCATTGCCAAAACTTGAGCTGCCGCAGACGCCGTTTCAAGATTCGGATTTACATTTCTTTTACTGTCTCGCGACTGTTGTAAAAGCCATTCTGCTCTACTCTTCCATTTGTACGGAGGGTTTCACCTCCTTACATACAGATCGGAGGAAACAATGTTTAGACGAAGCTTTCTCTCACACCTAACAGCAGCGGCATCGCTTCGCGGAGCAATTGGGCTGAGTGTAGTGATGCTGCTCAGTGCCGGCGCTTGTCACGCAACGGATTTCGCTCTTAGGCTGCAAGTGATTCCCTTGTCGAATGATGACGGGTCCCAACCGTACAATGTAACACCCGACGAGTTTGCGGGACTGATCGGCAGGGTAAATGCAGTCTACGCAGGGACGGGAATCCAGTTTCTGTTCGATGCCGACACGGACTGGGCGCCGATGTACAATACTGCGCTCAACACTGACGGGACTGACAAGAACGGAGTGGACTTCCGGACGCTAGGAAATCAACTGGCGGCAAAGTATCCGGGCAAGATCCTGTGTCTGCTCCGCTGGGGTCCTGACCCTAGCTATTGGACTGGAAACGGGTATGCATATCCACCGCCCGGTTTACATCCGAAGCCTCCAGACGCGATCGTGCAGGACACGCTGCAAAATTATGTTGCGCTGCCGAGCTTGATCGGTTCGTTTGTAGGCGCGTACGATTATCTCAACCTTCTCAACGGCTCGTTCGTGGGCCACGAACTGGGTCATTACCTCGGGCTGTATCACACCTTTCCCGGCTGGGGGACTCACGGCGACCAGTTGTATCTGGCGTTGAACGGGTTGAGCGCCGCGGCCGCGGATCAGGCCATCATCAACTACATGGCTCAGCATGGCCTTCAGAGCGATCTGACCACTGCGCTGGACGGAGACCAAGTGACCGATACGCCGCCCGATCCCTCTCTGTCGCTCTACACCGCGCATGGCATTGCGCATCCTGAATGCAATCCAAAGATTACGGTGACCGGGACCATGCCGCCTGGGACGACCGTGCAGGGCCAGACGAAGTCCTTCACCTTTGACCCGGACGTAGACAACATCATGGGCTATTACGATAGCTGCGCCAAGAATCCACCCACTCCCAAGCACTTCAGTACTCTACAGATCCAGGAGATGATCGATACCCTGACCAACCCTTCCTCTCCCCGGCATGCCCTGCTGTCCGCGGCGCCAGAATGCCGCCAGGTGACCGGCTGTATGGGTCCTTCTTTCTGGCAATTCTCACTCTCGTGCAGCGGCCAGAGTGTAGGCATCGTCTATCCCGGCAATTGCACTAACGCATCGGGCGAGTCGACGCCGTGCTATGCCGGCTTCAGCGCATCAACTTCGGTTACGGCCAGTTGGTCCGGCGCCCCAGGGCCGCCTCTCTTCCAGACCGCCGCTAGTCAGGAGACAGCTAAGGTATGCACGGCGAACTCCACTGGTAATACGTGCATCAACGTAACGCCAACCAACCTGCCGTCCTGCCCGACTGCCCCTCCCAGTCCACCTCCGGCGTGTCCAACGGGCGAGAAACTGTGCGACAAATCCGGTACGTTCCAATGCGTGCCAGCAAACGAGTGTCTGGTCATTCCCGCTACGCCGCTGAAATAGGAGAATTGACGCTCGACTGGACGAGACCGGTGGTCCTACACAAGAGCCAACTGCTCTTCAGTTGGCTCGACAGTACCAGGGTTCGGTGAGCTATGGGATGGTGGATTGGTCTGGCCGTGGGACATCGCAGGGGAGAGCCGCTAGACTTGTCGGACATAAAGCAGGATCTTGTTTCCGCACGTTCCGGAAGCGGAACTTACCGAATTGCGCAGGCGCACAAGCTCGATCGAGTGGCCTGAGCGGCAAACGGTCACGGACGCAACGCAAGCGCGCACTCGCGACGATCAGAAACTCGCATCCAGCGGTCCGCCCGTCCACTTGGTTGTATCAGGCCCTACTCGTGGATTGGCTTCCGTCGCAGTCAGTGGCCGAAAAGTGTTAGTGCTGTATCGGGAGCGACCCGGCAAGTTGCGGCACGGGAGAGGTGAGAAGCCGGTGCCGGGGCGCTTTCGATAGAGCCACTTGAAGGAAGCCGCTCGCGTTTGCGGCAGATGCGTGGGGTGTGGCACCTGAGGCGACTCAAAGAACCGTGACCCCGGAACGGGCCGTGACCGGCGTCAGGGAGCGGTCTCCTAATTCGCCCGCGAGAACTCGACCTGGTGAGTGATGTGGTGATCCGCGCCGGTCATGGCATGCACGATCCTGGTACCGCCGCCGGTGCGTTCCGTGAAAAGCTTCACATGGCCAAGGGACACCGCGAGGCCCACGTTCGTGTCTGACGGAAAAATGCCGGTCGCCGTGGCCCGGTCCTGGTCCAGGTAGCTCTTGGGTTCCTGCTGCGTCTGATCGTCCTCCCAAATGGCGCGATCGAAAGATGCCTTGCCATATTTTTCCAGCAGTATCGGTTCGACGGCCCGGAAGTCGCCGATAAACTCGTCCTCATTGCCGTGTTCCGCGTCGAAAAGAACTTTCACGCGCACCAGTTTGTCATTCGCAAAGACGTACAAGACTCGGCCGGTCAACCCCGCAAAACCGATCGAATCGTATTGCACGACGGTTTCCGGCTTGCCGGCGCGCACGGAATTTGGCTTGGCGGACTCGGTCGCTATCACCTGGGCTGAAGTCATGCCCCAGGTGGTTTTGAGAAAGCCCGTCGGAGCGGACAGCGGTTGCGCCAGCGCGGCGGATGCCAGCCCCACGGCGACCAGAAACGGAAAGCGCACTCGGTTTCAGTATATTCCGTGTGACACAATAGCGAGGTGATCAATCGCAGCATCTGGGTCGCGATTGCCTTGGCCGGCGCAGTGGTCTGCGCGCGCGGGCAATGGTTGAACCAGCGCGTCCCCGGAACGCCCCGGACGCACGATGGCAAGCCCAATCTTTCGGCGCCAGTGCCGCGCGCTTCCAATGGCAAGCCCGATCTTTCCGGCGTCTGGCAAGCCGAGTCCGCGACCGGAGCCGACTTGGCGCGACTCGCCCCTGGGGGCGGCGGTGGCGCCTTGAGCGTGCCGGGGGAAGGCGTCCCATCGAAATACTTCATCAACGTGCTGGCGGATTTCAAGCCCGAAGAGTCGCCGCTCCGGCCCGCCGCTGCCGCCGTGTTCCAACAACACGCCGCCACCTTCTCGAAGGATTTTCCCACCGCCCGCTGCCTCCCTGCAGGCGTGCCCGCCGGCGGGTTGCTTCCGATTCCGTACAAGATCATCCAGACGCCCGGAGTGATCGTAATGCTCTACGAGGCCGACACGACCTTCCGCCAGATCTTCACCGATGGCCGGAAACAGCCGCCAGACCCGCAACCCGCGTGGCTGGGCTATTCCATAGGCAAGTGGGAAGGCGACTGGATGGTGGTGGACACGATAGGGTTCAACGATCAAAGCTGGCTGGACGCGTCGGGCCACCCACACAGCGAGGCGTTGCACACCGTCGAACGGTTTCACCGCAGCGACTTCGGCCGCATGGAAGTCCAGGTCACCATCGATGATCCGAAGACCTTCACCAAGCCATTCACCTTCCAATTCAACCAGCGCCTGATTCCCGATACCGACCTGATGGAGACTTACTGTTCCGAGAACGAAAAGGACGCAGGCCATCTGGCGGCCGCCAAGTAGCGTCGGTGCCACTTGCTGTCAACCTCTGAACTGCCTTGTTTTCAGATGCTTACCTACGTGTCCCCAGCCGTCGGCAAAGTTCCACTTACTAAGGTGGACGTTGCCCCGCCCCTCCAAGGCGTTTACATTCAGAGACATAGCTTAGGTCAAGAACCTTGTGAACGGGCTCACGGCGTTAGCGAAGTCATATCTGCTGCTGGTTTGGGCCGCGGCCGCCACGGTTGTGTTCCTTGCCTGGCGGGATACCACTCCACTTGCGCTCACTGTTCTCCCCTGCCTGTTGGGAGCGATCGCATCCTCAGGCCTGAAGGTTCGGCTACCCGCAGTGACGGGGACACTTTCCGTCAACTTCATTTTTGTAGTTACGGCGATCGTAGATCTGCCTCTTAGCCAGGTTCTGCTGATCGGTTGCTCCGCCGCTGTGGCGCAGTCGCTGATCCGGGCGCGTGGGGGCACTTCGCCGGTTCAGCTGGCCTTCAATCTCGCCAACATGGCTCTCTCCGTGTCGGCCGGCTATACCGCGTTTCACTCTCCGCTATTGAACGGTTCACTGGCGCGCCTGCCGATTCAATTGCTCGCTGCTACGGCGGCCTTCTACCTGGTGAACACGGCGCTGGTGGCCGGTATCATCTCGCTCGCCGAACGAAAGTCGTTCCTGAAGGTATGGCGCGCCAGCTTCGGCTGGGTCTTGGCGCACTACCTGGTGGGAGCGGCCATAGCGGCTTTGCTGCACGTATCGGTCACTGTCCTCGGTTTGTCCTCGTGGCTGCTCATTCTGCCGGTGCTGTATTTGATTTACCGGTCTTACAAGCTGTACCTCCACAGCCTCGAGGAGGCGGCCGAACTGGCGCGCGCCAAAGAGGCGGCGGAAGAGTCTAACCAGCTGAAGTCGGAATTCCTGGCCAACATGAGCCACGAGATTCGCACGCCCATGAACGGCGTTCTGGGTATGGCGGAGCTCTTGCTGACCACGCCGCTAGTTCCCGAGCAGCGCGATTATGTCGATGTCATCCACGGTTCGGCATCGGCGCTGCTGGCCATTATCAACGACATCCTGGACCTATCCCGCATCGAGGCCGGACGGCTCGAAATAGACGCCCAACCCGCCGACCTGAACGGCATCGTGTGGGCCGTAATCAATCTGCTGTCGCCCAAAGCCTCCGAGAAGCGAATCGACATGCGCTACACCACAGCCGACAATACACCTTCGCATTTCCTTTGCGATGCGGGGCGCGTACGCCAGATTCTCTTGAACCTGGTGGGCAATGCGGTGAAGTTCACGGAGCGAGGAACGGTCGATATCAACGTGCAGCTGACCGTGGAAGCCGGATCTCCGGCGATGGAGTTTCGTATCAAAGATACGGGCATCGGGATTCCCGAGCACCTCCACAAGAGGCTGTTCCGTCCTTTCGTGCAAGGCGACGGCTCGACGACTCGCAAATACGGCGGCAACGGCCTCGGATTGAGTATCAGCGCGCAACTGGTCTCGTTAATGGCGGGCAGCATTGGAATGAGCAGCCGCCCGAATGAGGGATCCACTTTCTGGTTTCGGATTCCGTACGTGGCGTGCGCGAAACCGGACGCGCCGGCGCCCGCAGTGCCTGTATTGCACGCGGTCGAACCCGCTCCGCTCGCGAGCGGCAAGATCGTAATCCTGGTGGTGGATGACCATCCGATGAATTTGAAATTGATGCAAGGTTTTATCCTGAAGCTCGGTTGCACCTGTCTAATCGCTCGAAATGGGCGCGAAGCGGTCGATATCTGGGCGAGTCAAAAGGTATCGGCGGTTTTTATGGATTGCCAGATGCCGGTGATGGATGGATTTGACGCGACCGCCGAAATCCGGCGGCTGGAAGGAACAGCGCGGCACACCCCGATCATCGCTATGACCGCCAACGCGCTGACTGGCGACCGCGAGAAATGTCTGGCCGCAGGCATGGACGACTACATGAGCAAGCCGCTAAAGCTCACACAGCTCCGTACGCTGATTAACACGCTCGGAGCGCCGTCGGACAAGTTCACTGCCACGTGCCACTCCTAAAAAGCTTCCGCTCCCTAACCCGGCGTTTCGGGGTTAGGGAGCGGCGCCTTAGTTTCTAGTTGTCGCCGTTTCCGGGAACCGAGCTGCCCCACATCGCAGAGCTACCCCACATGGCGGAACTGCCCCACATTGCCGAGTTGCCCCACATCGCGGAACTGCCCCACATAGCCGAGCTTCCCCACATCGCGGAATTGCCCCAGAGAACCGAAGATCCCCACATGGCCGAAGTACCGCTGGTGGGCGCCATCACATTGGATCCCCACACCGCGGTGTTGCCCCACATCGCCGAACTGCCCCACAGGGCTGCCGGGTTTGCAGTCATGTAAATACTACCGGTGGAGTACACGTAGTTCGCGCGCGGCGACAGCGCCGGCTTCGTTGCCGTATCGTGATCCGCCAATGCGGCGGCGATATCCAGATACCCAGCGCCAATTGTGAGTGCGTCGTAGTAGTCCGTGTAGGTGCCCGTCGAGTCCACAACCGTGGACTGTGCCGGAAAAACCTTGTAGGCGGTCTTCATCAAACGCGCTTTGATGGTGTCGGGCGTAATCGATGGCTCCCGGCCAATCAGCAGTGCGGCTGTGGCGCTGACCACCGGAGCGGCCATGCTGGTGCCATTCAAAATGAGATATGCCGGAGCGCCGCTGAGTCCATAGCTGGAAGGCGGAACGATGTTTCCGGGATACTCACCGGCTAGTGTCGAGCCGGGCGACAAAACCGAAATCGTTTGGTTGCCGGGCGCCACCATGTCGGGCTTGATGATTCCGTCGACCGTCGTCGGTCCCCGCGAACTGTAGCTCGCCACCAGGTCATCGTTGCGCGTATCGGTGCCCATCGGCTTCATGGCTCCGACGGTGATGACGTAGGGGTCATTGCCCGGTGATAGAACTGTCGAATATCCGGCGCGCCCCATGTTTCCGGCGGCCACCACGACCGTGATCCCCGCTTTCCAAGCCTGTTCGACCGCGATGCACAGCGGGTCAAGCTTGTACGACTCCTGGATGGGGCGTCCCAACGACAGGTTGATCACTTTGATGTTGTATTGGTCCTTCAACGCAATGGCCTTGGCAATCGCCGCGATGATGATCGAATCGCTGCTGCCACCAGTGGAGTTGAGCACCTGGAGATCGACCAGGTTCACGCCCTGCGCGATTCCCTCAAATTCGTTAGTGCCGTTCTCAGAGCTGGAACCGTTTCCAGCGATGATTCCGGCCACATGAGTGCCGTGACCATACACGTCGTTCTGCAGCCCGACGAAAGACTGACGATACAACGGGCGCGGTAGATCGGGAACGTTGGCGATGCCGCTGTCCAGTAACGCCACGGTCACGCCTGAGCCCTCCAGGTTAAGCGACCAGGCGGCGGGTGCATTCACAGCGTATTCATAGTGATCGAAGCTAGCCGCCACCGGCCTGTCCGGCGTGATATAGATGACGCTCGGATCGTTGGAAAGGGTAACCAGGTCGTTGGGCGTGATGCTCATCAGGAGGCCGTTGATGAGCGGGATATCCTGTAACAGCGTGCCGACGATCTTAACCACCACTCCGACTAGTGCGCCGATCAGGCCTCCGCTGTTGCTGGTAGTGGGAGCTTTCTGCACGATTACGTTGAAGTTGGCTGGCAGATTCCCCTGCAAGTCCGGGGAAACTTTGCTCTTGTTTAGCTGCGCATGGGCGACCTGGCTGAGAAGCGTGCCCCAGAGCAAAACAAACAAAACACGCTTCCTCAAGCTGGCCCCTCCTTTTCGCCGCCCAATTACCCTGCAAACTCCTGACAAACTTTTCATGCTTTTGATTCTGGGCCAGGGGGGACTAAGTCAAAAGTTCTGTAGGTACTCTCTAGGGGTGAGAGGTACTGGGGAGCCGCCATTGGCCGACCCCCAGAATCTTGTACAAATCGCTGATTCTATTCAGTACTAGCGCTCGATGGCGAAAGCCAGGAGAACGTTACCGGGAAGGCCCCCACGCGCGGGATATCCCGACAGCGTGAGTACCATGCCGCCCGCCACCACAGGTCCTGCCACGTCTATTGCCCCGCCACGCGCCGGGATGCCATTCACGGCTTTGTATTCGTGGGCCGTGTCGTAATCCCACAGGATTTTACCGTTGGCGGTGGAATAGGCGCGCAAATGGCCATCTTCGGCGCCCGACCAAACCAGACCGGGGGTCGCCGTTACCGCGGCCGACTGTGCCGGGCTGCAGGGCCGGCGGTCGCCGCATCCCGGCGGCGGGGTCTGCCACATGCGTTCGCCGTTGTCGACGCGAAAAGCGAACATTCCGCCGCCCTTGTTGGGATCCAGATCGTAAGTGCGGTCGTTGCTGCCCGGCTTGAAACCCACTTGGAAGCGAATATCCGAGAGGGCTACATAAACGTTGCGGCCGTCGCTAGCCGTGCCCCATTCGATCCCGCCTACTGTGCCGCCTTCGCCGATGCGCGACTGCCAGAGAATCTGTCCCTTCTTGTCCGGATCGACCGCATACACGACTGCGGATTTCTGACCAAGCAGGAGGACCCGCTTCCCGTTGGGCTGGTTGACCAGGATGGCTGGCGCCGCGAAATCGAAATCCGGGCCATCCGAATCCGGACAGTTCACCTTTCCGGGGAGCTGGCAGGAACTGTTCCAGGCATCCTTGGCGGTAAATTGCTTGGACCACAAAACCTCGCCGGTGGACATGCGCAGCGCTACCAGCGCATCGCTCATGGCACTGGGCGGATCGGAATAGTTGTCGCCGGAGGTCACGTACATAGTGTCGCGGTCGGGGTCGAGCGTGGGCGCCGTCCACACGCCGGCGCCTGAGGGGCCAGAGGTTGCCGCGCCCAGTTTTGTCTTCGGGCCTTGTTTAGCAACTTCCGCGATCATGTACCGCTTCCACAGCACTTTACCGGTGGCGGCATCCACAGCCGACTCGCTGCCACGGAAGGTGCAGCACATATAGCCGGGCGCTACCGATAGGGCTTCTTCTCGCGAGGCGACACCGACGTATAGCCGGCCCTGGTGATACACCGGAGTCGCAGTGACGGTCTCTGCGGGATGCTCATCGGGGCGCAACTTCCACAACTGTTTGCCGCTGGCCCCATCCAGCGCGTACACGTAGCCGGCGGAATCGCCGAAGAAAAGCGCAGGATTGCCGGCAATCTCGCCGACTGTGATGCCCGAACGTACCTGCGACTGCACCGCGGTAGTCCAGTGGACGCAGCCCGTAGCCGCATCGAGGGCGAAGACGCTGCCATCCTGGCCACCGGCGAACACCCGGCCGCGATAGACAGCGGGTTGAGAGCGCAGAGCCGAGGTATCGGGGAAGGCAAATGCCCATTTCAGTTTCAAGCGGGGCAGGTCGCCGGGTTCGAGACGTGCGCCCTTGGCGTCCTGGAAGCGCGCGTTGGCCAGGCCGCCACCCCAACTTGCCCACGACGGCCCTTGGCCCCATGCGGCACCCGCGGGACACGGGTTCGCGATCTCCTCACGCTTGCGTTGCACTGTGACCGCCGTGCCCAGGAAATTGGCGAGCTTTACACGCTCGTCCCCGGAGAGCGCCGCGGCCTGCGTTTTCATGACGCCGCTCTCGAGCGTCTTCTGAATGGCTATAGGCGTCATGGCTTTGAGCACCGAGATCTGCGGGATTCGCCCGGTTGCGCCAGCCTCGGATTGGTGACAGGAGGCGCAATGCTTCTGGAAGAGCGCCGCGGCGTAAGGGTCATCGGCGGCGCAAATCACAAGCGGCGCCATTAAGAAAAGAAAGAGAGATCGCACGGCGTTGGGGCTCCCGCGCCTGGCTGGCGTATGAAGGAGTATATCAAGTTGGGTCCCGTGCCGGCGCACGATGAGCGGGATTTTCGGTGCTAAGTCCTTTCGATTGGTTCGGAACCGGCGCAGATCTGGGCGGGCAAAGCTACTGCGCGACGGCGCCGTTATCTGACCGGGTTCGATTTTCGGTATAATGCCCGCAACGTTTCGGATGTTGAACTCCCGGAGATGGCTATCCCCCGAGGTTGGCGGCAGTAAGAGGTTGAAGTACCGGGACTCATGCGGAAAGAGCAAGTAAGAAGAAGTACCGTTCTGAAGTTGCAAAAGCCGTGACTGCGAATCACGGCTTTCTTGAAATCTTGCCTTGCCTATCCATCGCCCCACACGGCGCTGCGAACGCCGAGTGCACGATACACAATAGTAGTGCGTTCAAACCGATCATAACAGATTGGAGAACGCATGGCTAAGCAAACGAGGCACCACCGGGAATACACCTTTGTCATTGACGCCTTTTCCCCCGAAACGATCCCTATGGTTCGGTTAGCTGAATACATGGCGGACCTCGCGACTTTGCTTGGAGAGTATAAGAGCGTTCACTTTGTGCGCCTGGGACCTGGGAGTACGCAACTCGTGCATGCGGTCGAATACGAAGCCGAGCCCAAGGTTCGCGAACGCATCCACGGGGTAAGAAACAATGAAGGACCAATCGAGGCGATGCGGGCTGCGCGGGACATCGACAAACGATTGGCGCAAGACAACGCCAGCGGTCTCATTAAGGAGCCTACTGGAACCAAGATTCTAGAGTTTCCCGGCAAGAAGCGCTTTACCTCTCCTGAATATGGGCCGTTCAATCAGCCCGGCGTATTGGATGGGATTCCAATCCGTGTCGGGGGAGAAACCGATCCCGTTCCGGTTCACCTTGAGGAGCCTGGGCAAGAAGCGCACATCTGTTATGCGGCACGTGTTATAGCGAGCCAGATTGCACCGTACATTTTTTCCACGATGCTTCGGGCCGAAGGAGTAGGGCGATATCACCGTGACCCGGATGGGAAATGGATTCGTGACAGATTTACGATTCACAGTTTCAAGAAGTTGAGGGATATTCCGCTCAGCGAATCGATTGGCCGACTCCGGGCAATCAAGAGTAACCTTCATAATGTGGCCGATCCCCTGAAGGAACTTGAAATTATTCGCCACGGGAAGAGTAACTTGAGTTAGATTATTTCCCAATGGTAGGACTGGACGCCAGCTTTATTTCGTTGTTGTTGCATGCGAAGCCACGTCCCCCGCTTGATCCAAAGACCAAACAGCCAGTCAAGAAAGCTAAGGAAAAAATCGAGTACCTCATCAACTCACTGGAAAAGACGCGCGAAAAGATCTTGCTGCCTACTCCTGCTCTTAGCGAAGTGTTGGCCCTAGCCATGGACAGCGCATCCGAATATCTCGCCGAGATCACGGCTACCTACGGGTTTGAGATAGCCGGTTTCGACGAAGTCGCCGCAGTCGAAAGCGGCAATTGCTACCTCGGATGCCAAGAAGCGTGGTGGCAAAAGAGGCGGTTCTGATAGCACATGGGCGAAAATAAAGTTTGATCGTCAGATTGTGGCGATCTGCAAGGTGCGTGGCGTCACGACCATTTACTCCAACGACCATGACATCGTAAGGTTCGCGAAGGCTGAGAACATCTCGGTGATAGCTGTCTGGGATCTGCCTGACCCTCCACCCAAACAAACGGAAATGTTCAATGAAAACGAAGACGTTGGTTAATGACTACCGCGCATTGTCTCTCGCGCCGCTCTCTTTTGATGAAGCCGTCTCCGACATCCCGAAGGGCAAGCCAGAGCCGCCGAAGAAGGCGAGGGCAAAGGCCAAGCGCAAGCATAGGGGCGCAGACCTGTGCCCGCTAAAGGCGAACGGAGTGGCTGTTCTGGTTCAATCGCTAAGGCCATATTCCTGACGATTGCAGGATTCTTCGGCCTCTGGCCCTAGTCCGCTTAATCAGATGGATGTGGGAGACGGCACCTTTCTAGGGCCGGAATGCGTCCGCCGCTTCACCGGTTAGTTCAACCCTCCAACCGCACGAGTGAGTGGCGGCACAAACGAGCCATATCTTCCCGTCTGAGATCTCGACCTTGAACATGTCGCGGTCGTGCTCTTTTCCGGTTTTACCTGTACCCTTGCAGCGTCCCGGGCAGATCTCGTATGTCGTGGCTCTCTGCATCTCGGACAAGTTTACCCCGTGAAGCTTCAATCTCCCTAATCGGGTATGGATTCGGTTCGTCCTGTATTTTCAACACTAGGTTTTCAAAGTATACAATTTCGGGGTTTCGGTGCTAAGTCCTTTCAATTGGTTCGGAACCGGCGCAGATCTGCGCCGGCAAAGCTACTGCGCCGCGGCGGTAGTCCGGAACCGGGCCTGCCACTTGGTACGCATGGCGGCGCGGTCTACTTCCTGCCCGCGCAGGTAGACCTTATCAATCCGCCGGGTGTTGGCAATGTTCTCCAGGGGGTTGGCGTTGAGGACGATAAAATCGGCGCTCTTACCCGTGGCCACCAATCCGGTGTTGAGATGCGCCATTTCGGCGGAATCGCGCGTGGCGGCGACGATCGCTTCCATCGGCGTCAGGCCCATCCACACCCAGTTTTCCATCTCCAACTGTCCCATCCATCCGATGAAGAAGCGTGTTTGTCCGGTGTCGCTCCCCAGGGTAATCTTCATGCCGGCCGCCCGAAGTTTGAGCGCATTGGTAGCTCCCATGTCGTGCAGATTCCGGCGCGCGCGGTCGAGCGACTCGGGCGTCATTTTCGACAAGTAGTCGCCCCAGTGTTCCTGGATCTGCTGGGGTGAAATGGTGTCGCGCAGCAGGGGATCATCCCAATCTTCCTTCGCGGATGCCGTCCATCCGGCGCCCGGATTGAACCACATATTCGGACGATCCTTCTTAGCGATCCGCTCTTTAATGATGGCGATCAGCTCATCGTCGGGGACTTCGCCGCCCCGCACCGGAAGGTGCAGCCATCCCTCCACACCGGCTCGCATCAGAAGCTTGGCATCGGCCAACGTGACATTGTGAGCGGCCACCGGCACGTTATATTTGTGCGCCTCGTCGATGATCGCCAGATACAGCGGCGGCGTCAGTTTCTTGGTGCGTCCGCCCCGATCGTCCACCCAGATCTTGATGAACTCGGGTTTGATCCGGATATTGTCGTCGACAGCTGCCCGCGCCTCTTCGACGGTAGTGACCGGGTAGGGAACATCCATGCGCGAGGGGTGGCCGTTCGCGCCCGAACCGGGCCAGGCAATCCCGGTCCCCGCGGTGCGGAACAGTGCCGCGCCGGGAATGATCTGGTCCCGCACCTGGAGCGGCACGGTGCCCCAATTGGTCCTGCCGCCATGCAGGTCGGAGCGGTCGGTCAGGTCGCCGATTCCGATGATGGCGCTGAATCCGTAGTACGCCAGGCGCTGCAAATGGTCGATGAGATTCTCGCGCGTGAAATACTCCTTCGCCATGGTGCCATCGACGTCGTGCTGAAACCCGATGTGTCCGTGAAGATCGACCTTGGAGGGCATGACAGTCTTGCCCGTCAGGTCGACGCGCGCCGCACCGTTCGGAATTCTTAGCGCGCCGCGCCGGCCGACGCTGGTGAATTGCGTGTCTTCGACGATGAACGCCGAGTTCTCGATGGCGCTTCCGTCGCCTGTAATGAGGCGGGCGCCCTCAAAGACAGTCACAGCGGCCGTGGCCGAGCCGGCAGCCAGCAACACACACGCCGCCGGGAGAACATATGACCAGAGTCTTCTCTGCATTCGTTGATGTCAGCGTCCGGGCTTGTGCGCGATCACATCGACGCCGCGCGCGTTGAGTTCCGCTTCCAGGTTACCGGCCAGGAACCGCTGAGCCTCCTCTTGACGCTTCAATATTCTATCCATGTGGCAGAGCGTCAGTCCACGCACAAATAAGTGAGCCTGGTCTCCCGAACAGAGTTCCGCCATGGGCTGCATCTCCTTGGTCATCCAAGCCAACCCTTCGGGGAAGGCCATGGCGCGCACCGCCTCGTGCATTTCCTCGACGTGATCCATGAAGTGGTAATGATCGGCGCGGCGCAAGGTGACCAGTTGTTTGGTAGCGGGAGTCCGATCGAACAGTTCATAAATACCGGAGAGTGGAATTGGAACATCGTTTTCGGCCGCTAAATACAGCGTCGGAACGTCACGCCCCCAAGTGAAGGTGAGCCTCAACGGAAGAATCCCCGGCCTCGGCTGGGAATTTCCTCCCGGCGCGAGGCTGACCACGGCTCGGATACGCGGCTCGACCTCAGGTGCAGCCAGGGCCGTCCAGCCTCCGAAGCTATGTCCCACGATTCCGATTTGAGTGGGATCCACGTTAGCCTCACGCACCATCTGATCAAGGAGAAAGCGTATGTCAGGCACACGATTCGCAATCCACGCTTGCGCGCGGCTCGACCTTTGCTCGGCCGTTTCACCCTCCTGCCCCTTCAGTTCCGGGGCCACAACCTCGGAGTGATCCAATGCCGCTACGACATATCCGTGGCTGCTGAGGTGAGAACAAAGAAATGTAGCCGCCCGCCGGTTGCCGCCACTATGGTGCGAGAAAACAATCAGCGGCCAGTTTCCGGGCTGCGCGGCGGCATTGCGCACGGCCATTTGGCGGAGCGGTGTGTCACTTGGCGGAACTGCAAAGGAATCTTGAGTCTCCGGCTGAAGATCCTGTCCCGCATGCTGCCCAGCGGCGGGATACCAGACCTCACACGGGAAGCGGCGATGCCGATCGGTATCCAGCGCCTCAACCGTACGCACGCCGACCGGAAAGCGACCGCGGGCGAACGGATCGTACACGCCCGTGGTAGGGCCAGAAGCCGCCGTCTGCTGAATGCTTTCGCTGGTCATGCGGAATGCCTCCTTGATCGGCAGATTTGATCTGATCCTACGCCCGATCGAGGTTCTTGTAAACTGCATCGACGTTCGCGAGGAAGCGGTCTTCCAGCGCCGTGCGCGAACCGGCGTAGACGGTGAACCGGTTCAGATTGTCAGCCGTGTAACTGGAGTAACCGTCCGCGGCGAGTGTCTTGACTGAAGAGAAGGTGATCGCCTTCTGTATCTCGGCGAGTGTCTTGCCCGCTTTCTTGGCGCTCTCCACCAATCCCGTGAGTTCCTCAATGTAATTCCGCATTTGAATTGCGCGTTGATGGTCGGGCTGGACGGGGCCGTGACCGGGCAGAATGCGGCTGGCGGTCAATTGGCCGATCGAATCGATGGTACGCGGCCAATCCCTGGGATAGCCATCGGCGATGTTCGGAAGGAACCCGATGATCGCGTCGCCCGTCGCGACGGCGCGCTTTTGGGGGCAGAACACCACCACGTCGCCGGCGGTGTGGGCTCGTCCATGGAATTCGATGTGGAGGTCGTGCGCCGGATCCTTGATTACATGCGACTGTGCGAAAGTAATATCCGGCAACTCCGGGACGAAATCCTTCATCTCGTCCAGATACGCCTTGGCTTGCTGGATCTGCTGCTGATAGAACTCCTTCTGTGACGGCGAGGACGCCTTGGCCGCACGAGCTTCGAGACCATCGATAATCTGGGGCACGCCGGCGAGCGAATCCTTCAGACGGTTGCGGGCATTCTGGGCCAATAGTTGTTTGGTGGCTTCGCTGGCGATGATCTCGACCTTCGCGCCGGTAGCACGGTAGGCACGGTCACCCTGCGTGTGGTCCCAATGGAAATGCGTATTGACCAGGTACCGCACCGGTTTGGTGGTTACTTCCTTTTGGATCTGGGCAAGGAGCGAGGCCGCCGCCGAAGGTTTCGAGTGCGCGTCGACTACCAGCACGTCCTGCGAATTCACAAAAATCGCGGCATTGCAGTTGGTCAGCGCCTGAGGATGCGCGAGGGCGAAGTAGACGCCGTCGGCCACCTTTTGAATGTCGAACAGCCCGGCGCTTGCGGTACGCGCCTGCGCGCGCACCCACGCGGCCCGAAAGAATCCGGCTGCCAGCACGGAGGCGACGGTTAGCGCCCCGCCCGTGATTTGCTGGAAAAAGTCACGGCGGGAGTGGGAGTGATGATGCATGCGTTGTGATCCTTTGCTTGATCGCAGAGCATATCACTCGCGCGGCCGGAAGTGTAGAGAGGGGCGGAGGACCGTTGAATCTGTTAGACTCTGCTCGTAAACGGAGGTGCCCATGACCCGTCGTTATATCGCCATGGCGGCTGCGATGGCAGCCATGCTGACCGTGATCCCAACGCCCGCGCCCGCGCAGTGGCTGCATTACCCAACCGCCGGCGTCCCCAAAACGGCGAGCGGGGCGCAGAATCTGACTGCACCCACGCCGCGGACCGCGGACGGCAAACCGGATCTCTCCGGACTCTGGGGCAATCTCTGTCCTTCCGGCAAAGAGACCGTGTTGTGCGCTCCGGAAATCGCCGTTCCACAAGTGTTCGGGGATATCGGCCGGGGCGTGAAGGGCGGCCTGCCCTATCAACCGTGGGCCGCGGATGCCGTGAAAACCCGCCGGGCCGCGAACGGGAAGGACGACCCCACGACGCATTGCATGCCTGGCGGTATCGCGAAGCTGCACACCAGCGCCCTGCTCCGCAAGATCATTCAGACTCCGGGGCTGGTCGTGTTCTTGACCGAGCGTAATGCGTCCTACCGTCAGATCTTCACGGACGGGCGTCCCCTGGAAGAGGACCCCAATCCGTCATGGAACGGTTACTCCTCGGGTCACTGGGATGGAGACACCCTGGTGGTAGAGACCAAAGGTTTCCAGGACGACCAATGGCTCGACCGCAGCGGCAGCCCACTGACCAGCGCGGCCAAGATGACCGAGAGATTCCACCGCCCGAATTACGGGACGCTCGAGATTGATCTTACTGTGGACGACGCAAAGGCTTACACCAAGCCGTGGTCCATACATCTCACTCAGTCCATTGTGCTCGACACCGAGCTACTGGACTATATCTGCCTGGAAAATGAGAAGGACGCTTCGCACCTGGTAGGGAAGTAACTTACCTACTTGCCTTTCGCCTGAGCCGAATAGTCTGAATACACGCTATGAATGCAGTTAGGGTCAGGAGCGGCCATACAGTTCCGGGCTCGGGGACGGCATTCGGTGTGCTGACCGACAGTGCCACGTCGTCAAAAAAGGCTTCCGTGAATGCGCCGGTGGAAGTGGAAGAGAGAACGATTTTAAGATTCTGCCCAGCCAGTGCATTACTCGCACCACTGGAATACATGAATGAATCGCTTCCGCTGCTATTGGAAGCGAGGCTTACATTGCTGGCAGAATCGAGTAAAGTCGAGCCGGCGTAAAGCTGGATGGCATAGTTGAAGTTGGGCGTAAATTCGCGGCGTCCAATCAGGGCTGAAAGCGTGTACGTGCTGTTGTCCAGCAGCGTAGCGGTGAGCGTCTGAGACAGGGAGACAGTTCCGGGAGCGCCAATCTGGAGATAAGCGATATTATTGCCATCCCACCATTTGGTAGTCCAGTTAACTCCACCAGCACTAGGATCGAAGCCACCCGCCGCGGATGCGGTGGTGCTGAACGCGACTGCCCAGTTGTCCAGAGTGCCGCCTACCGCAAAGATGCTCGATCCCGGAACCAACTGACTGAAGGTGCCGTTACCGACTTGCGCAAGGTTGCCTGATTCGAATCCGGAGTTATTAATCGGAACGACGTCGGCGCGGAGAACACTAGCCGCGGCGATTGTCAGGAAGCACATAGCACTGGAGAGACGCATCGATGTAACCACCCCTTAACATATTCGGATCATTCCAACCGAGATTTTCAACAAGGTATTATAGGCACAACCTTCGCCTAACAATCATTTATTCGGTTACGGGTTCGATGAGTTGGTATCGGTACATACCGAGGCCGGCAGTGAGGTAACGAATGGGTTACTAGGGTGTCCTAAGCTCGCCGTCTGAGTGCCCAACTGAACCTAGGTGAGTGCCGCATTAGACGATTGCCTTCGCTGTTCTGCGTTATGGATCGGATAGCAGTACTAGAATAATTGACACAGGCTGTCGCTTGGCTTTACATGGGCAAACGCGACGCGCCGGCTCATCGAGATACTGGACGAGGCTCAATCTCTGAAAGCTTGAACACCACCCGCGAGCGCAGAATCGTATAGCTTAAGAGAGTGGGTGCCAACATTCGCGAATCCAGCCGGCTTGATCCGGATACTGCCGAGGCGGTCCCCCGCGGTGGCCCACGCGCCCTCCCGTGGCTGCTGATCTTGCTGGCAGGAAGCGGCTGCGCGGCGCTCATCTACGAGATTGTCTGGTTTCAGTTGCTGCAATTGGTCATCGGCTCGTCAGCGATATCGCTGGGGCTGTTGCTGGCGGCCTACATGGGGGGCCTGTGCCTGGGCAGCGCCTTTTTGCCGCGCCTGGTGACTTCCCGCCTCCATCCCTTGCGGGTTTATGCACTGCTCGAACTGGGTATCGGGGCCTTCGGGATTCTGGCGCTGTTCGGAGTGCCGCTGGTCGGCCGCATCTACGTCGCCGGCGCTTCCGAGGGCATGGCCGGATTTCTCTTGCGCGGGCTGGTCGCGGGCGTGTGCCTGTTGCCTCCCACGCTGTTAATGGGTGGATCGCTGCCTGCCATTGCGCGCTGGATCGAGACCACACCGAAAGGCGTTTCCTGGCTGGGGTATTTGTATAGCGCCAACATCTGGGGGGCGGTTTTGGGTTGCCTCCTCGCCGGCTTTTACTTCCTGCGCGTCTACGATATGGCGGTTACGACTTACGTAGCGGCCTCGATCAATCTCGCGGTGGCTCTCGTCAGCCTCGCGCTGGCGAAACGCACGCACCATCTCCCCGCGGACGTTCCCGGGCCGGCCGAACGCCCGCGGCGCGCTTCGCGTGCGGGACGTATCTACGTGGCGATTGCGCTCTCCGGTCTGTGCGCCCTGGGCGCCGAGGTGGTCTGGACGCGGCTTCTCTCTCTGTTACTCGGCGCTACGGTTTACACGTTCTCCATTATTCTGGCCGTGTTTCTGATCGGTCTGTGGGCCGGCAGTAGTGCGGGCTCCTTCCTGTCGCGGCGCACGCCGCGCGTTCGCGAGGCCCTGGCCATTTGCCAGATTCTTCTGGCGGCGGCGATCGCCTGGACCGCCTACACCCTTGCACATTCGCTGCCGTACTGGCCGGTAGACCCCTGGCTGTCACTCGATCCCTGGTTCAACTTCGAGCTCGACCTGGTTCGCTGCGCGTGGGCGATCTTGCCCGCGGCATTCTTATGGGGCGCGAGTTTTCCGCTGGCGTTGGCATCCGTGGCCGAACGCGGGCAAGATCCCGGCAGACTCTCCGGAGAAATCTATGCCGCCAATACGGCCGGTTCGATCGCCGGTGCGCTGGCGTTCAGCCTCATCTTCATTCCCCAACTCGGATCGACTCAATCGCAGCAGCTTCTGATCGTAATCGCTATATTGACAGCGCTGGTAGCCGCCGGATCGGTCCAGAACCTGCGGCCTAAGCTGGTGTTCGCAGCACTTGCCGCGATCGCGCTCGCCGTGGCCCTGGTGTGGACTGTATCCGACGTCCCCTGGCAAGTGGTGGCGTACGGACGGCGCATCGCGCCCATCGTGCGCGCCGCCGATCTGTTTGACCGGGCCAATCCGACCAAGATTCTGTTTCGGGGTGAAGGCATCAACTCCTCAGTGGTGATTGCAGAGAGGGCCGGCCAGCGGCACTTTTACGTCAGCGGCAAGGCCGAAGCTTCCACCGCGCCGCTGGACATGCGTTTGGAGCGGATGATGGGACATGTCCCCGCGCTGGTTCATTCCGGCCCCCGTTCCGTTCTCATCGTGGGGTTCGGCGCCGGAGTGACAGCGGGCTCCTTCGTGCCGTATCCGGAAGTCCGCAGCATTGTCATCTGCGAGTTAGAGCCGCTCATTCCACCGGCTTCAACTCAGTTCTTCGGGAAGCAGAACAACTGGGTTCTCAATGACTCGCGCACGCGCGTGGTGTATGACGACGCGCGCCACTATATCTTCACGGCAAGAGATAAGTTCGACGTTATCACTACCGATCCCATACACCCCTGGGTGAAGGGCACTTCGACGCTTTATTCGAAGGAATACTACGAACTGGTAAAGAACCACTTAAATCCGGGCGGAGTGGTGGCGCAGTGGCTTCCGATTTACGACAGCGACCTGGAAACCGTGAAGAGCGAGTTAGCCACCTTCTTCACCGCCTTTCCGAACGGCACCATTTGGAGCAACAACCTGAGAGGCGACGGCTTTGATCTCGTCTTGTTGGGTCGAGCGGATGGAGCCGCGCTCGATGTGGATGCGATACAACACCGCCTGGATGGCAGTAGCTACACGGCGGTGTCCGAGTCTCTGCGCGAGGTCGGATTTTATTCCGCCGTCGATGTGCTGGCAACATATGCCGGCAGAGCGTCCGATATGAGACCGCTGATCGCCGACGCCCAAATCAATGACGACCTCAACCTCCGCCTGCAATACCTGGCTGGCTTAGGGCTGAATTCCATGGCTTACCAGAAGATCTATTCCGACCTACTCTCGTACCGCAAGTTTCCCGAAGGTCTGATTGTCGGGACCGGCGGACGCATCGACGCGCTGCGTACGCTGATTCGCCCGGCACCCGCGAGTCCTGCGGCTGCAGCTGTGCCCGCGCGGTGAAATTTACCGAGCCGGTGCTCTTTTCCCTCGCGCGTAACTGTAAACTTTCTACACTGCCCCTTGACACTGGTTTCTGACCCTGATATACCAGTCCGCCAAGAGCTATTAGTCCGCGAACAGAGGTAACGGGAAAAATGAAGACGATTACGCTGTTTGTCTGCACATTCTTGCTGACTCTCGCTTCGGCGTGGGCACAGACTTCTCAAATCAGTGGCATAGTCCGCGATGCCAGCGGTCTCCCGATACCGTCAGCCGCCATCAAAGTGACTCAGACAGCCACCGGCGTGGTACGTACCGCTACCAGTGGGGCCGCCGGCGAATACGTGCTTCCGAATCTTCCCATCGGCCCCTATCTGTTGGAAGTCACTAAAGAGGGTTTCGCGAAATACGCGCAGACCGGGATCGTTCTGCAGGTCGATACAGCTCCCACGGTCGATGTGAGCATGAAGGTGGGTGCAGTGAGCGAACAGGTGACCGTCGAGGCCAATGCGGCACAGGTGGAATCGCGCAGTACCAGCATCGGACAGGTGGTGGACACGCAGCGCGTCCTGGAGATGCCACTGAACGGCCGCGAGGTCCACGAACTCATCTTCTTGGCGGGTATGGCGAACTACCCTGGCGCCGCCTCACTCAACACGGTTCGCAACTACCCCACCGTCGTGGTTTCGGTGGCAGGCGGCCTGCCCGATTCGGTGTCGTACTCGCTGGATGGCATCATCCACCAGGACCCTTATAACAACCTGAGCCTACCCCTCCCGTTCCCGGACGCCTTGCAAGAGTTCAAAGTGGAGACCAGCGCGATTCCCGCGCAGTACGGCTACCATTCCACTGCCACCGTTAATGCCGTTACCAAGTCGGGCACCAACCAATTTCACGGCGATCTGTTTGAGTTTGTTCGGAACGGTGACTTGAACGCGAACGATTTTTTCAACAACGAATTGGGGAAACCGCGCGATACTTTGAAGCGCAACCAGTACGGCGGAACGATCGGCGGGCCCATCCGCAAGGACAAGCTCTTCTTCTTCGGCGGCTATCAGAGAACTTCGCTGCGCTCGGACGGCACCCAAGCCTCCGCCTTCATTCCCACGCCCGCTATGGTGGGCGGCGATTTCAGCCAGTGCCCCACAGCCGTTCCTTCGGCGGCATCGGGCTTTGGCAATCGCATCTCGCCCACATTGTTCGACCCCGTAGCTCTGAACATCCTGAAAACCTTTCCGTCGCCTACCACTGCCTGCGGCCTGGTTGCGTACGGATTAGTGGCCGACCAGGATGAGAACCTGGTATCAGCCAAAGTGGATTACCAGATAAGCTCCAAGCATTCTCTATTTGGACGCTTGACTTACGCCAAATTGAGTCAGAGCTCGACGTTTGACGGAAAAGACCCACTCTCCATCGCTAATTACGGTTTTAACGATCTGGACTATGGGCTGTCTATCGGGGAGACATGGGTAATCAGTCCCAGCCTCGTGAGTTCTTTCAGAATCGGAGCCAACCGGACCAACATCGTAAAAGTCCCGGATAACTATGCCTCGTGGTCCTCGTTGGGCGCGAACGTCTCACCTCTCGCGGGTAATATTATCGCCATCGCCGCCACCAACTTCGCAGTTGGCGGAGGCGCGGCCTCTCCAGGACAGTCCCACAACGGACCCCTGTGGTCCGCTTATGAGGATCTTAACTGGATCAAGGGCGCGCATCAGATTAGCTTTGGCGGCAGTATCTATAGACAGATGCTGAACTACTGGTCTGGTGTCAATGCTGTCGGCACGGCCACGTTTGATGGCTCCGTCACGGGATCGATCCCTGCCGATTTCCTATTGGGGCGCCCCGCGACATTTGCCCAGGGCACAATTTACGGCTTCTATAGCCGTCAGTACTACCAATCGCTTTATATTCAGGACTCGTGGAAGATCAACTCACGGTTGACGGCTAACTTTGGCGTGCGCTGGGAACCCTACACGGCGGTTTTCCAAAAGTTCGGTGGCCAGGATGCGCATTTCGATCCAGCGTCGTTCGCCAATGGAGTGCAAAGCACGGTGTACCAAAACGCTCCTGCCGGCTTGGTCTTCTCCGGCGACAAGCAGTATACCTGCGGGAACAGCTTCAATTGCAGCAAGTGGGACAAGTTCTTTCCACGCGTTGGGCTGGCCTGGGATCCCAAGGGCGACGGGAAAATGGTGGTCCGCGCGGCATATGGAATGTTCGGGGACCGCATGAGCATGCTGTCGTTAAGCCAGGAGCAATTTGGTTCTCCCTATGGCAACCTGGTCAGCGCAACTGGGGGAACTCTTAGCAACCCCTGGTCTAACTACGGAGGTCTGCCGGGATTCACGCAAACCGGCCAAAATCCCATGGGGACGCTCGCTACTCTCCAGGGCCTCGGCCACGCGGCTGCCAATATTCCTTTCCCGACGTTCGGCACGTATGTGACTTCTCCTTTGAGCGATTTCCACCCTATGGTTGTGAACCAATGGAATCTCAACATCCAAAGACAGATCGGGCAGAACTGGCTGCTGACCGCAAACTATATTGGAAGCACCACCACTCATTTGCCGAGCGGCGAGGATATCAATCAGGCGCTGCTGGTCCCCAATACAGCGGGAACTGCGCTGGGGCAATGCCCGAAGGGAGTGGTAGTTGGGTGCAACGCTACCAGCAATCAGAATCAGCGACGAGTTCTTTATCTGCAAAACCCCGCATTGGGTAAGTACTATGCCGGCGTCGGCCTGCTCGACGATGGCGGCACGGCCAGCTATGAGGGCCTGTATTTATCTGCCCAGGAGCGGCTCAGCCACGGCGTAACGGTGTTGGCCAATTACACCTGGTCGCACTGCATCAGCGACCCTTGGAACCAAAACCCCACGGGGGCGGGAGTTGCCATCCCAGGCGCGCGCCGGCAATGGCGTGCCAACTGCGTTGGAACCGACTTGCGGCAATTGTTCACTCTGAACCTGGTTGCGACAACGCCCAAGTTCTCCAACCGGGCAGTACGTCTCCTGGCAAGCGACTGGCAAATCGCGCCGATCCTTGAGATCAAATCCGCGCAGTTCTTCTCAGTGCTGGCCGGGCCGGACCGGGCGCTGAGTACGGTGCCGGGCCAACCTGCTAGCTTGGTGGGTGGAATGAGTCCGTATCCGACCAATCAGAATGTCAACCAATGGCTCAATCCCGCTGCATTCACACAACCCGCTCTTGGCACTTACGGAAATCTGGGCCTCAACAACATGAAGGGCCCGGGAGTCTTTCAACTGAACATGGCGCTCTCGAGAAACTTCACGATCGCAGAGCACAAGACGCTTCAGGTGCGGGCCGAGGCCTTCAATCTTCCCAATCACCTGAATCCGTTCACGCCCGGTATTGCGCCCATTAATACTACGCTGTTCGGCGGACAACAAAACCTCAACGCGGCGAACTTCGGGCAGATCACCAGTGACATCAGCGGGAACAACGGATTGACCGGCGGCGATTACCGTGTGATCCAGCTGGCGATGAAGTTTGTCTTCTAGCGAAGCTGACTAATGAAGTGTGCATTACTGGCATTAGGTTTGGTCTCGTTCCACGCCGGAGACCAAACCTATCCGGTCACTCAAGGCAAGACTTATAAGTTCGAGAGAGTCGCCGAAGGTGTCTACTACGCAACCGGAGGTGGGGGTAGCAACAACGTTGTAATCGTCAACGACGCGGACGTGATGCTGGTGGACGACGGCACTACACCCGCCGCGGCTCGCGCTTTCGTGGAAGACGTCAAGCTCATCACCAGCAAGCCTGTCCGCTACGTGGTGAACACACATTTTCACTACGATCATACGGACGGCAATTCGGTATTTCCGCCCGATGTCGACATAATCGGCCACGAGTATGTGCGTACAGCGATTTCTACATTCAACGTCTTGAACCGCGAGCCCTACACCACCTCTCAAGGAACCGCGGTGCCGGCGCGCATCGAGACGCTTCGGAAACAGATTGTCCAGGAGAAGGACGCGGGAAAGAAGGCAACGCTCGAAACCCAGCTAGCGGCGGCACAGAGAACCCTCGAAGATCTCAAGGAGATCAAGCCGACTCCGCCGAACGTGACTTACTCCTCAAGACTGATCTTTCACAAAGGCCAGCGCGAGATTCAGCTGCTGTTTCTGGGGCGCGGGCACACTGGCGGCGACACGGTTGTGTTCCTGCCAAGGGAGAGAATTGTTGCGACCGGAGACCTGATGGAGAGCCGCCTCGCCTATATGGGCGACGCGTACTTCGACGAGTGGGTCACGACTCTGGAAGCGCTAAAGAAGTTGGATTTCTCCCTGGTGCTACCCGGGCATGGCGCACCCTTCCCCGACAAGAGTCTGATCACGGCTTTTCAAAGCTACCTCACGGATCTGACTAAGCAGGCCACCGAACTACGCAAGCAGGGTGTCTCGGCTGAGGACGCAGCCAAACGCGTCGATCTCACTGCGCATGCGAAGGACTTCCCGCAGATCACCGGTCCCGGAGCGGATCTGAGAGGCGTCCGTCGGCTTTATGCGTGGTTGGACGAACGCGGCAGCCGGTGATTGTGGGTGATAAGATTGTTGGCCATGAACATGGCTCATCCCTCATTCCGGTTTTTGTTGGGAGCGGCAGCGGTGGCGACTCTCCTGCTGCCTGGTCTGCACGCAGCCGGCTGCGGACAAACCAAGCTGGACGCCACGGATGCCGTGGCTGCTGGGGCGCGCAACCATAAGGTGATCCTGGAGAATGACGCTGTGCGAGTCCTCGAGGCCACCGTGCCGCTGGGCAGCAGAGAGGTACCGCACACTCACTTCTGGCCCAGTGTGTTCTTCGAACAGACCTCGGGCCGCGAGGAGCCGTGGAAGACGGTGACCATACGCTGGTCAGCGGGCGGACCGAGCAAGGGATTTGACCACAGCGACCGTGACCGGCACAACCTTCTGATCGAGCTGAAGAATACCGACTGCCAGCCCGCGACGGCGGCGGACCTGCCGGCTACTGACGCCGTCAAGATCCATGACCCCAATATGACCGTGGTTCTGGAAAACGCCTATGTGCGGGTGCTGAGCGTTCGAGTGCCGCCCGGCGAGAAGGAACCGTGGCATACGCACACGTGGCCGGCCGTGGTCGTGTATTTCCAGCTGCCCCCCTCTCAGCGCCTGACGCCGGATGGCAAGAAGACGCCGCGGGCTGAGTTGAAGGAACTGCAAGTCACTTACGACCCCAATAGCCAGCCGCTGCACTCGGTGGAAAACCTGGGCACGGAGATGTATCAGGCATACCGTGTGGAACTCAAACCCACGACGGCCGCCGCGAAGTCGGCCCCTTAAGGCGGATGGCCACTAACTTCAGACAGCCGCGGCCATCGACTGCAATGGTACCCGCATCTGCTAGAATGTCGCTCGTATACATCTTAAGGAGGCAACACCCATGAGGTTTTTTTCCGGAATTGCGCTTGGATTACTGCTGAGTGCAGGTGTATGGACGCTCGGAGCGCAGAATGAACGCGCGATGCACCCGCGCATTGCCCGGGCGATCGAGGCGATCCGCGACGCTCGCGCCTACATGGAAGCGGCTCCTCACGATTTTGGCGGGCACAAAGCGGAGGCGATACGCGCGTCGGATGAGGCGATCCGGCAGCTCAACTTCGCGTTAGCGTATCGTGCGCGCGAGGACCGGCGGTAAACGAGTTTCGCGAGTAACTGCTAAGTTGTTGTAAGTACGCTTGAGGTGTGCCGCGAACCGACGTTAATCAAAACGTAATCAAAGAACATTTGACAGACCCACCCGTAGGTGGTAGTCTGTTCGAAGAAAGGAGACATCGTGCGTCAAATCGCATCAAATTCCGAGACACGCAAGAACCACGGATTCGCCGCGGCGCAAGATGACTCGCTTTCTGTCTCCTCGCCTGCGTCAAACTAATTAACTTCACAAACAGAAGACAGAAGGAGTAAGTGGCGGGCACAGATTATCTGTGTCGGCACTTCTCCCGTATGGGCGACGCCGCCTCCTGGGCGGGGCGTGCCACGAGAACCATGGAGGGACTTATGAAATACGATTCTAAAGACGAGAGTTTGGGTATGTCCCGGCTGACCCCTGCCCAAGAGTCCGCTTTCCAAGCACTCAAGTATGCGATGTCGGCTGGAAATCTGCTGCTTCTTACGAGCCATTCAGGGCGGGGCCGGACAACCGTCCTGCGACGTCTCCATGAAGAAACCGACGGTGGCTTCATTACTTCCAAGGAATTCCTGGAAGCATCGGGCGCCCGGCATCCGCTTTCGTTAGAGGAGGCGCTCCATTCCGCCGTCGCCACCGCGTTGGACAAACATGACATCGTCTATGTAGACGATGTTGACTTGATTCACGACGCCTCCAGTTGTCACTTTTATCCGCGCGGGCAGTACGTGGAAACAGCGATGCTCGAACTGACCGAAATCGCCGCCAGGCACGGCAAGAAGCTTGTTGTATCCACGGATGGATCGGTGGCTGGCGCTTTCACGGCGCGCAGTTTCTCCGCTTCGATTCCTCGATTCAGCGCACAGGATTACACCTGTTTGATCGAAAACTTCATTGGCGCCAAACCGGCAGCTACGCTTGACTGCGCGAAGATCTTCCGCTTTGCGCCCAAGCTCACAGCCCATCAGATCAAGGCTGCTTGTGACTGGCTGCGGCCACAAGGCTCCTTCGACACCGAGCAGTTCATCGATTACTTGCGGTCTCAGCGGCTGGCCAGCAACGTAGATCTAACAGAGGTGCAGAACGTCGACCTGGAAGAGTTGCAGGGCGTCGACGAGGTGCTGAGAAGCCTGGAAATCCACATTGTTCTGCCGCTGGAGCACGACGCGCTGGCTAACGATCTGGGGCTCAGGCCCAAGCGGGGTGTGTTGCTCTATGGCCCTCCCGGCACGGGCAAGACAACCATCGGCCGGGCGCTTGCGCACCGTCTGCGTGGAAAATTCTTTCTGATCGATGGCACATTCATTGCCGGCACCGGGGATTTCTATCAGCGCATCCATCGCGTTTTTGAGGCAGCCAAGGACAACTCGCCGGCGGTGATCTTTATTGACGATGCCGATGCGATTTTTGAGGACGGCGAAGAGCGGTGTCTCTACCGTTACCTGCTCACTATGCTCGACGGCCTGGAGAGCGAGGGTACGGCCAAGGTTTGCGTGATGATGACCGCCATGAACCTGAACCACCTGCCGCCCGCCCTCGTCCGTTCCGGCCGCGTGGAATTGTGGCTCGAAATGAAACTCCCGGATGCCGATGCGCGCGCCAGGATTCTCGAGAGACATACCACTATGCTGCCCGCTGATCTGAAGGGTATCGATCGCAGGGAAATCGTCGAATTGACTGACCAGTTCACCGGCGCGGACGTCAAGCGCCTGGTCGCAGACGCCAAGGGCCTCTACGCCTTTGACCGCGCCCGCAACCTGAGCCCACGACCCGCAACCGAATATTTCGCCGAAGCGGCCGGCGGCGTGCGTGAAAACAAGCTTCGGTATCAGGCCGCCGAAGAAGCCGCCCGGTCACGCCCGAGGAGTGTCTCCCAGTCTCCCGGCTACTATTACACACAGTCGATAGAAGACGATTGAACAGCGCATCTACAGCCCCAGAATGTTTGTCATCACTTTTGCGTAGTCTCTTTCCGCCGCCCAGACATCCAAAGCAATGGCTGCTAACTCATCCACTTCGGGAACTGCATGGCCGTTGATGGTCAGGTCCACAGCCTTAATATAGTGGCGGCAGGCATCGCACGCCTCCACACGGATGTGCTGGAACTCGGCGGCGGTGTAGACGGGCAGCTTCTGGTAGTCTTCCTCGCCGCAGTTGGGGCATAGCATGCGGCGAAACTCCCATTCGGTGAAACATAGTGAGCAGATGAGGCTGCGCTTGCCGCCTTCCCCTTCCGGTCGTAAGACAGCAGCGACGGGCCGCTCCCCGCACACAGGACAGGTTGTGCGCGTGACGCCGGTGGCGATGTCGGTGGCGATCTCGGTATCCAACGCGGCACGTGCTGCATAGGGTTGCAGCAAGACGCGTGCGAAGAACACCTTGGTGGGTTCCAAATCCGCGTCGTTGAGCAAGTTCGGCCACTCAGCGGAAGCGCCCGCTAACTCCTCGGCTGCCTGGGCCAGCGGAGGCGGACCGATCTTGCGGATCAAAGCCAGCAGCGCAGGCATGTGTTCCAGCGGAAGCTCGGGTTGCGGCGATGACGTTTTCAGGTCCTTCTGAAAGCGCGCGATCGCCTGATAGAACCGTAGAGCCTCAGCCGCCGCGGGATACGCCTTCTCGAGTTCGGCAGCCCGTTCCAAGCGCCGGTCCCAGGAATAACGGCTCATCGGCCGGTGATGCGTTCGTACCAGAGCCGGTGATGGGTCTTCGCCCAGGCGGGCGAGACTTCGCCGCGAATGATGGAGGTGAATCCGCCGCGCACCATGGCGGTTCCCATGTAGACGTGGATGATGAAGGCGCCGATGGTCAATAGCGCCGCCGCGACGTGGAGCAGAACCGCCGCATAGCGGAGGCTCCGAAGGCTCCAGGGAATACGCTCGGGGAACCACAGGACCGCGCCGGAGACCAGGAGTATCACTCCGCCCCACAGCATCAGCCAGAAGAAATACTTCTGGCCAAGGTTGAAGCGTTCGGCCGGCGGCAGGGCTTCGTCCTCGTTCCGGATGTAGTGGTCCATGGTCTTCCCCCACGTTCGATCAACGGCAGTAATCCGCATATCGGACAGCCAGGCGCGCAGCATCCACAAAAGCACGGCGAAGAAGACCACGCCAACCCAGGGATGCCAGAATCGCGAGGTAGGAGGGCCGCCCAGCAGCGCGGCGAGCCAATAAAGATGCGGTGAATAGAAGGCCAGACCTGTGAGCAACACGTAGCAATAGGTCAACGCCGCAATCCAGTGAAACGTGCGCTCGATGAGGGTATAGCGCAATACGGAAGCGCTCACGTCCGGTCGCCCTCCCCTTCTTCTTTGACTTGCTTCGGGCCGAAACGCAGGTAGTGCATAGTCACACCAATGAGGCCTCCAATCATGGCCGCATTGCCCAGCCACTTCAGAGGGCCTTTCCACAAGCGTACGCTCCAGGGCACGCTGGGGTTGGCGGGTAATCCGCCGTAAGTCTCCGGGGCGGTGATATCGTGCAGCACGTACATTACGCCGGTGCCGCCCACTCCCGGCGGGTCGTAGAGGCCGGCATTCTGATAACCGGAATGTTCCTTCAACTGCTCCACACGCGCCGCGCCCAGAGCCTTCATATCATCCTTGGTACCGAAGTGCAGACAGCCGGTGGGGCAAGCCTTGATGCAGGCCGGCTCCAGGCCCTGTTCCACGCGGTCGGAGCAGAGCGTGCACTTGAAGACCTTCTTGGTATGCGGATTGAATTTCGGAATATTGAACGGGCAGCCCGTGGCGCAATACTGGCAGCCGATGCAATTCTCCTGCTGGAAATCGACGATGCCGTTCTGGTATTGCACGATCGCGCCATCCGCAGGGCAGGCCGCCAGGCAACCGGGATCGGCGCAGTGCATGCAGCCATCTTTGCGCATCAGCCACTGGAAGCTACCGTCATCGTGCGTGTGCTCATTGAAGCGGATCAGCGTCCAGTAGTTCCACTCCGTGGAGGGCATGGTCTGGTACGTGTTGTCGAACACGGTTTCGCGGAACGGCATATCGTTCCACTCCACGCAGGCCACTTCGCACGCCTTGCAACCGATGCAGGTGGTGGTATCGATGAGCTTGGCCACGGTCTCTTCCCGCTGCGTTCCCTGGCCCGGGACCGGGCCGGCATGTCCCGAAATCTTTTGGATGCGCAGAGTGGAGGAGCTCATGCCTTCTCCAGCTTGACCAGGAAGCCCTTAAACTCGGGTGTGTTGGCGTTGGGGTCGGTAACCGCGAGCGAGAGCTGGTTGACGTTGGTCAGCGATGTTTTCCCGGCATCTTCGGCAATGCCGCGGTAGCCCCAGTGGATGGGGATGCCGATCTGGTAGGTCTTCTTGCCGTCGATGGTCATGCCCTTGATACGGCGCGTCACCATGGCTTTGGCGATGTACTGCCCGCGGGCGCTCGAGACCTTCACCCGCTCGCCGCCGCGCAAACCCATTTCGTCGGCCAGCTCGGCGGGAATTTCCACGAACGGCTCGGGCACCAGTTGCACGTTCATGGGATTGTTCTTGGTCCAGTAATGATAGTGCTCGGTGAGACGGTAGGTGGTGCAAACGATGTTATAGCCTTCGGCCACGGAGCCGATCTTGTCGAGATCGGATTTGAAACGCTTGGCCATGGGGTTGTGAGACTGCTTGGGATGGAGCGGGTTGTCGATGGGGCTCTCGGTCGGTTCGTAGTGTTCGGGGAACGGGCCATCGGCGAAGGCGGCGAGCGGACCAAACAAGCGGCCGACGCCTTCGGGGTTCATGATGAAAGGGCCCATATGGTCCTTGGGCTTGGAGTCGGCCTTAAAATCGGGCACGTCGTTGCCGACCCAGCGCTGCTGGGCCTCGTTCCACCACACCTGGCGGCGGTCGGCGTCCCAGGGTTTGCCATTCAGATCGCAGGAGGCGCGGTTGTACAACACGCGGCGATTGGCAGGCCATGACCAGGCCCAGTTGGAATAGATGCCGAGGCCGGAGGGATCGTCGGTGCCGCGCCGCTGCATCATGGCGCCGGCTTCGGTCCAGGAACCGCAGTAGAGCCAGTTGCCGCTGGAAGTGGAACCATCGTCGCGCAGGAAGCCGAAACCCGGCAGCTGTTGGCCTGCCTTGATGGTGGTGTTGGTGGCTGGGTCGGTGACATCGGCAAGGGCGCGGCCGTTGATTTCCCGCGCCACTTCGGCTAGCGAAGGATTGTGCGGATCGGTATAGTTCCAGTTGGCGCGCAGAATCGGGTCGGGGAATTTGCCCCCTTCCTTTTGGTACAACTCGCGCACTTTAAGAAAGATGCGGGCCAGAATTTCCTGGTCGAGCCGCGCCTCGCCGGGCGGAGGCAGGGCGGCGTTCTTCCATTGCAGCCAGCGCGCGGAGTTAACGAAGGTGCCGTCCTTTTCGGCGAAGCCCGCACCGGGCAGACGGTATACAGTGGTGGGAATTTGCTTCATCTGCTCGGGCGTGATGCCCGGCGATTTCCAGAATTCGCTGGTCTCATCGGGGTAGATCTCGCACACCACCAACCAGTCGGCCTTCTTCAGCGCGTCGATGTTCTTGCGCGAGTTGGGGCCGATGGCCACGCCGTTCATGCCGAAGGCGAAAATGCCCTTGACGGTCCCTCTGTACATGTCGTCCCAAATCTCGGCCCAGGAATATTTGCGGTCGATTTTAGGCAGGTAATGGAAGGCCCAGTCGTTCTCCTTCGTAGCCGCATCGCCATACATCGCCTTCAGTAAGGACACTGCGAATCGAGGGGTATTAGACCAATAATTCCACGAATCCCATGGACCCGGTTTGGAGACAGTAGGGGTGGTGCGGTCCAGGTAGGCCTTGAGGGTGGCATCGCCGGGCGCGGGCATTTTGAGATAGCCGGGGAGGATGTCGAAGATGCCGGCCAGGTCGGTGGCGCCTTGAATATTGGAGTGACCGCGCAGGGCGTTGACGCCGCCTCCGGCGCGGCCCACATTGCCGAGCAGCAATTGCAACATGGCCGCGGTGCGGATGGTCTGGGTGCCGGAGCTGTGCTGGGTCCAACCCACCGCATAAATGATGGTGCCGACCTTCTTCATGTCGCCGTCTTTGCGGATGCTGGTGAACAGGTCGGCGGCCTTGAGGAACTGGTCCTTGGGAATGCCGGTGATGCGCTCCACCATTTCGGGCGTGTAGCGCGAGTAGTGCTGTTTCAGGAGCTGGAAGACGCAGCGCGGATCCTCGAGCTTCAGGTCGAAGGCGGGACTGGCGGGGAGAGCGGCGGGCCCGGAGGCCTGGCCTTGGTAGTTCCAGGTGGCTTTGTCGTAGGTGCCGGCGGCCGCGTCGAAACCGGAATAGAGGCCATCTTCCGGAAGCTTGAAACCATCGCGGATGAGGAAGGCGGCATTGGTATAGTGGACCAGGTAATCGCGCGCGATTCGATTGTTCTCGATAGCGTAACGGATCAGCCCGCCCAGGAAAGCGATATCGGAGCCGGTGCGGATTTGGAGGAACTGGTCGGCCACGGCGGCGGTGCGCGTGAACCGCGGATCGACCACGATCATCTTGGCATTGCGCTGGCGCTTGGCTTCGATCGACCACTTGAAACCGCACGGGTGGTTCTCGGCTGGATTGCCACCCATGATCAACATCATGTCGGTGTTCTTGATGTCGATCCAGCCATTAGTCATCGCACCGCGACCGAACGTGGGCCCCAAACTGGAGACCGTTGGGCCGTGTCAAACACGGGCCTGGTTTTCCAGGTAGCAGACCCCCAGGCTGCGCATGCTCTTGACCACCAGGTAATTGAACTCGTTGGTATCGGTGCAGCCGCCGGTGAAGGCCATGCCTTCGCAACGGTTGACGGTGCGGCCCTGCGCATCTTTTTCGAGGAACGTGTCGTCGCGGGTCTTCTTGGCGAGGCGGCCGATTTCGTCGATGGCGGCATCCCAGGAAATGTCTTCCCAATGATCCGAGCCAGGACGGCGTACCTGCGGCTTGAGCAGACGGCGTTCGTTTACGATGTCCTGCTGTAGCGAGGAGCCCTTCGGGCAGAGAGTGCCACGGTTGATGGGGTGATCGGGATCGCCCTCCACGTGAACCACCTGCGGCGTAACATTCTTGGCTTTGTCGCCCAACGTATGAATAATGATGCCGCAGCTCACGGCACAGTACGGGCAGGTGGAACGAGTCTCCGTGGTGCGCGAGATCTTCAAACCTCTCGATTGGGCATAGGCCAGATTCAGGTCAAAGCCCAAGGCGGAGGTTAAAACCCCTCCAGTGCCGACTTTCAGGAAGGTTCGTCGCGTTGGAATCATGTAAACCCCCTATACTCCGCTGACGGAACTGCGATGTTTATTACATACCCGATTCAGGGGGGGTGTCAAGACCAGCGACCGCCGTGACTACGACCCGATCCTGATAGAATCCGGATCGCATGCCCGACTGGGTCCGAACCATCGAACCGCAGCACTTCCAGGAATTCCGCTGCCTTGGCGCCGATTGTGAAGATACCTGCTGCGATGGATGGGCCGTCGCCGTCGACAGACCGACTTTTGAGAAATACCAGCAGCATCCGGATCCGCGATGGCGCGCTTCTTTTCAGAACCTGGTCACGATTAACCCGGCGGGCGTGTCCGATCACGATTACGCCCGGATCCAGCTCTCCACGACAACTTGTCCTTTCTATTCCGAAGGCCTCTGCGCGATCCACAAAGAACTGGGGGAGGAGTATTTGTCAGTGACGTGCGCGAGTTTTCCGCGCGTGTGGAATGTGGTGGACCAGGTACTGGAAAGATCGCTGGATCTGGGCTGCCCGGAAGCCGCGCGCAAGGCTCTCCTGGACCCGGCGCGGATGACTTACGACGAGGCTCGTCCCGGCGGCGATGGTGTCCGGACCGGCCGGCTCTCCGCCATAGATGTTGCCGGGGGAGCGCGCCCCGGAAAGCCCGACCGGTATTTTCAACTGGTACGACGATTCATCATAGAGCTTCTGCAGAATCGAGCGCTTCCCTTGTGGAAGCGGCTTCTGATCGTTGGCTACTTTTGCGACAAGGTGCAAGAGTTGTCGGTTGCCGGCGCGGAGCCGCGAATCGCGGAGATGATTCAGGCTTATGAGGAAGCGGTTTCCTCCAGCCTTTTCGAACAAACTCTGGATCAGTTACCCGCCAAACTCACGATCCGGATTGAAACCGTGGTGGAACTAATCCTCGCCCGGATAACATCCGATTTCACGAACCGGCGCTTTTTGGGTTGTTACCAAGAGTTCATGCAAGGCCTTCGCTGGGGTCCAGATTCCAGCATGGATGACGTTTGCGGGAGCTATCAGGAGGCGCATTCGCAATACGCCGGACCGTTTTGGAGCAGGCACGAGCACATGCTGGAGCATTATTTGGTGAACTATGTGTACCGCAGCTTGTTTCCGTTCGGTCCACAGGAGAGCGCCGTCGGACTCCACGATCCCAATAGCGAGCGATCGATTCACGCCGAATT
>DASZIV010000147.1:0-1945 GCA_035948775.1 Bryobacteraceae bacterium
CACGCCGGAAGGGCTGAAGCCTAAAGATCTGATCGGCGTTCCGTGGCGCGTCGCGCTTGCGCTGCAGGCCGATGGCTGGTATCTTCGGTCGGACATCATCTGGTACAAGCCGAACTGTCAGCCGGAGTCCGTCAAGGACCGTCCTACGAGAGCACACGAATACTTTTTTCTTTTCTCGAAATCACAAGACTACTTCTACGATCACAAGGCGATTCTTGAAGGGTGTGGCGGGTGTGGCTCTCATGCTGGACAAATCGTCAGGAATGTGCTAAAAACAGACTGCCAAGATCTGGACCTATATGGCAGGAGGTTTGATGCCCAAGATGGTGATTGAGGTTCCCGAGGAATTTACGGAAGTGGGAAAGGCGATGGCCGAGCATCTGGCGGCCCTGCAGCGGACGGTGTCCCGCCTCGGTGGCGGGAAAGCGGTGGATTATGCGGAAATTGAACAGGCGATGGCAGAAAGTGCGGGGCGCACGGAGTTGGCAGGACACCGCGCCATTCTGCAGAGCCTGGACATTGATGTGGCGGCGGTAATGATTGGAGGGGTGCGCTACACGCGGGTGGGACGGTGCGAGGCGCCATACCACACGATGGTCGGTTCCGTGTCGATCGAGAGATCGTTGTATCGTCAGTCGGGAGAGCGTGGGGGGCAGCCGGGCGGCCGGGTAGTGGATCCGGTGAGCCTGCGGGCAGGCGTGGTGGAGGACGGCTGGCTGCCACGCGCGGCGCGAGCGATGGCCCACGCGGTGCAGCAAGGCCCGTCTCGGGAAGCGGAAGCGAGCGCGCGAGAGTTTGGCCGGCTGCCGTATTCGCGGGCCAGTTTTGAGCGGGTGGCGCACCTAGTCGGGGCTCTGGCCGTGGCGGATCACCAGGACATAGAGGACGCCCTGATCGATGCCGTCGAGGTGCCTGAACAGGCCCGCTCTATCAGTGTGTCACTTGACCGGGTCAGTGTCCCGATGGAGGAGCCGCGGCGGCGGCCGGCGGGGCGGCCCAAAAAGGGCGCGCCGAAGAAACCGGTGGCACGGAACTTCCGCATGGCCTATTGCGGAACGGTGACTCTGCACGACGAAAATGGGGTGGGGCGGCACACGATTCGCTATGGATGCATGCCCGACGGAGACGTCATAGGTTTACGCGACCGCCTGGTTGCCGATGCCGCGACGCTGCGCAGCAAACGGCCGGATTTGAAGCTGGAGCTACTCTGCGACGGGGCTCCGGAGATGTGGAATCTGTTGGAGGAGGGCTTCATTCCCAAGTTCGGTAACGACCTCTACCGCCTGGTTGATCTGCACCACCTCATGGAGAAGTTGGGGGAAGCCGCTCGCGTGATTGACGATTCCACGGCGGCCGACGAAAGGCTCAGGCGTTGGAAGATGAGCCTACTGAACCGGGCCAATGCGGCAACCGGCATTCTGGAGGAGTTGACCGCATCGGGCATGGATGAGGGAGTCGGCACCGATCACCCCGTCCATGCAGCCATCACCTACATCCAGAGTCATAGTGGCGACGCCGATCACATGAACTACGCCCAGGCGCGCCGACTTGGCTTGGCGCTTGGTACTGGCAACGTCGAGGCAACCTGCAAGAGTCTCTTCGAAACCCGTATGAAGCGCTGCGGCGCACGATGGAAGGAGGAGACGGGTCAGCACATCGTACAGCTACGAGCCCTCGCCCTAAGTGATCGATGGGGGCCTGCAATCGAACTAACACTTCGCCCGCTGCGTAAGCCGGTCCGCGCGGCTTGACACAATGTCCAGTATGAGAGCCACACGCGCTTGCCCGCTACTCCGCGCAGGCACCGGGCAAGCAGAAGATGAGCCGCGAACAGCTCATCGGCCTCATTCAGTCCGATGCCAAGTTCATGGATGAGCGCGACGACATTGCCGCTTACATCAACACCCTCAAAGTGGGCGAAGGTTTGAGCGAAAAAGACATCCGC
>DASZIV010000148.1:0-66132 GCA_035948775.1 Bryobacteraceae bacterium
CAGGTGCTTGGAGAACTGCTCCGAACCATTCGCGTCCTGCCACCTGCGTGGTCGACGCCGACATCGATGCGGAGGATCAACCTGGGCGCGATCCGCAATAGGGACAGTGAGGAATCCGCCCCAGCAGATGGCGGGCCAGGATCATTCTTAAAGTGGTAATCGAACCGGGACTATGCCGCTCGGGGCGAACGCGGCGAACCGCGGGGCCGGAAGTGTGGTGGCGGTTCGGGGGCTGGTAATCCAAGATTGCTGATGCGTGCTGAGGGGGAAAAACGATTCAGCTAGGTGCGAATGTACATGTTTCGAGGCACCGCGAATTCGCACTCACCGTCCAGTCGCCATCGCTCGGTTTGATAAGCGCGTCGCCATCGACTACAAATTCCACTGGCGAATGCGCGCACAGGTCCTCCGGATCATCAATGGAGCGTTTAGTCCAGTACAGATCTATGGGGCGCAGAAGGATCATCTCGCCATCGGTCACCTTCCCTTATATTGGCACGGGCAACTGGTAGTTGCTCTGTGACGTCTGTGGAAAATGACCCTGCGCGGGAGGTGTTCGGAACCTCATGTTCGGAACGAAGGAAAATTCCGCTGAGAGCAAAGGGGGTTAAGGGGCGTTTTCCGAACCTGAGGTTCCGGAGTGACCAAATACAGGATGCCAATCGGCCGTGAGAAGTCCTCGCCGAAAGCCTCTTGATCGAGGACTGCGACTTCCACCACTGGGGCGGACCGAGGGATTCAGCCCCTGGGCTTGGCACGCCGCTTGCGGCAATGGGACTGAAGTCCTCCGCAGGCTCAAGCCTGCCCCACAGCCGGCTGGCGTTCACTCGCTCGGCGCCGGCTTGTCGCCGTGGAGCGCGCTGCTTTCGCGGTGTCGCGCCACTTCGCTCCAGATTTCCAGCGGCAGGCCGTCGGGCGGTAAGTCGGGGGCGTAGAAACGGATGTGATGTTTCCCCGCATCCAGCAGGTTCTGCGAAGTTAGTCGCAACGGGCACCGGCAGAAGTCGACTTCGCCGTGTTCCCGCTCCATCCGGCAAGGCCCGTGGCAGTCCAGGTCCAAGCCGCATTCGGCGCCCCCCGACCACCAAAGGTTGGCGCCCCGGTCTGGCCAATGGAATCCGTAAAAAGGACAGCGGCGCTGTGGGTTATTTGTTGAATCAGGCATGCGCCCGCAGAGCAACTGGTTGTTCGGGGACACTGGCGCGGGCGACCGGCCATTGCACTACGCCTGCGGCGATTTCTTGCAGGCGGGCCCCGCTGCCGCGCGTCCGGAAACGGTATTTTTGAATGTCCGCTGTCAGCGTTTGGTCTTCGCTGGCGGTGATCTTGGCCTCGGCGATCAACTGCAGTGCTACACGGCCGTCCAGCAGCACCGGCCATTCCATCGAGAGCTCGACTTTCGTGCCAAGCTCGATCGATGGATCGGCTGTGAACAAGATCTCGCTACGGCTCATCTTTAGGGTGATGCCAGCCCCGGTTACCGGTGCCCCCGAAGTCACGGTCTTGTACCGGAGCTTCATTAGAACTGGATAAGCGCGCCCAGGATACAGTTTTTTATCAAGTTTCACGGTTCCTCCGACGGCTGCTTTTTCGCGCCGTATGACGGATAGTGAAACTGATGCAGGCGGCGTTTCACCGCGACCGAATTTTGCTCGTTATTTCAAGGCCCCGGTATACACCTGAAACGGAGCCCAGTAGAACGGCTTGGCATAGGCTCCCCCCGCGTGAAGCAGCGCGAGTTTGGAGCTCCGCAGGGCGTCCGCGGGGGGTGCTCCGCGCTGAATCTCTTCGTACAACCGCGCCATGAGCTGCGCGGTGGAGCGGTCATTCACATCCCACATACCGGCGATCACGTTGTGAGCCCCAGCCCTGAGAAAGGCCCAGGCGAAGCCCACCAGCCCTTCCCCGGCATACGTTTTCGCCCCAGCGCTGCGGCAGGCCGAGATCGTCACCAGCTCCGCTGTGAGTGGCACCGACATCACATCTCGAGCGAACAACCGGCAGCGCTCCGGTGGACCCGAGAGTATCACTGCGGAATCGAGCGGGCTCCGCGGGTTCGCCGTCGCGTGGGCCGAAAAGTGGATGAGACCGTAGCGCCCCGGCTGGGCCTCGGAGTAGGAGGCCGGCCGCGCGTCCGCACCTTGCAGGACTTTCGCCTGCGAACCCCGCATCGCCGAAGTGATGCTTTCGATCTCCCGAGCCGCGTATTCCAGCTTGGGGTATTCCGCCAGCGCCGGCGCGGGATCGCCAATCACCAGCAGTCCCATACCGTGCCCGACCGGATGCGTACTGGCTCCTGCGAGCAGATAGTCCAGCGAGGGCGCAATTGCCATCGTCAGTTGCTCCACCAGGTACTTACCGTCTTCGCCCGCAGCGGGAAGACTTTCGAAGTTAAGTGCGTTCAGGTCTCCATCCGGAATAATGGTGATGCGGCACCCCTGACAGAGGTCCTGCCTGGCGGGAGCGAGAAGAGTGTCGTATAGTTTGCGGCCCGTCTCGGTGGCTACAGCCAGCGGATCGCGCTGGGCCATGATGACGGCGCGGTAGATCTCGACCAGCGTACGAATCGCCCCGGCGGGAGGCAATTCATAATGACGGATACCTTTGGCTGTGATTACCCACAGGTACGAGTGCTGATCTCCGAGCCAATACTCAAGGAACACCGCGTCGCTCCGGCGGGCGAGTTGCTCATACCCGGCCGCCGTTTGGGGCTTCACCGCTTCCGCCTGCCCGCTGCGATGCGCCAGCACCTGCGACCGGCTTGACTCGGCGACCTCCAAAGCTCGCCGCGCATCGCCGCGGGCCATAAGAAAGTCGACATATTCGCGATAGAAGCGGATCAGGCTGTCCAGGTAAGAAAACTTGTATTCCTCCTTGAGCAAAGCGGAGCTGAGGCGAGTGATACTGGCTACCGCGATTTCGAATTCGGCTTGGGCTTGGCGGTCACGGCCGGTTTCCCTGTAAAGATTGGCCAGATCCGAGTGAGTGTCGAGAATTATCGTGGGATCATTAGCAGGCTCGCGCAGCGCCCTTCGATACAGCTCTTCGGCGTCGCCGAATCGTTTCCGCGCCGCGGCGATACGCCCACTATGGTCAAGGGAGTAGATGGGCGAACGTGCGCCCGCGATTCGCCGTTCCAACCGCGACGCTTCATCATTTGCGGTTTCTGCCTTATCGAAATCCCCGAGTTCGATTTCAGCAAGGGCCAGGTCAACGAGCCAATTGGAAACCCAGAGATCGCTTGGCACCTGGCGGGCAATTGCCACGGCCTGCCGATAGCCCGAGGCGGCCGTTGAGAAATCATGCGTCATCATGGACACATTTGCTAAATTGCCCAGCCACGCCTGTTGCTCCAGAAGATTACCCGCCTTCCCAAACGTGGCTTCGGCGTTCTCGAACAGTCTACGCGCACCCTCAAAATCGCCCAGGCGGAAATAACACGACCCCATATTTCCATCATCACGCGCCGCAGATTCGTTTGCGCCTAGCTGCTTGTGGAGTGCCCGGGCCCTCTCAAACCAGATGATCGCTTCATCATACATGGACGCATGCAACAGGGTGTATCCCAAATTGCCTGTGGCCAGCGCTTCCATGCCAGTGTCATGGCGCTGCGCCGCGTCTCGAATCACCTCGCCAAATAATGCCTCCGCGTCATCGAGCCGTGATTGACTCACGAGCAGAAGTCCGCGCCGCAATTGGACCTCACTAGACAATGACGGGGATCCCGACCTGCGCGCCTCCTTGGCGGCCCGCTCGATCCACGCCTGCGCGTCGGAATAGTGCTCCTGCAGATAGGCGGCGAATCCGCGGAGTACAAACGTTTTCCCTCGGTACTCGGCCCATTCCAGCCGGTCTGGAGGATCGTTGTTGAGAACCTCCAGAGCCCGCGACGGCTGGCGCTTGGCCAGCAGAACCTCCGCAATGAGCAGGCGAAAACGCCATGCGGTTCTGGGATCGGGATCGCGCGCTGCATGCCGCAGCCCATCGTTCGCTTTGGCCAGCGCAGGTTCCAAATGCTCGGATTGCAGCAACTGGCGCGCAACCTTGTATTCCGAATCGGCGGAACGGGAGTTTCTTCCGCAACTGGCTAGCACTAATACCGTGAGGGCAAGTGCAAGCCGCATCGGTCAGTACGGGGTGCCGTTGCCGTCGACAGCGCCCACCTCAAGGTCACCATCGACAGGCGAGCCCAAGTTGACGCGAATCATGACCAGCCGCCGCCTGTGTTTTTGCAGTTGCAGATCGGCCAGATGGATCGTGCCGAAATCGGGCAAGTGGATCACGTTACCCCAGCATTCCAGTTTGGGGGAGTCGATTTTCACTCCGCGCACCAGCGATAGGCTCGTAACGCCGTTGGTATGCGGCATCTGCGAATCGTCTGCGGCCGGCTTACGAAACCACTGCCGAATTCTGGACGGAGCTTTCTCCAATTTACTCTTGAGTGTCGCTGCATCAAAAAAGCCGCGGAAATCCTTGTCCTTCTGATAAGCGCCCCGCGCCAGTTCGTGAGTATGGTGCCGGTCGAGCAGATCTACCGCGAGATCCACGTCCACGGGAATGCCATCGATTCGCAAATTTACAAAATGGCTTCCTTCAAACTTGAAGGATGGCTCACCGTTCTCATCCCCATCGTGTATGCTGACCAGATTTGCCACTACACGATCTGCAGTGACTCTTCCCAGAATATTCAGGCGCTCCACGATGGAGCGGAGCGTGGTAACGAAGACCGGTTTATCCTTATCTTCCGCGGACAATCCTCCCGTGACTTCGGAATGCGCCAGGTCGAAATGAAGAACGTGCCGATGGCGGAACGCTGTCGAACTCGATGCACCGTAACCGCCGATCTCGGGCAAGGCGGCGGCTGCTTGGACTTCAATATTTTCGCAGAATGGTCTTGTGAGTCGGCCGCCTGCACCGATGGCGTGCCCGTGGAAGTGGAAGCGACTGGGCAAGGAATTTCCTCTCTATTGAAGTTGAAACCGGAACGGGTAGGTTGTAATTTTATCACCCTCGCTGCCGTTTGGTCCGTAAATTACAAGCTGGTATTCACCGGAACGCAATTTCGGAACGGGCACCAGAATGGTGATGGGCTGACCCGCGGCGGGCGCTGGTGCTAGTACGTGGAATACCGGCTGGCCCGCCGATATCAGGACGCACAGGTACTGTGGATAGTGAACATCGGGCGGAATGTCCTGCGAAAGCGCAACCCACAGCGTGCCGGTGCGGACACGGATGAGCGGCTCTTCTCCCCGCGCCGCTCCGGTGAGCTGGAATGCCGGCAGTGCAAGCGCGGTCTCCATGCCTTGCCGCATGCCGGGGATTACGATCAAGCCCTGATAGAGCGCGACAGCGCCGAATACGACCGCGGCCGCCAGAGACAGAGCGGCTGCCGGGCGCCACCATGCCGCCGCAACATTCCACCAGGAAATTCTCTGCGGCGGCTCGCGACCTTCTGCCAATAACGGTTCCTTAGACACCACTTTCACGTTGGCAATAAACTGAGTAGCCGATTCCACGGCGGCCACACACTGCTGGCACTCGAAATAGTGGCGCTCGAAATCCTCAGCTTCTACGGCTGTTAGTTCGCCGAGCAGGTACCGCTCCGCGGCCTGGCTCTCGATCGCTTGGGAATGATCCATCATCAAGGTCTCAACAAATAAGTGAACTTACGGCAACAATCGTTTCGCCCCTTCACGATCCTGACTTGGCCGTGTTCCAGTTCGCCCGTAAGAGCTTAGTTTTGAAGCGAAGCCGGGCGCGATGCAGTAATACGCGTAAGTACCCGCGGTCTACATGATACTCGGCACATACCAAGTCCTTATCTTCCTCCTCCAGGAATACCCGCCGTAGCAACTCCCGATCCTTTTCAGGCAATTCCTTGAGTAGTTGTCTCACCACTTGCTTGCGCTCCTCAGTGACCATCTGACCCTCCGGATTGGGAGCGCGGTCCACCGGTTCCAAGATATGCTCGGGCATTTGGTCGTGTCGCGTGTGTCCTCGCAGAAACTCAAGAGCAATGTTGTGACAGACGGTGTGTACGAATCCCGGCAGGCTAGCCGGGTTATCCAGCGTTTTTCCCGATCGAAAATACGACAGTACCCGTAGGAACGTCTCCTGGTACGCATCCTGAATTAACTCGGGAGACCGCAGGCGCGCCCGCAGTGTCAACTGAACGGGCCGCGAAAAATAGGTGACAAGATAGTTCTCGGCATCCTCGCTGCGAGCCGCCAGAGCATGTAAGTAATCCTTATCGAAGAGGTGGCCGCCCATTCGTCTGAGGACGAATATAGCAAGCCTTCCATGCCGGCGTGTTGTGGAATTTGGACCGAGGCGATGCGCCGCCAAGGCATCCCTCACTGCGGCATCGCGCTGGAAACCGATGCGATCGAGGTTAGTTCCCGCAAAGCTTCCGCCGATAGCAGTTCACAGACATTGGCGAAGGACTGATCCGACGCGCGTACTTCCTCCAGTACCGTCCGATAAACATGACAAAAACTCGATACTCGCAACCGTACCCACTGGTCCGCCATTTCCTGTAACCCGAACTGACGGAGGTTGCCGAACGCAAGAGAACGGGCGAAACCGTAGCGCAGGGGCGCCACCGTTCCATCAGTCTCGATCACCAGCGGAGAGACGATCTCGCCCAGAGCGCGCTCACCCCGCAGCAATCCCTCTTTCCACTCGCCGACATCGGCGGGCTCGATGGGGAGCGCATACCAGTTCAACGCATCGAAATGGATCGCCAGTTTTTCCCGATGAATTTCGCGCAGGCATTCGGCGATCATCCATGCGGTGGCCATGTGCGCCTGTGGCAGAGCCTGGCCGGCGAGGTGCTTGGACGCGCGCCCGGATGTCTCCAAAGGATGGATCTGTAGCATGGCCGCTCCATGGGAAGCCGCAAAATCCGCCGCCCATTCCAGCTCGCTCAGGTTCTCCCTCATCAGAGTAAATACGACGCCGAACGGTATTCCGGAGCGCTCCAGCAATGGCAGCTTCTGCTCCATGATTTCGAACGCGCCCGGAGACCGGCGGATGCGGTTGTGACGTTCCGGCACGCCATCGATGCTGATCGCGATCATATCCACCAAGCCGGCCAGGCGCACCAGCCGTTGCGGCGTGAGCCTGGTCCCATTGGTGGCCAAGGTTACCTTCATGCCGCGTGCGTGGGCCTCCGCGCATACGGCGTGCAAACCAGCGTACAGCAGCGGTTCGCCGCCAGAGACCGTCAGGGCGTTATATCCGAGCGCTACCGCGTCCCGGATGGCCGGTTTGAGAAGCGGAGCGCCCAGCTCGCCCCGTTCCTCCGGACCCGATGAGGAATAACAATGATTACACCGCAGGTTGCAAAACCGTGTGGGGTGGATTTGCAAGGTGCGCGTAGCTGGGCCGGTAAGCGTCATCGGGTGATCTCTGTGCTAAGACTCAATCCAATGTGAAGCGGGCGGGAAAAACGTTTCAGCGAAATGTCCGGCGATCACACTTTGACCGCTTTTTCCGCCAGCACCAGGGCTCCCAGCACTCCCGAGCGGTTGCCCAACCGGGGCGGCACCACGTATTCTTCCATGCCATTCAAGAACGCGTCGGACGGGATATACCCATTCAGCACTTGCTGTAGCTGCCTGCGGATGCCAGGGAATAGGTGGACGTGTTCCATGACACCGCCCCCCATGACGACACGCTGCGGAGACAGCGTACAGATCCAGTTCGCCAAACCGAGCGCCAGATAGTGCACCTCGAGGTCCCACGCCGGATGCCACTCCGGCAGGTCGGTCCCGGCAATTCCCCATCGCGCCTCAATGGCTGGACCGGAAGCCAGTCCTTCGAGGCAGTCGCCGTGATAGGGACAACCGCCCGGGTAGGGGTCATCCACGCGATCGTGAGGGATGCGGATGTGCCCCATCTCCGGATGCAGCAGACCGTGGAGGACTTTCCCATCCACTAGCGCGCCGCCGCCGATTCCCGTGCCCACCGTCAAATAGAGGAAATTGGAGATGCCTCGCGCCGCGCCCCAGCGAGCCTCGCCCAAAACTGCCGCGTTGACATCGGTATCGAAACCGACGGGCAAGCCGAGGGCTTTCCGAACCGTCCCGGCCAAGTCGAAATTCCGCCACGCGAGTTTGGGAGTGGAAGTGATGTGGCCGTAAGTCGGCGAGCTAGGGTGAAGATCCACGGGGCCGAACGAGCCAATCCCGATCGCGCGGAGCTTTTGGCGGCCCTGAAAGAACCGGATGACTGCTTCCAGGGTGTCCTGCGGAGATTCGGTGAGGAACGAAGCCAATTCCAAATCGTCCGGACCGGTGCCTAGGCCGCAGACGAATTTAGTTCCTCCGGCTTCGATCGCCCCGAAGATGTCCACGCGGCTACCTAACCTTCCAGCGGTTGGCAAGCGCGGCTAGCGGGTCTTGTGCGGGCGGGTCCGGTTTCGATTTGGGTTGCGGTGCGGCGGGGGCCATCAAGGCCTTCATGGAGAGTGCAATGCGCTTGGTTTTAGGGTCGGCGTTGAGCACCTGCACCTTCACGATCTGTCCGACCTTCACCACATCTCCGGGGTCCTTGACGTAGCGGTTCGACAACTCGCTTACGTGAACCAGGCCATCCTGGTGGACTCCCACGTCCACGAACGCCCCGAATTTGGTCACGTTGGTAACGACGCCTTCGAGTTTCATGCCGGGCTGGAGATCAGCGATTTCCTTTATGCCCTCCTGGAAACTGGGCGCCACGAATTGATCGCGTGGATCGCGTCCTGGTTTGCGCAGTTCGTCCAGGATGTCATTCAAGGTGTACGTGCCGGCCGTGAGAGCAGAGTTATCGATCTTCTGGAGTAACTCCGGCTCTCGAATCAAGCGCTCGACCGTAACACCCAGAATGCCGGCGATCTGCTCCACGATCGGATATGACTCCGGATGTACCGCCGTCACGTCGAGAGGGTTTTCGCCGCCGCGGATGCGCAGGAATCCGGCGGCCTGTTCGAAGGTTTTGGGCCCCACACCCGGTACCGCGGTGAGTTGGACGCGCGAGCGGAAGCGGCCTTTTTCACTGCGGAATTCCACGATCTTCTTGGCGGTGCGTTCGTTGACTCCGGCAATGTACCGCAGCAGCGCCCAGGACGCCGTGTTGAGGTCCACGCCGACCCGATTCACGCAGCTTTCGATGGTGGTTTCGAGCGAATGCTGTAGCTCCCGCTGATCCACATCATGCTGGTATTGGCCTACGCCGATCGACTTCGGGTCAATTTTCACCAGTTCGGCCAGCGGGTCCTGCAGCCGGCGGGCAATGGAAATGGCGCCGCGCACGGTGAGGTCCAGATCGGGGAATTCCTGGCGCGCGATATCAGAGGCCGAATAGATGGAAGCCCCCGACTCATTCACCGTAACAGTGAATGCGCCCAACGCCTTCTCGCGCTGTAGGAAATCACGAACGAACGCATCCGTCTCGCGAGAAGCCGTCCCGTTGCCAATGGCGATGGCTTTCACGCTATGTTTTTCCATCAGGGCTTTTAGTGTGCGGGCCGCGCCCCCGGTATCGTTCTTGGGCGCATGGGGGTAGATGACGTCGTGCGCCAGAAACTTGCCGGTCTCATCCACTACCGCGATTTTGCAGCCGGTGCGTATGCCCGGGTCGATGCCCAGCACGGCAATCTGGCCGGCCGGTGGGGCCAATAGCAGATTCTGCAGATTTTCGCGAAAGACCTGGATGGCTTCGGCGTCGGCCTTGGTTTTCAGCTCCTGTCGGATTTCGCCTTGGATCGAAGCGTTGAGCAGGCGCTTCCAGGCGTCTTCCGCCGCGAGATCGAGGTGCGGCGTCCAGTCGCCGGGCCGTTTGTGAACCTCGTGTTTAACGATGCCGAGCGGTCTCGCGGGGTCCAGTTCCATGGTGAAGGAGAGGACCTTCTCGTTCTCGCCGCGGCGTATGGCCAGCATGCGGTGGGACGGGATGGATCGGGCGGGCTCGCGATAGTCGTAATACATCTGAAACTTCTGTTCGGGATCGGCCGCGTCTTCATTCTTGCGGCTAACGATTACAGCCTCGCCGAGCATGATCTTGCGAAGTGACTTGCGAATATCAGCGTGCTCGCTGATCATCTCCGCGACGATGTGCCGGGCGCCTTCCAGCGCTTCGTCAACACTGGCGACACCGAGCTCGGGGTTTATGAACCCGGCGGCGAATGCGCTGAGCGGAGGGCTGCCGGGCTGCTGCTGCCAGAGATGCAGGGCCAGCGGCCCCAGGCCTTTCTCGCGGGCGATGGTGGCCTTGGTTCGCCGCTTGGGTTTGTATGGAAGGTACAGATCTTCCAGCTCACTTTTTTCGAGAGCGGCTTCGATGCGCGCCTTCAGCTCTGGGGCGAGTTTTCCCTGCTCCTCGATAGAAGCGAGGATGGTGGCCTTGCGGTCTCGCAACTCACGGAAGTAGAGCAGCTTCTCTTCGATGGCACGGATCTGGACTTCATCGAGGTTACCGGTGGCCTCTTTGCGATAGCGGGCAATAAACGGGACCGTCCCGCCTTCATCGAGCAAGTCGATGGTGGCCACCAGCCCCTTCATGGGGACTTGCAGAATCTTGGCAATGTGAAGGAGAACGTCAGGGGCAAGGGGCTTCATTTCGGACATGGAAGAGGAACTTCCATGATACCGGGAGGATTGTACCGGTGGCAGGCAACCGGCCCTCCATCTTGCGCGAGACCCGGTATTATCCACAGTCTATTTTCAGCGTTAATATTCTTAATGGCAGGTAGTCAACCTTTCCCGACTGTTCAGTTATTTGCGTCGTGCCGCGGCATCCTGTGCGTCAATAATTGACGGACGGATGCCACTCGCCAGGGAACGCCCGAAGACGGGTTAACGCAGAAAGATCCTTCATTCCACCACAGGATCCCGGCTTGAGCATGGAAACCCCGCCGAGCACTTAGAGGCGGAATTAACATATGCAAACCGCAGATAAAGACAGGTGGTTAGATCAGGTTAACCGGCTGTTTGAAGCTCGAGACTACCTGCGCGCTCTGGATGTAATTCTGGAGGCGAAAAAGGAGTTCCCAGGGGATGGGGAACTGGAACAACTGGAGGGGCAGGCGTGGCGCAGCATCGAAAAGGTCGCTGAAGTCGGACAACTGGCTTCCAAGGTAGAGCGGGAACCTCTTGAACGAACTCCGGAACGGTTTCTCGAGACGAACAGCTTGCTGGACCTGATCGAGGGGCGCAGGCGCGAGCGGATCGTCGAGGGTTGTCTGTATCAGGCGCGGTGGCTGCAATCGCAAGGCGAGGTTGCGAGGGCTTTGCGGGCGCTCGATGGGGGCTTGACGAATTTCCCCCACGAGGCACGGTTGGTGCAACTGCGGGATTCGCTGCTCATCGCGTCGGAGGCGGTCAAGATCGCGATAGTAGAGCCAAGCGTCCCACTGGAGCCTGTTGTCGAGCTGGTTGAGAGCCTCTCTGACTCGTCAATCCCCCAGACTACCGATGAAAGCGCGCCGCCGAGCCCCGAGCCGTCGGCAACCCCACTGGAACTGGTTCAGCCCGCTCCGGCGGAGATGTTGACACGGCCGCAAATGTGGTCCGGTTTTGCGGGGGCGGCGCTGACTATACTGCTGATTGCTATCGCCGTAAAGTTGGTTGCCGGTCGGGAACCGTCTGCCGTCGCGCGTCCAGCCAACCAACAGGCAGTCTTGGAAATCAACACCTCCCCGGCGAGCGCGGTTATTTTAGTGGACGGAAAAGAGAGGGACAAAGCGGCGGCACTGCTTGGAATCCCGTTATCCGCGGGACTGGTGCAGATCGAAGCACGGCTGCCCGGCTATCAAACAGCGCGAGCCACCGCCAATCTTCATGCTGGCGTCCGCAGGGAGATAGCCTTGACTCTCACACCCACTATGGCGTTCCAGCTTCTGCTTCCGGGTGACGGGGAAATTTCCGTGAACAATGAAGAGGCGGTCAAGGTGGCGGGCGGCACATTCTCTCGCGAGTTTACTCCCGGAACTTATGCGGTAAGGATCACGACGGGCAAAAGCGGTCTGTTGAGTTTCGCGTTTCCGGTGGAAGCCGGCGGGCAGACGGTACTGACCTCTCTGCCCAATGCCCGGGATGTTTCGGGGCTCTTGATCAGCAGCTATGGCGAACAGGGGCGCATCTACAGGACAGGACCGGCGGTGAAGATCAAACTGGATGGCCGGACCCTTGGTGAGGTCAACGAGGCCGGCCTCGACCTTCCGAAACTGGCGGCCGGGAAGCATGAGCTGGAGCTGGGGGAAAACCGAAATCTGCGGAAGATATCGGCCGTTTTCGGGCCATCCCGAACGTTGACTGCGATGATCGGTTCCGAGCGGTCAGTGGAGATTCAGAAGGGTCGCGATAGGAAGTCACGGATGGGTTCCGTGCGCATTCGCGTGACGGCTGGCGCTGAACTGTTCGTCGATGGTAACTCCGTCCCGATGGTGGCGGACGGGACATACACGATCAGCGATATGAAGCCAGGAGCACACACGTTCCGGGCGCAGAAAGGTAAACAGTTTCTTCCGAATCAAAAGGCAGTTGAGATTGTGGCCGGCCAGAACGGCGAGATCGACCTGAAGTTAAGTGCCGCGCCGATTCCCGTCCAAATCAAGCGAGCCCCCGCCGACAGCAACGTCACCTACACACGGACCGGCGATCCGATGGTGCATACGTTCGGCGGCAACCGTCAAGATCTCCCGGAAGGAGATTACACCTTCACGGCGCGAGCTAATGGGTATATGGATCGGATCCAGAATATTCACGTCTCGTGGGACTCCGCAGGTCCGGTGGACCTCGCCGAATCCGCCGGCATCGCAGAATGGCGAAAGGGAGGTTGGACCCAGACCCGGGGTTGGTACTCCCGCAAGGGAGGCGGGATTATCTATTTTCCCAAGGCTCTGGGAACCGGCTCGGCTGAATTCGCGCTTCACTGGCAAGGCCAAGGGCGCGCTCAGTGGATTGTGAACGCGAGCGACCGCAGCTATTTGCAGTGCGAACTCGACGACGACGGATTTCAGGTCTTCCGCGTTACCGATGGAAAGACGCCTGTGCCGATTGGCAAAAAGAAGCTGGTCGCGAAGATGGCATCGTACATTATCCGAATTGAAGTCAAGCCCGACACCGTTGTGCACAAACTGCAGAAAGATGGCGCATGGGAGCTTCTGGATAGTCTGCAAGACATTGCGCCCGCTGCAGGTAAGTTTGGCTTCAACATACCGAATCGGCAGGAGCTGTTTTTGGCGAACTTTGCCCTAAAGCCGGATCGCTAAGCGCTCGGAATTCAGGAACCGCTCGGCCTTGTCATGCTCCTGACCCCGCTACAATGTGGTCGGAGAAAACATGTCAAAGTCACGCCGACAATTCCTGAGCGGTTCCTCAGTTGCTCTGGTGGCCGCCGCCGTGGGGTGTAATAGGCAGATGCCCGAATCCTCGGCTCTTCCTCCAGGAGCCCCACCGGCCTTCGGTACAGCGCCGGACGTAGGGCCGCCCGTCTCGGCTTCCACGTTTGCCGAAGCCGAGAAGTTGGTGCAGTTCGAACTTGGCGAAGCGGAGCGTCAAATGGCTGCCGGCAATTGGCGCAAATCGCTCGCGCCGCTTTACGAACGCCGCACGGGACCGCGGAAGTTTTCTCCGCCGACATCCGTGGCGCCTGCTTCGCGCTGGGACCCCGTACTGCCCGGCCAACAATCCACCCTACGCGATCGCTTCATCCGTACCGCCGGCGCGCCAGATCCGCTTCCGGTCAATGAACAGGACATCGCCTTCGCCCCGTTATCCCGCCTGGCCCGCTGGATCGAAACGCGCCAGATCACTTCCGAGCGGCTGACCCGCCTCTATCTCGACCGCCTGGAGCGCTTCAACCCAAAGCTCCGCTGTGTGATCACATTGACGCGTGATCTGGCCTTGTCGCAGGCCCGGCAGGCCGATCGCGAGATCGGCGCCGGACACTACCGCGGCCCGCTCCACGGCATCCCGTGGGGCGCGAAGGATCTGCTGGACACTGCCGGCATCCCTACCACTTACGGTGCCGAGCCGTATCGCGACCGAGTGCCTACGCAGGATGCGGTTGTGGTGACGCGTCTGCGCGATGCCGGAGCTGTACTGGTGGCCAAGTTGAGCCTCGGCGCGCTCGCGCTGAACGACATTTGGTTCGGCGGGCAGACTATGAATCCGTGGCTCCTGGAAGAAGGTTCGTCTGGATCGAGCGCCGGCCCTGGCGCCGCCACGGCCGCGGGATTGGTCGGTTTCTCGATCGGCAGCGAGACCGGCGGCAGCATCGTCAGCCCGTCCATGCGGTGCGGCATCACCGGATTGCGCCCGACTTATGGGCGCGTGCCACGCACCGGCGCAATGACTCTCTGCTGGTCGCTCGACAAGCTCGGACCCATGACGCGTGGCGTAGAGGATGCGCTACTTGTTTTGCAGGCCATCTCGGGCCCGGACCCCGGCGATGTGGCCAGCGTACCGAGTCACCTCGATTTCGAAGCGGGCGCCTCGGTTTCCGGGCTGCGTGTCGGCTACATTCCCGGCTGGATGAAAGAAAGCCCCGCCACTGATGTCGATCGCGCCGTTTTGGAAACCATCCCCAAGCTGGGCATGGTTCCGACCGAGGTGTCGCTCCCCGATTGGCCCTACGACTCGCTCCAGCTGATTCTGTTCGCCGAAGGGGCAGCGGCATTCGAGGAACTCACCCTCAACGGCGGCCTCAAAGAACTGAACATGCAGGTGCCTGATGCGTGGCCCAACCTTTTTCGCCAGGCCCGCTTCCTCTCCGCCGTGGATTTCGTCCAGGCTGACCGCTTTCGGCGCAGCGTGGCTCAGGAGATGGCCCGCATCTTTTCCCAGGTGGACCTGCTGCTGGTACCCTCGCTGCGCGATGAAATGCTCACCATTACCAATTTCACGGGGCATCCGTCGCTCACAGTTCGGGCGGGCTTTGTTGAGGTCTCGGAGGCGCGCAGTGACTGGGCGCCGGACCCCGCGCACCCGCTCCCCAAGTTCTCCCCTCCCCGCCGGGTACCGCACGGTGTGACTCTCATTGGACGCCTCTTTGACGAGGGCACCCTGGGGCGTGCCGGGCTGGCTCTCGAACGCACTTTAAAGGTGGCCGCCGAGCACCCGACCGGTTTCTAAGGCGAAAGGGCTAAGAAACACACTTTCACAAGCGGTTCACCTCTTCCGTCGGCTATACTGCCCCAAAAGGGGGTGTCACCGTGTTGAAACATTCGTGCCGGATTGCGTTGGCTTCGATACTCGCCGTTTCCGCGCTTCTCGCCCAGTCCACGGGCACGATTCAAGGAAGCGTCACCGACCAAAGTGGTGCTTCCGTTCCCAAAGCCGCGGTTACGGTGCGCAATATGGCCACTGGCGAGGAGCGGTCGTTCACCACCGACGATTCCGGGCTGTATGTGGTTCCCTCGCTGCCAGTGGGTAGCTATACCGTCGGCGTCAAGGCCGCGGGTCTCCAGCCGACCACCGTCGGCAATGTGATCGTGGAAGTGAGCCGGGCCGTGCAGCAGGATTTTCACTTGCAGGTCGCGACCGCCAACGAGACCGTGGAGATCGCTGCCAACGCGGCTGTGTTGGATACCACGACGACGTCAGTGGGCACTAGCGTTGACCAGCGTACCGTGCAGGAAATACCGCTCAACGGCCGCCACTTTGTCGACCTAAGCCTGCTCACCGCGGGCACCATCGCGCCGCCGGCCACCGGCTATCTAACCGCGCCGCTTCGCGGCCAGGGATCCTTTGCTTTCTTTAGCGCGGGCAATCGCGAGGATGCCACCAATTTCATGATCAATGGCATCAACCTCAACGACATGGCGCAGAACCAGATCACCTTCCAGCCCTCCATCAACACGGTGCAGGAATTCAAGGTGGATAATTCGACCTACAGCGCGCAATACGGTCGCAATTCGGGCACCATCGTCAACATCGCCACCCGTTCTGGCACCAACGGGCTGCATGGCGAGATCTTTGAGTACCTGCGTAACAACTACTTCGATGCACGCAACTATTTCAACCGCGTCTCAGCGCCTGGAACTCCACCGGTACCGCAGTCGCCATTTATCCGTAATAACTTTGGAGCGGATGCCGGCGGGCCCATTCGTCGTGACAAAACCTTCTTCTTCCTCAGCTACGAAGGGCTGCGCCAGCGCCAGGGTTTGACCATCAACCAGGCGGTGCTGACGGCCGACCAGCGGGCGTCCGCCGCCGCCATCGGCAATCCGACGGTAGTCAAACTATTGCCCTTGATCCCCCTGCCGAATTCGGGATCGTCTCTGTTTATCGGGTCTGCGGCCGCGGCGGTCAACATTGACCAGGGAACAGCCAACCTGAGCCACGCAATCAGTGACCAGGACCGCATCAATTGGTACTGGGCGTTTCAGAAGGATGTCCGCCAGGAGCCCACGCTGCAGGGGAACAACATCCCGAGTTTCGGCGACACGCGGCAGAGCCATCGTCAGATCATGACCATCAACGAGACCCATATCTTCACGCCCAGCGTTGTGAATGAGGTCCGGCTCGGCTACAACCGCATCCGCATTGATTTTTCTCCCAATGCGGCACTGAACCCCGCCGACTTCGGAATGGGGATCGGCATTAGCGCGCCCATCGGTCTTCCGCAATTCACGCTGCGCGACATCGGCCTGAACTTTGGTGGTCCCAGTAACTTTCCGCAGGGGCGCGGCGATTACACGGCGGTGCTTTCCGACACTTTGAGTTATCTGCGCGGCAAACACTCTCTCAAGTTTGGCGGTGAAGTGCGGCGCTTCGGCGGCAACAGTTATAACTTGAACCCCGGTACCATGCAGTTCAACACCGTGACCGACTTCATCAACGGAAACATCGCCACGTTTACTTCCAATACTTCGTCCAATCCCTCGCGAATTTTCATTCTGGCCACCGGGGCGTTCGTTCAGGACAGCTACAAAGTGTCGCGGACACTCACTTTGGAGTTAGGGTTCCGCTGGGAATGGAACGGCACTCCGGCAGAGGCGAAGGATCGTTTTGTGCTGTTCAATCCGCAGACATCCTCGCTGGTACAAGCACATCAACCGTACCAGCAGAACCACAGTTGGGAGCCGCGGGTCGGCTTCGCCTGGGACGTATTCCAGACCGGCAAAACCATCGTGCGTAGCGCCTACGGCATCATGGCCGATCAGCCGACCAGCGGCCTGGTGACCGGCTTGGCTTCCAACCCGCCGTTCGCGATCCCCGTGACGTTCAATGGTCCAGGGTTCGTGGGCTTCGCCAACGCGCTCAGTCAGGCCAAGGCCGCTGGATCGTTGTCCCCCCTAAGCGTCGCGCCCGACTTCACCACCCCCTACGTGCAGTCCTGGAATTTCAATATCCAGCAGCAACTGGCTTCCGATGTGGGACTGATGGTGGGGTATTTCGGGAACAAGGGTACGCATCTGCGGACCGCGCTCAACATTAATCAGTTCCTCCCTGGCACCAGCATACGACCGTATCCAACGCTGGCACCCGGTTCGATTTCCCCCGGTACGAACCTCGGCAACATCACGCAATGGGAGAGCATCGGCAACTCCGAATACAATGGACTGTGGATCACGGCCACGAAGCGCTTGGCAAAGGGGTTGCAGTTCAACGCGACCTATACCTGGTCCAAGTCGATGGACGAAACCTCATACAACTCCCCGGCAAATGTGTACGGTGTGAATACTCCGATGCAAGACGATACGAATCTGCGTGCCGACCACGCGTCTTCTGATTTCGACACCCGTCACCGCTTTGTGATCAGCGGCATCTATGAGCTGCCGTTCAAAGGGAATCGCGCCGTGGAGGGGTTGCAATTCTCTCTGATCAATCAGCTGCAGAGCGGCAACCCGCTCACCATTATCACCACGAACAGCTCCTTCACAGGCGTTGCGACCTCCATGCGGCCGAACATTCTGGGACCGGTGCCGGTGGGCATCGGATCCGCCGCCAACGGCAACCCCCAGTATTTCCCAAGCTTGGCATGCAACGCGCCGGCTACCGCGAATTGCCTGTTCCAGGTGGTGAATGGTTTTGGCAACCTGGGTCGTAATACCGTGGTCGGGCCCGGGTTTGAGGATATCGATCTGGCGCTCTATAAAGACACGCGCATCACAGAGCGGCTAAAAGCTCAGTTCCGGGCGGACACGTTCAATCTGTTCAACCACCCTAATTTCGCGCAACCGGCTCGCACCGTCAGCACAGCAGCCGGCAACACCTTCGGCCAGATCTCGGCCACCCGCGCCCCCGTTGGGGATGCCGGTTCTTCGCGCCAGATTCAGTTAGCGCTGAAACTGATCTTTTAGTCCGTTCAGAAGGTCATTTTCAACCCCAACTGTACCTCGCGGGGTCCGCCGGTACCGTTGATCGGGTTGCTGGAATTCGGCGCCGAAGTAGCCAAGCCAAACGTCGAGGGGACCGTGAGGACACCAACTCCCGAATAGGTTCGGTTGTTGAGGAAGTTGAAAAACTCAGCACGGAACTGCACCGCTACGCGATCGCGGAATTTCCATTTCTTACTGGCCGAAAAATCCCACTCATAAAATGCCGCGCCGAAAAGTGCATTCTTCCCCATGGTGCCGAAGGTCCCCTGAGCCGGCGGCAGGATGACGGACTTGCCGTTGGGAGACACATAGCATCCAAACTTCTTGAGGGAAGCCAGTCCGCTGGAGGAGCCGGGAATCTGCGCGTTCATATCGGCGTTCACAGCTTCCCCGTTGGCCGCATCGATGCACAATTGGCCCGCGCCGTTATTTCCTCCAACCGCAAGCGGTAAGCAGGGGGCTCCGGAAAATCTGCTACCGGGAAATGCGTAACAAGGAGTCGGATCAGTCTTCCCAATATGAAAATCACGCGGATTTCCCATTAGAGACCATTGCTCGGCGGCGCCGCCTAAGAGGGATCTCGCGCCGCCGATTCCGGCGAAGTCGTCACTTCCATCAGTAAAGTTGGTGGGAGATCCACTTTGCATATTGACGCTGCTGTTGATTTCCCAACCCTCCAGTAACTGAGCCGGTGACTTTCTCCCCGGAAGCGTATAAGTTGCCGTGATGCCGACGTGGTGCCTGGGCGTGTAGGGCCCATAATAGGCGCCTACGTTTCTGCCGTCCTCCACGAACGGGCTATTGCCCCCTTTAGTTGTGGCCCAGTCTCTCGCGAGTGAATAGATTGCCTTCATGGTCATCCCACGGAACGCGCGCTGCGTGTAGCTCACTTGCAGGGCGTGATAGTTGGAAAACCCCGCGGGCTCATATTCAAAAATGCCCGAGAACCACGGGAACTGGCTGTAATACGGCTCGCGAAACTGATAGCTTCCCGTCACGCTGCCGGGAGTGGAACCCGGTAGAGCTCTGCTGGCTCCAGGCGTGGGCTCGTTGATGTTGACCATAGTCGACAAATTGTACGCATGAGTGCCCACGTAATTCACCATTACCGATACGTTGTTCGAAAAAGCGTGCTGAACACCGACTGTCCAGGTGAACATGGGCGACCGCGGCGAATCGACGGACTTCGCGTGAAGATTGCATGGCGAAGGCTTAGTGCCATTGGCAACCGTCACTAAGCCATTGCCGCACTCCAATGCATTGGTCCCAACCGTAAAGACGGGAACGCCGGTAGTCCAGTTCAATCCACTGGTCGGAACGGTAACCTGGCCTGAAGTGACTGCGCCCGGGGCAGTGGAAGGCGCAAACGCCAGCGCACCAGCTGAGTTATAGAGCGAAAATCCCGTAGGAATGTTGTTGAGGCCGGCACCAAACCCTTGTGCGATCAAGTCGTCCACTTGAGGAGTATCGTAGCTGACGCCCATGCCCGCCCGGAGCACTGTCGTTCCTTTGCCTCCGATATCCCACGCGAAGCCTGCTCGCGGCGCAAAGTCGTGGTAATCGGTATGATACAGGGCGCTCCCGTGCTGCTGCACCATGCCTGTGGGCTGACTCGGATCGAAGTTGGCAGCATTGTTATTGTCTACCAAAATCGCCGGTTCCAGTTCGTAGCGTAACCCCAGGTTCACAGTTACTGTCCGGGTTAGCCGGAAATCGTCCGTAAAGTAAAATGCTTCCCGATTGAAGCCGACACTATTGGACTGAGGGTTTACGAGGATCGACCCGCTGGCGGGTTTCCCAGCCAGGAAATCCTGCAGTGCCGTCGAGCCCCCGTTGGCAGCAAATGCTACGTCCCCCTGAAAGTTGAGTGTGCCGTCAAGATTCCCTGGAGCGCCGAGCCCGTTGTATGAGCTGTGATGAAATTCGACCCCGAACTTAAACCGATGCTTGCCTCTCGTATAGAAGACGTTGTCATAGATCGTCTCGGTTTGTTGATTCACCAACTGGTCGTTGAGAGAGAATCCTGAGCCCAAGAAGGCAAAGCTCTGTGCGCCCCCAGCAATATTCGTAATCGGGAAGCCGCACATCGGGGGCGGCGGATTCGCTCCGGAAATGAAACCGAGTGCTGCATAATCCGGCTGCCCAACCTTCCGCGTGCATTCTGCGTTGTAATCCACCAAGGCGTACCGGTTCCAGCCAAACCGGAGGTCGTTCACCCAAGAGGAATTCGGAGTGAAGACCCAGACTCCCCGGTTCATTTGCGTACGGCTGTGATTCCCGTTTATCCACCATGGCGCCGCGCCGGTTGTCGGATTATCAGTGTTGGCGTTGCCAAAGTAGTATTCGCCATTAATGGTGTTGCGGCTGTTGAGTTGGTAATCGACTTTTCCAATTACATTATTGGAACTGCCGATGTTATTCAGTTGTACGGGAATGTTCTCCGTAACAGTAGAACTGTTCGGGAACACACCCTTCTTCGGATCGCAAGTGGCTGCTCCGGAAACGAGAGTACAGCCCGCTAAGTTGAGACTTAGCTGACTCGGTGTCACGCCATTCGCAATCAGGCCGTTGATCGCGAGAGGCAGACTATCATCGGGAGTTTGCGCGTTCGGCGAAGTAGTTGGCAAGTTGATCAGACTGGGGGCCCCCACCGTATAGCGCATTCCCTCATAATTGGCGAAGAAGAACACCTTGTCTTTCTTGATAGGTCCACCCATAGACGCGCCATACTGCTCGAAATTATCGTCCGCTTTGGGCAATGCAGGAGTTATTCCGTTCTGGTATGGGTTATATGCTTCCAGGGAGTTATTGCGGCCGAACGCATACACGCTTCCATGGATGCCGTTCGTGCCAGATTTCAGGCCTACATTCACCACAGCGCCTTGAAACCACCCAAATTCCGCGCTGGGGTTAGCCATCACATTGACTTCCTGAATGGCGTCAGCCGGTAGAATCGTCAACTCGTCTGTGCTGGTGCCCGCACCGATCAGGGGCCCGGAGTTAACAAATATATTGAGGTTCTCCACACCGTCGAGCATCCAATAGTTGCCTTGGACACCAGCGCCGTTCGCTGAGTAATTCGGTGAATTCCCGCCCGGCCGGCCGATGATTCCAGGCTGGAAGTCCAGCACCTTGGTGTACAGGCGTCCATTAATTGGCAACTCGGTGAGTGTTACGGTGTCCACCGTGTTGGATATGACTTCGTTGCTGGTATCTACGAGGGCAACTTCTCCCGTTACGGTCACCGTCTGAGTTTGCTCGCCGGGTTGTAATTGAAGATCGACACGCACAGCTTGACCGACTCCAACAGTCACGTCTGCCTGTTGGGCTGTCTTGAAACCCGCAAGTTCGACACGTACGTTGTACTGACCAGGCGTGAGACTGGGAGCTGTATACTGGCCGGCGCTATCTGTGACCAATCCTCGCGCTACGCCTCGTTCCGCATCGGTGACGGTTTACCTTAGCCCCTGGCAAAACCGCGCCTGTCTGATCCGTCACACCCCCGGCAATGCTGCCCGAATTGAGTTGTGGATAAGCAGGCGGACAGAGTAGTAACGCTGCCAGTCCCGTAACTAGCAGTAGAACGATTTTCTTTGTACGAACACACGTACACCCGCGGCGGATGAAGCTCGATGAACCCATATAGTTTCCCCCAGGGCCGCTGGGCAGTATTCAGACAGCCTACGGCCCAGTGAGCCGTGAGGATTCACGGATTCAGCGGACCACTTAAACACACCCAAGGTGCCAGCGGTCGCGAGCATTATATTTCGCTCAAATCTTAGTGTCAAGGGAAAAAGGCGACTTAGAAATTGCCACGGGCGACGCGCGGTTACGGCTCTACCGCTTATTCACCACAATCACGCCACCCTTGAATACCACCTTCGTATTCAGCATGTTCCAATAACCATCCAGGGGATTGCCGTCCAGAAGGATCAGGTCGGCCAGCTTGCCTGGCTCCAAGGTTCCGAGTTGGTCGCCCATCTGGATGTACGAGGCAGTGTTCGGTCCCATGAGTTTGATAATGTCTGGCATCGAGAACATCAGGTTGAGGGACTTCAGTTCGTGTTCCAGCCCGGCCTTGGGGTCATAGTTGGTGTCGGTGCCGTAACCGTAAATGACACCGGCATCCCATGAGGTGCGCGCATTCACTGCTTTGTAGCCCGCTTCCTGCCCCCGCCCGTCGCCGTCGAGGATCGATTCGGGCCATGGCTTTCCGTCTCGGAACCGCGGCTTGTTGTCATCCGCAAACACGCCGAAGACAGGCACCCCAAAGCCGATCGTCGACAACTGCTTGACCCCCGCGGCAGCCACTTTCTTGGCGTCGTCAAAGCTCAGCCAACCGAAATGGGGCGTATGTACGAGCAGGGGCACGCCGGCATCCACGGCCGCCATCATCGCTGGAGGGCTCACGGCATGTACCTGGACCAGCACGCCAGCTTTCTTCGACTCGTCCACGATGGCGCGGAGAGTTTCCAGCTCTTTGGCGGAAGGCCCGGGCTTGGGAGTGAGGGCTATCTCGCCGGTAAACTTGATTCCCATCGCTGCGATCTTCCGTACCTCGGCACGCGCCTCATCGGGAGTGCCGGTCAATCTTACCGAGCCGGACGGGATAATGCGCGGTCCGTTGATTACGCCCTTCTCAATATGGTCCCGCAATGTCAGGTTGCCTTCGGCGGGACCTCCTCCCGAGAGAATTGTCGTATAACCTGCCTCGAGAAGCTGCTGCATCTGCGCCTTCTCATTGGGCCCGGTATTGATGTGCCGGTGGGCATCGATATAACCCGGCATGGCACTCATGCCCTTGGCGTCGATGACCTGCAGGCCCTGAGTATTCACAGCACCCGCGGCAACCGAGACAATTTTGCCCGCGCGCACAACTACCGTGCCCGATTGAATGACAGTGCCGTTGCCGACAATGGCCCGAGCGTTGGTGATCGCCAGATCCTGTGCTGACAGGTGGGCAGCGCCCAAACCTAGAAGGCAGGCGAAGAGGCTAAAGACGAATGGTCTTCTCATTACAGCCGCTTATCATATCGCAGCGACTGTCGGCGAACAGCAACACCGGCGATCTTCTCGCCGGTGTTGTTCGCCCCTCTCTAGAATGTAAAGCGGCCCGCAATCTGGAAAGCCCGCGGCCCGGCAGAACCGAAGGTCTGAAGAGCGCGGGATGTGGGTTGGCCAAACGTGAATGTTTGCGCCGCAGAATTGGCACTCTTCGTATCGAGTAGGAATGCGTAGCCGGTGAGATTCGATATGTTGAACGCATTAAACACTTGGCCGGTCAGCACGAACTTATACCGCTCCTTGACGGTGAAAGTCTTGCGGAGTGAAAAGTCCTGCGTTATGGTCGGATCGCCCAGCTGATAGTCGCTGGGCAGAACCACTTGAGGAATGGTTGCACCTGTAGCATTCTTGGTGCCCGCGACATTGGTGTTGAAGCTGTTAACGGCATTGACAAGATCCGATTTGCTGCACGTAACGCCAAAGCAGTTGTAGGGCAGCCCGGGAATCGGTTCGGTGCCTGTTGTGCTCGCGGGGGCGGTGCCGGGCAAGTATAGGCTTGAAACACTCACGTTTTGCGGGAGCCTACTAATATAGGCCGCGTTCATGCTCAGTTCGAAGCCCCAAGGCAGGAAAACCGAACCGGCCACGTTCAACGTATGGCGCGGCAAGGTCTGGCCATAGGCAGAGATATAGTTGATAAGATCCCACGGCGACGTGTCCGCTCTCTGTTGGGCCAATTGATATGACGCCGTAAACTGTGTGCGGCTAGATAGACGCTTATTCAGTTTTACGAGTAGCCCGTTATACCGGGAACGTCCCTGGGGCGTCCAGAACGTGATTGGGCCAGTGGAGCATTCCTGGCCAACAACGAAGAGTTGGGATGCCGTGCAGGCAGGAATCACAGGAGTGCGAACTCCATTGATAAATCGGGAATTCAGGTTCCAATCCAATTCACTCTGACTGACATTCTCACCCTGACGCATGGCGTAATCGGCGGTGACGACCATATTGTGCCCCAGGTCGCGCTGCATGCCTACGTTGAGCTGGTAGCTGCGCGCGATTGGATACTGGGGCGGAAAGATCTCGATTCCCGATTTGGCGACATCAATACCGGTGACCGTGTAAGGCCCGCTAGTCGGTGGTGTTGGGGCAAGCTTCGCAGTGATGGCGCCGATCTGCTGCTGATAAATTTGATCGAACTGACGAAGCGACATGGTCGTCAATGCGCCCACCGGAATAGGCGCGCCGACGGGCACCAGTTGGCCGGTCCCCAAATTGATAATTCCGGGAAAGATATTGGTGAATGCCTGACTGCTAAGCGTGGCGCGGCCATCGCCCACGGGGCCGTTGGATGCATAGGTACGGTTGTGGTAATAGCCCGGGGGGCTGTCCCAGTAGATGCCGCCGCCGGCCCGAATCACCGTCTTGTTGCTCTTGCCGGGACTCCAGGCGAATCCCACAATGGGTTGGAACTCTTTATAGGCGTTGGGAGTTTGGCCGAGGTTATTGGCACCCAAAATCGGCGACAGAAAGGGGGATTGGTTCAGGGGGGTAAAGTAGCCCTTTTGTGCGTTCCAGGCGAGGCCGTAATTCACCGTGAAGTTCGGCTTCACTTTCCAAGTGTCCTGGATAAAGAGCCGGTACTGGCTTTCCGTTATGATCTGGTCGCGCTCGTAGGCTGGCGGTTGTTGCGAATTTCCAACGCCGATGCCGGTGAAAATGCCAGTGCTCAGACTCAGAAACGGTGAATTCCAGAAGTCGTTGGTGGTGGAAAGCGTTTTCGGGAAACCGAAGAGTCCGTTTAGAGTCGCCGGTCCAAAAATTCCTTCGCAATAAGGGGTACAGAAACCCCACTGGCCAACACTCGGGATCCGCATGATCTGTCCGCCAAACTTAATTCGGTGTGAGCCCAGCGACCAGTTCACGGTGTCATCGAATTCGTAGCGGCGCGTGTTGCGCGTCTGGGGCGCATTTGCGTTGGCGCCAACCTCAGCGCCGCCGAATCCGATGTTCGTGCCCAATACAGCCAGAAGTCCCGGCAGCCCTGCGCCAATGCAGTTTGGTTCCACACAATCCGATGGAAGCGGCAGGAGATTGTGGTTGCTCCAGTACATGTACTGAATCCGGGCGTCGTTGACGAGGGCGGGCGTTAAAGAACTGGTCAGCCCAATGATGCTTTGATCGGCCCAGTTGACATTACGGACCCAGTTCGACGGATTGGACTGCGGGGAAAACACTTGCCCAAAGCCGGAATTGCCGTCGTGCGAGTAACGCGCAAACATCGTATTCCTGGCCGAGATGTGATAGTCGATCTTGGCAGTGACTTGAGTGCCGGAATACGGACTGTTATAAACGCCAGCCACAGCTTGAGCCAGCGGTGTATTGGGCTGTGTGAGGATTGCCTGGACCTGATTGGTGTGCTCGATGTTGAAAAAGAAAAACAGTTTGTCTTTCAAGATTGGGCCGCCCAGGGTGGCTCCCGGGTTCCGGCGGGCAAAGAATGGGTTGGGAGCCAGCGTTTGCCGCTGCAATCCCGGATACGCCGACATATTGTGATCCCGGTAGTAGAAATACGCACTGCCATGAAACTGGTTGGTGCCAGAGCGGGTCACGATGTTGATGGCGCCACCGGAACTGATATCCGTAGCAATATCGAAATTGACAGACGAGAGTTGGAATTCCTCCACAACATCCTGAGGTAGATTTAACGACGCAGTGCCGCCGCCGGTATCGATGCTGTCGGAGATGTTGCCGCCGTCCACTGTATAAGCCGTCCGATTACCGCCACCCAGTACGCTGACGGTAAAAAGCGCATTGAACTGCGCCGTGGATCCACTCGCGATAGTGACGCCCGGTTCCAGAACAGCCAGTTGCATGAAACTTCTTCCGTTAAGCGGGAGGTCTTCCACCGCCGCGCGATCAATCACGCCTTGTACCGCGTTGTTTTCGTAGTTGATCTGGGTGGTCGCCGCTTCTACGGTAACGATCTCCTTCGCTGTTCCTAATGACATCGGTAGGTTGACGGTAAAGGTTCCGCCGGCCTGCACCTCGGCGTCACGCAGAACGGTGCTAAAGCCTTGCATCTCCGCTCGCACTTGATACTCTCCTACCGGCAGTGCGGGAGCGCTATATAGTCCGGTTGCGTTGGTGACTGCAGATCGGGCAGCACCCGTGGCTTTGTCAGTTATGGTTACAGTAACGTTGGGCATCGCTGCCCCCGAGGCATCCGTGACGGTTCCCGTAATAGTCCCCGTGGGCGCTTGAGCGCAGACGACCCAGCTCAGCGCGAGCAACACAAAAAGCGCAGTTATCGATTTCGACGTGACGTATGGCATTGGTCCAACCTCCCCGAAGCAGGACATCTCTAAGTCCGACCTATCGATCGGTAGGCGAGTTTATATCAAAGTCCTCTCTCGTTGTCAATGGTCTTTGCAGAAACTGCGCGATTTTGTTTCACTTCTAAACGAAAGGCGTATTATGCTTCGAACTAATATGACCGGCGCTGAGTGCCTCATGACGACCCTGGTGGCGAACCGCATTGGCGTCTGCTTCATGAACCCCGGCACCTCCGAAATGCACTTTGTCGCGGGCCTCGACCGCGTGCCGGAACTCCGCGGCGTGTTGTGCCTTTATGAAGGAGTCTGCTCGGGAGCAGCCGATGGTTACGCGCGTATGCACGGAAAGCCGGCCGCCACCCTGTTGCACTTGGGACCCGGTCTGGGTAACGCTCTCTCCAATTTTCACAACGCGCGCAAAGCCCGGTCGCCGGTCGTCTGTATCGTCGGAGAGCATAGCACGGGACATTTGAAATACGATGCGCCGCTGACATCCGATATCGCGGCTTTTGCGCGTACGGTCTCGAACCAAATCCGAACGGTCGAAAGCTCCCAGGGACTGGGGGCGTCCGTCTCCGATACCATCGCCTCTGCGCTCGCGCCTCCGGGCCAGATCGCGATGTTAATCGTTCCAGCGGATTTCTCGTGGCTACGGGCCGGACCGCCGGGCGCAGTTGTGGCGTGTACGCAGCGTTCCATGCCATCGCAGGAGTGCATTCGAGATGCGGCTCGGGTGCTTCGCTCGGTCAGGGGAAGGGCTGGTTTGATTTTGGGCGGAAGTTCGCCTTGCGCACGCGGTCTGGAGGCTGCGGGCCGGCTGGCCTCGGAAACCGGAGTGCAGGTGTTCATCGATCGGATTGCACCGCGCTTCTCGCTGGGACGAGGGCATTACCCTGCGCCGAAGGTTCCGTATTTTCCGGAAGACGCCAGGGCCGCATTCGCCGATCTCTCGCACCTGATCCTGGTGGAAGCCGAGGCACCGGTTTCGTTTTTCGGCTACCCTGATACGCCCAGCTCGCCGGTCCCGGAAACGTGCGCCATCTCGACGTTAGCCACGCGGGAACAGGACGGCACCGGCGGGCTGGAAGCGCTGGCGGAAGAATGCGGCGCGCGGAAGTTATTCCACATCCCGGATCAAGCAGCCGCGACGTCAGCTGACGGACCGCTCACGCTCGATGCCGTCGGACAAGCGCTAGCCGCTCTGATGCCGGAATCGGCCATTGTCTCGGACGAAATGGTCTCGTCGGGCGCGGTGATTCTACCTCATCTGGCACGCGCCGCCGCCCACGATCAGTTGCCGATCACTGGCGGCTCGATCGGTCAAGGACTGCCTGTAGCGGTGGGAGCGGCCATCGCCTGTCCCGGCCGGAAAGTGGTGGCGCTCGAAGCCGACGGGAGCGCCATGTATTCCGTGCAAGCTCTGTGGACCCTGGCTCGGGAAAACCTGGACGTCGTAATCGTTATTTTGGCCAACCGGCGGTATCGGATTCTCGATATCGAGATGCGCCGAACCGGCGCGCCGTCGATCGGCCAGCATGCCAACGACATGCTGGATCTCGGACGGCCCGATCTGGATTTCGTCAGCATGGCGCACGGCATGGGAGTGCCGGCCACGCGCGCGACAACGGCCGAGGAATTCTCTAAGCAATTTGGCATGGCGATCAAGGAACAAGGCCCAAGTCTCATCGAAGCCGTGTTATGCAATTGACAAACAAAGTGGTAGTCGTGACCGGCGGCGCCCGCGGTATCGGCCGGGCGCTCGCGAAACGTTTCGCCGCGGAAGGTGCGCGTGCGATCGTGATTGCCGATCTCGACGCTGCGGCCGCCGCCGCGGTCGCCCACGAAATTGGCGGACTCGCCGTCCCCACCGATGTGTCAAAGGAAGCCGACATCGTACGCCTGGTGAAGCAAGCCGAAGAGAAATTCGGAGGCATCGACCTTTTCAGCTCCAACGCCGGCATCATCGTTAAGGGTGGCGTGGAAGTTCCGGACGATCAGCGGCAGCGCATCTGGGACATCAACGTCCGCGCGCATATCTACGCGGCGCGAGCCGTACTGCCCGGAATGATCGCACGCGGCGGCGGATACCTGTTGCAGACCGCTTCCGCGGCAGGCTTGCTCAGCCAGATCGGCTCAGCCCCCTATTCCGTCACCAAGCATGCGGCGGTGGCTCTGGCCGAATGGCTGGCGATTACGTACTATGATGACGGGATTCGAGTGTCAGTCCTTTGTCCGCAGGGCGTGCGCACCAACATGCTGGCCGGCGCCTCGCAAACCGGTGTGGGGGCTTTACTCCGCGACACCGCGCTCGAACCAGAGCAGGTTGCGGACGAGGTAGTAAAGGGCCTGGCGGCGGAGAAATTCTTGATCCTTCCACATCCCGAAGTTGCGGACTACTTCCAGCGGAAGGCCACCGACTATGAGCGCTGGCTGCGCGGCATGCGCCGTCTGCAGGCCGCCGGCGCGGCGCTGTAAACAATTAGCGAACGCTCGGTTCCGGGCCAGAACGCCACACGGTACAATCGTTCGACGTTGGCGCGGAACGTGCGCAACAGTGATTTTATGCCGGCGAGCAGGCGTGACTTTTTACTGCGGGTGGGCGATGCAGGCGGTTTCAGCGCCGCGTTTGTTACCATGCAATCGCTGGGGCTGCTGCCCGTCGCCGCTTCGGCTGCCTCTGTACCGGATGTTCCGCCCGACTCCGGCAAGGGTGTGCGCGTTGCGATTCTCGGGGGAGGCATCGCAGGGCTGGTGGCCGCCTATGAAATGGGCAAGGCCGGATTCCAATGCACCGTGCTCGAAGCGCGGGAACGTCCCGGCGGACGCGTTTGGACGGTGCGCAACGGGTCCACCGTGGAGTCGACCGATGGCCCCCGGCAGACCGCCAACTACGCGGCGGGAAACTATTTCAACGCGGGCGCGGCGCGCATTCCGTCCCTCCACAAAACAATTCTGGGTTATTGCAAGAAACTGGGTGTTCCGCTCGAAGTAGAGATCAACGCCTCCCGCAGCACGCTCTTGTGGAACGCGAATACATTCGGCGGCAAAGCCGTCGAGCAGCGGCAGGCGATCACGGATACACGAGGGCACGTTGCGGAGTTGCTGGCGAAGTGCGTCCAGCAAGGCGCGCTCGACGGCGAGCTAACGGCCGACGATCGCCAGCGCATTGTCGGATTTCTACGAGACTACGGTGATCTATCTCGCGGGTTGAAGTATGAACGCTCCGAGCGGGCGGGCTGGGCGCGTCCTCCGGGTGCAGGTCCGGAGGACGAGGAGCTGCGTTCGCCCTTGCCCATGCGAGCCCTGTTGGATGCGCACTTCTGGAACGCCATCCTGTTTGAGGAAGGGATCGATTATCAGGCCACCATGCTCCAGCCAGTGGGCGGTATGGATCGTATCCCCTACGCCTTCGCGCACAAGTTGGGCAAAATTGTGCAGTACCACTCGCCGGTGAAAGAAATCCGAAAGACCTCAGCTGGCGTGCGCATCGTTTACACGCGCGGCGGTGCGGCAAAGCTTCTCGAGGCCGATTACTGTATCTGCGCCATGCCCATCAGTATTCTCAAATCGATTCCGAATGATTTCTCCGCGCGGGTTCAGCGGGCGATCGCCGCGACCGGGTATGCCGATAATTACAAAATCGCCTGGGAGTCCAAGCGATTTTGGGAGTCGGACTACAACATTTACGGCGGCATTTCCTGGTTGACCAGTGGGCCGATCAACGTGGTGTGGTACCCCAGCGCGAAGCTTTTTAGTGAGTCGGGTGTCGTGCTCTCCGGTTACGGTCCCGAGCGCAACTCCGAATTCGGCAGCCTTCCCAGCCTGGAGGCGAAGCTGGCCGCCTCGCGCCAGGCGATGGAACGGCTGCATCCCGGCTGCGGACAACACTTGCGCAATCCCGTGTATGTGGGTTGGGGAAAGACTCCTTACAACCAAGGCTCTTGGGTCCGAGGCTTTTCTAATCCTGGGTCTGAGCGCGGCTATTACGACACCGCCTACCAGGATTTCACCGAACCCGACGACCGCATCTATTTCGCCGGAGATCACTGCAGCCACCTGAACGCCTGGATGGAGGGAGCGGCTTTATCGGCGCACCGCGCGGTGAAGCTGATCGTCGAGCGCGTCCGCAGCCAGTCTCGCGGTTTGCGCGCTTAGTGAGCCGTGGCCAAAGGGATCGGTGCTTTACCTTGTCCACTCTGGAGCTTCGCCTGTTTCGCAAAGAAGTCCAGCATGGGACCGAACTGCGGTGCGGCCACGCTTACGTGACTTCCGCCGGGCACTTCTACGTAAACGATATTCATGCCGGCTTTCTTGCCTGCCTCGACCATGCGCCGCGACTCGTTGACGTTGACCGTGCGGTCGTCATCTCCGTGTACCACGTATGCCGGAATCTGGCGGATCTTCAGCAGCCCGACGGGATCGCCACCGCCCGAGATCGGTCCCACGGCAGCGAAGACATCCGGATGGGCTATCGCGACACTCCAAGTGCCGTACCCACCCATGGAGTGGCCCATCAGGTAGATGCGGTTTGGATCGATCTTGTAATCTCGCTGCATTTCGGCGATCACATCCAGCACATCGCGTTCGGCCGACCCGCGGTACATAGAGGCGGTGTCGCGCCCTTTCGGGGCAGCTACCACGAAGCCTACGCGCTCCGCCTCGCGCTTTAGCGCGCCGCTGTTGTAACTATCGAACATGGAGTTCTCGTCGCCGCCCATTCCATGCAGCGCCACCAGGAGGGGCGCGGGTTTCGAGCCGTCATAGGCACCCGGCACGTAGACGCGGTAGGGTTGGAGCGTTTCGTCCACGGCGGACCGGTAAGCTTTTCGAAAGTCGCCGTGCCTGGTTGCGAACGGGTCACGGCCCGCTTCCACAGCATCCAGAACGGCACTGGCAGCCACAAACTCGTCGTGCCATTTGTAGCGATGCGGATTGGCCTCGCCACGATCGGCCAAGTCATAAAGCCTCAGGGCGTATTCGGCTGTTGCTGTGGCGCTACTTTTCCTGGTGATGCCGGCAAGGCGTTTGGTCAGCCGGCCGGCTTCGGCCGAGAGTGCCTCGACATGCACGGGCAGCGATTTTACGAACGGGGCGGCGGCGGTTGCTCCGTCGGCCGCCAGCCGCACTTCCAAGGTATAGTCGCCGGGCGCGACGTCCGGGACCGTGACTGGTGCGCTGAACGGCAACGCGGCGGCGCTTACCGGCACCTTGTCGACGAGACTCGTGCTCGCAGGAAGCAAGACTATCGACGCGCTCATTTTCGCTTCGCCGGCCCGAGGGCTCGTAAAGAGCGGCTTAAGGGTTACCATCACACGCTTGCCGGGCTCCAGCATGGCGTGATCCAGGCTACCCTCGAGCGACGAAGCAAGCTCGAAGGCCGGTGTCCACTCCTGATTCCGCATGAGCGCGAGACCCTGATAGTAGGCGCGCATAGCATCGCTATACCGCTGCCCCTGACCGGCCTCCTGCGCCTGGCGCGCGAGATCATCGGCCTGTTTCTTTTGCGGGTCGGTCAACGGCAAGGTTGCGCGCTGCGTTCGATAGGTGACCGAGGTACGAAGCACCAGGCTTGCGTCCTGCGCGGAAAGAACGAATGCAGGGACCAGCAGTAAAATGCGTGCGCGACGAAAAAGTTGAGGCAACATCGGGTCCTCCAATGAAAACGGGTCCGGAAACCATTCTAGATCAACCTATCGGTCGGTAGGTATTCGGCCCAAGATGCGATACACTAATTTTCTGAATGGGGAAAACGTTCCGCAGTGCCGCGATTCTTGCGATCGTGGCAGTACCACTGGCAGCCCAGACGCAACCTTATAAAGCGCCGCGGACGGCTGGCGGTAAACCCGATCTGAACGGCATCTGGCAGGCGATCAACGAAGCCAACTACGATATTGAAGCGCACGAGGCGCGGCCGGCCATGGCGCTGCGGCCGGGGCCGTACGGCCCTGTGCCCGCCGCACCCGTGCTGGCGTTGGGCGCCGCCGGTGCGGTACCGCCGGGGTTCGGCATAGTCGAGGGAGGCGAACTGCCTTATAAACCAGAGGCTCTGGCCAAACGCAAAGAGAACCAGGCGAACTGGCTCAGCGCCGATCCCGAGATCAAGTGCTACCTGCCTGGTGTTCCCCGCGCTACCTACATGCCTTACCCGTTTCAAATCCTCCAGAGCGCGAGCGCCATCAGCATCGCCTACGAGTATGCCGGCGCAGTCCGCAATATCTTTTTGAAGGATCCCGGCCCGTCCCCTGTCGACTCGTGGATGGGCCAATCGGTGGGCCACTGGGAAGGAGACACGCTGGTGGTCGACGTGAAAGGCATGACCGACCAAACGTGGTTCGACCGTGCCGGGAATTTTCATAGCGACGCGCTGCACGTGGTAGAGCGCTACACACGGACCAGCGCGGACGTGATTTCGTACGAGGCGACCATCGAAGATGCTAACGTGTTCACGCGTCCCTGGAAGATGAGCATGCCGCTCTATCGGCGTCAGGAAAAGAACGCGCAGTTGCTGGATTTCAAATGCCCGGAATTCGTGGAAGAATTGTTATACGGCCAGTGGCGCAAAAAGCCGCTGGGCCGATAATCGAGGAGGGTGCTATTGTGTTCCGTCGATTTCTCTCGCTAGCCGCCGCAACGGTCATGGCTATCGCCGTCGTATCCGTAACGGCGACGCCGGCCGCTGGTCAGGCCGCCAAGGCCCCGTCAAAGTCGTACACGCCTCCGCGTACAGCAGACGGGCATCCGGACTTGCAGGGTACGTACGACCTGGCGACGATCACGCCACTGGAGCGACTGCCCGGGCTCACCGCTGTGCTCACTCCGCAGCAGGCTGCAACGCTCGAGCAATACGAGATTCAACGCAAGGCCAAGGATGACGCACCCATCCAGGGCGATCGCAAGGCGCCACCGGTGGGTGGCGACAAGACTCCAGCTAAGTCTTACCTCGAGGTTCTGGAGCGGCTGGGTGGAGGTCCGGTCGGCGGCTACAATCAGTTCTGGCTCGATTCGGGCACGCGCTACACCGTGGTGGATGGACAAATCCGCAGTTCGATCGTGGTCGATCCGGCCGATGGCAAAGTGCCTCCCCTCACCGATGCGGCGCGCAAACGCCAGGTCGCCCTCTTATCGATTCCGACGTCGGACGCCGGTGAGAGCTCCAATCCCGGTCTCGAACCGGGCGGCTCCTACGATGATCCGGAGCGCCGTCCGCTGAGCGAGCGGTGCCTGCTGGGATTTGGCTCGACCTCGGGTCCACCGGCTCTGCCCGACTATTTCTATAACAATCTCCACCAGATTGTGCAGACGCCCAACTCGATCATGATCCTCACCGAGATGGTTCACGATGCGCGGATCGTGCGCATGAACGCGCAGCATCTGCCGAAAACCATCCGCCGGTGGTTGGGCGACTCGGTGGGCCACTGGGAAGGCGATACGCTGGTGGTGGACACAACCAACTTCACTGACAAGACCCGATTCCACGGGGCGACGGAAAATATGCACGTGGTGGAGCGGTTCACGCGCGTCGACGCCAAGAATCTTCTTTATCGCTTTACGATCGAGGATCCCGATACTTGGGCGAAACCATGGACGGGTGAATATACCTGGCCTGTTACGGATCAACCGATTTATGAGTACGCCTGCCACGAGACCAACTACGCGCTGGGCGACGTCCTGCGCGGCGCGCGGTCACGCGAGAAGGAAGCAGCGGCGGCGAAGGCGGCGAAGTAACCGCCGAGATCGAGAATAATTGGAGTGAATCAATGCGAACCAAACTAATTGTTTCCGCGATCGCCGTAGCGGCGCTCATACTTGCGGCGAGGCCCGCGGTGGCTCATCATGCATTCGGCGGGGAATTCGATCCCGACCGCCCGGTCCTACTGAAGGGCAAGGTGACTAAGGTCGAGTGGGTCAATCCCCATACCTGGATTCACATGGAAGTGGGCAAGCCGGACGGCACGAAGGAAGAGTGGATGGTGGAAGGCGGCAGCCCCAACTCGCTGCTGCGGCACGGCGTCACCCGCGATAGCCTCCCCATCGGCACCGAGATTGTTGTCGACGGCTACCAGTCGCGCGATCACTCTCTGCTGCGCGCGAACGGCCGCAACATCACCTATCCCGACGGGCACAAGCTGCTGCTCGGCTCGTCAGCGCCCGCGGCGCAGAACGACCCGGACCCCCCGAACACCAAGAAGTAGTCGCGCAGGCCGGAGTGTAACCGGTTTGCGTAAGGAGCCCCGATGACCAAGCTGCTCACGCTTACCGTGCTGGCTGCGAGTTTAGGTCTCGCCCAGCAAGCAAACGATTACAGCGACGCAAAGTCCTGGCTGTGCCGGCCTGGACAACACGACGCCTGCGATGTCGACCTCACAGCCACGGTTATCGGTGCCGACGGCAGCTTGACCCGGGAGGCGTGGAAAGCCGATCCGAACGCGCCCATCGATTGTTTCTACGTGTATCCGACCGTCTCGACGGACCCTACGCCGAACAGCGACATGAATCCCGACCCGGCCGAATTCAATGTCATCCGCCAGCAGTTCGCGCGCTTCGCATCGAAATGCCGCCCATACGCGCCCATGTACCGGCAGGTCACTCTGGCGGGACTACGGCGCATACTCGCCGGCGGGGGATCGCTGGAACACGGGTTGCAGTACGACGATGTGAGAGACGCCTGGAAATACTACCTCGAGCACGACAACAAGGGGCGCGGTGTCGTACTCATCGGCCACTCGCAAGGTTCATTTATACTAGCGGAGCTCATTCGCCAGGAGATCGACGGAAAGCCGGTACAGGCCCGCATGGTTTCGGCGATCCTGCCGGGAGCCACACAGGCCGTACCCCGCGGCAAGGATGCCGGTGCAGCGTTCCCGCATGTGCCAGTGTGCCGCTCGGCAACTCAGACGGGATGCGTGATCCTGTATTCTATGTTTCGCTCAACGGTGCCACCCCCAGCCAATACACTTTTCGGCAAGGTCGGCTTCAAGGACCAGGTGGCCGGCTGCACCAACCCCGCCTCACTCGAGGGCGGACCCGGCGATCTGCATGCGTATCTCTCCACGGATGGCAGCACCATCGTGGGTACCTTCAAGCCCAAGCCGTGGGTTCGCCCGGAACGGTCCATTGATACGCCGTGGGTCAGCGTGCCCGGTTTGCTGACGGCCCAATGCATGACGAACGACAACGCCAATTATCTGGAAGTGACGGTGCATCCCGACGCTTCCGGCAAGCGTACCGATGACATCACTGGCGATCTCATGGCGGGCTCCCAGGTGCAGGCCAACTGGGGCCTTCATCTGGTGGATGTCAACCTCGCCATGGGCAACCTGGTGGATATCGTCGGCCAACAAGCCAAGGCATGGGTCGCCAAGTCGGCGAAGGCCGCGACTGCCGGAAAGTAGCTACGATGAATTCATGAGAGAGCACCTCGCCACCGGAGCGGTGGTCGTTATCGTTTTGTGCACTCCCGCTCACGCGCAGTGGCTGAAGTACCCAACGCCTGGAATTCCCCGCACTCCGGATGGCAAGCCGAACCTGACAGCGCGCGCTCCGAAGATGCCGGACGGTAAGCCAGACCTCTCGGGCATCTGGGCCGCCGAATGCGCCGTTTATGGCCGCGATGGATGCTTCACCAAGAGCCTGTTCTTCGATCTGGCGAAGGATCTGAAACCGGGAGAAGTCGAGATGACGCCATGGGCGGCCGGCATCCAGGCGCAGCGGCAAAGCCGCAATCATGTCGACGATCCGTATGGCTATTGCATGCCGCCGGGCGTACCGCGGATCGATTTCGGCGGCGGCACGTTCAAGATTCTCCAGACGCCTAGGGAAACCGCATTTCTTTACGAGACGTTGGTCGGCATGATCTTCCGCCAGGTGTTCACGGACGGACGGCCCCTGCCGGAGGTGCTGGAGTCGACGTGGCTAGGCTACTCCGTGGGCCGGTGGGAGGGCGATGCCTTCGTCGTCGAAACCAGCGGGCTGAAGGATGGCGGGTGGCTCGATACCGAGAAAGGCCGCCCGAATAGCGACGCGTTGCATGTCACCGAGCGGTTCCGCCGCGTCGACCTTGGCGATATGGAACTCACCATCACCATCAACGACCCAAAGGCCTACCTGAGGCCGTGGACCATCAAAGCCGCGTTGCATCTGCTGCCCGACACCGAACTCCTCGAAGCGTTTTGCGATGGGCACGAGAAGACCATGGAGCACCGAAACATCACGCCGCCGTTGCCCGAGCCGCCTAGCGTACCAATCGCTGCAGCCAAGTGACGTTTACTTACCGCGGCCTTTAGGTCCCTGCGCCATCATCGGAATGGCGATGATCCAATCTTTATTCTGAGTGTTGTCCCGGGACACCGCATACAGCGTCTTTCGATCCGGGCCGCTGAAGGCTACGCTAATGATGCCGCGCGGCGTGGGAATCAAGCCCAAATACTTGCCGTCGGGTCCGATCACTTGAACGCCGGCATTGGTGGTGACGTAGAGGCGGCCGGCGGTGTCAAACGTGCTGCCATCGCCGAACCCGCCGCCCTCCAGCTTGGCGAACTCGCGCTGGTTGGTGAGCGAGCCATCCTTCTGAACGTCGAACGCCGCGAGGGTTGCCCCGTTGGTGACGTAAAGGTGCTTTTCGTCTGCGCTGAGGACGATGCCATTCGTATTCAGATTTTCGCCATACCGGGTGACCTTACCTTTTGAATCGGCATAGAAGACTCCGCCCATGGTGAAGTACAGGCCGCCTTTGCTGTCGGCCGAGATATCGTTGAGCACGACGCCGATGCAATCCATGGGATCGTCGTTATATCGGTTGGCCAGCGTTTTGCGCGTGGGCGCGAGCTGCTCGATCGATGGGTTCAACCCTCGGTTGGCGACGAACAGCGCACCCTTCGCGTTGGTAGCAACCGAACCTCCGGTGTTGGTGCCGGTGTACGCTTCGGAAGCTTTGCCGTCCTTATCGAGCTTCACGACAGCGCTCTTGTCATTCTGTGCGATCAGGAGACCGCCATCCTTTGTGGCGATGATGCCGTCGGCATTGTTGCCGTCCACCTGCCACACTTCTTTCCATTGCTGCCCCGCGGCAACCACGCCGGGGATTTCCGTCACCGTGTACTCCTTGGGACCTGGCGCTGTTGCCGGAGCCGGGCCGCGCCCGCCTCCGCCCCGGCCGCCCCTGGCGGGAGGCGGAGTCTTGCATGCCTTCAGCACATCTGGTTCCCGCGAGTCCTGCGATGCCTGCACGCCAGGGCCCGACCGCAGCCCGGCAGGAGGCTGAATCTGGCACCATGCGGCCGTCGCAGCGAGGACACCAATCGTGAACATTCCTGTCGATTTCATAAACCCCTCCTGGTTCAGCGTTCCAGAATATCACCAGTATCCAATCATCCGGCCCGCGCTGATCGCAGTCAGCCAGCAGAAAAGCGATATGCCACCGAACACGGCTAACGTAGTCTGTTCCCGCGACGAGAGATCCCGGCTCCTGTGTTGTTTCCATGCCGACAACCGGCTCAGTGCGACCACATTGAGGATGCCCAAGCCGATCGCCGGAAACTTGATGTAGAGGAACGGATTGCCAACATACTCCGTCGCCTTGGTTGCCAGCAGACAGACACCACTGAGCGCCGCTATCACGAAACCCGTGGCGGCAGCGGGCACGGTCGGCCGGCTGATGGCAGCGAGAGCGACGCTACGCCAGACACCTAACAGCCGCAGGTCGAGAACCAGCACAGAACCGAAGAGTGTTGCTACGCCCAGGATATGGACCAGGTTAACCACGCCATAGGTCCACACGCCCGATTCGCGCATAGCGTGGCCGAGAGGCGAGGCCTGTAGCGACGCCATGAATTCGTGCAAACGTTTCCCCCGGGCTGCAGTTACTTACGATCGGGATAGACGTTGAAGGTGCGGCCGTTCCAGGTCACCCGTTCGGTCTTGACTTCGAAGCGATTCGCGTCCCGATTGCGATGCCCATGGATCGTCACGGTAGCGCCAGTCGGAATGATCCCTTCCTTCAATCCAGCGTGCTCGGTGCGCGCCGGCGGAGCCAAGGTAAGATCCCAGAGTTTTCCGTCCGCGCGGATTTGCATCGTCGCATGCGGCCCGGCAAGACTCACGCCGCGCTCGACCGTCCCTGTGAGCTCGAATTCCTCATCCGCGTTTCCCGCCCAACCGTGATGAGCCGATGCTGGAAATGTGGAAAGTGAAAGTGCAAGGATACCAGCAATGCAAAGTGAGAGCCTCGAGTGCATGGCTACTTCTCCTTTAACTCCCATATCATACTACCGCCCCGCGCGCGGCGTTCCGGCAAGGAACCGCAACCGTGAGGGAGCGGATGCTGACACTCCACTACTCGACTGCTCCCTTCGCAACTTCCCGTCTGCTCCTGGTGAATACGAAGTCTCTCTGAATGGTGAAGCTCGCCACAAAAAGCAGGCCTTCGGCAATCAGCTTGGAAGATATGGTGCTCAAGCCGACCCGAAAGTGTAGGAACTGAATTCCCATGTAGGACAAAATACCGTTGCCGATCACTAGCGCCACGTATCTCGGGAACACAGTTGCATGTCTCTGTTGCGAATGAAACACAGCACTCCGTACGGCCAGGTAATTGAAGATCATTGCCACGAACCGGCCCGTAATTTGCGATTCGCCAATGCTCGCGGTCGCCGCATACATGACCACGAAAATGATGTTATCCAAGAGAGCCGTCGCCAGCGACAAAACGCTGAAACGCAGCAGAAGAAAGTAAATCCTCATCGAATCGAAGATGGGATGGAAATGTGAACTCCTGTTGTTCTCTAGGTAAATGGTCCGAATCGGTACCTCCAAAACGCGGCAGCATCGATGTTTACAGGCCATCAGCATGTCGAGCTCGAATTCATATCCCGAGGCGGGCACGCGCAGAAGATGGGGAATCAAAAACGATGGAATGCCACGCAGCCCGGTTTGCGTATCGGAGAGCTTTTGCCCCACAATGAGCCGCATGAGCGTGGCCGTGAGGTTATTCCCGATGCGGCTCCTCCAGGGAACCGTGCGGTCGAATGTCCGCGCACCGATTACGACCGCATCGGGATTCTCGCGCAGTTTCGCCAGGACTCTACCGATGTCTTCAGGGTGATGCTGCCCATCGGCATCGGCGGTAACCACACCGGCAGACCCGGGAAATCGGACAAGCGCATAGTTCATTCCCGTTTTCAGCGCAGCCCCTTTTCCAAGATTCACAGCGTGGTGGATCACGGAAACAGCGGGAAGGGCGGCGGTGGTCTGAAACAAGCTCTCAAATTCCGGCCCGCTTCCGTCGTCCACAATAATGATGGGTTTGAGGCCAAGTCTGAGCAGATTGGTCACCAGGTCGGTAACCTGCTTGCTGGGCTTGTATGCGGGGATCAGGACCGGTATTTCCGCTGGTAGCAATCCCGTATTCTCCCACTACTTCCTGCGCGCCACGTAATACCCGCCCACCACGTATTCCGGTTCGGTGTAGTTCTCGACGAATGCACGCAGCGACTCTTGCGGCAGTTCGTTCAGCCTTTCGCGTGAAGGCGCGATGATGTAACGGATGCCCGCATCCGCCACGATTCGCAGCGCCGCCTCGGGTGTTTCCGCGCGCTTCAGCCGGCCGTAAAAGACATCATCGTGCCAGGCATTTAGAAACACTCTTCCTTCGAGGCCGGCGCTCTGTCCATTCACCAGGAACAAGACCGGCGACCCCTCGTGGTGGAGATTCAGGTATTCCACCAATTTTCGTCCGGGCGCATGCTCCACCAGGTAGCGTTCGCGCGCCTGCCCATCAAAAGGCCACAGAAAAAACTCCTTGTGATACCAGCCCGAGGCCGGTAGCAGGTAGGTGCCGGCGATCACCAGCGCGACACCCATGCCCACCGCGAGCCGGTAGAGATCTGTCTCCTCGTTCCGCAGCACACTCCAGGACGCCGCGATCGCGACGATACAGAGCGGCAGGGCGGGGTAGACGTACCGAACGTTGGGCTGAGTGAGGAAGACCAGCACCAGGGAGTAGACCGTAACGATCAGGCAGATCCACGCGAGTCGCGGCCAATTTCTCCGAACAGACAACAGCGCCAGCGGCAAAAACAGGAAGTAGGCAAAGCCGAGCGCGCCGTCCTGACTCTCCAGGTATCCGTGGGTATGAAACGTGGCGTCATAGAATGTGTCCCATCGTAGCGGAGCGTGATACAGATGATCGATCAGGCTGGAAGACTCGAAGTACGGCGAGTGAAACACTCCGTTCATAAACGGAAAAATGGGATTCCCGGTGCGCAGGTAAGCGTTCGCGTAAGGCGGCAAAGCGGTCACCACAAATAGCAGCGCAGCCACGACGGTGGCCCGGCCGGCGCTGCGTATCGCGAGGATGACGAAAACAATCAATGGAACCAGGAAGGCGAACGACCCGAGCTTGGCGGCTGCCGCAGACCCCAGCAGAAGCGCGCAAAGGTAAAGAAACCGCGGCCGCCTGGTGTCGAAGAAAAGGGACAGGGCAACGATTCCACCAAACAGCACAGTTGCCAGAAAATTTTCGATGAACAGCGATCCGGTGACGACCTGGACCAACGGGGTGGACAGGAATAACGCGATCAACACCAGCGACGCCGGCCCGCTGAGCCACTGCCGGATGACCAAAAAGACCAGACCTGCCAAGATCAGCAGCAGCGAGAAATTGACGATGCGGGCGGCAAATTCTCCCCCGATCAGATAGCAGGCGGTGTAACACCAATCACCGGCCATCGGCATGACCGCCCAACTGAAGTTCTGCACGTCGAAGGGCCACACATGATGATGGGCAACGTAGGCGGGTATGACCATGTGCATGGCGAGGCCATCGGCGCTCACTTCCGGCTTCAACACCACCAGCCAATGACACAACGCCACGAACCAGACGAGACCCAGCGCGCTATGCTCGATCAGCGACATCGCAGGGGGCCGCAAACGCCGGACGACCTGGCGGAGGAATTCGAGGGTGGCACGGGGCTTCCACGCCATCGGCACAAGGAAGGCTCCCAGGTAAACCCAGGCATAATTGACCCGGAAATACGCCGCTAAGCCGATGAAGAACGTCCATATGCTCATCCCACCGAGCAGCGTAAGCAGCGCGCGCAACGCACCTTTACCGTTGGAGTCGAACTTCCAGAGCAGGCGCCCCAAAAGAAAGGAGGACCCGAGAAACAACAGAATCGCACCGAACGGGCGAATCCCCGTTGCCAGAAAGCCCCACGCCAACCCAAAGCCCACCAGCAGAGGGAAGAACCAGGAGCGGCGAATCAGCGTGACGATCAGAAAAGCCGCCCAGTACACCGCTGCCAGCTCTGCCAGCCTCACAAGCCCGGGCGGGTCCCAGACGTGTTGGCCGAAAATCCCTGCGCTGCGACAACCGTAAGCGGCCGTGCCGGCCAGTAGAACGAAGCCGATCCAAAGCAGCAACCTACGAATGCGGATGGAGAGTAGCAAACTCACGCGAGACCTCTTCTACCATATCCGGCGGCGTTACCGAGCCGTGCCCAGAAGGGAGCGGCGCTGGTCGACTATCCTAAACGACCGACCGGTCGTGCTATTATACATGCATGAAAACGGCAACGTTTGACACAACCATCCAATGGTTCATTCCCGTAGTCATCGCGATTGCATTGATTCTGCTGTGCTCGCTGATCAAAGAGCCGGCCCGCCAGAAGTTCATGGCAGTTTTGATCGCTGGGGCAGGCGCTGCGTACTTGAGCGGCGGCGGCTTTGGACTGTGGGAAATGGCTTTCTGTACGGTAATAGCGATCTGCGCGTACAACGGTCTGCGCTCCTACCGTTTCATTGGAATCGGTTGGCTGCTGCACACCGCCTGGGACGTTCTGCATCACCTATATGGAAGTCCACTGCTGCCGTTCGACCCCACGTCCTCCTTGGGCTGCGCGATCTGCGACCCCGTAATCGCTGCCTGGTGTTTCGCCGGCGCGCCTTCGCTGGTGGAACTCATTCGCGGAAAGGGTGTTCGACAGCGCCCAACTGTCGTTTGACGACCCAGGCGAGTACAATATTGAGGAAATGCTGTCCTGGCTCTTTTCGGATCCGCTTCCGCCTGGCATGCCTGCGCCGGATTTCTCGCTGCCGGACGATCACGGGCAGACCGTAACGCTCTCGTCGCTGAAAGGCAAGAACGTGGTGCTGGTGTTTTATCCAGGCGACGACACACCGGGATGCACCAAACAGTTGTGCGAATTCCGCGACGGCTGGGATGCGGCGAAAAAGCGCGGCGTGCAAGTGTTCGGCGTGAATCCGCAAGGCGCGTCCAGTCACGAACGCTTCCGCGAAAAATACCATCTGCCATTTCCATTGCTGGTAGATCGAGGCCAGAACGTGGCCAAGCTGTATCAGGCCAACGGGCTATTCGTGAAACGCACGGTATATCTGATCGGCCCCGACGGCGTGATTCACTTCGCCCGGCGGGGCATGCCCAAGCCCTCGGAAGTGCTGGCCACCGCTGTTTAGATTCTGAGCATCACTTGTACAGAGATAGGCATAAAATGTACAGAAATTCAGTCTGCGCAGTCGCGGCACCTCCGCTATTGCGTTGAATTCAAAATCGGCAGAGAGTGGGTACCGACGTGTACTAGCTCTTAGTATGAGCACCGATTGGAAAGCCTACTTGGACAAGTGGACGGCGGCTGGCCTGCTGGACAGCGCGACCGCCGGCCGCATCCGCGGATGGGAGCAGGAACATCAGCCCGCGCAAGGGCTGCGATGGCCAATTGTGGTGGCGCTGGCTTTTGGCGCCCTGCTGCTTTGCGCCGGCGTCTTGCTATTCGTCTCGGCCCACTGGGATGAGCTGTCACCGTGGCAGCGCATGTCGCTGGTGGTCCTCATGATTGGCGGTTTCCATGCGGCCGGCGCCGCGGCGGCCGGCCGTTTCGAGGGTCTGTCAATCGCCTTGCACACCATCGGATCGGTAACGCTGGGTGCGGGGATCGCTCTGGCCGGGCAGATCTTTCATCTCTCCGAGCATTGGCCCTCCGCCATTCTGCTGTGGGCCGTGGGAACGACGCTCGCGTGGATCGTGCTCGGGCATTGGACCCAGGCCACCCTCACCGCCATCCTGGTCCCGTATTGGCTGGCGAGCGAATGGTGGGTGCGCACCGCAGCCAAGGGCAGTGACGGGGTTCTGATCGCCACCGCCGCGTGCGCCTTGAGCTTTACCTATTTGAGCTTGCGGCGAGCGCAAAATGACAGCACACTTCGCAAAGCGCTCGGCTGGTTGGGGGGCATCGCCCTGCTGCCGGCGGTTTTCGCTGTTGCGCAGCCGTGGATAGCCATAGCGGCTCCCCAAGAGCACGCCGTCGCTTGGCTCGTCGCGCTCCTCGGACCGCTGGCCCTAGCGTGGGTCTTTCGCAGGTCGGCGGCCGTCTGGAACGTGGTGGCGGTGGGCTGGACGTTGGTCCTGGTGGCTGCACACGGCGGATCTGGCGAACATCTCCTGGTCTATCCTTGGTGCGCGATTGGCGCAGTGGGCCTGGTGGCTTGGGGAATCCGCGAATCGCGCTCCGGGCGCATCAACCTGGGCATCGCCGGCTTCGCCATTACCGTGTTCGCATTCTATTTCTCCAGCGTCATGGGCAAGTTGGGCCGCTCCGCCAGCCTGATGATTCTCGGGCTGCTGTTTCTCGGTGGCGGGTGGTTTTTGGAACGTACGCGCCGCAGGTTGGTGGCGCGGATTTAGGAGGCCGTATGAAACCGGTACATCGTGGAATCGCTGTCGCCGTACTGCAGTGCCTGATCGTCCTGAGCCTGGCCGGCAAGTATGCGATCGATCGCCAGTCGCTACCGCGCGTTTGGGTGAAAACCGCACCCGTCGATCCCAACCTGCCCATCCGCGGCCGTTATGTAAGTCTCCGATTGCCGGTGGATGGTCCCAGTTCTCTGCCCGACAGTTCTTCGCAGGCCCGGCTTTCCGTCCAGAACGGTCATCTGACCGCCACCCCAGCGACCTCGGGTGTGTCGATATTCGGTTGGCGAGGACAGTGGATCCTCACCGAGCCCGTCGCCTTCTTTATCTCTGAAGGGATCCCCGATCCATCACGCCGCGCGCTAGGCGAAGAACTGTGGGTGGAAGTGAGCGTGCCGCCGCAGGGAATACCGCGCCCGCTCCGGCTCGGTGTGAAGAGAGATGGCGTCTTGACACCGCTCGATCTCCACTGACCGTATCAACCGGTACAATAGACACATGGCACTTAAGGGGTCCGGGATAGTCCCCTTGCTGTTGATCTCGAGTTGCGCCGCAGCGACTGCTCCTTTGCCGCCATTTTCGCTTACCGACACCACTGGCCGCGTCCACACCTCCGCCGAGTGGGTCTCCAAGCGCGCCGTGGCCCTGATTTTCGTGAGCACCGATTGTCCTTTGAGCAACCGCTATGTGCCGGAGTTGAAGCGCATCGAAAGTGTCTATGGCCCGCGCGGCGTCGCGTTTTATGCGGTGCAAGGCGATGCCACTATAACGGCTGACGAAGTCCGGCGGCATGCGAAGGAATTCGCCTACACGTTTCCCTATTTGCTCGACCCCTCCGAATCGCTAGCCGCGTATACCGGGGCCACGGTTACGCCCCAGGTCGCCGTGCTTTCCCCACGCGGAGATCTGCTGTATCTCGGCCGGATCGATAACCGCCTGGAAGATTTCGGACAGGAGCGTGTGCAGGTTACCCAGTTCGATCTGAAAGAAGCACTGGATGCGGTGCTAGCGGGAAAACCCGTGCCGCACGCCCGAACCAAGGCGCTGGGTTGCGCCATTACCCGAAAGAATTGAACGGAGCCAATCGTATGAAAAGGACTCTGACCTCGTCCCTAGCGCTCGTTGCCGCGGCGGCAGGCGCGCTGAACGCCGCCACTACCGCAAAGACACCCACATATAACCAGGACATCGCGCCCATCCTGTACCAGAACTGCGCGGGCTGCCACCGTCCCGGCGAGGTCGCGCCGTTTTCACTGCTGACGTATCAGGACACCGCCAAGCGCGCCGCGCTGCTGGCTACGGTCACCAAAGCGCGCGTAATGCCTCCATTGAAGGCCGAACCCGGCTACGGCGATTTCAAGGACGTGCGGCGCCTGAGCGACGAACAGATTGCGCTGATCCAGCAGTGGGCGTCCAACGGGGCGCCTGAAGGCGGCGGGCCCAAGCCCGCGCCGCCGAAGTTCACCGAGGGCTGGCAGTTGGGTCCACCCGACCGCGTGGCGACCATGCCCGCGAAGTTTGCGGTGCCGGCTGATGGTCCCGACCAGTTTCGCTGTTTCGTCATCCCGTTGAACCTCGAAAAGGACACGTACCTGCACGGCCTGGAGTTTCGCGCCGATAACCGCCGCACCGTGCATCATGCTCTGGTGTTTCTAGACAACAGCGGACAAGGGCGCAAGCTGGCTGCCGGTTCGGCCGATGGCGGCTACACTTGTTTTGGCGGACCTGGCGTGCCCGCCAACCTGGTCGGCGGATGGGCGCCCGGCATTGTTCCGCGCAAGCCGGTTGCTGCTTACGCCACAACCCTCACACCGAAATCGGATCTGGTGCTCCAGATCCATTACCATCCTTCTGGTACCGCTGCTCAGGATCAATCGTCGCTTGGGCTGTTCTTCGGAGATGCACCGACACAGGGACGCTCGGTGGTTTTGATGGGCAACCTTGGTATCGATATTCCCCCGGGCGAATCGCACTACGTGGTGAAGGCATCGCGGACCATAAATGCAGACGCGGACTTGCTCGGCATCACGCCGCACGCTCATTACATCTGTAAGGACATGAAGGTGACGGCGCACCTGCCCGACGGCACCGAGACGCCGCTCATCTGGATCAAGGACTGGGACTTCAACTGGCAAGGCGCATACACCTATGCGAGTCCGATGAAGCTGCCGAAAGGTACGCGCGTCGATATGGAGTTCACTTACGACAACTCCGATAAGAACCCGCGTAACCCGGCCCATCCACCGGTGGAGGTGAAGTACGGTGAGCAGACCACTAACGAAATGGGGTTCGTGTTCCTGACGTTCGGACTTCCCACCCCGGCCGACGCCGCGGCGTTTGCGAGAGGGACTTTCGGCGACCGATGAAGCTGCCGCGGCTCTATCCGATCCTGGATACGGAGACGCTGGCCAATAGTGGGGTAGGTGTCGAAATCGCCGCCGCGGCATTCCTGGAAGGCGGCGCCGGCATCCTGCAGTTCCGCCACAAGAGCCATTGGACGCGGGAAATATTCGCGATCGCGCAGGGTGTGGCACGCCTCTGCCGCGAAGCCGGTGCGCCCCTGGTCATCAACGATCGCGCCGATTTCGCCATGCTGCTCGATGCCGGCCTGCACCTGGGCCAGCACGACCTCACCCCGCGCGACGCTCGCAAACTGGTTGGGTCGGACACCATGGTCGGCCACTCCACGCACAACCGCGAACAACTCTGCACGGCGGGAGGCGAGCCGGTCGATTATGTCGCGATGGGGCCGATCTTCAGCACCTCTACCAAGCAGAATCCCGATCCGGTGGTAGGCGTGGAAGAGTTGCACCTGTGCCGCCCGCTGCTCGACAAGCCGCTGGTCGCCATCGGAGGAATCACGCGCCAGAACGCGGTGGAGGTGCTCCGCGCGGGAGCCGATTCCGTAGCGGTCATCTCCGGTTTGCTCCCGGAGACCCCCACAGCCCGCTCCATCCGCGATCGTATGGAGGAGTGGCAACAACTCGTGTGCCTTTCCGAGCCGTAAACAAAATGGAGCGGTGCTTTTCCGTTCGGTTTCCGTGATGCTCTCTATCCAGGAGCCGCCCCAGAACCCGCGTGCTAGGATGGGTATTTGTCAGGTCTCGGGCTCCGTGCAACGGGCGGCTGCAAACCCCGCCAGGTCCGGAAGGAAGCAACGGTAGTGGTGCGGCTCGTGTGCCGCGGATTACCCGGGGCCTGGCATATGCCCACCGCATGTACCAGGTCATCGCCCGCAAATACCGGCCCCAGACGTTCTCGGACGTGGTCAACCAGGAGCACGTCAAAACCACGCTCGAAAACGCCATCGCGCAGAAGCGCATCGCCCACGGCTATATATTTTCCGGCCAGCGCGGTACCGGCAAAACCACGGTCGCCCGCATTCTGGCGCGTTGCCTGAACTGCGTCGAAGGGCCCACCACGACGCCGTGCGGCGTCTGCGCCAGTTGCCGCGAAATCACCGCGGGCGGCACCGTGGACGTGATCGAAATCGACGCCGCCTCCAATCGCGGCATCAATGAAATGCGCGAATTGCGCGAGAACGTACGGTATCAGCCGGCGCGCGACAAGTACAAAGTATTCATCATCGACGAAGCGCACCAGATCACGAATGAAGCGTTCAATGCGCTGCTGAAGACCATCGAAGAGCCGCCGGAGTGGGCGGTGTTTGTGCTGTGCACTACGGAAGCGCACAAGATTCCAGCCACCATCGCGTCGCGCTGCCAGCACTTCAGTTTCCGCTCAGTGGATTTCGAGGATCTCATCGCGCGCATGGCGTGGATCTGCCAGCAGGAAGGCATCGAAGCGGACGCTGAGGCTCTGGCCGTGCTGGCGCAGACGGGCGAAGGGAGCGTGCGCGATTCTTTGTCAGCGCTCGACCAGGCCATCGCGTGCTGCGGCTCCAAACTCAATGCCGCCGATGTGCGCGCGCTCCTGGGCGCTTTCTCTCTGGAATGGCTGGAGCGAGTCACGCAAGGGATCGAGCAGAGCGACGCGCGCCGCATGCTCGACGTAGTGGACGAGCTCGAGCGCAATGGCCACAACCTGCAGCATTTCAGTCGTGAGTTGTCGCGGTACTTCCGGAATCTGCTGGTGGCGCGGGTTGCTGGCTCGGAAGCGGCTCGGCTGATTGCGGATTCGGCGGCGCAACGAAAACGCCTGGCGGAGATCGCCGCCGGTTTCTCCGAGGAGGACCTGACGCGCTACCTGCAACTGAGCCTGGATCTGTTTCAGGACTTGCAGACCTCTCTGCAGCCGCGGTTTCATCTGGAACTCGGATTAGTGCGGCTGGTGCAGGCCGGACGCCTGCTGCCCATCGAGGAGGCGTTGAGCGGGCTTACCAGCGGCGGTGGAGAGCCGCGCCCCACGCCGAAGGCCAGCCCAAAAGCACCGGCGGCAAGACCCGCAACAGGCGCAACCCCGCCAGCGCCCCCTGCTGCGGTGCCCGCTAAGTCAGGAGACGATCGCGAAAAGCTGCACGCCCACCTGATGAAGATCGGACTGACACATCAGGCGGATGCGGTCGAGAACTCGCGCATTTCGGTGGTGGGCTCGGAGCTGCGGATCGTTACGGCGAAAACGTATACGCTGTATTTCAATGACAAGCCGTTCGCGGATGCGGTGCGCGAGGTTTTCGGCCGCCCTCTGGGAATCAAGATCAGCGTGGGAGAAATCGGCGAGCAGGCGCCGGCCCCGGCCGCCAACATCAATGAGGACGACGCCACCCGGCGCGCGATGGCCAATGCGGAGGTGCAACGCTTCCGCGAAGTCTTCGGCGGCGAGGTCCGCAAGGTTCGAAACCTGAAGGAGTAGCGACGTGAAGTTACCGGGCAACATGGGCAACATGCAGCAGATGATGCGCCAGGCGCAGCAGATGCAGGAGAAACTGCATCAGGAAATCGCGCTGATCAAAGTCGAGGCCACGGCCGGCGGCGGCATGATCACGGTACAAATGGACGGCCAGAAGAACATGCTGTCGGTGAAGATCGACCCCGAGGTAGCTGGCGACGTGGAGATGCTGCAGGACATGATCGTGGCCGCTTGCAACGAGGCCACCAAGAAGGTCGACGACGAGATCAAAGGGAAGATGGGCGGCATGCTCGGCGGCATGGGCCTGCCTCCCGGTATGTTCTAAGCGATGCCGGATTTCGCGGAACCTCTCGCGCGGCTCATCACCGAGTTCAAGCGGCTGCCCGGCATTGGCCAGAAATCGGCGCAGCGTATCGCGTTTCACATCCTGCGCGCCCAGCGGGAAGAAGCCGAACATCTCTCGGCGGCCATCCTCGACGTGAAAGACAGACTGGGTCTTTGCGCAGCGTGCAACAACATCAGCGAGAGCGAACTATGCCTGTACTGCCGTGATCCACACCGCGACCCGAAGGTGGTCTGCGTGGTGGAGGAGCCGCATAACATCGTGGGCATCGAAACCACGCGCCAGTATGAAGGTCGTTACCACGTGCTCCACGGTGCGCTTTCGCCTTTGCGCGGCATCGGGCCCGAGGCGCTGAAGATTAAGGGCCTGGTGGAGCGCATCGGCCAGGGTGAGATTCAGGAAGTGATCGTGGCGACCAATCCGACGGTAGAGGGCGAGGCGACCGCCGTCTACCTCGCGCGGCTGCTGAAACCCCTGGGCGTCAAAGTGACCCGCATCGGCATGGGCATCCCGGTGGGCAGCGACCTGGAGTTCGCCGACGAAGTCACGATATCGAAAGCAATGGAAGGGCGGCGGGAGATGTGACCTCTCGCAAGCCGGCATCCGAGAGGCTGCCGATCTTCACGTCGATCACACCGTTGGGCTCCCGCTCGCATGCTAGTTCCACCTTGAGATAATTCTCCGTTAGCGCAGCCCGCGGTTCATTCAGCGTTACCGCCGACAGCGTCTTCCCCACCATGCGCTCGCGGAAAGCGCGATTCTTCGCCGCGGCCAGGTCGCGCAGGATGCGGTTGCGCTCCTTGCGCGCGGGAATCGGCACGGGGTTTGGATCCTCGGCTGCCGGCGTGCCGGGGCGCTCGGAATACGTGAAGACGTGCAGGTACGTGAATGGCAGACTTTCGATGAAGCGCCGGCTTTCTTCGAAGTCGGCATCGGTCTCGCCGGGGAAACCGGCCATCACGTCGGCGCCCACGGCCGCATCGGGCATCAGGGCGCGGGCCTTGACGATGCGGTCCGCGTAGTGGCGCGGACGATACTTGCGGTGCATGCGGCGAAGGGTCCGGTCGCAGCCGCTCTGCAAGGGCGCGTGCACATGCTTAGCGATGCGCGGCGAATCGGCCATCAGGCCTAGCAGGTCGTCGGACAGGTCCATGGGCTCGATGGAACTCAATCGCAGGCGCTCGACTTCGGTCTCCTCCAACAGCAGCCGGATCAAGCCGGCCAGGCGCATCGAACTGCCCGGCTCGCGGCCCCAACGGCCTAGGTTGATCCCGCTCAGTACAATCTCGCGATACCGGCGTGACAGGCTGTGCACCTGTTCCACCACCTGGTTGACCGGGGCGCTGCGGCTGCTCCCACGCACATAAGGAATGATGCAAAACGAGCAGCGGTTGTTGCAGCCATCCTGGATTTTCAGGTTGGGCCGGGTGCGGTCGCCGGCGGCGTCTTCCACCGGCGCGGAGAGAAAGTCGTGCTGTTCAAAAATGTCGCCGACGTGAATGTTGCCGTGATACGGCGCGGAAGTCACCAGTTCGGCAATTTGCGTTTTGTGGGAGTTGCCCACCACCCACTCGACGCCTGGCATGGCGGCCAGTTCGTCGGGCGCGCGCTGCGCGTAGCAGCCGGTAACCACGATGCGGGCCGCGGGGTTCTCCCTGTGGACGCGGCGGATGGTCTGGCGCACGTCGTCATCGGCGGCCGCGGTCACGGTGCAGGTATTCAAAACCACCAGGTCCGCGCTCTCGCGCGCGTCGGCCGCCAGCAACCCCTTGCCGCCCAGCAGGGATTCCAAAGCAGCGCCATCGGCCTGCGCGGCGCGGCACCCGAAATTTTGAACGAAGAACTTCTCCACAGTCCTTTGATTATAGAATTGCAAGGGTATGCCTCCAGCCTATCGAGCCGATCAAGTTGGCAGTTTGCTTCGCCCTCCGGAACTGCTGCAGGCGCGTGCGGATTTCGCGGAGGGCAAAATCGCCGCCGATCAGCTACGCGTGTTCGAGGATCGCGCCATCGCGGACGCACTGGCAAAACAGCGCCAGATCGGGATCGATATTGCCTCCGACGGAGAAATGCGCCGCGGCTCGTGGCTCACGGACATGGCGGATGCCGTGGACGGATTCGTGCGCGAGAAAGTCATGCTCGAGTGGAAGGGACCCGGCGGCGGCGCAGAGGCCAGCACCGCCAATGCCGCCGGTGGCAAGCTGCGCAAAATGCGCAAGCTCACTGCGCACGAACTGCCATTCTTGCAGAAACACGCAGCCGTGCCGTTCAAGATCACGCTGCCGGCGCCGGCGAATTTCATCGTGGCCAGCTACAAACCGGGCGTCACCGATCACTTCTACCCGACGCCCGCCGACCTTCTCCACGACATCGTCGAGATTGTTCGTGACGAGATCCGATGGCTGGTTGCGGAGGGCGTGACGTACATCCAGTTCGATGCCCCTTATTACTCGCACTACCTGGATCCGCGGCAGCGGGAATACATGCGCCGGATGGGCCGCGATCCAGACCGGGAACTGGAGGACGGCATCGCCGGCGACAATGCGGCGTTCGCAGATGTGCCTCGCGATCGAGTGACCTTGGCGCTACACGTGTGCCGCGGCAACAGCCGCAGCCGCTGGTACACCGAAGGCGGGTACGATGCCATCGCCGAGAAGCTGTTCCAGACGCTCGATGTCGACAGGTTCCTGCTGGAGTACGACACCGACCGTTCCGGCGGCTTCGAGCCGCTCCGGCTCATGCCTCGCGGGAAGACCGTGGTCTTGGGGTTGGTCACCACCAAGGAGGCTGCGCTGGAATCGGCTGAAGACTTGCGGCGGCGCATCGACGAGGCAGCTCGCTACGTGCCGTTAGAGAACCTGGCGCTCAGCCCGCAGTGCGGTTTTGCGTCGGTTGCGGCGGGCAATCTGCTTTCGATGGACGATCAATGGCGCAAGTTGGCGCTGGTGGCGGAGACGGCGCGTAAGGTCTGGTGAGGCGTCCGCGAGCGTTAGGGAGCGGACAACCAGAAGTCGCGCGGATAAAGCCGGAACAGCGACGCCTGCGAGCCCTCTGCCTTCTTTAGATACTGCTCGTAGGCGTCCAGCTGCTTCTCTGGACCAATTACGAAGTACACGCCGCCGGTGACATCCTTCGCAGGAACTCCCATTCCGGGCAGGATGCGTTCGTATACTTTCGGCATGCGCCGAAATAGCTCGCCTTCAAGATCGGGGCGTTGGCGCAGATCGAGAATGGCGCGATGGAAACGCGTGACTACCTCGGGAGTGAGGCCGTCGGCCAAGTCGTCGGCCATGGCTTCGCCGCGCTCTTCGTAAGGCGAGGCCGAGCGCGTGTCATCGAACGCGCCGGCAATGGCGTAGTCGACCAGCGAAGCATCGGGCTTCACCTTTTTCAACTCGCCTATAACGAACTGCAACGTCTGGGGCAGCATCGGCGTGCGCTCGGCATAGTAGTTCAGCCGGCCGTCCAAAGGGCGCACTCGGATACCGTTGCTGTACGCGAGACCGGCGGCCCAAGTCTTCATGAACATGCCGTGCGCTCCGTGGCCGGCGTAGAGATTCGCCGCCAACAGATCGAGCAACCTATCCGGACTGGTGTCCTTCAAGCTTGCGGCCGGAGCGGAGTTCAGGAAAACGCCGCCTTGCGAGTTTGCATTCACCAGGCCCACAAAAATCGGATGAGTGGCCTGGCGGTCGCGTGCGCGCAGGCGTTCCTCGATGCGGCGGCCGGAACGATACGCAGCGGATTGCTTGTTCATTTCGGTGAGGAGCCGCGGGAACGCTTGAACTCCAGCGGCCAATGACTCCTGGGTCGCTGGAGAGGAAACCAGGAACATCCGCGCGCCCCCGGTGATCAATAGCGACTGACGAATCTTTTCCAGCGTAGCCAGAGTTTTCTCCGGCCCTGTTTCCAGATCGTGCCGCATCTGGGTGCAGAGATCTCTCCAATCGCCTGCCAGGCTCCCATCGGGAATCTCCGGCAGTATCGCCTCCAGGTCGCGCGCAGCGGCGACCGCGACCGGTTTGGAAGCGGTCGAGAGCTGCTCCATCGCGGGATACTTGCCCTCTTCGATCGACGATAACAGCGCCTTCCGCTCGGTGCGCGATCCCCCTACCTTGGCTAGATCATCCAGGAAGCGGTAGACGTCCTCCGACCCGCCGCCCATCAACATCCAGCGCAGCCGGAACACATTGTAGTCGCGCGTCATAAACGACGAGGTCGCCAGCAGCAGCGGGTTGTCCTGACGCCGCCAGGCGCGCGCCGGATCGTCGACCCATGCCTCCTCGGACGCGTGCGTCGTATTTCGGATCGCGGCCAGCGTCTGCTCTACCAGGTCCCGCAGACGGGGCAGATTCTCGGGACGCCAATCGGGATGGAAGAGCACCAGCTTCATCCACTCGAGCGCGCGCTGGGATTCCGTGGGGTCATTTCCAGCGCCGCGCACCACCAGTTCGTAGCGGTCCGTCAGAGGGTTGATGCTGAAGCGAGCATCCAGGCTGAGGATCTCGTTGCGCAGCCGCCCGGTCATGTCCTGGTAGGAGACAGGCTTTCCGTTTTCGATCACGCCCACGCGCGTCAATAGTTGCGGCAGCATCGAAAGGAAGACGAGCTGCTCTTCGGGGACGCCGTTGAGGCGTAGTGCCATCCCCGCGGTTGCGCCGGTCATGCTGTCGAAAGTCGAGGTGACCAGCGGCACGCCACCGGACAGCGTGCGCGTGGAAAATTCGAGCTGATCGTCGAGCGTCAACGGAGGACGATCGAGAAATGCGGGAGTCTTCACCTCCGCCGAGGCGGTGTCGATTACCTTGGTGGCTGCGTCGTACTCGGCCTGGTAAGGGCGCAGCGCTTCCTGTTCGCTCGTGACGCCATATTTCTCTTCCAGCCGCGCGACTTCCGCTGACACGCGCGCGGTGCGCTCCTGCTCCTCCTGCGTAACGAGCGCGGGATCGGGCTTGGCCGCCTCAATCCACGGAGTGACACCGGTGAGTTTCCATTGCGCCAGATAATCGCGCCACAGGTTGCGGTCGCCCGCCACCAGCTTTTCGATTTCATCCAGCTCCGCTTTCTCGGTGAGCGATTTGCGGAAGCCCGGTTCACGGTTCAGCCGATAGAGATGGGTCACCCAATCGGAGCTGGCTCTGCGGAAGCCGAAGCCCGGCGGGGAATCCACGAACTTGGCCAATTCGCGCCGGCGTTCCAGGATCCGCCCCTGCAGGCGCGCGTTGAACGCGGCCAGCTCGGAGGACCCATAGGGATACGCGGCAATGCGCGCGAGTTCCGCCAGCACATGGCCGCGCAAGGCCGTGAGATCCGCATCGTTCATGTGCGTCACCGGCACATCGCGGAAGATCACGTATACCGGATTGCCCTGGTCGGTATCGGCGAACGCGTTTACGCCTTTGACGCCGAAATCCGCCGCCCGCGTTCCGCTGTTGACCAGAAGCCGGTAGAGGTTGGTATCGGAATCGCCGCCCACGTTATCGAGAAACAGGCTCATCAGCTCGAAGTCACGATGATTGAGGTGTCGTTCCGCCGGCCACAACAACAGAACCGAGCCGGGCTGTTGCTCGTCGCGGGAGGGGTAACGGACATACTCAATGCGGCCGGCAGGGGCGGGCTGCGGCGCGGGCAGTTTGTCTTCCGTGGTGATCGGCAGAACGGGATGGCGCGGCTCCACGCGGTCCAACGCGGCATCGATCTTGGCCAGCGCGGTATCGAGCGCCACCTCCTTGGGCAGCGACGCGATCATGCCCATGTTGCCGCCAAAGTAGTGCGCGGCGTGGAAGCGGCGAACGTCCGCCGGTTGAATCAGGCGCAGCGACGCGGGCAGGCCGCCCGAGGAAAACGAAAGTGGATGCTCCGGGCCGTACGCCGCCACCGACGCAGCGCGGAAGAGGCGCCAGGCGGGCTGGTCCATCGAAGTGGTCATCTCGTTGTACACCGTGCCTTTTTCTTCCAGGTGCAGCGAACCGCCGGTGGCCGGGCTGACGCCGAAATTGCGCACTTCGCGGCGCACTTCCTCGTCAGTGTAATCGGGATGAATCAACGCTTCGTAGGTGCGCTCGAACTCCTCGAAAAAGATGTCCGGCCCCGCCGATGTGTAGAAGTGGTAGCAGGTCATCCACTGCATCGTGTACGCGCTGGAGTTCACCAGCGACATGGGCTCGGTGCTGCCCAAGGCGCGGCCGCGGTTACCTTTGCCGAGAAGCAGGTGCTCCTGGGTGTGCGGCTCTCCCATGTTGGAGGTTGGGTAGGTGGTTACCCAGATGAACGCCTGCGGCACGGACTGGATGCCGAGCAGGTCGAGTGTGAAGCCGCTGCGGACCTGGCGGAAACGAGCGCCCATGGGGTGGCCGGCGTCATCCAGGTAGACTGCCACGGCGCGAAAGCCGTTGATGACCTGGCCTTCTGAGAGTGTGGCGTAGGTGGCTTCGGTGCGCTGGGCCCAGGCGGCGCAAAGAAGGAGGGTGGAAAGAACGAAAGCGCGTTTCACAACTAACTTAACTATACCTCTGAGATTTTAAGGAGCCGTGGCTGAAGGGAGCGGCGCCTTGGCATCGCGCGAGCGCTCGAAGGCTACTACCAGGCGAATCTGCTCGTGGGTGATTTCGGGTGGGAGGGCTTCGCGCAGGGGCTTCAGCCACTGCGAGCCTAACCGATGAATCGTTTCCGCAATCCGCAGGTGGGCCTCCTCTCCCGCCCACTCCATGCGGTATTCGACACGCCCTTTCTCTACAAGGTCGGCCACCATATTGATTACGGTGGAAAGCTGGCGTCCGCGGATTTGCGCGATTTCCTCGAAATTCTTGCCCTCGGCTAGAAGCCGGATGGTCTCTTCGGCAGGCGAAATCTGAGTGACTTCGCGAGCGGCGGCGCGCCCGCCCTTTCCGAATTTTTCGAACGTGGCGAAGATTTCTGCGCCATACAGCTCCGCCTTGCGCTCGCCGATTCCGAAAACGCCCAGCAGTTCGCGCAGGTTGGTAGGGTGTCTGCGGCATAAGTCTTCGAGCGCTGCATCGCTGAGCACGACATAGGCCGGTACACCCGAGCGCTCGGCCGCGCTGCGCCGCCACTCTCTGAAGAACTCGAACAGCTCGCGGTCCGCGGCTCTCTGTGCTACGGCCGCCGGCGCCTCCGGGAGAGCTTCGGGCGCCGGCTCCGCGCGCGGAAGTCTCTTCTTGCGAACGGCCAGTTCCTCAGCCGGAGGAGCCTTCAGCCAATCGGGGATGTTGCCGCAAACGTCGCACATATCGCAGCGCTGCCACTTGGGCGTCTGCCCGAAGTGATTGCAGATCTGTAGATGGCGGCATCGCGCATTCTCGGCGAAGTTGCGGATGGCGTGGTAGCGCTGCCAGGCCCTTTCCTTTTCGTCGCGATCCACCAGCTTCTCGATGAAGTAGGCGAGCAGGCCCGCATCCTTTGCCTGCCACAGCACCACGCAATCGGATGGCAGACCGTCGCGCCCGGCGCGGCCCGCTTCCTGGTAATACTGCTCCACCGACTTGGGCAGCGACGTATGAATGACAGCGCGCACCGCGGCTTTGTTGATCCCCAGCCCGAAGGCGATGGTCCCCACCAGCACGCGCACTTCATCGTTCATCCAGCGCTCCTGGTTGCGCCGCCGCTCGCCAGTCTCCATTTGACCGTGATACGGGATGGCCGCGATGCGCCGTGCGGCCAGGAAATCCACCGTTTCCTCTACGGTGGCGATGGTGGGCGCGTAGACGATCACGCTCTCGCCGGCATAGGCCTTGAGGGCAGCCTGCAGCCGTCGCGAGTGATCCTGCTTCTCGCACTTGTGGACCACGTAGCGCAGGTTGGCGCGGTGGAAACTGGCGATGTATTTGTCCGGATCGCGTAGCTGGAGCTGCTGCAGGATGTCGTGCCGCACGCGCCGCGTGGCGCTGGCGGTGAAGGCGGCAATGGGCTTGTCGGGAAAGTGCCGGCGCAGGGCGGCGAGTTGACGGTATTCGGGACGAAACTCGTGGCCCCATTCGGAGATGCAATGCGCTTCGTCGATGGCGAAACACGCCACCGGCACCCTCTCCAGCCAGCCGATGGTATCCTGGCGCGCCAGACGCTCGGGCGAAAGATATAGCAGGCGGAAGGCGCCCTGCACCGCGGCGCGCATGACCGCGCGCTGCTCCTCCTGCGGTAAGGTGCTGTTGAGAAGCGCCGAGGGGATCCCCATGTCGGCGAGCTGCGCCACCTGGTCCTGCATCAGCGCGATCAGCGGCGATACCACCACTACGGTCTGCCCAAGAACCAGCGCGGGCAGTTGGTAGCAAAGCGATTTGCCGCCGCCGGTGGGCATGACGACGGCTACGTCGTTTCCGGCCATGAGGCTGTGGATGATGCGCTCCTGCATGGGGCGGAAGGAATCGTAGCCCCAATATTTTTTCAGGGCTTGGTGGAGATCCTGCACTGGAAACTACGAGTGTAACAGCGGAATCGGGTTCACTTGACAGCGGCCGGGCATTCGTTTCAATCTATTGGTATTCCCCGCTAAAACCCGTTCCTCGTTTTAACTGAGCATACTTTATGAGTCCGAAACGTATCGGTGCACAAAAAAGGCCTCCGGGAGGAGGGCTTTTCGCTCTGCTCCAACCATACCGGGGGTTGGTCGCCATACTCGTCGTAATGACGATTGCCGGGAACGGGCTTACTCTCGTAGTGCCCAAACTGATCTCGCACGCCATTGATGCCTATACGCAGCGAAGCTTTGTACTCTCGACGCTAGTCCTGCAATTCTTCGTCATCGCGTTCCTGGTGTTCGCCTTGAATTACCTGCAGAACATCACGCAGACCTACGCTTCCGAGCGCGTTGCGCGAGACCTGCGTACGCGATTGGCCGCCAAGATCGCGACCCAGTCCTACAGCAGCATCGAGAGCCTCACGCCCGCCAAGCTCCTGACGAATCTCACTTCTGATGTCGACGGCGTCAAGCTGTTCGTTTCCATGGCAGTCGCCACCATGATTGCCTCGCTTTTCTTGATCGTTGGCGCGAGCGTGATGCTGCTCACCATCAACTGGCGGCTGGGGTTGAGCGTCCTGGGTGTGGTGCCTGTCGTCGGCGGTACTTTTTTCTTCGCGCTTCGGAAGGTCCGGGTTCTGTTCAAGCGCGGTCAGGAAGCCATCGACTGGCTGAACCGCGTCATCAATGAGAGCATCCTCGGCGCCCCGCTCATCCGCATCCTCAATTCTCAGCGCTTTGAGGCTGTAAAATTCGCTGCCGCGAACACCGAGTCCCGGGATATCGGCCTCGCTATTCTCCGCATCATGTCCGCCATGATCCCGGCCATCACCTTGGCGGTCAATCTGGCCACCATCATCACTCTTCTGCTCGGCGGCCGCTTCGTGATCCTCGGCAGCATGACGCTGGGAGATTTCACGGCGTTCAACAGTTATCTCGCGCTTCTCATCTTTCCCATCATCCTGCTGGGATTCATGAGTAACATAATGGCGCAGGCCGGCGCTTCCTACATGCGCCTGGGCACAGTTCTGATGGCGCCGGAGGCCAAGAAAACCGGCACGCTCCGGCCTGCTCTTCGCGGCGACCTTGCCATCAATAATGTTTCGCTCGCCTTCGGCGACAAGGAAGCCCTCAAGAACGTTTCTTTCTCGGTCAAGGCCGGCACCAAAACCGCCGTGATCGGGCCCACCGCCGCCGGAAAGACGCAGTTGCTGTATGTGCTCATCGGGCTGCTTCAGCCGACTTCCGGAACCGTCACCTATGATGGCGAGCTGCTCGACGCGTATGACAAAGAAGCCCTTCACCGCCAGGTCGGGTTCGTGTTTCAAGACAGCATCCTGTTCAACATGACGCTCCGGGAGAACATCGCCTTCAGCGCGGACATCCCGGACAAGGATCTGGAAAAGGCGATTGCGGCCGCGGAGCTGCGGGATTTCATCGGAACCTTGCCGCAGGGACTCGACACGGTGGTCTCCGAGCGCGGCACCAGCCTTTCCGGCGGCCAGAAGCAGCGCGTGATGCTGGCCCGCGCGCTGGCGCTGAACCCCAAGGTGCTGTTGCTCGACGATTTCACCGCGCGCGTCGATACCAATACCGAGCGCGCCATTTTGCGGAACATCCGCGAAAACTATCCCGGCCTCACTCTGATCTCGGTAACGCAAAAGATCGCGTCTGTCGAGAACTACGAGCAGATCGTCCTTTTGATGGAAGGCGAGATGCTCGCTACCGGAACTCACGCGAAGCTCATGGAAACTTCGCCGGAGTATGTGCAGATCTTCGACTCACAGCGGAGCACCAATGTCTATGAAGTACAAGCTTGAAACCACCAAGGCATTCGGCGCGAAGCGCTCCCTGCGCGCCGGCATCAAGCGCTTCGTACCGTTGATCGTTCCGGAGCGCGGATACATCGCCGTTGCAGTGGCCGCCATGCTGATCAGTTCCGGCGCAACTCTGGTGGGCCCGGTCATCATCGGCCGCGCGGTGGATACCTACGTCCGGCTGAAAGACAGCCACGGCCTGCTGTTATCCGCGGTCTTATTGCTGGCTGTTTACCTGGTCGGCGTGGCCGCCAGCTATACCCAGATCCTCACCATGGGCGGCGTCGGCCGGCGCGTGCTGTACAGCGTCCGCAATGTAGTCTTCGCGAAGCTCCAGGATCTGCCCCTCGCCTTCTTTACCGAAAATAAAGCCGGCGATCTGATTTCGCGCGTCAACAACGACACCGATAAGCTGAACCAGTTCGTCGCCCAGGCCCTGATGCAGTTTGTCAGCAGCTTGTTTCTGATGACGGGCGTGGCCGTGTTTGTCCTATCGCTCCACATCCGCCTGGGAATTGCGGCCCTTTTGCCCGCTTTCGGGGTGTTCGCGGTCACCAAGGCCACCGGCGCGTGGGTGAAACGCCGGAATATGCGGACCATGCAGACCCTAGGTGGGTTAAGCGCCGAGGTTCAGGAAAGCCTCCACAACTTCAAGGTGATTGTGGCGTTCAACCGCCTGGATTATTTCCAGCGCAAATTCAAGACCGCCAACGATACCAACTACACCGCTTCAGTATCGGCCGGTTTCGCCAACAACATATTCATGCCGATGTACGGCTTTGCGCACAACTTGGCGATGCTACTGGTGGTGGCGTATGGCATCATTCTGATCGGAGCGTCGGAAACCACGGCCGGCCTGCTAATCGGATTTTTGCTCTATGTGAACAATTTCTACGGGCCGATGCGGCAACTGGCAACCGTGTGGTCGTCCTATCAACTCGCGCTGGCGGCGCTCGATCGCATCTCCGAAGTGCTCGCACTCGAATCGGATATGCCAGTATTGGCGGCGGGTTCGCCCGAGTCACCTTCCGTTCTCCAATTCCGCAAAGTTCACTTCCAATACCCGGGCGGCAAGGAAGTTCTGCACGACATTGCGCTTGAGTTGGAGAAAGGGAAGGTGTACGCGCTGGTCGGCCCCACCGGGGGAGGGAAAACGACCACGGCTTCGCTGATGGCCCGCTTGTACGATCCCACCGCGGGATCGATCTTCCTCGACGGCCGCGATATCCGGTCGGTTCCTCCGGCCGAGCGCGCGCGCAAGATCGGCGTGATTCCGCAGGAGCCCTTCCTCTTCACCGGGACGGTTCGCGACAACATCGTCTATGGGAACGAAGATTACGCGAATTGTTCCACTGAGCAGCTCGCCGCCGTATTAGAGAAATCTGGTCTCTCGAGCTTGCTCTCGCGTTTCTCGGAAGGTTTGGAGACGAAAGTGGCCAGCAGCGGCAACAGCATCAGCCTGGGCCAAAAGCAGCTGATTGCCTTCATGCGCGCCGCTCTGCGGAGTCCTGAGCTGCTGATCCTCGACGAAGCCACCGCCAATATCGACACCGTTACCGAGCAGCTTCTCGAAGAGATTCTGGCCAAGCTCCCTCCGCAAACCACCAAGGTCATCATCGCGCACCGCCTGAACACGATTGACAAAGTAGACCAGATCTTCTTCGTGAATTCGGGAGGCATCGAACTCGCCGGCTCGATGGAACATGCCCTTGAAATGCTGCTGCATGAGAAGAGAGCAAGTTAGGCGTCGATTTAAATCGCGCCGGTTGGCCGCACCGCGCTTGTCTTGACTCTCTATTTGTTGCAGAATGGGCTCGCCCATTTGAATCCATTTCAGGAGGCTGTATGCGTGGTGCCATACTGTTCGAGCTGATTGTCATCTCGGTCGCCCTGCAAGGAACCGTCGCTCTGGCACAGCAGCGGGGCGGCACCGTTCAAACGGACAAAGTGCAACCCGTAAACAGCGGCGCCAACCCCTATAGCGTAATCAGGGATTGGGCGAGTCTGAGTTTGGAAGGAAGGCCATGGGGCGGTTCCAACGGCGTGGCTATCGACCGCGATGGCAAGTCCGTGTGGGCGACGGATCGATGCTCGCCCGGAACAACCCCAGGCTGTCTCGGCACTAAAGCGAACCCGGTCCACCATTTTGATGAATCAGGGAAGGAGATCAAGAGCTTCGGCGGCCGGATCTTCGTGTGGCCGCATGGCATCCATGTCGATCGGGAGGGTAATGTGTGGGTGACCGACGCACGCGCCCCCAGCGCCGACGACCTCAAGAACTTTCCCGGAGAAGACAAGAAGGGAAGCGTTGTCGTCAAGTTCAGTCCCGAAGGCAAGATCCTGATGACTCTGGGGAAGCCGGGCGTGCGGGGTAACCCTCCGGAAGCCCTGACCGAACCGACGGCTGTGGTGACCGACCCAGGCAATGGCGACGTCTACGTTGCCGAGAGCCATACGGACGTGGCAGACCCCAACCTCGTCGGGCGAATCTCGGTGTTCGACAAGACCGGGAAGTTTCTCAGAGTCATCGGCAAAACAGGAACGGGGCCGGGTGAGTTTCGGACGCCGCACGCGCTTGCGTTTGATTCCAAGGGCCGGCTGGTGGTTGCCGATCGCCACAACCACCGGATTCAAGTCCTGACGAAAACCGGGAAGTTTGTTTTGGAATACGACGACTTCGGCCGCATCAGCGGGTTGGCCGTCGACAAGAACGACGTGCTATATACGGCCGACTCGGAGTCCACCGAAAAGGTTCACCCCGGCTGGCAGAGGGGAATCCGGATCGGGAGCCTCAAAGATGGAAAAGTAACCACGTTTATCCCGCCCCACCCGACGCCGAATTCTCCGGATGGCGCCATGGGCGAAGGCATCGCCGTCGACGCCGCAGGCAACATCTACACCGCGGAGGCAACCCTGCGGGGCGTTACGAAATACGTCAGGAAATAGCGCTGCCGGAAGGTGACCAATGAAACTGCGACTTGTTCTTCTGACTCCGATGGTTCTGAGCTTGTTGTGGACAGTGCCGCTCCACGCCCAATGGCTCAACTATAAGACGCCGGGAATCCCGCGCACCGCCGATGGAAAGCCCAACCTGGCAGCGCCCGCACCGCGGGCGGCGGACGGCAAGCCGGACTTGTCGGGAATCTATCAAGCTGCCAACGCCGGACAATTTCAGGACATCACCGCAGGCCTGCGGGCGGAAGACTTTCCCATTCAACCCTGGGCAGCGGCTCTGGCCAAGCGCCGCGAAGAGGAGAATCGCAAGGATGACCCCTACTCGCATTGTCTGCCGCCGGCCGTACCCAGAATCAACGTTTCCAACCGTCCCCTCAAGATTCTCCAGCTACCGGGACTGGTGGCGATTCTCTATGAGACGTCCAACACGTTTCGTCAGATCTTCATCGATGGCCGGCCACTCCCCGAAGATCCTCAGCCAACCTGGCTGGGTTATTCGGTAGGGAAATGGGAAGGCGACACCTTGGTGGTGGAAACCATAGGTTTCAGTGACCGAAATTGGCTGGACGGCGATAAGGGTCACCCCGTAAGCGACGCTCTACACGTGACGGAGCGCTTTCGGCGCATGGATTTTGGACACTTGGAAATTCAGGTCACGCTCGACGATCCGAAGGCATTCACCAAGCCCTGGAAGATCAAACAGTCTCTGAATCTGCTCCCGGACACTGAGCTATTGGAGAATGTCTGCGAAAACGAAAGAGATGCGCAACACTTGGTTGGAAAGTAGCGGCGCGGGCGGCGGCCTCGGACTCTGTTCCATGGCGCGACTGAGAGATGCGCTGTACTTTTATGAACTCGTCTGTGAAACCTGACTTTAGCGCTGAATGGGTTCTCGACCGGCAAGCGAGCCAGCTCAACGGTGGCGCGTCGGCCATGGAGACCGGGGTCTTGCGGATCGACCACCGCGATCCGAAGTGCAGCTTTCAAATAAGCATGATCGCCGGCGGCGAGTCTGTCGAGCGTGCGTGGGAAAGCAGCCTGTCGGATGAAATACCGTTTGTTGGCAAGGGATTCTATAGTCGTCTCTTCTGGGAAGGGGATGCTTTGGTCTTTGAGTGTGGGTCGAAGGGCCCTGATGAGACGTGGAGCATGTTGTGGCGGTATGAACTTCTTGAATCGAGCCAACGGCTTCGAGCCGTTGAGCAAATGCGCGGTCGCGGCGGTGACTTTGACAACACTTGGATCTTCGAAAAGCGTTGAATGTGCGATAGGTGGCGCAAAGTCGCGAGGTTTGATCGACCGCCCGACCGATGGTGACTCGTTTATAAGCTCGCCTCGTGCGCTTGGCGGCCGGAACACTGAGACCGAAACATTCGGACAGCGAGGCTACACTAAACTCATCTCTCGCTCAGTGGTTGGATTCCGCTACCACCCGCACTCCAGAGTTCACGCCCACTAGAGTCCCTCAGGACGATGCGCATTGGCATCGGCCGTTCCGGTATATTTTGATTGTTAGGAAGAAACTGTGGACCCGGCAAGATATTGCCGCGCGACCGAAGCGCCGGCTCGTATGTGAAAGTGCCGACGGCACGGTCCGATGGGTCAACCAGCGTGAAACTCTGTGCCCGAATCTCCTTAGTGGTCGGCGCTTGATTCTGCGCCAAGGCTACCGGTGGCACTATGTAGCGCGTAAGCACTCCACCCATAACCCCGGCGACCAGGGCGAGAGCGACAGTGAATGACTTGTTCATCGAGGTGGTTCTCCGGCTCCTATCATAAACGCAAAGCCTAACCATGCGGCGCTGCGGGAGGACCGACGATGCTGCCAATGTCGTACGAGGTCCAGGACCTCGGCGCGGGAAGTACTGCCTACCAGGGAACCATGCCGTTTCTGTCGGAGTAGGTGCCGGTGGGGCCGTCATCAGGGAGCAGCGCCAGGCGGATAGCCTCGGCGGCCCCTTCGGGAATCGTCTGCGTCCCGCGGTGACCGTTGAGGTCCGTGGCGGTATAGCCGGGATCGGCAGCATTGACCTTAATGGCGGTACCGCGGAGTTCGTACGCGAGCTGCACGGTGAGCATATTCAGGGCGGCCTTCGAGGCGCTGTACCCGAGATACTTCGCTTTTGGCGGCGGCGGCGATGGTGGCGGGGTCGGTGAGATCGATGGCCATGTAGCGGACATCAAGGCCTTCGGCCGCGAGCTTGGCGGCTGCTTTTTCCCCAAGGGTTTGGTTGCGCGCGCCAAGCAGAACGGTGCAGCCGGATGCGGCGAGCTGGCGGGCGACTTCGAAGCCGATGCCTTTGTTCGCTCCCGTGACCAGCGCGATTTTCTCCGATGAACTTTGCATATTCGTTCCTTTCCTGCCTGCATTTCAGGCTTCGAAGTAGCACGCCCGGTCGAGATCCGCAATCAGCCCGGGCTGCGCCGGCTGCCAGCCCAGCAGTTCCCGGGTTCGCTGACTCGAGGCTGGGCTGTCGATCGCTGCGAAATTCGCGAACCAGCCAAAATGGCCGGCTGCCTCCTCGGGGGATTTGCTGACGACCGGAACGTTCAGGCGGCGGCCGATCACTTGAGCGATGTCTCGGAACGGAACGCCCTCTTCGGCCACCCCGTGATACCGGGCTCCCCCCGAACCCTTCTCCAGCACGAGCCTGTAAAGACGAGCAGCGTCGAGCCGGTGCACGGCTGGCCAGCGATTGAGCCCGTCGCCCAAATACGCCGAAATACCCTTTTCACGTGCCATGCCGATTAAGATCGGAACGAAACCGTGATCGCCGTCGCCATGGACCGACGGTGGAAGGCGCACCACCGATGCGCGCACGCCGCGCGACGCTACCGCACCTGCTGCCTGTTCCGAAACGCGCGGAATTGACGTGGAGCCGGAATGGGGCGCAGTGTCTTCGGTCGCGAGGCGGCCTGGCGTAAGCAGCCCAACGCCGGCGGTGACGACCAAGGGGCGGTCAGAACTGGCCAGCGCAGAGCCGAGCGCCTCTATGGCGCGCCGATCCATCTCACAGCTGGCCGCGAATTTCGAGAAGTCGTGGTTGAAGGCGGTATGGATCACGCCCTCCGACATAGCTGCACCCCTGCGCAGACTCTCGAGGTCTTCCAGATCGCCTCGATGAACTTCGGCGCCGGCGGCGGCAAGCGACTTGGCGCCCGCATCAGAGCGAGCGAGGCCGAGCACTTGATGGCCTTCCTTTATGAGTTCCAGAACGACGGCAGAGCCGACGAAACCAGTAGCGCCAGTGACGAAAACTCGCATTTCTGACTCCTTTGATTTTATTCTGGATGGTGGTCCTGCGTCTCAATTTCGATAATCAGCGTCACCCGTGCTGTTCCGCCGACGCGCCAGCGATTGCGTCCAACTCCGCCAGGGTTTCCGTTG
>DASZIV010000149.1:0-2256 GCA_035948775.1 Bryobacteraceae bacterium
AGAAGTGTCGGAAGGCTTCTCCGGCCTGCAGCAGGAAGTGGCTCGGCTTTCTGCAGCGCCGGAAATCCGTTCGGCTTTTGCCTGGCTGCGCGCGCAGGAACCACAGTTCGCGCACTGGCAATTGGAACTGGCGCGCATCGCAGCGCCTCCGTTCGCGGAATCGGCACGTGCCGAGTGGGTGGCGGAGAAATTTCGCGAACTTGGCCTCGACAATGTTCACAGTGATGACGTGGGCAATGTTTTCGGCAGTCATCCTGGATTCGGCAAGAGCTATGTCGCTCTGAGCGCCCATATCGACACCGTTTTTCCCGCCGGAACGCCCTTGAACATACGCCAACAAGGAACGCGGCTCTACGGGCCCGGAGTTTCCGATAACGGAGCAGGCGTGACCGCGATGCTGGCGATCGTCGCACTTTTGCGTTCGGTTCGAATCCGGCATGTTCTGCCGTTCCTGTTCATCGGAAACGTCGGCGAGGAAGGAGAGGGCGACCTTCGCGGCATGCGCCACATTTTCTCTACGCCGCGCTGGAAAGATTCGATTGATTACACCCTGGTGCTCGACGGCGCCGGGGCGGACACCATTGTCGCCGAGGCGCTGGGTAGCCGCCGTTTTGAAGTGATCGTGCGCGGACCCGGGGGGCATTCCTGGAGTGATTTCGGTGCGCCCAATCCAATCATGGTACTGGCGCGTGCGATTCAGGATTTTGCCCAAACCCCAGTGCCATCCTCCCCCAAGACTACCTTCAATATTGGGGTAATCCGCGGCGGCACTTCGGTGAACTCTATCCCAGAATCTGCCAGCATGCGGGTCGACATCCGCTCCACCTCGATGGCCGAAATGGAACGCCTGGAGCGTGCGCTGCGGCAGGCGCTAGAGCGAGCAGTGGAAAAGTCGTCGCCGCCTCCAGAAGAACGTTCTACGTCGCAACGCCGGCCTCTCGGGGTCAGTTGTGAGATTGTGGTTATTGGCAACCGGCCTGCCGGAGAGCTGGATTCCAATGCCCGCCTGCTGCAGGTGATTCGTGCCGTTGATGCCCAACTCGGAAACGCAGCGCAGGTGCAGCGCGCCTCCACCGACGCCAACGTTCCATTGTCACTAGGACGGGAGGCGATTGCGATCGGCGGCGGCGGCGCGGGAGGCGGGGCACACACTTTGCAAGAATGGTTCGACTGCAGCGGACGCGAGCTGGGCCTCAAGCGCATCTTGCTGACTCTTCTGACGCTGGCCGGCGTAGGCGCATGAAGCTGAGCAGAGAAATGGGCTTTTTAATATGCGCAACTGCCATCGCTCTCGGGCAGGAGCCGCAAACCCGGCCGAAAGCCGACGTGGTCTTTCTCCACGGCAATATTTACACCGGGATCGCGCCCAGCGCGTCGTTTCACGAGATCAAGCGTGCCGACGCCATGGCCATCCGCGGTGATCGCATTCAAGCCATAGGCAAGGAGGAGGAGATCCTCAAATGGAAGGGGCCGCAGACCGAGATCATCAACCTGGATGGCCACTTTGTGATGCCGGGGTTCAACGACGCTCACATGCACCTGGCCGCAGCCGGCTTGCAGCGCCTGGAGGTCAACCTGGTAGGTGTGAAGTCGTTGACCGAGTTCCGCGACCGCATTCGCGCACGAGTGGAAACCGCCGAGCCTGGCGAGTGGATCGTCGGCGGCGGCTGGGACCACACTCTATGGCCGGTGAAAGAACTACCTAGCCGTTGGGATATCGATGAGGTCACAACCAATCATCCCGTGTTTCTGCAGCGTATCGATGGGCACATCGCGGTAGCGAACACCAGGGCGTTGCAGTTGGCGAGTATCACGATCGCGAGCCACGATCCTCCGGGCGGACAAATCGATCACGACTCCACGGGCCAGCCAACGGGTATCTTGCGGGAAATCGCGCGGCAGGCGGTTGCGGCGATGATTCCGACGCCGAACCACGATAAGCGCCGGCAAGCCTTGGAAGCCGGGTTCCAGGACTTGGCGCAGTGGGGCGTCACGTCAATCCAGGACTACTCCAATGCCGAAGATTCACAAATTTGCTGGGAAGAATTCCAAATCATCGAAGAAATCGAGCGCGAAGGCAAGCTGACCGCGCGTGTCACGGAATGGCTGGCCTTCAACGATCCTCTAGAAACTCTGCAGGCGCATCGGGCAGCCCATCCGCAGTCTGACAACATGCTGCGTACCGGCATGCTGAAAGGTTTCATGGATGGATCACTCGGATCCAGAACGGCGGCAATGTTTGAGCCCTACAATGAC
>DASZIV010000150.1:0-56860 GCA_035948775.1 Bryobacteraceae bacterium
ACTTGCTGGATCTAATCCTGGAAAGTCAGCAGGAGACCAACTACCCGGCATAACCCTGTTCGCGGCCCCATTCTAACCACGAAGCCGCCATCTTGCCGATATCGCCGCGATCCTCGTCTTTTACTGGGTCGAACTCCACAATTGAACGTAGTGCCCAAAACCAGTGGTCCGGCTCGTTACCTTCAGAATGGAGTTGCGCAAGAATCAAAGGTATAGCAGACTCCCCCATCCCGATAATACTTTGATATGCGGGACACAGGACCATGTCGGAAACCCACACGCTTCTAGTCCTCTGCGCAAGCCACTGTTTCCTGAGTTCCTGAAACCGAATTGCGGCTTGAAGGTTAGGATCAGCGATGACAGGCTGTTCATTCGAGCATGTGGTCGGGCACGCGGAACCGTTCGAAAATTGCACTTCGGTTTTGGTGACCGTGTCTATCCAGATATAGGACATCACGCCCACGATGACGGCGGCGGCCTGAGTAGACAATATTAACTTTCGCATACGGTTGTCCTCAGTTAGCTTTTGGCGGCTTACCTTCGGGATTTGTTGGCCTTTTTAGGTAATCTTTGCTTTCGACGACCACCATCGAATTCAAGGCCTTTACCGCGTACATGGGATTGCCTTCCGGGTCCCACATATTCTCGATTCGAGTCGCCGAAAGTACATTCGGTTTGATGCGAAGAACCGATCCATCTTCCAACTTGAGTTCGGTCCAACGCTCGATCGATTCGGTTATGGGCACCTCGAAGCCGTCAACGATGTTCGGGCCCAGCGGCACCTTTACTTTTTTTTCCACAGTGGGATACGCCTCGTTGCTTTAACAGGCCTTCAATCGATCACCCAGCATAACACTAAAGCCTCACTGGGGCGGTGCCGGCCTGGTTTTGGCCTTTTCCCATCGCGCGCGTACAGCGTTACGCGCGCTCTCGCTGCGTTGTTCATCGGTCATATTGGCGGCCCTTGCGCGGCCTCCTGCAGCGCCGCCCCGTTTCCCCATTCTCACAAAATATTCCCGTATTTCAGGAGGAAGCTTTTTCTTGGCCATGGTTCAATTATACGTACAGCCCCTACGTATTGCAACCGCGCTTTGCCTCTGACATTCGTAGGGGGGCTATGTTAACGTACAGTACTTCTTTCGATTCTTTAACCGGCGAGCTGCACCGGCTCATCGCAGATATTCGCCGCCGCGATCAGCGGAGCAAGAGGAATTTCGATTCCATATTCGGCTTTGAAGCCCCACGTTTTATTGCTCAAGTAGTCCGCGATGCAAAGTGCGGAATTTTCGGTGTACCCGTAGGTGTTCGTGCGCGGATCGAAAATGTCACACTTCCCGTGAACGTGGAAGGAGATCTGCGGCAGGCCATTGGCAAAAATCGTATCGTTATAGTGCAGCCGCAAAAAGACTGCTGTTTTCCCAACAAGCGAACACGAGGAATTCCAGGGGTTCGGATAGTTATTCCCGTTTGAATCAGTGAACACGCCACCACTCCCGGCCAGATTGCCGGGGTCCCCATCTTCCGGCGTGCCGTTCAACATTCCCAGAAACGTCTCGCCCAAGGCCTGCTGGTGCCCCAGGAGATTATACGGACCACCTGGATCACCCAGCGACTCGATATAAACCTTCTTCCCGTAATCTGCCCATGTGGTCTGCACCTGGCCTTCGTTGTCCACGGGCCCCACGTGTGCCGGGTTGCCATCGCCGCCGTTCAGATAGGTAAATACCAGCGCGGCCGTAGCACCGCCGATGTTCGGCCAGTTCGGAATATTGCGGCCTACAATCTGGACCGGAAACTTACCCGTCCATTTGTAGTTGTCCAAGATCGCGCCGCCGGCCCGGTTGTCGATCAGCACCTGATCCCCGTCGGCAAGCAAGGGGATGTCTTGCAGCAGCGTTACCGTGATGACGTTGTTCAGCCGCCGGATATCGCGGATCGTGACCGTTTCTTGGACAGGGGTAAAGCTGGTATTGTTCGCGCCGATCTGAATGCGTTGGTTATCGAAGAGCAGCTCATCGACGGAAAGACACTGGTGCGCCGCCAGAACGATCACCATGTCCAGCCACTTATCCGAATCGCCGAAGGAATTGAGGTAGACCGTCGTGCCGCCCACACGAGCGCGCCCATACACCACGTTCCACGGCGCAATCGGATTCCGTGTCGTGGTAGCAAAACCGGACAACGGCCCCTTCGAAAGCATCGTCCCGACGCCCGATAAAACGAGACCAGCGCCAGATTCAATCAGGCGTGCAGCAAGAGCCCCTCCGAATACCGCTCCACCTGGCACCGCGATCGTTCCAACCTCGAGCAGCACTCCCGCGGCGATGAGCGCTCCGCCGGCTGCCTCTTGAACAATCGCTTTAGACATTTCTAGCCTCCATAGCGTGCCGCATCTGGCGCACAATCAAAGCGATTGGCCACTGGCTCGCGAATTCAAGCAAAATAGCCGCAAGCAAAAAACAAACGAGCTGCGCGGCGAGGCCTGGAACGACTAATTCCAGAAATGCGAAGATCGCCTTTAAGCAGCAACACCTCATCCTTGCCTTGGCCTCCATATCTCAGGCAGTTCAGAGAATTGTGCAGGACTTGGTTCATCGGAAACCAGCATTGAGTCCATAACCTTCCAGAGTCCCCACATACTCCGCACTTCGGAGTACTCCGACAGTCGCCGCGGCCGCGGTGACTGAAACTCAACAGTGCCCGGGTCGAGAACATCACCATTACCGAGCAATATGACCGCGTGAGCACTTTCCGAGCTGGCAGAGGCAGCCGTAATACAGAGATGTACCGGAGCGAATGGAGCGAGCGGCCAAACTGCCCGTTGCGGGAACACCCTGCCCTCGATAAGCAAGTCGCCTGGAACAGCCCCTTCGGCAGGATCATGGCTGCTAAACAGATCCCATTTAGGAAACTCCGCTACCGCAAAACCGCAAACTGCAAAGTACCGGCGAAGCACTGGGTCCGTCATCGCCTGTCCAATTTCAGATGCCACATGCTCATACTGCTTGCCGACGATCATCGCGGTTGCAGCGATCAGACATGCGTTTGGCCGACGATCGGCGGCACCCACCCACCGGATAGAAGAGTCTTTCATCAGCCCCGTCATCAATTCTTTCCTTTCCGGTCGCGACCTTCTTTCGACCGGTAAAATTCACTGACCTGCGTAAATTGGGCATTCCATTTCATCGCTAACTGAAGCGCAAGGTTCGCGGTCGCCGTCGCTTCTCCCCGTTCGAGTTGTGCCGCCGGGCTTTCCGTGCACACGTCTGCACGTTCGTTAAGGCTCATAGGAAAATACCTCGAAGAAAAACGGGGCGCGATACCTTTTGTGGTCGGGGAAAGGAGAACAAAAGAACCCCGACCGCGCGCCCCCATTACAGCAAAGTCGCATCGTCTCGGAACGCCCGCTAACCGGACGCCGGTCAAAAGACTCAAGAAAAAACGCGCCTTGGTTGGGCCTGATCCCACGCCGCCCCTATTCGCGTTTCTATCAACCCAAGCAAGTGCATGCCATCAAAGTAGCGATCCAAAAACTCCAATCGTTCGGCCCGGCTCAGCCCGGGCGCGCTCCCCAAATCCGCAGCACGCAATGCTTCATGTAAGACAGCAAGCCTGCGCGCCGGCGTCAAAGTGATCAGATTCTTTTTCACAGCCCTTTCCAGAAGCGCCGGCCAGGCGCGCTGGCTCTCGATGCTCAAATCCGCTGGCGGCGTCGTTATTTCGCTCATTTAATCCACTCCTCCAAAATCGTTGTGATGTTTCTCGGTAAGCCGAGATGCGAGCCTCGCGGCGGGGTAATAGGAGAACGAAACCCCAAGCCCACATCTCGGCGGTCGCCGGTCAAAGAGATTGTTATCGAGGCCGCCCACCCCGGCGAAGCATGTCGAGTTTAAGCTGATCCCGCTCCAGCTCCGTGTGAGGCCTCCCGCGCACCATTCGATCCAGGCGTGCTTGCGCGATTTCCAATTCCGTGAGGCCCGCGAACCGGAGCTGATCAAGTGTGATCTCTGCACGTTCCAGATCCGTGAAGCTTGGCCGCATAAGGTCCAGACGCCGCTGGGCCGCGTCAAGCTCCGTTCTGGCCGCACTGGCCGAGAGCGCTGATGCAGTCGTGGTTGAATAAGCGGCGAACGAAACCACCGACCCATCCCGTAGCAGAGCCTTTTCCACCACACGGACCTTTTCCCCATTACGCACCTCCCAGCGCTGCTGGAGAATCCAGAACGCCGCGGAGGCCTGGGTGATATCGCCTCTTCGCATGGAAACCAGGAGATCGTCTGCCCAGGTCGTCTCCGGAGCATCACATTCCACGTGCACCCCCGCGGCATCCTCAAAGAATCTCGCGGTGCCGGCACTCTTGCGACCTAGCACCAGCGTGTCGTCATGGGCGACCAGTGCACGCGGGTCCTGATCCAGGCCCTTAGCGAAACAGCCGCGCTCATACACTTCAGAGAAGGAACCTAAACGCGCCTGGCTGCCGTCGTAGGGAACGATCAACATGTCAATGCGCCGGCTACTAAGGCTTTTGCTGACAGCCGAAGCACGCGCGCCGGCAAATTCCATAAGGCGTGCCTCGACCAGTGCGCCATACCGCGCCACCATCGCGGTTTCTTCTAAGCGAAGACGTTCCGCAATGACCGCGAGCCCCGCATGCGGTTTGATGTTCGATCGGGTCGCCAGCCACATATCTGCAGCCGCGCCTGGTGCAATGAGCCCCGGACGGCGAGCTGCGGTAAGCGCTGCGGCCGGCTGCTTTGCCGGTACAGTTAATTCGGGCAAGCCGGCGCGCAGTATGGAAACCGCGTCAACAACAGAGCCCATGCGATCTCCCAATAACGGGATCCCGGCAGGACCGTAATAACAGGCAGCCTCCGTCGCGGAAATTCGTGCCGACGTCGCCCCGCGGTTTTTCGCGACAGACTGGACGAACAGATCCCGAATTCTGTCAATCTCCGCCTGAAGATCCTTCCGAGCACGATCAGAGAGCGGTTGCGTCGGATTCCCGTCGACCTTCCTGTCTCCCGAGAAAATGTACGTCACGGCAATACCGGCCTTTTCGAGCGCCTTACTGGTATCAACGTGCGCCGTCCAACAGCCAATCGATCCCACACCGCCGCAACTGTTCACCAGGATGGGGCCCACGCCGGCAGCCAGACAATATGCGGCCGAAAAACAATCATCATCCGCCACAGCAAGCATAGGCTTCTGACCGCGCACACCGGCGAGATACTCGGCGCATTCCAGCATGTCGCTGCAGGCCTCGCCGCCCGGGCTGTCGAAGCAGAATACTAAACCCCTGACACCCGAATCCGCCAGAGCATCAGCGGCCATCTGTTGGATTTCGCTGTATGATGTCGTGCCCCAGTAGGCGGCCTTAGTGAGCGGGCCCTCCGCTGGAATGCAGGCAATGCCATCTTGGGTTACAGGGAAAGCTCGGTCGGGATCATCGCCCTGCATGTCGTGCTGGAGCGCCACACCGGCGGCCTTCAGGCGCGCCGCAAGGAGGCTTCCCGGCGATGGGCCCTTCTCCACGGCAATGGTGACGTCGGCCTGTTGCCATGCCGTGACGAGCCCGGCCAGCGCCTGGCGCGTGATGAACCAGGGCCGATTGAATAACGCCTCAGCCCCGATGATTGCGCGGCGCTTGGGACGGCCGCCGCGGCCGGTTATGCGTAATGGCATCCTATGAACCTCCTTCGTATTTACGGCGCAACAGGGGCTTAGTACCAACATCAAAGAGATCCGCCGAGGTCTTTGACAACTGCTACCTGTATGCGGATCGCTTCGTATACAACATCGGCCTGGTGGAGCGCATCCTCAAATTGCCGCCGAGTCGATTTGACAGATACCTCAAGCACTTCTGTATTCGCGGCACGCCTCTCAATTAACGCCAACGCCGCCTCCCTAAGAACAGCGGCCCGCGCTCTAGAGCACTCATCCCGCAACTCAGCCAAAACATGCCAGCCTTCGTTTCTCTGAACCATCAATTCGTTCAGACGGGTTTTTGCCGCCAGCAGCCGATCGCCATCGAGGTCCCTAGCGCCAATCATCACGCGACCTTAGCTCCGCCCCGTTGCAATTCCTGGTCAAAACGCCACTGCTCAAAGGGCCCTAGAAGGCCCGCCGTAGCAATCTCTCGATTTACCTTTTTTTGCAACTCGGCGACTTGCGCCCGAAGCCTTTGCGATTCCTCCAATATCGGAATCAGTTTAGGAAACAGAAGCTCATGACGATACGTGTTTAACTCTTCTCGGAGTTGCTCCCAGATCTGGCGAGACTCTCGCCAAGCTGCTTGAGCGCCATACATCCTTTCCTCAAGATCCGGGAGTCTATTGCGCATCAGTTGCAGGTCTCGCGGGGAATCCTTCCCCTCCCAGATTTTCTTCCGATGGGTAATCACTTCGACTTCGGCTCCCAAAAACGCGTCGCGCAGCTCCGTCACTTGTTTTGTGGCTGCATCAAATTGGATCTCAATATCGTTGTTCTTCACGTTCATCACAATCACCTTTCCTATTTGAGTTCTTCAAAGCAAATCTTTAGTCGCGTGGCCGCCAAAGATCTCCGGACGGCCGCCCCACTCTGCGCTTCTCCTCCGGGTCGCGATCAGCAAGGCCAAGGTTCCGCCAGTTCAAGGCGTACTGCTTCATAAAGCGCGCCTCTTCGGCCAGCAAAGGGTTGCGCCGATCACGACTAAGAATCAATCCTGACGTTTTGATCTTCTGGCGGATTTCCGCGAGCCGGTCCGCGATCTGGCAAGTCTGGACTACCAATGGCAGCGCACCATCGACCTCAGCGATCTCCCGCAACCAGGCCAGCAGTTCTTTACCGGCGGTTCCCAAGCCATCAATATCGGCCTGGAAACGCTCGTTTGGCCGCTCGCCTTCAGAGTTAAGCATAATAAAATCAATTAATTACGATTTTTTTGGGGGGCACACGGTCAACGGGCGGCCGGTCCCGAGGGATTTTGACCCCCTACCCTGCCGGTGTGCGGACGTGCTACCGGTCACTCACCCCGCGCGCAAAAGCTAGCCCAACCACTAACCGTGTCCCAGGTGTCCCAGTGTCCCAGGTGTCCCGGCTACCGCCTAAACTTCCTATGGGGAAATCCATGTGTACATGTGTGTTACATACCATCAGTTAAGAACTAACCTGGGACACCTGGACACTCATTGAAGGCAAAGTAACTTAGCATGGGACACCACCTGGGACACCATCTGGGACACGCCTTACAAACCAGGGTCACTGCCCGGCGTCGCCTCTCCGGTATCGCCATTCGCGCGCATTCCGTGGACCCGCCTTGAATCGCTTCCAACCCAGCGCCACCAAGCAACCCGAGACACGCATCTTGTCCGCATGAACCCACAGTGAAATCGGCTTTCCCAGGCAGTGCAACAGAATGTCACTGATCGTTACACTGTCCTCGTTCGACGCGAAATCGCCAACCGGATGACCGTGACCGTCACGACGCTGCTCGGGTGAAGCAAGCCAGCGCGCGATCTGCTCCTGCCACGGGTCCGCTTGATGGCGCTCCCGCGTTTCCTCGGCCGCCGCCTGAACTAAGTCCGGTGTGTCAAACCACCAGGTCATGTCGGCACGGTAACGATGCAACGCCTCTGCCCACAACTGATCACGATCGCGGGCCAAACCAGCCAGGTCGATCGACCCTCGACACCGCACGGGCCAGAATCGTCGACCGCCCGTCTCGTCCTTAAGCCACGTGTCTGAGTTGGTAGTGCCAAAGAATACGCACTGCCGCGGAAACGTCACCATGCGTCTTCCGTATGGAAGTCGCAAGCGGTCCTCGCGAACGGTTAAAAAAGCCTTAGCCCGCGCCATCTCGTTCCGGTTGAGCACATCAAGCTCTGCAAGCTCCAGAATCAGAATGCTACGCAGCGCCATAGCCGCGTCTTTCGAGTACATGTCGGGGAGCTGATCGGAGAACCATACACCAGCCAAAATCCGAGCAACGCTACTCTTCCCAATTCCCTGCGGGCCCTCCAGGACAAGCAGTGAATCACATTTAGCCCCAGGTTCGAAAATCCGCGCCACAACCGATATCAGAAACTTCTCACCGGCCGCCATGGCGTATTCGTTTGGCTGTGAATCACTCGATTCCACGCCGCAATAGTCGATGAGCCAGGTCGGCGTGCGCGGCTTCCCGTCCCACTCCGGAAGTGCTTCCATGTAATCCCGCGGCGGATGAAACGAATTCCGGCGCGCAACTCCCTCGATAACGGCTCGAACCATATCCGGCTTCACCATCAAGTGATGCCTTTCGAACCAGCGCGACACCTCCGTATCAAAGTGGTCCTCGAGCTCTTCGCCTACGGCGGCCGTAACTGGCGGAGGCGGAGGTTTGAGCACGAATATGCCCCCTGTAAATGAGTTGTATCCAAGCACCCCTGTCCACTCAGGCGAATTCTCGAAATAGAGAGCCGTATTTTCATAACCCGCCACAACGCGACCGTCTTCATTGCGAACTAAGCGAGTTCGCCAGTCACCAAATTCGACAGCCTGAATCGCGGCCCATACCGGGTCCGGGCCTACCGTTGCGAGCCAATCATCGATTCCTTTACCTTCTGTGATCGGCCAAAGCAAGTTGCCGACCAGGGCCCCGCGCTCTATCAGCGCAGCAGTCAGTTGCCAGCGCGCCGCCCGGACTTTTGGTTTAGTTTCCGAATCGGCATCAAAGGCGATGATGACCCGGCGTCCCTTCCACGCGACCCGCTCGAAATCCGGAATTACGCCCTTAACATCACGCCGGCCGCCATCCGGCCCGATAGTTTTGCCTACTGTGCCGCGCCAACTGTAGACGCCGGCCACTGCGATAGGCAGGAACCTCGCCACGTCCGAAGAATCGAGGTGGGCAAGCCTATAGAGTGCGAGGGCCTTAAATTCGCCCTCCGTTACTATTGCAAGTTCATCGCTACTTTCAAGCGCAACCTGGCTAGTTCCAGGCGGAAAATAGAACAAATTGCCGCGCCCAGAAGGCTGTATGTATTTGCTGACCTCCCGAACACCACCGTCGCTCCGATACTCCAGAGGTGGATTATCCAGGCGCGCCCGATACTCGCGGATCTGGTGATCCCAGGGCGAAAGATTCGGAATGATAATGCCGCTTAGGTCACCCTGCTTTCGGCCGAACATTTGGCGGACAGTATAGGAATCCGCTCTGCGCAACCCGGCTTGTTCCGCCAGCTCGCCGGTGATCCAACGCTGCGCGAGTTTCTGGTGATCCGCCTCCGATAGATCGCTTCCGAATGGGTTCAACACAGCGCCTCATTTGCAGGCCTCAGTGCAGACGCCTGCACGGTCTGTGCTTTCATTTCGGTTTCCGGCGTGATCTCTCTTTAAGCACAACCCTGGATTGCTCCGAGGCCTCCCACAACAGATCACGGTCACCATGTCTTGACAGCCACAATAGAGCGGTTGTTCGATCTCGGTCGGCATCCCGCAACCAATAGATTTCACCACCGCGATCGGTGTTACAGTGGGACACCCGAGGCCCCAATAGACTTCGCGGATTCTCTGACAGATCACCGCCGCCATGCAAATGTCTAGAGCCGCAAAATCCGCAGGCAACTTCCCAGATCCAGTGCTTCTCGGCGACTTGCAGGATCGCCGGCGCATCCGGCCATCCCTCGGTTAATGGATCGCCGGCGGCCCGCCCCGACACCATTTGCTGAGTCATCACTTGGTCCGCTCCTGGTAAACCTGTCTTGCAACTTCCTCAGGAATCCGGAGAGTCACATAGCTGCGCTTCTTTTTGCCCGCGATCGTGCGGCCGATCTTCAATACACCTGGCAAGTCGAGGAAGATACGCCGGATTGTCGTTTCATCCAAGCCCCATGCGTGAGCGAGCTCCGCCGGCGTGAGATGACGGCCAAGGAATTCTGCCATGTTCCCCGCTGAGACGTTCCTTCAATCAAATTTGGGTGAAAGGCCCCAGAAGTTCGCAGATGCCATCCAACACCCGTTCGGCTAGCATGCCAGGATCTATCAATATGGCGCTGCCCCGGCCTATACTTGCCAAAAATTCCCATACGTGCACTGGCTCAGTACCTGAACACAGGACAGCCGTGAAGTGCGCCGTAGACCGCAGATGAAGGCAATTCGGTTGTTTCGAAAAGAGCTTTAATTCATCATTTCGAAAAATGGCAACAGGCAGGCTGTAGTGATCTTCGTCGTCCCTCTGCCGAAGATAACGCAATTCCTCTTTGCCGATAACGCGGGCAAGTTCGCCAGCTTCCGCCAAAGGCACACCAACTTCAGCCAGTGCCTTCATAGCTACAAGGTCGAGTATGGCGCGAGACGAATACAAGCGGTGATTTCCTGTACCAGGAGACTCCTGCCAACGCGCAACCATACTGTGACGACCACCGCCAATAGGGCTCTTCCATTCCTTTGCAACACCAGCCGGGTAGCGTTCCGGAACCTCTTCGTCTATGTCATGGAGTTGAAGAAGTTTTCGCTTGTGCCAAGTTTTCAGTGTGTCAGCCGTAAGACCGGTAATCCGTAAGGTGTCTCCATGAAAGAACCTTCCTTCGCCTGGACCCTCGAAAACAATGGATTGTCTAACTGGGTTATTCGGATTCATACAACCTTCCCTCTTGCGTCTCGCCGAGAATTCAACCATTCAGGGCTCGGGGGTAGTACCGGCATTCCAACTTTATCGTGCGATCCGGAATAGAAGTCCTGCTGAGGAGCCTTTGCCGGCAGAGGCAGCAGCTCCCGAACCGCTTTCACACGCGATTTCTTGCCGAACGCATCATAGCCGCCGCACTGTAGCAGCTGGGCAGCTTTGTCGGGAGCGATCTCACACACGTTACTAAGACGAACGCAACGGACGAGACCATGGTGAGCCGATTCCAGCAGAGTAAGAGCTTGACGTATATGGAGTTTCATTTTTCAGATTGATGTTTTGGGGACACTTTCGGTTTTGATCTGGTTTTTACCAGTAGCCGAAAATCAGCCAATCACCCCCTCTTGCCGGGCCTGCGAGGAGGACCACTACTGGATTCCATCTAGCCCGAAACCAGTATAGGGGGCAATTGCCACCTAGTCAATAGATACCGGACGGACTACCTCGAAATAATTTTTGCGGGGGAAACGGGCGTGTGCCGTACGCGTGCCAGAGATTTGCATTTCTGGCACTTTTCGATTATTTGGCTTATTGTAGAATCACAAGTTACTGAGGCTTGGACGGGTCCGTTTTTTCGAATCCCATCTCGTCCACCAAATTCCTGTTTATTCGATACGCATGAAGCTCACTTTTTGGGGGGCTGCCGGCGGCGTCACCGGCTCCATGCACCTGGTGGAAGTTTCCGGAAAACGTTTACTCCTCGATTGCGGCCTGCATCAAGGCCACCGCCAAGAATCCGATCGTTTGAACCGGACTTTTCCTTTTCCCGGATCTTCGATCGATGCCGTGATTCTGTCGCACGCCCACATCGATCACAGCGGCAATCTTCCCAACTTGGTGAAGTTCGGCTATAACGGTCCGATTTACTCCACGCCTGCCACCATCGACTTGTGCCAGTGGATGTTGCGCGACACTGCCCATATCCAGGAAAAAGATGCCGAATTTCTCAACAGACGGCAGGAAAAGCGAAAGGCCAAGGGGCTGAATAACGGTTTGGCGGAGCCGCTATATACGATGGCGGACGCGGAGCGAACACTGCCTCTTTTCCGGCCAGTCGATTATTACACCACTCACGAATTCGATCCTCGACTTCGCTATCAGTGCCACGACGCCGGCCATATCCTGGGATCGAGCTTCGTCGTTCTGGAACACGACTCGGACCAGGGTAAACCCGTACGTCTGCTCTTTTCGGGCGACATCGGCCGCGGGCATATGCCTATTATTCGCGATCCGGATCGCCCCCCGGCCGTGGAGACGCTCATTCTGGAGAGCACTTATGGCGGGCGGCTCCATAAAGATAACACCCATGTCATCAATAAGTTGTCGAGTGTTGTGCAACGCACTGCGGGACGCGGCGGGCGCATCATTGTTCCGGCCTTTGCCGTGGGACGGACGCAGCAACTCGTGCTCCTGCTGCATCGCCTGACAGATGAGGGACACATTCCGCGTATCCCGATTTTTGTCGACAGCCCGTTAGCGGTGAACGTTACCGATGTGCATCGGGCGCATCCGGAATGTTTCGACGAAGAAACCAGGAAATACCTGCTTCAGAGTGAAGATCCTTTCGGCTTTAAAAGCTTGCGATATGTCCGCGAAGCCTCCGAATCCATCAAATTGAACAGCCTCAACGGTCCCTTTGTGGTCATTTCAGGTTCCGGAATGTGCGAGTCGGGCCGCATTTTGCACCACCTGCGGAATAATATCGAAGATCCCCGCAATACCGTTCTCATCACCGGTTTTCAGGCACAGGACACACTTGGCCGCAAACTAGTCGAAAAATGGCCGGAAGTGCGTATTTTTGGGGAACCCATGCGCGTCCGGGCAGAGATAGCCAGCCTCGATGAGCTCAGCGCCCATGCCGATCAGGGCGAGTTGATGCGCTGGATCGAGCCTCTGGCGCCCTCGCTGCGGCGGGTATTTCTGGTCCATGGTGAGCCGGAGCAGGCCGCGACGCTGGCGGGTCTGATTAAAGCCGAATACGGCGTAGAGGTCACCGTCCCTGCCCGGGGGCAATCCTTCGATATACAATGAAAGGAAACCTAAACAGGTATGCGCCCCATCTATACTGAAAGACAAAGAAGGAGGCTCTAGTGAGTCCCACATCAAGTTATCTGGAGCAGCCGCCCGACCGGTCAGGTCTGAAAACCGCCCTGGTAGCCGGGGCGCTGATCGCCCTGGTGGCGGCGAATATCTACCTCTACCTGCAGCTCGATCATGTCCGCACGGACATGGCCAAGACAAGGGAGACCGTGATGACCGAGCTGACGAACCTGCGCGACGCTTCTTCGGTAACCACCGCGTCCCAGATGCGTCACCTGGAGACGTTAAAGGAAGAACTGGAGAACACCCGCAATCAGGCCCGGACGTTATCCAGCGAAGCCAAGGCCGAAGCTTCCGCTCACGCGGAGCAGCTGGCTCGTCAAATCCAGTCCGAGCAGGCCAAGGTGCAGCAGCAGATCAGCAACGAGATCACTGGGGTAAAGAACGAAGGCGAGCAAAACGCCGCTAACCTGACTGCCAAGCTCACGGATGTATCGACGGACGTCGGGGGCGTGAAAAACCAGCTGGGTTCCACCCAAGCCGAATTGCAAAAAACCATTGCCACGCTCAAATCGGTGCAGGGCGACCTGGGAGTGCAAAGCGGACTGGTGGCGACCAATGGGAGCGAATTGCAGGCGCTCAAACGGTTGGGAGAACGCAACTATTTCGAATTCAAGCTGGGCCGCACCAAAGAGCGTCAGCGCGTGGGAGACGTCACGCTTCTGCTGAAGAAGACCGACCCCAAGAAGAACAAATACACCGTCGAAGTGATGGCGGATGACAAGCTGACGACCAAGCAGGACAAGAACATCAACGAGCCCGTGCAATTCTACACCAGCAAGGCTAAGCAGCCCTATGAGCTCGTAGTGAACCAGGTCCAGAAAGACCAGATCGTCGGGTACCTGGCCACTCCCAAAGAGCAGACCGCCCGCTAATCATGGAGGGCCGGCCGCAGCGTCCGGCCCACCGCTCCCGCAAACTCTTGAGATCTCATACGCTTCCTGTCACTAAGTAATCGGTCAAAGCGGTCGATATACCTTCTGTAGGCCCCATGGGTCTCGCAGAGTACACTTTGAAAACCCTTATTGTTTGTGAGACCGAGCCGATCGCTGGAGGGACTCCGGGCCCTTCTGGAACCCGGCGGCGAAATTGGCATTATCTCAGTGGCTGCTTCCCTGCCAGATGCTCTGGACGCGGTGCATCTTCTGGCCCCTTCCATTCTCCTGCTCGATAAGGCCTTGGGGCTCCAGGCGGTGATGGACTGCCTTAAGGAATTGCGCCGCACGGAAAGCGGAACCGCCGTTGTTGTTTGGGGCGTCTCGCTGGCGGAAGTGGAGTCGCTGCGATTTCTGCAGGCCGGCGCCTCGGCGGCCTTGCGCAAAACCGCTCCGCTGCCCGTGCTGGTGGATTGCCTGCGCGCCGTGGCAACCGGCGGTACCTGGGTCGAAGGCGATGCCCGGCGGGAGCTCGCCGGTCCGGCGCGCTCTAAACGTGCAGCGCTCACGGCTCGCGAATTGCAAGTGACGGAACTGGTCGAGCAGGGTCTTACGAACCGCGACATCGGCCAGGCTTTGGGAATCCGCACCGGAACCGTGAAGATCCACCTGAAGCACATTTTCGAAAAAACGGGTGTGCGCGGTCGCTATAGCCTGGCTCTGACGGGCCTCAAAGAGAAGGGCCTTCTGGCGACGCCAGTCCCCGAGTTCCGCAAGCTGATGTAACCACAGGGTGGACAACTGTCGTCACTCCTCGCGCAGGGCCATCGCCGGGTCGACCCGCGACGCGCGCAGGGCGGGAAGGAGCGCCGCCAGTAGCGCCGCTCCACTTAGCAGCAGCACGGCGCCGCTAATTGCGAGGGGATCCTGCGGCCGGATGCCGTACAGCATCGACTCCATCAAATGGCCCGCTACGAGCGCAATCGCAAGCCCACAGGCCAGACCAATCGCAGTTACCCTCGCCGCGCTCCCAACCAGGATGGACACGATATCGACGCCGGTCGCGCCCAGCGCGATGCGCACACCCATCTCGGCTTGGCGCTGTGCGGCCGCATAGCTCATGACGCCATAGACACCCGCCGTTGCCAGCGCCGCGGCAAGGCCCGCGAAGACGATCAGCAGCAAGGTCCGGAAGCGCGGCAGGGCGATGGCATCGCTGTGGAACTGTTCCAGTGTGCTGACCTTCACCGGGATGCCGGGATCGATCCTTGCAATCGTCTTGCGCGCGGTGGCGGCCACGTCACTTTGTGCGCGCACTACGATGTGCAGGTCGTTGGCGTGATATGGGTGCTGGCGATAAGCCATGTAGACCTCGGGGCCGGGCGGAAGCGCCGGGTTGTCGTTGCGCATGTCTCCCACGACGCCCACCACGCGCATCCACACATCACGGTCGAGGCCGCACTTGATCCGTCGCCCAAGGGGGCTCTCTCCGCGGAACACCTGGCGCACGAGGGTGGCGCTGACAATCGCGACCGGCTCGGCTTCGTACAGGTCACGCTGGTCGAAGTCGCGGCCGTCGAGTAATGGAACGCCCATGGCCGCGAAATACCCGGGGCTGGTGAGCCGGAATCCGGCGTGCGGAAGCCTGTCGAATTGAGCCTTGGTGAAGTCATGCATACCCTCGACGGCGTATAGTCCGTCCGAGCCATACGGCCCGCTCGGCAGTCCCATCACACCCGCCACCGCGCTGACTCCAGGCAGTTCGCGTAGCGCGCCGAAGATGCGTTCGAAGGTCGCGCCGGCCTGCAGATGCTGCGCCTCGGTTTTGGCTGGAATGCTGGCGGTGAGCACAAGACGGCCCTCGGTGCGATAGCCCAGGTCGACCGCACTCAACGCCAGAAAGCTGCGAAAGAGCAGGCCGGCGCCCAGCGTCAGCACCAACGCGAGCGCGACCTCGGCCGAGACCAGCGCTCCGCGCACCCACTCGCCGCGACCGCCGCCCAGCACGCCCCGCGTAGAGCCCTGCTTCAGCGCGTCATGCACGTCGACGCGCGCAGCGCGGAACGCCGGCCACAGCCCGAACAGCACCGCTGCGCCGAGCGAGACCGCCAGAGTGAAGAGCAGCGCCACGGTGTCCACGTGGATCTCTTCGAGACGCGGCAAATTCGGCGGCGCCAGGCGAACCAACGCGGCCACGCCGGCAAATGCCAGCAAGAGTCCGAGGGCGCCGCCGGACAAACCCAATAGCGCGCTCTCGACCAACAACTGGCGAATCAGGCGGCGCCGGCCCGCCCCCAAAGCCGCGCGCAGCGCCATTTCGCGCGAACGCGCCGTGGCGCGGGCCAGTAGCAGGTTCGCAACGTTGGCACAGGCCACCATAAGGACGAGGCCTACCGAACCCATTAGCAGCCAGAGCGTCATGCGGCTGCGCTCGACTAACAGATCTTTCAGCAGCATCGCCGTAAACGATTTGTTCTTGTGAGTCGACGGAAAGGTGTGCTGAAGGCGGCCCGCTACCGCGGCCAGGTGGGCACGAGCTGCCTCTGCCGTGACGCCCGGCTTAGCCGAGCAATAGCGCGATAGTTGCCTGCCGTGCGGCTCAGGTTCTCCCCGAACATCGGGAACCACAGTTCAGCCTTGAGCGGGAAATGGAATCCCGCGGGCAGCACACCGACGATGGACATAGCGCGCTCTTCCACGTGCAGCACCTGGCCGACTGCGCGATTTGCTTCGCCGAAGTGCCGGACCGCGAAGCCTTCACTCACCACTGCCACCGCGGCTTTCGTCCGGAATTCGTCGTACGTGATTAGCCGGCCAGCCACCGGCCTCAGTTGGAAGACCTCTGCGAAACCTGCGTCGGCGCCGTACGCGGCTACGAATTCGGCGTGACCTCCCGTCTCCACCGGCAACTCGCCGCCGGCATAGCGCGAGGCGGCAGCGAACGGCGAAGGTTCGGCAACCAGATCCGGGTAATCCCCGCCGGACACGTTTCCGGTAAGATTCGGCTTGGTCCAGAGCGTCTGGAAGGCGACGATCCGATCGGGCTCCCGGTAGGCCAACGGCTCAAGCAGAACGGCCTTCACGACGCTGAAGATGGCCGTGTTCGCCCCGATCCCCAGCGCAAGTGTCAACACCGCGACCGTGAGGAAGACCGGCTGGCGAATCGAGACACGCAAGGCAAAGCGAACATCTTGCAGAATCATATTCGTTTATACGCCACACGATCGCGTTTCGTCGCGACGATAAAGATACCAAAATCTTAGTTCGGTCGCGCCCGCCGCCCGCTTCCTGGTCTTCGCTGGTGCCATTGGGCCGGTAGCCGGCAATGATATCCTGGTTGCTTGCCTCTCGCTAGATTTGCTGGTGTTGTGGTTTTCCTCGCGGCGGCGTCGCCCGCCCCGGCGCAGAGCCCGTCCGTGCTGGATATCCTGGCGCAGGAACTCAATCGCAACTTCACCGCGCTCAAGCAGAAGGGCGAGCCGGCGGCTTATTTCCTGAGCTACGAAGTTGCCGAGCAGGACTTCCGCGGTATTTCGGGAACACTCGGCACCATCGCCTCCACCAACAACGCTAAGGACCGCGTCCTCGACGTCTCAGTGCGCGTCGGCAGTCCCAAGCTCGACAACTACCGGCAGGTGATCGGCGAGCGGACCCAATTTACGCGCGGTGCTCTGCTTTCCTTCGAGGATAATTCAAACGCCATTAAGCGCCGGGTGTGGATCGAAACCGATCGGGCCTACCGCGCGGCCGCCGAGCGACTGATCCGTATTAAGACGAATGCCGAAGTGAAGGTCGCGGCTTCGGACGACTCTGACGATTTTTCCGACCAGCCGCCTTCTACCTATCAGAAGGCGCCGCCCAAGCTGCAGTTTGATGAGGCGGCCTGGACCGCGCGCATACGCAATCTTTCGGCGCGGTTTGCCAACTATCCCGGCATTCTCACTTCGCACGTCCAGGTGACTGCTCAAACCGACACGCGTTACTTCGTAAACACGGAAGGCACGCGAGTGCTGCATGGCCGGGGCTATGCGCGCGTTACCGTTTCCGCGGAAGCCAAAGCTATGGACGGCGCCGATCTGAACACCGGCGAGACGTTCGAAGCGGTCGAGGCCTCGGGGTTGCCCAAGGACGAGGTGATTCTGGCGGGCATCGACCGCGTGGCCAAAGACCTCACGGCCCTGCTGCGTGCGCCCGAGGCCGAGCCCTTTGTGGGGCCTGCCATTTTTTCAGGCAGAGCCGCGGGAGTGTTCTTTCACGAGATCTTCGGACACCGCGTTGAGGGCCACCGGCAAAAGGATGAGAGCGAGGGCCAGACGTTCACTAAGAGTGTGGGAACCAAGGTCCTGCCCGATTTCCTGTCCGTCGTGTTCGATCCCACGCGCCGCAAGATCGGCGACATCGATCTGTTCGGCTGGTACGACTATGATGACGAAGGCGTGAAGGCCCGCCCCGTGGTCGCGGTCGACAAAGGCGTGCTGAAGACGTTTCTGATGTCGCGATCGCCGATCCACGGCTTCGACAGCTCCAACAGCCACGGCCGCCGGCAGCCCGGTTACGAAGTGGTCTCGCGCCAATCCAACCTGATTGTCCAATCCACCAAGGCCGTTTCCGACGCCCAGTTACACAATATGCTGGTGGACGAAATCAAACGGCAAGGCAAACCGTACGGCCTGTATTTCGCCGACATTACCGGCGGTTTTACGACTACCGGGCGGAACGGGTTACAAGCTTTCAAAGTGATTCCGCTGGTGGTTTATCGCGTGTATGCGGATGGGCGTCCCGACGAGTTGGTGCGCGGCGCGGACATCGTCGGCACGCCGCTCGCCAGCTTTGCCAAGATCCTCGCCACTTCCGACAAGACCCAGGTCTTCAACGGTTATTGCGGCGCCGAATCGGGTAGCGTGCCGGTGTCGGCGGTTTCTCCGGCCATCCTGGTGTCGGAGATCGAAATCGAGAAGAAGGCCAAATCGCAAGACCGCCCGCCGCTGCTGCCGATACCCTTCAAGACGGAAACTCCCAGGAGTGCGCAGTGAAGGCGCTCCTGTTCGCAGCCGCTATGCTGGCCGCCGGTTTGGTGATTAGCGCGCAGGCGCCCCCGGCCGACCCCATCATTCGGGCGATGCACGACGAGCTGGACCGTTCGCTCAAGTTAACGGTCCCTAATCTGGAAAAGCCCTACTTCATCGAATACCTGCTGGACGATAACGACAGTTTCAACGTCTCCGCCACTCTCGGTGGGTTGACGCGCCGCCGCCGCGAGAGATTCCGGAACCTCGAGGTCAGAGTCCGGGTCGGCGATTACAAGTTTGACAACACCAACTATTCGGGAAGCGACATCAATTTTGGCACGCGCTACGACCTGGAGCGGTTTCCCCTGGACGATTCCTACCCCGTCCTCCGGCGTTATTTTTGGCTGGAAACTGATACGGAGTATAAATCCGCGGTGGAAGCCATTGCGCGGAAACGTGCAGCGCTGCGGAATCTGAACGTCAACGAACAGCTCAGCGACTTCGCCCATGTGGAGCCGGTGCACCTTCTCCGCGATTTCCAAAAACTGAACATCGACGAGGATGGCTGGAGCAATCGCGTGCGCAAGCTCTCGGCAATTTTCGACCAGTATCCCGAGGTGGAGGCCTCGAACGTAGAGTTTCGCTCCGGAGACGGCGGTTATTACCTTCTGAATTCGGAAGGCACCGAGGTGCGAGTTCCGGACCGGACCACCTCCTTACGGGTTCGCGCCGAGGCGCGCGCGCCTGACGGTATGCGCGTGCGCGATGCCGTGTCCATACAAACCGCCGAAGCCACTGGAATGCCGGGCGAGGCCGAGTTGACGCGCAGCGTACAGACCCTGGCACAGCGGGTGACAGCTTTGACCCACGCCGACAAAGGGGAGGACTATTCCGGCCCGGTGTTGTTTGAAGGAACGGCAGGTGCGCAAATCTTCGCCGAGGTCTTGGGCAGGAATCTGGCGCTGACGCGGCGCCCGGTAATCGATTCGCGGCGTAACCTCGCCGTGCCTGCCAGCGAACTGGATGGCCGGTTGGGCGCGCGCATTTTGCCGGATACATTCGACGTTTGGGATGACCCGTTGCTGAAGGAGTGGCGCGGGAAGCCGCTATTCGGCTCTTTCGAAGTGGACCGTGAGGGTGTGCTTCCCAAGAAACTTCACCTGATCGAAAACGGCACGCTGAAAGGTTATCTGCTGACGCGCCAACCGGTCCGCGGCGGCGGAGATGGCTCCAACGGCCACGCGCGCATGCCCGGCCAGTACGGCGCCTCCACTGCCGGCGTCAGCAATTTGTTCGTCACCGCTTCCACCACGGTACCGTTACTAGAGCTTCGTCGAAGGCTGCAAGAGTTGGTTTCCATGCGCGGCAAGCCGTACGGCATTGTGGTGCGCGAGATGGACTTTCCGTCTTCGATGTCCGTTGAGGATGCGCGGCGCATACTGGCCGGAGTCTCGGCCGGAGGTGCGTTGCCCGTCAGCATGCCGATACAGATTTACCGGGTTTACCCCGATGGCCGTGAGGTACTGATGCGCGGCATGCAGTTTCGCGGCTTCAGCGCTCGTTCTTTAAAGGATATTCTCGCCGCCGGTGACGATCTCAACCGTTTCGATTTTCTGGATAGTGCCGTTCCGTTCGCGCTCATGGGGGCTGCCAGCTACGAGTCCAATGCCACAGTGGTGGCGCCCTCGATCTTGATCGATGATCTGGAGTTACACCCTGTCGAGGAAGAGCAGCCGCGGCTGCCGGTGGTTCCAGCCCCGGAGTTGGTTAAATAGCGTGGCGATTTCTGAGAACAGCTCTGGAAACAGGGTTTTAGCGTGTTGCGCTTAATCGGCCGTTACATCTTCCGCGAAATTCTTTCCAGCGCCTTCCTCGGCACGTTCCTGGCCACCTTCGTTCTTTTTCTGCAGGGGATCGACCCGATTTTCGAAGTGCTGGTGCGCAGTAACGCGTCGGCAAAAACGGTTGTGGCCCTGTTCGCGCTGGCGATGCCGCCGGTGCTACCGCAGACCATCCCGTTCGGGATGCTGGTAGGTATACTCATCGGCCTGGGCCGGATGGCCAGCGACGGCGAAATCACCGCCTTGCGCGCTGCCGGCGTGCCCAGTCGCAAAGTAATTGCGCCGGTCATGTTGTTTGCCACCATCGCCGCGGCCTTGGCGGCCTATTCTTCGCTGCGCCTCACGCCGTACTCCATTCGGGAAAGCACCGCGATACGGGATCAGCTGATTGCTACACAGCTTTCCGCGGACATCCAGCCGCGCGTGTTCCAGGAAGACTTCCCCAACAAGATTCTGTATGTGAACGACGTGAAGGCCGGCGATCCGGTCCTGTGGCGCAACGTTTTCATGGCGGACGTGACCCCTCCGGAGGAGCGCGCCACCGGCCTGAAAGGCAACGCCCAGGGACCGCTCGTCACCGTCGCGCGGGAAGCCATCGCTCAGCCCGACCCGGCCAACAACCGCATCCAGCTCTCTCTGCGCGATGCCTCTACTTACGAAATGGGGAAAGACAACATCGCCCACGATGTCAGTTTTCCGCGAGGAGAGCAGGCCCTGGACGCCGCGCCGCCGAAGACAGTGAAAGAGCAGCCATTCCGCGAGATGAATACCGGGCGCCTCTGGCGATACGGCGGGCCCGAGTGGGTGGAGGCGCGCGTAGAATTGCATCGGCGATTCGCCCTACCATTTGCGTGTCTCATGCTGTCGCTGGTCGGCATTCCGTTAGGAGTGGCCACGCGCAAGGGCGGCAAATCCGCAGGCTACGTCACTGCGGTCTTTTTAGCTTTCTTCTGTTACCATCTTTCCTCGATTAGCCTGATCGGCCTGGCGCGCCAGAGAACGCTTCCCATCCCGTTGGCCATCTGGCTGCCGAACATCGTGTTCGGCATCGCCGGCGTCATTTTCCTGGCGCGCATGGATCGTCCCGGAGACCATGATCTGCTCGGCGCCATTCGCGGCGTCTTCGCCCGCTTCCGTTTCAAAACGGATCGCCCGCTGCAGCCCGGCCGGCGCCTGCCCCTGCTGCCGCAACTGGTGGACACCTACATCCTTTCGACGTTCCTGTTCTACTTCGCGCTGTGGCTGGCCAGCCTGGTTTTCATGACCCTGATCTATAACTTCTTTGAGCTGATCGGCGACATGATCCGCAATCATATCCCGCTGCTGAAGATGTTTACATACCTGTTCTTTCTCAGCCCCACGTTGATTTATCAGAGCCTCCCCATCTGCGTGCTATTGGCCGTGTTGGGAGCGTTCGGGGTGATGACCAAGAACAACGAGGTGACAGCCTTCAAGGCTTGCGGCGTGAGCCTCTACCGGCTGGCGTTGCCGGTGTTGACCGCCAGCGTACTGTTTAGCGGCGCGCTTTTCGCGTTCGACTATTACTATGTTCCCGGCGCCAACCGCAAGCAGGACGCCTTGCGCGACGAGATTAAGGGGCGGGCGACGCAAACGTATCTGAATCCCAACCGCAAATGGATCTGGGGCGCCGAGTCGCGGATTTTCTTCTACAAGTACTTCGACCCCAACCAGAGCATGATGTTGGGTGTCTACGTTTTCGAGTTGGATCCCGGCACATTTCGCATGACGCGCGAGATCTCAGCGGAGCGCGCGCATTGGAACCCGTCGCTCAAAACCTGGGTCTTTGAAAAAGGCTGGAGCAGCGATTTCCGCGGTACCGAGCGCCTCTCCACGCGCGTCTTTGGCGGCACGACCTTTCCGGAACTGACCGAACCGCCGGATTACTTTCTCAAAGAGGCGCTCCAAGACAAGCAAATGAATTTTCTGCAACTGGACCGCTACATCCACGATCTGCAACAGAGCGGTTTCGACACGGTGCGCCTGCAGGTGCAGTTCTACCGGAAATTCTCGGTGCCGATTTTTGCGTTGATCATGGCTCTGATTGCCGTGCCGTTCGCCTTTCTGGTGGGCAGCCGCGGCGCTATGACGGGCATTGGCGTGAGCATTGCCATCGCCATTACCTATTGGGGGCTCAGCATTCTGTTCCAAAAAATTGGCGAGGTAAACCAGTTGCCCCCGGCCATGGCGGCATGGTCCCCGGATGCGGTCTTCGCCCTGGGCGGGCTTTATCTGATGACGCGGATGCGCAGTTAGCGGGATTCGGTTTGACTTCAGCGATGGCGATCCGCTTCGGCCAAGCCTTACACCAGTCCCCTGATGAACACCTGCTTGCCGACCAACCCTATTGCGCCGCCTTTTTCCGATTTGCCCGGAAATCGCCTTCCGCAATTCTGATCGCGAGGTGCGTCACTTCGCCGTTGTCACCCTTGCCGAATTCCACGGTCCCGCCGACCCCGGTGAAGGTGGTCTCAGAGAGCGGCGTCATCGGCGCCTTTGGTCCATCGCCAAAACCGATCTCCAGCGCGCCGTCTTTTAGCGCTACTTTGAACGTGAGAATGTCGGGACCAGGGACGCCCAGCTCTTTCGCATTGAACTCGTAGGTGCCAACGTATTTCGAGAGAATCTCGGGAGCGAGCGTTACCGCATTCTTCTTGTCGTCGGACTCCTTGCCCACCAGATGGGTTCGGTCCTTCTCATTCTCGGCGCACACGTATTCGATTAGGTCTGTGTCGGCTGTGAAGACTCCCTCGAGCTTCGCAGTCCAGGGCTTTGCATAGATTTTGGGGTCGCTGAAGGTCACATCCACATCCAGATGGCCAAAATCGCGCCGATGGAAGCGCTCGACTTTGCGCAGGTTCTCGGTATGTGGATAGCCGCGTTCGAGCCACGTTCGGTCGTTGTAACCGGAACTCTCCACCACCAGAGTGTCGCCTTCCCAATGCCCCACGGAATATCCCATCCAGGCGGGGTTCGGATCTTTAGGCAATTCGCGGCCGTCCAGGAAAACTTGCCGATAGACGAGATCTTCGCCGAGCATCACCAGCAGTCCGGGAGTTTGAATGAATCTCGCAAGGCCGCCGACGTTGCCAGACGGCAGACATAGAATGTTGGGGTTGTTCGGGCCGCCGAAATCTTCCTGGCGCTGTTTAGAGAGCGCCTCGGCCCAAGGTTGGATGTCCGCCGGCTTCAGTTGGCTCATGCCGCCCCCGGTTTGCTGCAACGTCCAGACGCCGGAAAGGTCTGGCTTCCCATCCTGCGCCTTGGGCACGGTCGCGGTCAAATTGGGTTTGCCGTCAGGTGTCCGCGGAATGCCGACGGTAGGTTGCTTGAACCATTGAGCCTGGAGACATCCGCATGCCAGGCTGAGAGAAATTGCGAAAGAGAGTCGTGTCATCACCCCTCCGGAACGGTCAAAACCTTTTCCATAGGATACATCGCTTAAGGGTTACTATCGCGAGTGATGACGAATGACCCTGCGGGGATGTTCTCTGGTGTTCTGGCAGTTACGCGCGGTTCTTAAGAGGCGTAGCCCTACTGCAGCTGCACCAGCCCCTCGGGATCGCCCGCACTCACCGGCACCGGCGTCAAATCCTGCGCCCCGCGCCAGTTGTCGATATACCCCACCTGGTGCACGCAAGCTACGGTGCAGCGCGGCGCGCACGCTTTAGTGGTGCGGTATTCGCGGCGGATGTCTTCGACGGTGTACTCCATTAGCGGCTTAGCCGGATAGCCGCGCTGCTGCGAGCAGTAGTGCACCAATCCGTTCTCGCAAATGTACAGGTAGCGCGCGCCCGCGCGGCAGCGCCACTTGTTTTCCACGCCATGCGCGATGTTGTCCTGAAACCCGTTGATCTGCGCGTAACTGCTCTTTTCCATGGAGCGCATAGCCATGTAGACCTCGCGTTCCGCATCGCCAAGGGGCTGCAACTGGCCTTCGCCGTCGTGAATAATGCCCACGGTCGAAGTGAAGCCCAGCTCCACAGCCCGCCGGCCCACCACCAGAGCGTCCTTCGGATTCTTGACCCCGCCGCCCACCACCGAGTTGATGTTCACGTGAAAGCCGGCGTGCGCCGCCAGCAGTTGCAGCTTTTTGTCGAGCACCTTCAGGCTCTTCTTCGAAACCTCGTCCGGCGTCACATTGTCGATGCTGATCTGCAGGTGCTCCAGGCCGGCGCGGTTCAGCCTCCGGATGCGGTCGGCGGTCAACAGGTAGCCGTTGGTGATCATGCCGGCGATGATCCCGCGCCGCCGAATCTGGCGAATAATGTCGTCCAGCTCGGGGTGCAGAAGCGGCTCGCCGCCGCTGATCGTGATGATGGTCGTGCCCAGGTCCGCCAGCCGGTTGATGCGCTGGAACATGGTGGCCGTCGGCACCGGGTCGGAGTACTTGTCGAACTCGTTGCAGTACGCGCAGGAGAGATTGCAGCGGCGCATCGGGATGATGTGCGCCAGAATCGGGTGGTCGGTGGACAGCAGGCCCTTGGCAATCATCCGGAGCTCGCGGACACGGCGGTGGAGCCGATGGGCCAGAGTCTGCATGTGTGAACCCTACATTAGACCACAAACGGCTTGCTTTGTTTAGGTTCCAAGCCTAAACGGGGCCTGGAAGGGGTTGAACGGTCGAGAAGGGCAAGCGAATGTTTCTGACACTTTAGCGGGGTGGTGCTGACTATATAACTCCACGAAGGTCGATAAAGACTGTAGAGGAATTTGACACCTGATTGTCCGTTTGATACATGTAGGGTTCGGCACGAAGGATAGAGATGGCTGACGAGAAACCGGCTCCTCCCAAACCAGCGCCCAAGCCTCCCGCTGTCATGGCGGTCATACCTTGGGAGAGCGACCTCTCGCGCGAGGCGAAGGAACGGTTCGCTGAAGGGATCACCGAAAGTTCTACCTATGTGGGGCAGAACTTCTTCGTCGTGAAGCAGGACGTGGTCGTCCCCTTGATCGAGTACCTGAAGCTCGAAGCGGGCTTCGATTACCTGGTCGACCTCACCGCGGTGGATTGGCCCAAACGGGCGGAGCGGTTCGACCTGGTTTACGTCCTGTACAGCTTCCCGCGCAACGAGCGGGTGCGCATCAAGACTCAGATTGCCGAAGGCTACCGGCCGGCATCGGTCGTGGGCGTGCACCTGACGGCCAATTGGCTGGAGCGGGAAGTGTTCGACATGTTCGGCATCGAGTTCGCCGGTCACCCGGATTTGCGGCGGATACTGATGCCCGATGAGTGGCAAGGGCATCCCTTGCGCAAGGATTACCCCATCCTGCAGCAGGACCAGCGATGGCTGGAAGAGAATCTGGACGGAGCGAGCGGGCAATAATATGCCGGACACCACCTTTCTCGATTCCACCGAGCTGGTACTCAACATGGGGCCGCAGCATCCCTCCACGCACGGCGTGCTGCGCGTCATCCTCAAGCTGGATGGCGAGAAGGTTCTGGGCACGGATTGCGTCATTGGCTACCTGCACCGCGGCGTGGAGAAGATCGCCGAGGCCCGGACCTACACACAGTTCAACCCGTATGTGGACCGGCTGGATTACGTGACCGCGGTTTCGAACGGCTTGGGATATTGCCTGGCCGTAGAGAAACTGCTGAATGTGGAAGCGTCGTCGCGGGCGCAGGCGGTGCGCGTGATCCTCACGGAACTCAACCGGATCGCGAGTCACTTGTTGTGGCTGGGCACGCACGCCCTCGATATCGGCGCCATCACGCCGGTGTTCTATTGTTTCCGCGAGCGCGAAGCGATCCTGAAGATCTTCGAACAGTACTGCGGCGCGCGGCTCACCACGCACGCTTTCCGCATCGGCGGCCTTCAATACGACGTCTACAACGGCTTTGAGCGGGAAGTGAAGGCCTTCTGCGACATGTTTCCGACGAAGGTGGATGAATACGAGGAACTGCTCACCAACAATCGCATTTGGGTGGACCGCCTGAAAAACGTCGGCATCCTGAGCGCCGAGGATTGTAAGCAATATGGCGTGACCGGTCCGGTGCTACGGGCCGCCGGCGTGGAGTGGGACTTGCGCAAGGCGCAGCCGTATTCCGGTTACGAAAAGTACGAGTTCGCAATCCCGACGCGGCAGAACGGCGATACCTACGACCGGTACATCGTCCGCATGGAGGAGATGCGGCAATCCGTACGCATTGTCCGGCAGGCGGTGGAAGTGATTCCGGAAGGACCGATTACGGCCAAGGTTCCCAAAGTGATCAAGCCGCCGGCGGGCGAGGCTTACGTTTCGATCGAAGCGCCGAAAGGCGAGCTGGGATATTACATCGTGAGCGACGGCTCCACGCAGCCGTACCGCGTGCGTGTGCGGCCGCCGTCGTTCATCAATTTGCAGGCGCTCGACCGGATGGTTCGCGGGGCGCTGATCGCGGACGTGGTGGCGGTGATTGGAACGTTGGACATCGTGTTGGGGGAGGTGGACCGGTGATGGCTAGTCTGCTAAAGAAGATCTTCCTGGTAGACCTGTTGCAAGGGCTGCGGGTCACCTTCCGCAACCAGAACCCTAAGTACATCTGCACCGAGCAGTATCCCGCCGAGCGGCCGCAGATCGCGGAACGCTATCGCGGCGCGCCCCGCCTGAACACCAACCCGGAAACTGGCGAGACGCTCTGCATGGGCTGCAACATGTGCGCGCTAGCCTGCCCGGAAACGCTGATCGTGGTAACTAGCGCGCGCAATGAGACGACCAAGCGCAAGGAAATGGTCAGTTTTACTTTCGACACTTCGCGCTGTATGTTTTGCGGGCTGTGCGAGGATGCCTGCCCCACCGATGCGCTGGAGCTGACGCAGGAATTCGAACTGGCCAGTTACACCCGGGAGGGCCAGGTTTGGGACGCCAAGATGCTCGAGGAAGGGCCCAAGCCTACGCGATACAAATGCTGACCGACACTTTGCTGTTCTACGCGTTCGCGGCGCTGGTGTTGGGAGGAGGCATCCTCACCATCACGCGGCGCAGCGCCGTGCATAGCGCTATCGCACTGATCGTTTCGCTGCTCGGTGTGGCCGGGCTGTACCTGATGCAACAGGCAGAATTTCTGTTTGCGGTGCAGATCGTGCTGTACGTGGGCGGCATCATGGTGCTGTTCCTGTTCGTAATCATGCTGGTGAACCTCGACCAGGCGGCCCTTGAGCGCCAGTTCAACCGGCAGTGGCTGGTAGGCCTGATCGCGGCTGCCGTGGTGGGCGCGCAGATCGGCTATTTCCTTTACCGCGGCAAGGCGGGATTTCGCATCGCGGATATCGGAGCCGCGGCTCCGGCCGCACTGGGGAATACCGAAGCGCTGGCGGACAAGCTTTTTTCGGAGTACCTGCTGCCCTTTGAGATCGCTTCCGTACTGCTGCTGGTGGCGGTGATCGGTTCCGTGGTGATGGCGAAAAAGAGGATCTGACGATGCATCCCGTAACTACCGTCCACTACCTGGCATTGAGCGCGGCGCTGCTGCTGATCGGTACGGTAGGCGTCCTCACGCGGCGCAATATCGTCATCATTCTGATGTCCATCGAGCTGATCTCAATGCCGTGAATATCAACCTGATCGCGTTTTCGCACGCGCTGGGCAATGTGAACGGACAGATCTTCGCCATTTTCGTAATCACCGACGCGGTGGCGGAAGCGGCTGTAGGGCTTGGCATCTTGATCGCGCTGTTTCGCAACAAGGAAACCGTGCTGGCGGACCAGATCGATTTACTGAAATGGTGACGACGTGAATTTTCTCGATCACATTTGGATGATTCCGCTGTTCCCGTTGTTGGGCGCGCTGCTGATGTTGCTGGTGGGGCAGGCTTTCAGCCTGCTGCCGGGCTTTAGCCCGGCGCGCCGCGCGGAACCGCCGCGGTTCCTCGTCAGCCTCCTCTGCCCCGGCATGGTCCTGCTCTCCTTCCTGCTCTCTTGCGGCGCTGTGTGGCAACTATCCCAGCTTCCCGGCCGCATTCACCAAGTCATCCAGTTCACCTGGGTTGCCGGCCTGCCTTTCCATATGGCCAATGGCGCCCTCGCCACCTTCCATGCCGACTGGGGCTTCCTGCTCGATCCGCTCAGCTCCGTCATGATTCTGGTGGTCACTGGCGTCGGCTTCCTAATTCACGTCTACTCGGTAGGTTACATGGCCCACGACGGCGGCTACTACCGCTTCTTCGGCTACCTCAACCTGTTCGTGTTCTTCATGCTCATGCTGGTGCTGGCAAATAACTACGCGCTGTTATTCGTCGGCTGGGAAGGCGTAGGGCTATGCAGCTATCTGCTGATTAGCTTCTACTTCCACAAGAAGTCAGCTGGCGATGCCGGGAAGAAAGCGTTTGTGGTGAATCGCGTCGGCGACGCCGGGTTCATCCTGGGCATGCTGCTCCTGCTGTCCGTGCTGGGCACCCTGCGGTTCACGGACGTGAATGCGCTGCTGCGGACGGGCAGCTTCAGCCCCGGAGCGCTGACCGCGATCGCGGTGCTGCTATTCATCGGGGCCACCGGAAAATCCGCGCAGTTTCCGCTGTACGTCTGGCTGCCGGATGCCATGGAAGGGCCCACGCCGGTTTCGGCTCTGATCCACGCCGCCACCATGGTTACGGCGGGTGTATACATGGTGGCGCGCTCTTCCGCGCTGTTCCACCTGACGCCCACTGCCTCCACCATCGTCGCGACCGTCGGCGCGTTCACTGCCATTTTCGCCGCGACTATCGCGCTGGTGCAGACCGACATCAAGCGCGTGCTGGCCTATTCCACCGTCAGCCAGCTCGGCTACGTGTTCCTGGCGCTGGGGGTGGGCGCCTATTGGGTGGCGGTCTTCCATCTGTTCACACATGCGTTCTTCAAGGCCCTTCTCTTTCTGTGCTCCGGCTCGGTCATTCACGCGCTGGGCGGCGAGCAGGACATGCGCTTCATGGGAGCGCTCAAGAAGAAGATTCCGATCACACATTGGACTATGTTCGTTGGCTCGGTGGCGATTGCCGGCATCCCCGGCTTGGCCGGGTTTTTCTCGAAAGACGAGATCCTCTGGCAAGCCTATCGGAGTTCTCACGTGCTCTGGTTCGTGGGTCTAACCACCGCCGGCATGACTGCGTTCTACATGTGGCGCTTGATGAACATGACTTTCTACGGAAAGTCGCGCGTGCCGGCTGAGAAGGAAGCGCACATCCACGAATCTCCGGCCACCATGACCATCCCGCTTACGCTCCTCGCCATCGGCAGCGTTCTTGCCGGCTGGTTGGGCACGCCGAAGCTGTGGAATTTGGGCGAGAATTTCCGTGCCTTCGAGCGTTGGTTGGAGCCTTCCTTCGCTATCCGCGCGGTGGAAAGCGAACACCCTGCCTCAACGGAATGGATTCTGATGGGCGTCTCTGTGGCGGTGGCCATCTTCGGGATAGCGCTGGCGCGGTACTTCTACGTCATGCGGACGGAGATTCCGGAGCGCATCGCTGCGCGATTCCGGCCGATTTACACCGTCCTGTACCACAAGTGGTACGTCGACGAGATCTACGACTTCCTGTTCATCAACGGCCTGGGTAAGGGCGGCGGGCGGATGCTCGGCGTATTCGATCGCAAAGTGATCGATGGCGGGGTGAATGGAGCGGGCTGGCTGACGCGGTTCTCATCCAGCACTTCAATGTGGTGGGATAAGTGGATCATTGATGGCGCCGTGCGATTGGGTTCGTTTTTCGTTAAAACGCTTTCGTTCCCCGTTTGCAGCCTGCAGAGTGGGCGCCTGCAAGGGTATGCATTCTTTATTGTGATCGGAGTGGCCTTGTTTTTTGGGTATTACGTAACGCGGTGATATATGGACCAGCATCTGCTTAGCATCGTTTTGTGGACCCCCATCGCCGGGTTGTTGGTGCTGCTCTTCCTCCCCTCGGGAAATAAGAACGCGATCCGGATTTGGGCCAATTTGGCTTCGTTCCTCGGATTTCTGGTGTCGCTGCCGCTGGTCTTCCGGTTCGAGAGCGGGGCGGCGGGATTCCAATACGTAGAGCGTGCCGAATGGGCCCTTCCCTGGGCGCGAACTACCACATCGGAATCGACGGCATCAGCCTGCTGCTCATCATGCTCACCACTCTGATGGGCTTCCTGGCGATCCTCTCTTCCTGGAACGCCGTGCAGGATCGGACCAAGGAATACTACGCCATGTTCCTGCTGCTGCAGACCGGAATGATCGGCGTCTTCGTGTCGCTCGATTTCTTCCTGTTCTACATTTTCTGGGAACTGGTGCTGATCCCGATGTACTTCATCATCGGGGTCTGGGGCGGGCCGCGCAAGTTGTACGCCGCCATCAAGTTTTTCATGTACACGCTGGCCGGATCGGTCCTGATGCTGCTGGGCATCTTGACGCTGTACTTCCAGCACTTCAACCAGTTCGGCTTTTACACGTTCGAAATTTCGGAGTTGATGAAGCTGCAGCTTCCGCTGGGCATCCAGCAATGGGTGTTCTGGGCGTTCTTCCTGGGGTTCGCCATCAAGGTGCCGATGTTCCCGTTCCACACCTGGCTGCCCGACGCGCACGTGGAAGCGCCCACGGCAGGTTCCGTCATTCTGGCCAGCGTCCTGCTGAAGATGGGGACATACGGATTCCTGCGTTTCTCGCTGCCGCTGCTGCCGCAGGCATCGATGGATCGCACCATCGTGCAGATCCTGGCGATTCTTTCAATCATCGGCATTGTGTACGGGGCCCTGGTCAGCCTGATGCAGAAGGATTGGAAGAAGCTGGTAGCGTACTCTTCGGTGAGCCATCTCGGATTCTGCACGCTGGGCATCTTCGCGATGAATCCGAATGGGATTGCGGGCAGCGTTCTCCAGCAACTCAACCACGGAATCTCCACCGGCATGCTCTTCCTCATCATCGGCATGATTTATGAGCGCCGCCACACGCGTGAGATAGCCGAATATGGCGGCCTGGCGCACGTGATGCCGCGGTTCGCAGTGATCTTTGCGATTGCCATGCTCAGTTCGGCGGGCCTGCCGCTGCTCAACGGGTTCATCGGCGAGTTCACCATTTTGCAGGGAGCTTTCGAGGCCAATCGCGCCTGGGCAGCCTTCGCCGTGACCGGCGTGATTTTCGGCGCGGCGTACCTGCTGTGGCTGTATCAGCGCACCATGCTGGGCGAAGTCACCAATAAGAAGAATCTCGGCCTCCCTGACTTGAGCTTCCGGGAGGTGGCGATCTTCGCGCCGCTGATCCTGTGGGCCGTGTGGATCGGGGTTTATCCGAAGCCGTATTTCGATGTGCTTCAAAAACCGGTGACCGAGATCGTACAGCGCGTGCGGCCGGGTTACTACAAAACCCTTCCCCTTACCGTTGCAGCTCAGAACCGCGACCCCGGAACGGGCCGTGACCGGCGTCACGGAGCGGAGCCTGGAGCCATCCAATGAGCCAGTTCTACACCTCCACCGACCACTTCACCATCGAGCCCGCAATCATGCTCGCGCTGTTCGGATGCGCCATCCTGCTGGCCGATTTCTGGGTCTGCCGCGCTCCGCGCCAACGCAAATGGCTCACGCTCGTCGTCCTCCTCGCCGAGGGCTTCGCGGGCCTGGGTTTGTGGCGGCAGCACGCCTTTCTGGCCGCCAGCGGCCTAAAGCAACTCACCGGCTTTCAGGGTTCCGTGACCGTCGATAGCTTCGGCATCTTCTTCAATTGGATCTTCGTGATTGCCGCGGTGGTGGTGGCCAGCGTCTCCTACAAGTACCTGGAAGTTGCCGGTGAGCACCACGGTGAATACTACAGTCTCATTCTCCTCGCGCAGTCCGGCATGTACTTCCTGGCCGCTGGCACCGACCTGGTAACGCTCTTCATCGGCCTGGAGCTGATGGCGTTGTGTTTCTATGTGATGGTCGGTTTTCTGCGCACAGACAGGCGCTCCAACGAGGCCGCGCTCAAATACCTCCTGCTCGGCGCCTTCTCCACAGGCTTTCTGGCCTACGGATTCTCGGTGATGTATGGGATCGCGGGGTCGACCAAACTCGCCGACGTAACGGCCGCGATTGCGGCGCGCAGCGCGTGGGACCCGGTAGTCTTCCTGGCTCTGACAACCACCTCAGTGGGACTGCTCTTCAAAATCTCCGCTGTGCCCTTCCATATGTGGGCTCCGGACGCCTATGAGGGCGCACCCACCACGGTCACCGCCTATCTATCCGTAGCATCGAAGGCCGCTTCGATTGCCTTCCTCCTCCGCATCTTTCTGGGCCCGCTGGCACCGGCGCGCGAAGCCTGGGAACCGCTGCTCGCCGCCGTAGCCATCGCCACCCTGACCCTCGGCAATCTGGCCGCGATGAACCAGACGAACATCAAACGGCTGCTGGCTTACAGCTCCATCTCTCACGCAGGTTACATGCTGCTTGGCCTCGTTGCCGGCAACCAGACGGGCATCGATGGCATCTCGGTGTACGTGATGGTCTACACCTTCATGAACCTGGGCGCATTCCTGGTGCTGGTCGCGCTGCGGCGCGCCAACATCATCGGCGAGGATCTCGACGACATCGCTGGCCTGATGCACAAGAGCCCCGGCTACGCAGTCCTCATGTTGATCTTCCTGCTCTCGCTGGCGGGGATTCCGCCCACCGCCGGCTTCCTGGGCAAATATTACATTTTCCTGGCGCTGCTCCAGACGGGCCACTATGCATTAGCCGTCATCGCAACTTTGTATGTTGCTGTCGCCATTTACTATTACTTTAAAATCGTGCGCAGCATGTTCGTGCGCGAGGAGACCGAGCTGGCGCCTCTGACCACCAGCTTCGGGCTTCGCATGGCTCTGGGATTGAGCGGCATCATGACGCTGGCCATCGGCCTCTACCCCGAGCCGTTCCTTCGGCTGGCGCAAGCTTCGCTCATACGGTGAGGACGATATGGAGACGGTCTTTTCCCATCCCTTGTTCGTGCCGATCGTAGTCACGATCGTGATCATCGCGGTATTCCCGCTGGTGGCCGGCTACATCACGCTCGTCGAGCGCAAGGTCCTGGCCGATTTCCAGGTGCGTCTGGGGCCTATGCGCGTCGGGCCCCACGGCCTGCTGCAACCGATCGCCGACGCCCTCAAACTGCTGCTCAAAGAAGACATCATCCCCGCCGACGCGGACCGCTCCCTCTTCTGGATGGCGCCCGTCATTTCGACCTTCACCGCGCTCACTTCTTTCGCGGTGCTGCCATTTGCCCGAAACATCTTTGTGGCCGACGTGAACGTCGGGCTGCTGGTGGTTTCCGCGATGTCCGCGGTCGGCATTCTCGGAATCATCCTGGGAGGCTGGTCTTCCAACAGTCACTATCCGCTGCTCGGAGCGTTGCGCAGCGCCGCCCAACTGGTGAGCTATGAAGTGGCGCTGGCCTTCGCGCTGCTGTCCGGCGTGATGGCCGCCGGGACGCTCAGCATGCAAGGAATTGTCAACGCCCAACTTCACCGCGGCGTCTGGTTTGTCTTCGACAACTACTTGTTCATGATCGTGCCGTTCACCGTCTACATGATCTCTGCGGTGGCGGAAACCAACCGCGCACCGTTCGATCTGCCCGAGGCCGAATCGGAGCTTGTGGCCGGCTTCCACACCGAGTACAACGGCTTTCGGTGGGCGCTATATTTCTTGGCCGAGTACGCGAACATCTTCGTGGTTTGCTCGGTTGCCGTTACCTTGTTCCTGGGCGGATGGCTGCGGCCTTTTCCAAGCGTGGCATGGCTGTCGATACCCATGAACTTCGCGTTTCCAATCGTGCTTTTTGCCGGCTCGGCTGTGCTGACGGTCCCGATGGTGAAACGCCTGATCGATCCGACCCAGCAGAAGGTCCTGATCGCGGTGGTGGTGCTGCTGTTCTTGGTAGCCGCGCTCTTCGCGATCCCCTCGGTAAATGGCGCCGTGATCGGGCTGTTCTGGTTCCTGTTCAAAGTCTCGTGCCTGATCTACCTGCTGATCTGGTTCCGCGGCACATTCCCGCGCTACCGCTATGACCAGCTCATGAACATAGGGTGGAAGGTCATGATCCCGGTAGGCATGGCCGCGGTGCTGATCAACGCAGTGCTGGGTATGACGCGGCACGCGTGAAATAGCTGGGTCAACCAGACGTCGGCGATTCTGTTGTTTCGTTGAGCAAACGGATTCCCGCCTCCGCGAGCATGCGCTCGTAGACACCCCGCGCGGCGCGCTGCGCGGCAACCTTCTTGGTCCGGCCCTCTGCCTGGCCGGTCCAATCCTTTCCCACGCGCACTTCTACGGTAAACGTCTTCGAGTGTTCGGGGCCGCGCTCGTTCACAATGGCATAACGGGGCTGCGGCAGCTTGCGGGATTGCGCCAGCTCCTGGAGGGCGCTTTTGAAATTGGTAATGCCCGGCTGAATGTCGGTCCCCTCGGCCTCGTCGCCATCGAAGGGCGCATCCATAATATGCGCGGCGACGAAACAGCGGACCGGCTCGATTCCACCATCCAGGTACATTGCCGCGATCACGGCTTCCAGCGCGTCCACCAGCAGCGTCTTTTTGGCACGGCCGCCGCTCATTTCCTCGCTGCGGCCCAATTCCAGGTAGCGTCCCAACTCAAGCCGCCGAGCCACTCCGTGCAGGTGCGCGGCGCTCACCAAATGGCCTTTCAGGCGCGATAACTCACCCTCCTCGTATCCGGGAAAGCGCTGGACCAAGGCCTCGGCAACCAGAAAACCAAGGACGGAATCGCCCAGGAATTCGAGCTGTTCGTTGTCCCGCATCGGCGTATCCTGGATGGTGCGGGCCTCGTGCGCGTGCGAGCTGTGGATGAGCGCGCGGCGCAGCATCTCGGGGTCGGAGAAACGGTGGTTGATCTTCAGTTCCAGCGATGCCGGGTCCGCGCGCATGTACTGCCGAACGCTAAGGCTTCTTCACTTCGATCTGCGCCGGCGGAGCCGCGCCGGACGGCTGTCCGCTGGCCCCCCTCTTGGCCACTACGGCCGCAGCGCGTATCGATTGAGCAACCGACTTGATCGCCGCGGGATTGGTAGGGTCGTTCATCACCTTCTCCGCAATCGCGATCGCTTCGTCGTTCTTCCCCGAACCTTGGTACGCCGACGCCAGGCGAACCAGGTAGGCGGGCTCAGGATGGGCGGCGCCTTCTGACGCCGTTTTGAGCTCGGCAATGGCTACATCCCATTTCTTGCTTTGGATCGCGCTCATTCCCAGCGCGTCGTGAGCCTGGGCGATGAAGTCCTTCTTGAGATCCTCCCACTGCGGGTCGGTGAGCTGCGGGTTGGGCTTGGTCGCGGCGGTGACGTTTGTAATGGCGTCGTTGGCATACTTGTCCGCTCTGGCCAGCTTGTCATCGCGATCCAGGTCGTGCTCGCGGGTTCCCTGGACAATGCCTTCCGCCAACATCAGGTCAGCCTGGAAGTATTTGGGATTCGCCGCCAAGGTGCGCTCGGCAAATATCTGCGCCTTCTCTTTGTCGCCCTTTTGGCGATAGGCGTCGGCCTCCAAAAAAAGCACGGTGTCTTTGAAGTCGGTATTGGGAAACTTTTCGAGCACGGTTTCCGCGGCCGCGATTACCTCATCCGGCTTTCCTGCCGCGCCGAACAGCGCCTGGAGTGCTTTCAGTTCCTCCGCCGATTTGGGGGCCGGCCCCTTGGGAGCCCCTGCTGCCTGGTTGGCTGGTTGCGCAGTTCCCTTGTCTTTCTTGTCTGCGGCTATCGCGCCGGACACGCCGGCTGCCAGGATCAAAATCCCGGTGAGAATCGTTCGGTTCATTTCCAAACTCCTTCGATTTCGTTGCTATTGCTTCGAACTCATTTCCACGCCCTGGGAAGCCGCCTTTTGCGCCTCCGTCGACGCGCCCTCCACTTTCAAGGCGCTCTGAAAGTATTGCATGGCTTGATCGCGCTCGCCCGCCGCGCCAGACAGACGCCCCAGGTAGACTAAGGCCCAAGCCTTCACCGTCGCGTCCGGCCCCAAGTCTATCGTCTTCTGGAAGAGCCGTACCGCCATCTCGGGATCCTTCTGCAGCGCGGCTATGCGCGCCAAACCATAATAGGCCGCACTGTGCACGTGCGGGTCCTCGGTCTGTTTCAGAACTTCCAGGTATTGCGTCTTGGCCTGGTCCAAGTTGCGCGCCGTATAGAGCTGCTCGGCGCCTTCCAGCGTTTTCGCTGCGCCTGTCAGGGGCGGGGGGGCAGGCTCGGGAGCCGGCGCTACCTTCACCGTGCGCACCAGGGCTTGCTTGTCGAACTGCACTTGCGCCAGGCGCATACTCTCGGTTTTCAGATCAATGGCGCCCACCAGCTCGGGATAGTAGAACAGCATCGCCTGTTCCTGCTTCTCATACTCCGGCAGCTGGTCGGCGAAAAACGGCGTCAGGATATGTCCCTGGTGTAGCGCCTCCTGTGCGCCGGCCGGGTTGTGGTCCAGCTTGGCCTCCACCGCCTTGATTAGCGACTCCGTGGCCAGGAGCAGAAAATCTTCCTTAAACGAATCGTCGAGCGCGGGCGCCCTTTTGGCCTCTTCCCCCAGGGGTTTCTTGCGGTCCAGAATCTCGCGATACCGGGTGGCCATCGGATCCAGCAGGTAATGCAGATACGCATGCCGAATGTCGAAAACCCGCAGCTCCGGTGAGGGCGTGACGACGATGGTATAGCTGTTCCCGTAACTGCGCGTCTGGATCTGATTCGGCGCCGCCTGCAGCTCCAGAAAAATCTGGAAACGCCGCCCTTTGAAGCCGGAGGTCTGCTGGCGCAGGTATGTGTTGACTTGTAACACCGCTTCGGATATCGGCTCTTGATACCGCGCCAGATACTGGTCGATGGCCGGCTCCGCCCGCTTCCGAAGATCGGCGATATTGGCTTCCTTGTAAAAGGCCGCCAGCAAAGGCGACAGATCCTTTAAGGTAAGCGCATCCGGCGGCGCATCCACGTCACGCATTTTGAACGCGAAATTCGGCGGGCCGCCCACGGTAAGGGCGAAGGAAACGTACTGCCCGAACTCCTGCGCGTCCGTGTGCATCCGGTGACGGTCGAAAAACTCTTTGAGGGGGCCGAGCGAGGACAGGTTTTGCTTCGCAATCTCAGCCCGAATCGCATCGCGTAGGGGATGGTTATTCGGGGAGGCCAGATCGGCGCTGTAGCCGACGGCGTTCAAAGCAGCCATCACCGTGAACAGCGTGGGGCTGGCATCCAGTTGTCCCGTTTCGGAATTCTGCGCGCAGGCCGTGACGGCCACTGCAAAAAGGGCTGGAAGCAGAATACGACTCAATCAGGGTCCGCCTTGAATAAACCCAGTTTACCCCAGTCCGTTGCCGGCGATTAGGGGCGTCACCCGGTCGCCCGCTTTGAGCGGCACATCGGTAGGCAAGGCCACGGCGTCGCCGGGGTTGAGCCCCTCGGTAACCTGTACCTCGCTGATGCTGGAGTTGCCGGTCTTTACGGCACGCCGTTCGACTTTGTCACCATCCAGGCGGAAGACGAAGGTTCCTTGCGTGTCGCGCCGCAAGGTCTCTTTGGGGATGACCAGCGCGTTTTCCACCACTGCGGTCCGTATGGTAGCGTCCACATTGGTGCCCGGGATCAACTGGTGTCCGGGATTGTCGATCCAGCAGATCACCTCTCCCACTTGTCGCGTGCCCAAAGGCTGAATAGAGCCGGGTTTGCGCTCCACCGAGCCTTTCCATTCCTTGCCGGTCAACGCTTCCCACGTGATGGTTACCGGCTGGCCTTCGGACACCCGGCCCAGTTCCGGCTCATCCACGTACAGCCGCACGCGCAGGCGGCCGAGCTGGCCCACGTTAGCCAAAAGGTCGCCAAGGTTGACGTATCCGCCGGCCCGCGCCACCAGCCCGTAGATGGTACCCCCCATGGGCGCCCGCACCACGCCTTGCGCGGCGCGCTCTTGCGCCAGGTGCAGCGCGGACTGCGCGTCCTGTAATCGTGCCTGCGCCGCCGCCACGTCGCTTTTTGCCACGAGCGACTGACGCCGCCGCTCCAGCCCCTCAATCACGGCTTGTGTTTGTTCCATTTTCTGACGGGCTGCCGTCGCCTCCTGCGAAGTGGCGGCCTGCTTCTGCACCAAACGGTCCAGCGCGGCGTAGTTCTTCTGCTCCTGTTCCAGTTCCAGGCGCGCCTGCTTGAGGCTGTTCTCGATCTCAACCAGTTCGGCAGGCTTGCCACCGTTTTCGAGTGCCGAGAGGTTGGCCCGCGCTTCCGCCACCCGAGCTTCCGCGCCCTGCACATCGCTTTGCAAGCTGGGGTCGGAGATGGAGGCGATCACTTCATCCTTGCGGACCTCTTGCCCCTCCCGCACGGCCACGCTGCTGATGACACCGGCCCGCTCCGCGCGCATGGCCTGCCACTCAAACGGTTCCACCTTTCCATTGGTCGGCAAGGTGCTGGTTAGCGTGGTACGTTTGGCGGCGGCAAAGTTGATCTTGGGTGGCGAGTGCTTACGCAGAACTCCCCAACCGAGCGCTGCCGCCGCAAGCACCAGCAGTGCGACCACCAGCTTCTTCAAGTGCGCATCTCCAAACCTTTATCTTAATGGGTGGGGCATGCTTTAAGCTCGCCACCTGATCTGAGGGCATCCTAAAGCGTGCCCCACCGCCGCGCTACACTCGCTCTATGGACGACCTGGGGCAGATCTACGAAAAGTTCAAAGTACACAGCAAGGATTTGGCCGACCAGATCCGCAAGTTGATCCATGAAGGCAACGTCCGCCGCATCATCGTGCGCGATGAACATGGCCACACGTTCATGGAGATTCCTCTGACGGTGGCAACCATCGGGGTCATTGCCGCCCCGGTGCTGGCGGCCGTGGGCGCGATCGCCGGCCTGGTAGCAAAGTTCGAAATCGTTGTGGAGCGCTCGTCTCCTTCGGGCGGCGAACAGGCAGGCGCCAAGAGTGAACCGGCCGAACCCAAACAAGATCCGGGAGGAGCCAAGCCTTGAAGCTCTACCTCAAGCCCACTTGAACCTCCTGCCGCAAAGCGAAGAGTTTGCTTCGCGAAAAGGGAGCCGATTTCGAAGAAGTGGACCTCGGCCGCGGCCTCTCGGTGGCTGAACTGGACCAATTGATCGGCACCCGCGATTACCGGTTGTTCTTGAATTCGAGAAATGAGCTTTATCGCGAGCGCGGCATGAAGGACCACCCGCCGCCGCGGCCGGAAGCGCTCCGGCTCATGTCCGAGAATCCCAATCTGATCAAGCGCCCCATCCTGGTGAAAGGGCGGGAAGTGGTTCTGGGCTTCGATGAATCTGCGCTCTCAGGCCTGCTGGAAGGCCGAAAGCGCTGACGGATGAAACCGCGGCGGATCGGCCGGGCGTGAATTGAGCAGGGAACCCAGGTCTTGCATGAAAAGGGAAAGCTCTTCCGGTTTGGCGTCCGCCGGCGCCAACTTTGCCAGCGCCCCGGGATTCAATTGGAGCGTGCCGCCATCGGTGGAGGCGCGATAGCGTATCAAGTCCGCGGTCTGTCGCTCGAGCCCCAGACTCAGCCAACTGGCGAAGCAATCGACGTGCAGTCTTGCCAGCGTTCTGGCCGTCTCCGCAGCGCCGTATTCGCGTGCGCTTTCTGCGTCTTCATACAAGCGCGATTCGGGCTGCCAGTAGAACGATAGAAACACCAGCTTGCCCAACTGCGTCGGAATGCGCTCCAGCTTTTCGCTCCAGCATTGTTCGCAAGAGGGCGCCGGCATCGCCACTAACCTTGATTCCTCGGCTAGATCGTCCTGATGATCCTGCACGAAGCAGCTTTCGAAAGCGCGGTTGATCAGCTCGTCGTTCAATTCGTAGGGGAGCTTTTCGAAATGAATCAGGTTCAGCGCGTGGGACAGCACGTCGCGCGGATGGCAGCGCCGGAATCGCCTTCCCGTTTCCCGATAGTGCCGGTCGATGAATCGGGACACCAGCCCCGACGGACATTCGATCTTCTTCTGCTCGCAGAAGCGCTCGAATATGTATTGGAACTCGCTCCGCCCCGGGGTTCGCAGCAACAGCTTGTATTGAATGCGCCGCAGGAACGCCTCATCCCCCAGGTCGGTGGGGTTCAGGTTGGTCGAGAACACCAGGAACGTTTCGAACGGGACGGTCATCTTGCCTCCCGTCAGGAAGCTCAGATAGTCGACGCGCCGCTCCATGGGCACGATCCATCGGTTCAACACCTCGGCAGGTGTGGCCCTCTGACGTCCGAAATCGTCTACCAGGTAAATGCCATTGTTGGCCTTCAGCTGGAATGGCGCTTCGTAGATCTTCGACGCACTGTTGAATCGCAGGTCCAGCATGTCCAGCGAAAGTTCTCCGCCGCTGACGATGAAGGGGCGTTTACACCGCAGCCACCGCCGGTCGTGGCTGGCAGCCATCGACACCGTGAGCACCGAAGGCTCCGGAACCTCTGTATCGAGTGCCTGGTGATAGATCGGGTCGTATACCTGGATGATGTTGCCCTGGCTCTCAATGGCGTGCGGCAGATAGATCGGGGACGCCTCCAGGTTGCCCAGCGATTCGATCAGGAACGTCTTCCCGTCGCCCGGCTGGCCGTAAATCAAAAAAGAGTTGGCGGAGCTGACGGCGGGACCGATTTGCGCCATCAGCCGCTCAGTGACCACCATGCCGCGCAGCGCATGCCCTAGTGATTCCTTGGTGAGCCAGCCATCGCGGTGCTTTTGGCGCCGCACCATTGCTACGTATTGTTCCAGCGATACCGGAGCTGGACCAGCGTACTGATTGGATTCCAGGTATTCGCGCGCGCGGTTGCGTCCCGCTTCGGTGAGCGTCAGGACCGCGGCCACGCTTCCCATTCCGAGTGACCGTTTCACCGTAACCTGATGCTGAATCTTGAGCATCTCCACCAGCTCATGAATCACGCTGTACTTCAGGCCTAGTGCGACAGAGAGGTCCTGCCCGTAGATTTCACCACGGAAGTACAGGACTTTCATGATGAGTTGCTCGAGCGTGGTGTGCGAGAGCCCGGTTTCCTCAACGGATTCGGGTTCTGGCGGCGGTAGGGCGATGTGTTCTTCGGTCATGCCGTCCCCTAGATTAGAGACTACTTATGGTACGGAAGTAAGTTGTCGAAGGTTAGCGTCGGTACTGGAAATTTGCCAAATCCGCGTGATGCCGGGCATCCAACCCGCCGCATTCGCTCTGGAGGTAAGCTGTTAAGGCAACTATGAAGACTCTGGTCACGCCGGTGGCAGTGATGGCTCTCGCCGCGATTCCGGCAACTCTTTGGGCGCAGTGGCCGGCATATCCAACGGCCGCAGTCCCGCGCTTGCCCGACGGAAAGCCGAACCTGGAGGCGCCAGCGCCGAAAACCGCCGACGGCAAGCCGGATCTCTCCGGAATCTGGCAGAACATCCGGGGCGGCGGACGGGCCGGTAACGTACTCCCCGACGGCTCGATCGCGATCGCCACATTTCGCGACATCGGCGCAGGTCTGAAAGGCGGTTTGCCGTTGCGTCCCTGGGCCGCCGACCTCTTGAAGAGCCGCATGGCGGAGAACGACAAGGACAATCCCGACGCTCACTGTCTCCCGATGGGCCTGATGCAATTCCACACGCACCCCCAGCCCCGGAAGATCATCCAAACCCCTGGCGTGATCGTCATCCTGTATGAGGCCAACGGTGGCATCCGGCAAATCTTTACAGATGGCCGGCCCCTGCCGCGCAGCGACGACGTGCAGCCCTGGTGGTACGGCTACTCGGTTGGGAAGTGGGAGGGCGACACGCTGGTTGTGGAGACGACCGGGCTGCGGGACGGCGGCTGGCTGGATATCAACGGCAGCCCGCAGACTGAGGCAGCCAGACTGACCGAGCGGTACCGGCGGCCGAGTTATGGAAGCCTGCAAATCGAAGTCACCATCGACGATCCGAAGGCCTACACGAAACCCTTCACTGTGAGAGTGGACCAGCGCATCATGCCCGACACGGAACTGATCGAGTTCATCTGCAACGAAAACGACACGTCGCCGAAGCACATGGTAGGCAAGTAGTCTAAGCCCCATGCTACGCCGGCAGGCGCAACCTTGCGACACACCCGCTGCCCTGCGACCGGTTCTCCAGTGAGAGCGCTCCCCCGTGGCCCTCGGCAATCTGCCGGCTTAAGACAAGCCCGATCCCCGACCCCCCCGGCTTGGTAGTAAAAAACGGAACGAACAAATTAGCGGTGGACGAAAGTCCCGCCCCTTCATCTTCCACCCAAACTTCCACCATCCCGCCATCGCGCCGCCAGCCCGCGCGCACCGGGCTCCCCGCGGGCAGCGAGGCATCCGCGGCGTTGCGCAGCACGTTGATCAGCGCCTGCTCCAACTGATCGGGATCGCCGTGGACGGTCAGCGCCGGCCCCGGCTCCAAGCGCACCGGCACCCGCGTTTCCAGACTTGCGGCCCGCTCCACCAGCGCTGCCAAATCGAGCGGCTGGAACTGCGGCCGTGGCAATTTCGCCAGCCGGGCATACGCTCCGATAAAACGGCTCAAGCTTTCGGACCGCGACGTGATCACATGCAGCCCGCGCCGCATATCCTCGCGCCAATCGTCCGGCAAGGTATCCCGCCCTAGCAGGCTTTCCATGGTCCCGGCGATGGACTTGATGGGAGCCAGCGAGTTGTTCAATTCGTGACCCAGCACCCGCACCAGCCGCTGCCAGGCCTGTAGCTCTTGTTCGCTTAGAGCTTGCGTGAGGTCTGAAATCACCACCAGCTCCAGCGGCATGCCGCGCTCGCGGATGCGCGTGCGCCGCGCGCCAAACCGGCCGGCGGCGCCTGGAAAGACTCCCTGGAAAGTGGCCTGGGGCGGGCCCTCCAGGCACCCCGCAAGGCCCAGATCACCCGCGCTCTGCCCCACCAGCCGCTCCGAAGGGGCGTCCAGCAGGCGCTCGCCGGTGCGATTCACCAACCGCAACCGCCGCCGCTCGTCGAAAGCGAAAATGGCCACGTCGATTTCCTTCATCACGATCTGCAGCAGCGTGGTGGCTTCCATCGCCCCGAGGCGCTGCTCGCGCAAGGTGCTGCCCAAGGTGTTCACCTCGCGCATCACCTCGCCCAGGGCGTCGTCGGGGCGAGGCGAGCGGCCCCGCACCGAGAAATCCCCCTCGCGCAGGGCCGCCAGTAAGTTAGATAAGGTCTGCAGCGGAAACACCACGCGATCGCGCAGCGCCATGGTGAAACCCAGCCAGGCCAGCACGATCACCACCGTGAGCGTCCACTGGACGCGCGATGTGTGCTCGCTGCCCCACAGAAACGCCAGTGCCACTACCGAGCCGGGCAGCCCCGCCAGAAAGGCCAACAGCACCACCCGCCCTTCGTAGCTGATGCGGCGCCTTTTGCTCTGCGGCGCCATCACAATCCGTATCGTTGCAAGCGGCGATAGAGGGCGCTGCGGCTCAGGCCCAGTGCGTTGGCGGCATGACTGACATTGCCGTGAAACCTGGCCAGGGCTTTCTTGATGAGCAGCGCCTCTACTTCTTCCAGGCTCATCTCCTCGATGCGCGGAGGGCCCTCGCGGCCGGACCGCAAACCCAGGTCCACCGCGCGGATGGTATCCCCCTGGGCCATCAGCACGGCGCGCTCCACCGCGTGATCCAGCTCTCGCACATTCCCCGGCCAGGTGTGGGCCAGCAGCGCTTTGACGGCGCCCTCGTCGAATTCGGTGAACTGCCTGCGGTAGTGCGCCGCGTGCTGCCGCAGAAAATGCGCCGCCAGCAGCGGAATGTCCTCGCGCCGGTCGCGCAGCGGAGGCAGCCGGATCTCGATGGTGTTCAAGCGGAACTGCAAATCCTGGCGGAAGCGGCCTTCCACGACCTCCACGCCCAGGTCGGCATTCGTGGCCGAGAAGATCCGCACGTCCACCTTCCGCGGTTTGGATGATCCGACCCGTTCGAACTCGCCGGTCTCCAGGGCCCTTAGCAGCTTAGCCTGCAGGTTCTGCGTGATGTTGGCGATTTCGTCCAGGAACAGAGTTCCGCCGTCGGCCATCTCGAAGCGCCCCACCCGGTCCACCTTCGCGTCCGTGAACGCCCCCTTTACGTGACCGAACAATTCGCTTTCGAAAATACCCTCCGCCAGACCGCCCGTGTTCACCGTCACCAGCGGACGCGCCGAGCGCAGCGAAGCCGAGTGCAGCGTCTGCGCCACCAGCCCCTTGCCGGTGCCGTTTTCGCCGGTGATCAGAACGTTGGCATCCGAAGGCCCCACGCGCGAAATCACATCGAGCACGGGACGCATGGCCATGGATTGCGCCACCAGTTGCGGGAACCGTTGCGCGCGCAGCGTCTGGTTCTCGGCTTCCAGGCGCTGGCCGGTGCGCAGTGCGCGCCCCAACTCAATCTGGGTCTTCAGAATCGCCGAAACGCGCGCGTTGTCCCAGGGCTTCTGAATGAAATCGCGAGCCCCGCGCCGCATGGCTTCCACCGCCAGTTCAACAGAGCCCCACGCCGTCATCACGATCACCGGCAGCGTCGAGTCCATGGCGTGGATGCGCGTCAGCAGATCCAGTCCTTCCTGGCCCGACGTAGTGTCGCGGGTGTAATTCAGGTCGATCACGATGGCGTCGAAGTCCCGGCTCTCCACCGCGTCCAGCACGGCCGCCGGCGATTGCACGCCCTCGGTCTGGTATCCTTCACCCTTCGCCAGAAACCGGAGCGCCTCCAGAACGTCGGGTTGATCGTCGGCCATCAGCAGCCGCGGAGTCGCGGAATCAGCGGGCTTCATGTATCCATCTATTCATACCGCAACCCGGGTTGCCGCCGAGCCGTGACCAGAGCGAGCGGTGCTTGTTCCCGTTTGCATGCCGGCATCCATCGCCAAACCACGTGCCCCCTGAGCAAGATAGACACCAGCCCGCGCCCTCCGCGGCGTCCGCTTTTGGGACAGAGTTGATGAAAACGGACATGCCATACTGAGAGGTTCCGCAAACCCGACTTCGCGATTGTCGATCGGGTGAGCGAGATCGCCCGCAAGCGCGGTGTGAACAACGCGCAAGTGGCGCTGGCGTGGGTCTTGCAGCAGCCCGGCATCACCGCACCCATCGTGGGCGCGACTAAGCTGCAATACCTGGACGATGCGATCGCTAATCGCCGACCCGAACTACTTCGCCAGGCTGGATAGATCTCATGATCGATCGACACAACTCTAGGTGCGGCAACAGGTCTACCAAGCGGTTCGATCTGGCGCGGACGATCAAAATCGCGATGCTGCGGCCGCGCAAGTCCTGCTGGTATTGAAGACCTTTATCCATCGTAAGGAAGATCAAACCCGGCGGCCTCGGCTAGCGACAGCAGGAGTCCATTCTTTAATCCAGCCAAGCCTGCTTCGGGCACGGTTTGGCATTCATGGTCCGGGATTTCGTTTTTGAGCTTGCGTGGAATACACTCGTCCAGCAGCACCCTCATCTCAACTGACCGACAAGGAGTGATTTCGCCAGTTCAAGTGCTGCGACTGCCTCGTCCTTCGTTACTGTTGGAAAATCATCCAAAAACTCGTTAAGAGTCTGCCCGCCTTCGAGGTAGTCTAGCAAGGCCTGAAAAGGGACGCGCGTACCGCGGAAGACCGGGGTACCCCCAAGGATGTCCTGATCCTTGACAATCAGTCGTATTGGCTGCACCGTAGTCGCCTCGTCGTTCCCACCTCATTCTATCGCAATAGAAGAATTGAGACTCCATGCCCACGACACCCGTTCTGACGTTTCTCGGACTCCTCTCTAGGACGACGACCGCTCCCCCAAGTACTTTCCGGTATCGCCACACATATCGGCCAGAATCGCGCCCCAGTGCAATCATTCGCAATATGTGGAAGCGAGGTTCAGAGCGGTTCGGGGCAGGTAAACGGCCTCAGTTATTGTGAAACCGTGTTAGCGAACTTCATCCGCCGGCCCCCTCCCTCACACTGTTCATTTTCCGCAAACCCCTCGGGTAAGAGGGCATTCGGGATATATGTTCCCGGCGAGCGAAAACAGTGTTGATAGCAAATGGCTTAGGGGCGTTCGGGAACATTATGTTCCGGAGCATGCCAAAACAGCCCGGGCCTACCCCAATCGAGGGTTACGGTCGCTGCACTGGCGATGCCCGGATGGCGCGCTCAAATGCCCAACTACGAATGTGGGCGATCTGCTCTTTCATCGTCCGCGATAACGGTATGAGCTTCGCCGCGATCTCGATCAGATCCTGTTGCGTCACCTCTCGTTCCTCGATGCGTGCCCTGGTTACCGCCGAGATGACGCATTGCTCGATTTCCGCGCCAGTCCAGCCAGACGTGAACTGGAGCAGCTGCACGAGATCGAACCGCCCCGCGTCCACACCGCGCCGCTTCAGGTGAATCTCAAAGATCTGGATCTGCTCCTGGGGGGCCGGCATGTCTACGAAAAACACCTCGTCGAAGCGGCCCTTGCGGATCATCTCGGCGGGAAGCAGATCGATCCTATTGGCAGTGGCGGCCACGAAAAGGCCGCGCGTTTTCTCCTGCATCCAGGTCAGGAAGAACGCGAAGATCCGGCCCTGCTCGCCACTCGTTTCGGTTGACGTGATACCCATCTCGATCTCGTCAAACCAGAGCACCGCGGGCGCCATGTCCTCCATCATGCGGCAGGCCTCCACAAACACGCCTTCGGGTTTGCCATGCCGGCCGGAAAAGATTTCGATCATGTCCAGCCGGTAGAGCGGAAGCTTCAGATACGCCGCGATGGCCTTCACCGAAAGGCTCTTACCGCAGCCCGGTATTCCCATAATGAGCACGCCTTTGGGAACAATCTCGGTGGTCAGCTGATCGCGCATTTGGAACAACTGGCGCCGCTCCATGAGCCACGTCTTGAGGCCTTGCAGTCCGCCGACTTCGCCCAGGCCCGTGCTTTCGGCGATGAACTCGATGAACCCGCTGCGGTTCACCAGGAGCTTTTTCTCTTCCAGCAGCGCCGGCAGGGCATCGACTCCCAGCTTGTGCCCCGCCGATAAGGCCCTCTGCACCGCATATCCCGCTTCATCGAGCGTCAATCCCTGGAGCGCCCCTGCCGTCTCATCGATAAGCGTTTCCGCCGCATCGCCGCCGGCCGACGGAATGATCTCCCTTAGAAACTCCCGCAGCTCGACCTTGTCGGGCGGCCGCAGTTCCAGAAACGCTATACTGCGCGCAACCTCCTCCGGAATGAAGCGGACCGGGGAAGTGATTACCACGAACTTTCGCCGATGGAGGCAACTCTGGTAGACATCCCGCAGCCGCCGGCGGACCTCGGCCGAATCACGCAACGGCTCGTGAAAGTCCTGCAGGTGAAAGATCGCCTCGCCGGGATGGTCAATGATGAAATCCAGGGCCGCGCGGGCCTCCCGGGTTCCGGCCTCTGCCGCTGCGTCGTTGCGCCGCATTCCTTCGGTAAGGCGCCACGTCCACACCGGCAGCCCCAAGCCACCCAACAAGCGCGCGACGCGCTGCTCCTCGGAAGACCGTATGTATGCCAGAGGCCGTCCCGAAGCGAAAACCTCCCGAATCGCACGCGCACCGCGGCTCTCAATGGATAGCTGGTTTGTGGGTGTCATCGCGACTCTTTCATTATGCGGTGGCGGCGCCGTCGACGTGGCCGCCTACCGCAAAATTCCTTGCTTCCTTCCCGCTGGCTAACGTAGGATTGAGATCCCGGAGGTTGGAGATGCAGCATCGAAGGTTGTTTATCTTACTCGCGTTCTTCTCCGCAGCGGCGTACGCGCAATGGCTGAATTTTCCCACGCCGGGAACGCCCCGCACGCGCGACGGGAAACCCAACCTCACCGCCCCGGTGCCGCGCGCCGCCGACGGAAAGCCGGATCTTTCCGGCGTCTGGATGCATGAAATCTCGACCGTCGCGGAAATGAAACGGCTGTACGGAAAGGCAATCGACGATGCCCTTCAGGTGGACGTGCCGGGAATGGAGATCGGCACTCAACACAGGTACGCTTTCAATATTCTGCTGGACTTCAAGCCCGACCAAACCCCGATGCGGCCCGAGACTCAGGCTCTGATGCGCGCTCGCGGCTCCGTGGATCCTACGAAGGTTTGCTCCGACATCGCCGGGATGCCACTCAACGATCTCCTCTCCGAGCCGTTTAAGATTGTGCAGTCACCCCGGCTAACCGTTTTCTTGTATGAGGTCGACAACCTGCCCCGCCAAATCTACACCGATGGCCGCAGGCTTCCCAAGGAGTTCGACTTTCCGTCTTACCTGGGTTACTCGGCTGGGCATTGGGAGGGCGACACGCTGGTGGTGGAGACCGCCGGGTTCAACGACAAAACCGCGTTGGATCTCTACGGCCACCCGCACAGCGAGGCTTTGCGCGTCACGGAACGCCTTCACCGGCGCGACTTCGGACACCTGGATTTAGAAATGACCTTCGACGATCCCAAGATGTACACCAAGCCGTTCACTATCAAGGTGCCGCATGATCTGCTGGCCGATGCCGACATATTTGAAAGCGTCTGTACCGAAAACGAGAAGGATAGCGCTCACCTGAAAAAGCAGTAAAGGGTTCCTGTGGGGCCTCAGGCGTTTCGACTAGGCTTGGCCACCGGCGCAGCGCTTTCGATCTCTGCTACGGCTTCGAGGAAATCCCGATATCCCTTGGGCGGCTCGCCCGCAAAGTACTTCTTCAGCCCGATCTGGGCGCTCCAGTCCATCCTCCGCGCCGTGGCTGCGGCCATGATGGGCTCGATGCCGATGGATTCCAGGGTCTCGGCGACCTCCTCCATCTCCCTCGCGCGCCGTTCGCCGTGCTCTACCAAGCGGCCGATCATATAGTCGGCCATGGCCGGCCAGTCGATGCCCGGGTAGCTCTCCGCGAGCGACCGAAACACCCCCTGCTCGGCGCCATAGCGCCCCGCGCCCAGCACACACTCGGTGATCAGCGCCTCCATGCCTTTCACCATGATGCTGCGGAACATCTTGGTGGCCGCGGCCGTACCAACTTCGTGCGATGCGATTTCGATGCGCATGCCAAACGGCGTGAAACGCTCACGGAATCGAGGAGCGTCCGGGCCTCCCGCTAAGATCGGCACGCGGTGGTTGTAAGGCGGCACTGGCGCCATCATGGCGATCTCCACGAAGCGCGCGCCCGTGGCCGTTATGGTTCGCGCGATCGCCTGCTTTACCGCGGGTGACACCGAGTTAAAGTCGGCGTAGATGTGCCGCGGCAGCAAGTGCGGCGCCGTTTGCCCCGCGGCCACGGCAGCTTGATCGGAAGTGACGGTGGACCAGATCCACTCGCTCGCCGCCGCCAGTTCGGCATTCGACTCGAGCAGTCGCACTTCGTTTTCCTGCGCGCGCTTTCGGATCTTTTCCCCGCGTCCAGCCGTGTGCGTGTGGATGTCGTACGCAACGAAGTCCTGGAGGCCTGCTTCCCGCAACCCGCGGGTTAGATGAAAAGCGGCTTCGCCGAAGCCCACGAAGCCGATCGCCGCTTGATTCGCCATAGTTCCTAACCCTTGCGGAGCGCCGTCTGTACCCGCTCAACCGTAAACGGCACAGTTCGCAGCCGCGCCCCGGTGGCATCGAAGATCGCGTTGCCCAGCGCGGCGGCCACCGGAGCCGTAGCCGCTTCGCCCGCGCCCAGCAGCGGCAGTTCCGGATGGTCGATCAATTCGACTTCAATGGCCGGCACTTCCGGGAATCGCAGGATCGGATAGCTGGCCCAATCCACGCTGGTGACGCGGGAGGCGTCGAACTTCACTTCTTCGTGCAGCGTGCGGCTGAGCGTTTGCACGATGCAGCCCTCGATCTGGTTGCGCAGCGCATTGGGGTTCACCACCAGCCCGCAATCGTGCGCGCACGTCACCCGCCGCACGTTGATCTTGCCGGTGGCGCGCTCCACCGCCACTTCCATGGCGATGGCCACGTAGTTCTCGGCCTGCTTGTAGCGCACATAGGCCAGGCCGCGGCCTGTGAGCAGCCCGGCTTGCGCGGCGTTGGGATTGGGCGACGGACGCGCCTGCCAGCCGATCATGCGGGCCGCCCTGCGGAGCACTTCGAGAGCGCGTGGATCGGTCATGCCGCGCTCGCGGAACTCCAGAGCATCGACCGCTGCCGCAGACGCGAGTTCGTCAGTGAAGCTTTCCACCGCGAACACGTTGGCCACCTTCCCCGGCGCGCGCAGATTCGAGGGTCGCAACGGCGTTTGCTTCAGCCAGTGCACGACCACCTTCATATGCGGCGCGTGGTACGGCGGGTCGCCATTTTGCGATAGCTGCCCGGCTCCCTGGCCCTGCGGCTGCGGGATGCCGGCGGCGTCGATTCCGAGGTAAGGCCGGCTTCCCGGGACAGTGGTTGGCAGCCACATCTGGGTCTCCCACGCCGCGATGCGGCCTTCGGCGTCGAGCCCCGCGCGCACATCCAGCAGTTGCTGCGGGCCTTTGGGGTCCCATCCGTGCTCATCCTGGCGCATCCACTGCACGCGCACGGGTTGCCCCACGGCTTTCGAAAGCAGTGCCGCATCGGCCGCGGCATCGTCGTTTCCGTTCCCCCCGTAGGACCCGGCGCCATCCATATACACCACGCGCACCTTGGCTTCGGGAACCCCCAGGATCTTCGACAGGCCGCCGCGCATACCGTGAGTGCTTTGCGAAGCGGTCCATACTGTGAGGCCGTCGGCGCGGAGATCCGCAACCGCGCAGGAAGGGCCCAGTGAAGCGTGGCTCTGACAGGGCCAGAAATAAGTGGCCGACAGTTGCCTGGCTGCGGAAGCCATTGCCGCCGCGGAGTCGCCTTGATTCACCAGAGTCTGATCGCGATCGACCTCGCCCTCCCGGAGGTAGCGCTCCAACCCGCCGTTTCCCGGCAGCCCCTGCCAGTCGCTCCAGGTGGCCTTGAGTTCGCGGGCGGCGCGCACTGCCGCCCATTCGTCCTTGGCAACGACGCCCAGGAAATTCTCCTGCCGAACGACACGCGTGTCGGGGATGTCACGAATCGACGTTTCGTCCACGGAGAGCAGCTTCGCCCCGATCGCAGGAGGACGGATCACGCGGCCATGCAACATGCCGGGCAACGTGAAGTCCTGCAGATAGGTGTGGCGCGCCGTGCACTTGTTAGGTAGGTCTGGACGCAGCAACGGCTTGCCGACTACCGCATAGCGGGACGGATCTCGCAGCGGAGCCTTGGGGTCGACCTTGAGATCGAACTGCCGTCCACCGATGAGAGCGCCGATACCGACTCCCGACCCGCCGGCCATAGGCCGCACTTCGGCGTCCGCGATAGTGAGCTCCGCTTCCGGCCGCCCCAGTTTCGCGGAGCCAAGTTTCAGCAGTGCCTGGCGTGCCGTGGCTGCAGCCTGACGCACTTCCGTGCCGCCGCGCGTCAGTCCCGTGCTGCCGCCCGTTCCGCCCTGGTCCGGCGTGAGCCCGGTATCGCCTTCCACCAGCGCGATGCGCCCCACCGGAACGCCTAGTTCCTCGGAGGCCATCTGGCGCACAGCGATGCGCAGGCCCGTGCCAACATCGACTTTGCCGGTGTAGACGGTGACCGAGCCATCTTCGTGCACCGCGAGGAAGCTATCGACGTCGCGCGGATCGAGCGGCTTGCCGGGAGCTTGCGCCGCGGCCTTCCGGGCGAACCCCGTAAAACTGAAGCTCACCACGAGCGCGCCGCCGCTCTTCAGCAGATCGCGCCGGGAAAGGGAAGATGCAGTTTTCATAGCGAGCCTCCTTAAGCTTTGGCCGCGCGCATGACGGCGCTCAAGATTCGTGTGTGGGTGCCGCACCGGCAGAGATTGCCTGCTAATCCCTGCTTCACTTGTTCCAGCGTGGGATGCGGCGTCTGGTTCAGCAATGCGCGCGCGGTCATGATCATGCCGTTGGTGCAATAGCCGCACTGGGCCGCTTGTTCGGCGATGAAGGCGGCCTGCACCGCATCGGGTTTCTCGGGAGTTCCCAGCCCTTCCAGCGTGGTGACGGCGCGGTTGGCCGCCTGCTTAACCGGCGTCACGCAAGAGCGCGTGGCTTTTCCATCGAGCAGCACCGTGCATGCGCCGCACTGAGAGAGCCCGCAGCCGAATTTCGGACCATGCAGGCCGAGCGCGTTGCGCAGAACATACAGCAGCGGCTGGCCAGGATCCCAGGAATCGACGGTGACGGCGCGGCCGTTCACCTGGAAGCTGTACTTCGCCATGGAGCCTACTATACTGCAGTCCGCGGCGGCTGGTCTGCGTATGACTCAGGCACTGACTTGCCGAGTCAGGGTCATCCTCCGCTACCTCGAAGCCGCGGTGTAGGCGTCCTGCACCCATCGTGGTGGATCGGGCTCCCCACGCGGGGTCATTCCTTTGGTCTTGGACCAACGATGGATCCATGAGAACCCGCCACGTCCCACGTATTCCTCTGGCAATGTGTACGCTTTGTCAGCCAAAGCCTGACTCAACGAAATGAACGTATAGCCGCGACGCCGGAACATCGCGAGCAAGTCAGGCATGAAGTCTGCATTGAGCTGACTTGCGTGAATCAGCAGGATCTGCGGAAACTCCCTCCCGACCACCTCTACAGACCGCTGCTCGAAAAACGAAACGATGGACTCCATGTACGGTACATATTCCCGTTTCACACGATCGCGGAATTCCGCCTTCGTGTAGAGCGCCGCGTATTCGTAGTCACTATCGTCAAACGTCACTGGCGCGACGCGATAGGCGTGTTGGTCGAGGAACTGCTCGATTCCTCGCTTGACCTCCGCGGTTGGGCCTGTAAACAGAAACGGATGCCGATAGAATTCCAGTTTCTTGCCGTGCGCCGCAAGCGCGGCCCGCAGAATCGGCTCGCCCTTGACGATATCGGCGGTGTATTGCTCGAGCGGCACCTGATTGATATTGAGATGCGAGTAGGAATGATTTCCCAAATCGGCGCCAGCATCGAGCCAAAGATCCAGAATTTGACGCAACCCTTCGGGCCCGAACTCTACCGGGCGGCCTTCATTCACAAAGCCGATCAGCGGAATCTTCTGTTCCTGGAATGGTTTCAGCAGTCGCCTGGTCATGGCGCGCACACCGGCAAGATCGCGAGGACCGCCATCGCCGCCGCGCGGAAGGTCGTCGATGGTAATCGCCACTTCGCGTCCCGCAGACCAGAGCGCCAGCGCCGATAACAAAAGAGTGGCGAAGACTCTCATCGTCACAGTGCGGCGCGGAACTTGTCGAACTTGACGTTGGAATCCGTAGAGAACTTGCGGTAATTGCGGAACGTTATGGCGTTGCGGGTGCACGCCCCACTGCCGCTCATGCAACCGATGTTTTCGCTGACCGACGGCAACAGAAATGTACTGTCTCCAATGCGCACGAAGGCGTACTCCAGAGTCGATTCGGCCCGCTTCAGCGGGAAATCTGGCGGGAGCGCGGTGGTGCGCTGCTCGATCCGGAGTACACGGCCGGTCTCCTGGTCGATCCAGACGGCGCCTTCATAAGCCGGGTTAAAGCGGCGTTGGTCGGGGCCCACCAGCACCCAGTGCGAATTGGCTTGGCCCACCGTGAAATCGAAGACCAGGGCCGTACGGCCTGCGACACGATCCGCGCCGCGGCGATGGAATGCGGCATTGGTAGACGCACTCAGAACATCCTGCAGAGTGGAGACAAATTCACCGGTGGACCAGGCTCCAGTGCGCTCAACAGGCCGATCATCGGGCACTCCGTTGATCCGAACATTGCGGTACTGCTCGCTGCCACCCACGGAGGCAACGTCGGCAGTGACGGTGTCGATGGTCTGCCAGGTGGCCGGAAATCCGATGCTGAAATAGCGCGTGGTGTCCTGCTCCACCAGAAAATCCGGCAGGCTGGCGGTAAGCGAGGCCGCGGCTTCGCGGGCATTGCGCACGATCTGGTCGTCGGAAGCGGTGGCAGTACGGTTTGGCGCTGCAGCCGGTTCGGTGGAGGCGTCGTTGGCGGCGGACGAGTCTGTGGCTGCAGGGGAGGGTCCCTGTGCCGTCACGGTATGTGGCTTGCTGAAGTCTCCCTCCACAGGCGTGCGCACGGCCGCTTCGTCGACGGGCCGCTCGGCGGCGTCGCGCTCGACCGGTTTTGCGCCGCGCACCAGAACCACACGCAGCGCCGTCTCCGGGTCGTCGGTGTTTACTTCGATCGAAAGCTGATCGCCGGGATGGAGCAGAGAGTCGCGAACCGGCTCCCCTTTACTGTTCTGGAATCGGGTCTTCGCCAGCAGACGGAAGCGCAGCACGCGTTTCGAAACGGCCTCCAGGTACAGGTCCTTCTCGCTCAATTTGCGGAGTGTGCCATCGGCCGAGGCCAGCGTAATCTGCAGCCCGTCGGTGGAATCGGATTTCTTGTCTTTCGATGGCCGCTTGGGAAGCTTGATCTCCGGCACGTTGATTCCCACGGGGACGCGGCCCGGCAGCGGATACGTGTTGGGCGCTGTGTTAGGCGGGTACTGTCCCGGTGGGTATTGCCCCGGTGGATACTGCCCGGGCGGATACTGACCTGGGTATTGCGCGGGGGGCACCTGCGGGGTAGCGAGAATTGCGCAGCACAGGAGAGCTACGACGAGGGACCCGGCTGATCGCATCGAGTTCCGCATGAACCTCAGCTACTCGTTGCATTCTATATGAGTTTCTGCACCGCTAGCATGGCCTCGGGTTCTCCGTGCCCGAAGGAGGGATATTTCGGGGGAGGTCCCGCATGGGTAGTGCCGTCCCCCACTGGCTGGCACACTGAGGGTCGGACGGGTGCCGTATGACTGATACAATCGAGGCGCTTGCCCCTGGCGGCGTTATGGATTCCTTCCCGGCACAAACGCCGTTAGAAACGATCTGCGTTCCGGACACGTACCTGCAAGACATGTGGGACCGAGCCGCCGGCTGGTGGGCGCAGCACCTCCGTGAGGATAAGAATCGCCGGTTGCAGGTGTTTCCGCTGGTGCTTTCGCTGCTCGGGGATTCCAAAGGCCTCGAAATCCTGGACGCGGGCTGTGGCGAAGGCACATTTGCGCGGATGCTGGCGGACGCCGGCTGCACCGTGACGGGCGTCGATTTCTCGCGCCTGTTGGATGTGGCGCAGGGCTACGAAACCCAGGAGCCGCGGGGCATCCGTTATATCAAGGCGAACCTGACGGACCTGACGAAGGTTCTTCCCATACCCGAATCGTTCGATGCCGTGGTGTGCAACTTGGTGCTGCACTGTTTTCCTCGCATCGATACGGTTCTCCGCGCGCTCGAGACGCAGCTGAAACCGGGTGGCAGCCTGGTGGTTTCCGATCTTCATCCGGACACGTTCCCATTCTTCTCGCGCGCCTGGACCAGTTGTGTGCCGGCTGGCGGCAACGAATACCGCTACACGCTCAGCGCCGATTGTCCCGAACTTACGCTTTTCCTGCATCCCACGACGGAACTGGAGGCGGCTTTCGAGCGCGCCGGGTTCGTGTGCCGGCAGCGTCTTGCTCCATCGGCGCCCGGTGAGTGGCAGGATGCGGGGATGCCCCAGTTCCTTTACTATCGATTGCAGAGGGCGCCAGTGCCCTGCTTGAATCCGAGCCATGTTTAGCGAAGAATCGGTCCCTATTGAGCAGCTGCTTCGGAGCTTGCCCAAACTGGACCGGCAGGACCGCTTCATCCGCAAAGTGCTCGAAGGATTGCGGGCAGAGGGCCACTCCCGCATCGACCGGCTAGTGGTTCCTTCGTGGGCCCCGATTCTGGCGCATGGCGACCCGGCACAACTCTATGTGCTGCTGTCGGGCAACGCTTCGGTGGCATTTTCGCGCGAGCTGGCGGTGGACCCCAAGGCATTTACCAGGGCCCTGATGCGGATCGGCGAAAGCCCCAGCCCCGTTTCCAAGCTCAACGAATTTGCCCACTGCCACCCCATCGTGTTGTGCAAGGGCGATTTAATCGGCGAATTCGAGTACGTGCAGAAACGGCCGATTGTCAGCCATGTCATCAGCGGCACCTTTTTTAAAACGCCGCAGACGCGCAGCCGCCTGCAAACCACGTTGCTCCGCCTGCCTGCCGACAGCGCCTTTGCGGCCAAGGTGTCGCTGCATGTAATGACCGAAAAACTGGTGCTGATCAATCACCTGCTGCTGCCTGCCATCCACAAGAGCCTGGAGCGCATCAACAACATTCTGGCGTGCTGTTTTGCCGGCCTTCTGCCGGTGTATCGCGCGTTTTACCGCGGCAAGCGCGAAGGCGAGCTGGAAGTGGTGGCGCCTGACTGCTGTGCGGGAACACGCGAGCAGGAGACGGAGTTCGCCAGCCTGGCCCGCCTGGACCCCACGCGGGACCCCGTGGGCATTGAGATTTCCACACTATATCTGCTGCGGTGTTTCGGCTTCGCCTCCCGCGACAGTATCACCTCCGATCTCAACGGCTTCGACGTGGCGGTGTACTCCGAAGACCACGCCCGGGATCGCGCATCCAGGGCGCTGGCCGGGAGCCCTGCCAACGGCAACCGGCATCAGCAGCTGATCGAGAGCTACTGGGACCGGTACAGCCTGGGAACCGAATCCATGCTGTTCTTTCTCAAGGACAGCAC
>DASZIV010000151.1:0-2867 GCA_035948775.1 Bryobacteraceae bacterium
CCGCTGTGGACGTCGTAGATTCCGGGTTCCTGCTGGTCTGCGGTCATGATGGTGTCGGTTTCTTCTTCGACGGTCCAGGTATCGTTGCGGCTGGTCATGGGGTCGTTGGGGATTTGTTTGAAGTAACCAGCGCTGACCAAGTCTTCGAGAGACTGCGGAGCTTTCTGTTTATCCAGCGTGTATTGCGAGATGACGGAGCGGATGGCAAAAAGATTCTGCTTGAGCACCGATTCTCTTGCCCGCCAGATGGATTGGTTGTAAGCCGGGAGCGCGACCGACACAAGGATCGTGATGAGGCTGATGACGATCAGCATCTCAATCAAGGTGAAGCCACGGCTGCGCTTTTTGCGAGATCTTGCCATCTACCAGTCCTTGTACTTGGTGCCGTCGAGCCCCGTGTCCTGCGATTTTGTATACACGTCGAAAACGTTCTGCTCGCCCCAGGAGTCGGAGTCGGGATCGTCCTGCATGGAGCGCATACCCCACTCGGTGGTATTGGTCATGGGATCAATCGGAATCTTGCGTAGAAACTTTAATTTCTTGCCGCCCACGTCCACGCCCTTGACCAGCGTGTCCAGATCGGGAGGGTAGTTTTCCGAGCCCACTTTGGTCTGGAATTTGCCCGTGTCGGCGGCGTCCTTGTAGCGATCGATGGCGTCGCGCAGATCCCACAGATCGCGGCGTAATTGGTGTTCCTTGTCGCGCTTGATGCTGACCCGCGCCAGTGGGATCGCCAGGCTGGTGAGGATGACCAGAATGGCCGTGGCCACGATCAACTCAATCAGCGTGAAGCCACGCATCTGTCGCACGAGATTTTTTCTTGCAAAGGTTAACTGCATATTCGAAGCATTAGCACCGGCGGGACGGTGCGGCGCAGGTGAGAACTGCTCTTTCGCCCCGCAGGGGCCTGTCTGTTTTTCACGTCTCCCCCACGGCTTGCGCCGTGGGCTGCATTCTTACGCCGCTTCGCGGCTATAAGGTACGCCTTGTTCCACCGCGTCCGTCGAGACGGGCGAGGAACGCCCGTCTTCCATTGAGTCTTGGTGACACTATTGGATCGTCACCGTGACGGCGGCTCCGGCCGCTGGGGCTGCTTGCATGCCGGGGTCGCGTACTCCTCCCCGGGCAATGGTTAGCGTGGACTGACCGGGTGCTTTGGCCACTAGAGTCAAAGTCACGACTGTTCCCTGCCCGGAAATTCCGGTGGCTCCGGGCGGCCGTGTCGCTGTAATCTGCAAAGTTCCTGTGGTGTCATCGTCGCGATGAACCAGAGCTACCGCCTGGCCATCATGCGAGAGGAAACCTCCGTTCGAAACATTCACGACCTGCAGCATCTTCGGATCGTAGCTGATCTGCAGAGGCACGGAAAACGCGTTTTGGGCTCCCGAGAGCAAAACGTTTACGGCAAACGTCGAACCCTTGGCCTGGGTGATGCTCGCCGGATCGAAGCTAAAGGCCGCCGGTCCGGTTGGTGCCGTAGCCGTCGGCGGCGCAACTTGCGTCGGTGCGCCTTGCGGCTGGGCTGGAGCAGCGGGTGCTTGTCCTGGGATTGCAGGAACTGGGGTTGCAGGGGCCTGTCCGGGCGTCGCGGGCGCCATCTGATGGCTGACCCGGCGTAGCGCAATCGCGTTGGCCGTGCCCACGTCAAGGGCCTGCTGGTTCATGTCGTTGTATTCATGGGCGCGCACAATGTGCGGAATCAGCACGAATACGGTCTCAGTTTCCGAGTGGTCGGTGGTCGACTGCGCGAAGAGATACTTCAAGATTGGAATCTGGCCGAGTCCCGGAATGCCGGTTAGGGCTTTGGTCTGCGAGTCCTCCAACATGCCGCCGAGCATGTTGACTTCGCCTTCTTTCAGTCGAACTTCGTGCTCGATCTTGCGCTGTCCGATGACCGGCTGGCTGATGCCGCCGATGTTGGAGGTGCCGGTCACGGAAGAAATATCCATGACGACCTTCAGGGTTACCTCACCGTTGGAGTGGACCTTGGGGGTGATATCGATGTTCACGCCGACATCAAGATACTGAAATTGGGTATTGACCAGCGGGTTGATGCCGACGCCGCCGATGCCGGGCTGGAAAGAGCCGGTTGCCACTGGCACGCGGTCGCCGATCTTGAGGGAAGCCTTCTGGCCGTCCACTGCGCGGATTTGCGGCTTCTGAAGCAGCTTGGTGCTGGTATCGCTAAACAGGGCGGTGGCCGTGGCCGCCGGAATGGTGATGGTGAAGTCGGTTGCGTTCAGGTTGGCGAGCTGGTTCAAGTTGAGCTGGTTGGGCGTGCCCGTGCTCGAATTTAGGGTTCCAGTGTTGCCCGCGCCGGTATTGAGGGTCGTCGTGGTGTTGGTCGAAGTTGTGAGGTTGTTCTGCAAGGCCACGGTCGCGCTGGTGGGTGGATTAATGCCCAGGGTCCTCGATTTGTCACGGTTGATCTGCAGGACGGCAACGTCGACGATGACTTCGGGCTTAGCCTTATCGAGATCGCCGATTAATTTTTGCGCCAGCGCGATCTGGTCGGGGGTGCCGCGTACCACGATTGCGCCCTGTGAAGGCAAGGGCTGAATGCGGGAGATTTCGAGGATCTGCCGCATGGCGTTGACGACGTCCTGCAATTCCGTGGGCTGGGAAAGGTTCGCCAGATAAAAGGTCTTGATGACGCTTTGCTCGAGATCCTTGCGCTTGGCGGGATTATCGGCGGCGACGAAGATGGTGTTGGGCGTCACCGGCCGCCAGAAGGTTTTGGATTCCAGCGCGATAATCTCGAGCGCTTCCTCAAGGGACACATTATTCAACTCAATCTTGACGCGGCGTGAAGTGTAGTCGGGATCGAAGAGCACATTGACGCCCGCCAGCTTGCCGACGGTCTCGTA
>DASZIV010000152.1:0-152680 GCA_035948775.1 Bryobacteraceae bacterium
GCCGCGCATACCTCCACCCATACCGCCGCGCATGCCTCCGCCCATGCCGCCGCCGCGCATACCACCGCCTCCGCCTCGTTGGGCCTGGGCGCCGGTTGTGGCCAATAGGCAGCACAACGCAATCTGTGCAAGAGATCTCATTAAATAGTCCCTCTGTTTCGGAGATTACTCCTGACACTGCGGGGTTGCAATAGTAGCGCTGCTACCAAAACCGCGGGACGGATGATGTATGGCAATTGCGTACGTTCAGTGCGAAGACGTTTTGCTAGTTTTACTAAGGGTTATGAAATAGCATCCCCACAAAACTCCCCACACTGTTGGTTTTTGGGTGGGTTTATTGGAAGTTTCTTGCTTGTAAGTGTTTGAAAAGGTTGGCTCCTCAGGTAGGACTCGAACCTACAACCCTTCGGTTAACAGCCGAATGCTCTACCATTGAGCTACTGAGGAGTGTGAAGACTTCAGTCTCATTAAAACAGACGCTCTCGACCACTGTCAAACTTGCCAGTACCGGAGGCTCTAGCTGACTTCCAACGTTGAGATCACCGTTTCGCTCTCACCGTTTTCGGCAGGCCGGCCGATGGTGTGGGTTCCGTATTCAAAGCCCTTGTCGAATGCCTGGAGGTTTAGCTTCTGCAGCGCCGGCGGCACGGAATCGGCAACCGCTTTTCGCAACGCTTCGGGGCTGAGCAGCTGGGTCACCCCGGCGAAGAAGCCGACCAGCACGACGTTCAACACCACTTTGCGGCCGAGTTCCTCTGCCAGACGCGTGGCAGGGACGCCGAAGACGCGCGCCCCCGAGTACCGGGCATCGAGGTGAACCAGGTCCTGCTCCGCGATTAAAGTACCGCCGGGTTTCAGTTCGGGCGCGAAACGTGTGTAGGCTTCCTGCGACATCACCACCAGAATGTCCGGTTGGGTCACATAGGGATACAGGATCGGCTCGTTCGCCAGAATCACCTGTGCGCTGCAGGACCCGCCGCGCGCCTCGGGACCGAAATTCTGAGTCATGGTGGCGTAGCCGCCGCCCTGGTAGAGAGCCTTCGCCTTACCGATAACCGCGGCCGCCAGGATCACTCCCTGACCGCCGAATCCCGCGATCCGAATCTCCGTCAGAGACTGCATACTTCCTCCGTTTCGCAACAGGCAATCTCCGGGTCCGCGTAACGCTCGCCCAGCGTCTCCACCATTTGCGACCGCAGTAGTTCGAGATAGTCCGGGCGATCGCGATCGACAAACTTACCCACCACGATTTCGCCGTCTTTAGTCAAGCCGCACTCGCTGGTGGGCGCGCCATTGCGGATTTTGCTGGCCTTCTTGTAATACCTCATGGTTTCCAGACCGTCGCCCATCTTGTTGCGACGCTGATAGAGAGTGGGGCAGGGCGAAAGCACCTCTATAAAACAGAAACCCTTCTTCTTGAAAACCTCCTCCATGGAGCGCGCCAGTTGCACAACGTGGAAGGTAGTCCAACGGGCAACGTATGAGGCCCCGGCGTGGTTGGAGCCGTCTGGCCACCGGTCATGGCGTAGATCATGTTGTTGACGCAAATGACTTTCAGGTCCATGTTGCGGCGGGCAGCGTGGATGAAGTGGTTCCCCCGATGGCAAATAGATCGCCGTCGCCCGAGTACACCACCACCTGCAATTCCGGATTGGCGAGTTTCAATCCCGTTGCGAACGGAATGGCGCGGCCGTGCGTAGTGTGGAACGAATCGAGCCGGGCATAGCCGGCCACGCGGCCGGTGCAGCCAATGCCGGAAACAATCGCGACCTTATCCAAATCGGCCTTGGAATTCAGCAGCGCGCGGGTGAAGCAGTTGACCGTGGTTCCGATGCCGCATCCGGCGCACCAGATATGCGGAATACGATCCATGCGGAGAAACGGCTCCACGGGGTTGATCGCATCTTCCGGAATATCCATCAGGCACTCCACTTCGTTCGGCATTTCCATCGAAATTTCACTCATAAAGCCGCCGCCTCCACAATAGCCTTCCGGATCGATTCGGGCTGGTGCACGCCGCCGCCGGCGTGGCCCACCGGGATCACTTTGGCTTTCCCCGCGGCCGCGCGTTCCACTTCGTGGACCATCTGGCCCAGGTTCAACTCCGGCACCACAAACGCTTTCACGCGCCCTGCCAGATCGCGAATATGCTGTTCGGGGAAAGGCCAGGCCTGGATGAGTCGGAACTTGCCCGCGCGCACCCCGCTCTCCCGCGCCATTTGCAACGCTCGCTGCGCCACACGCGAAGTGATCCCGTAGGAGACCACCACCACTTCCGCGCCCTCCAGACCTTCCCCATCGAACAGGGCCCGGCCGTTGCCCAGCGGCTTCAACTTGTCCTGCAGCCGGCGCACCAGGGTATCTTGCGTTTCAACGTTCATACTGGGATAGCCGCGCTCATCATGTGTGAGGCCAGTCACGTGGAAGCGGTAGCCCTCCCCGGCCTGCACCATCTCCGGCACTTGGTTCGACGCGGGCGCGAACACACGATACTCGCTGGGCAGCAGCTTGGTGAACTTCCGCGGCGTTACCTCAATCTGCTCGGCCGGTGGGATAGTCACCTTTTCGGTCATGTGACCTACACACTCGTCGAGCATCATCATGACTGGAACGCGAAACTCCTCGGCCAGGTTGAACGCCGTCACGGTCAAATCGAAGCACTCTTGCGGCGAGTTGGGGCATAGAGCGATGATCCCGTAATCGCCATGCGATCCCCAGCGCGCTTGCATCATGTCCGCCTGCGCCGGCAGAGTGGGAAGGCCCGTGGACGGACCGCCCCGCTGTACGTTGATGAAAACGCACGGTGTTTCCGTCATAGCGGCGAACCCGATATGCTCCATCATCAGCGAGTAGCCGGGTCCCGAAGTTACCGTAAATGCCTTGGCCCCACCCCACACCGCGCCTTGGATGGCAATGGAGGCCGCCAATTCGTCCTCCATTTGAATGAAGATGCCGCCCACGGTGGGGATTCGCGATGCGAAGCGTTCTACCACTTCGGTAGATGGGGTAATGGGATAACCTGCGGAAAATCGCGCACCAGCTGCGAGCGTTCCCTCGCAACAGGCATGGTCACCGTCGAGAAAATGAACACCCGCGAGCACTCCTTTTGGGTCAGCGTGCATAGCGCGCTCCGAAAATGGCGAAGTCTGGGCAGTACATGCCGCATAGATCGCAGCCGCTGCATTTCTCCGGCGCTACCACGTTGGGCGGGTGATAACCCTTGGAATTGAAAGCCGTTGATAGAGCAAGAACCTTAGTGGGACAGAACTCGACGCAGAACGCGCAGCCTTTGCACCGCTCGACAGTGATGGCAACGAAGCCTTTCGCCATGGAACTCCCTTCCGATCCGACATCACACTGGCAAGCACGGGAGTGGCCATATCGGACGTATAAGTCCTGTTTAGATTTACAGCGTGCCGCATGATTGTGCGGTATAATCGGACCTACTGGAGTTTTATCCGCAACCCCCTCTGTCCCGCCGTACTTTAACCGGTTGGTAGTTGGCTCGTCGATCTTCCTCCTCAAAAACATTGAATGAACAACTTTTCTGAAATCTCGCTCTCTGCTCCCCTCCGGAGCAACCTACTCAAACACGGCTACACCAAACCAACCCCGGTCCAGGCCCAAGCCATCGAACCCGCTCTCGCGGGAAGCGACGTCGTCGCTACGGCGCAAACCGGCACCGGCAAGACGCTCGCGTTTGTCCTCCCCGTCATCCAAAGGATCGGTAGCCTGATCGGCAAACAACCGTCGTCGTCCGGCATCCGCGCGGTTATCCTCAGCCCCACGCGCGAACTTGCCCTCCAAACCCAGGAGACCTTCGCCAAGATGGCAGTCGGAACTGGTGTTCGTACCGCTATCGCAATCGGCGGGCTCAACGAAAACCCGCAATTGACTTCCATTCGGAAGGGCGCACAGGTGCTGATCGCCACGCCGGGCCGCTTGTTCGATTTCCTCAGCCGCCAATTGGTGAATTTTAGCGGCGTACGCATACTGGTTCTGGACGAGGCTGACCGGATGCTCGATCTGGGTTTCCTTCCCACAATCAAAAGGCTGATGGACGCCATGCCTGCCGACCGCCAAACGTTGTTCTTCTCGGCGACGATTGAGAGTTCGGTCAAACATCTGGTCGAGACGCACGTCCGCAACGCCGTCCGCATTGAAGTCGGCTCCATCAGCAAGCCCATCGAGAAGGTGGCGCTGCATGTTTATGAAGTCGAGCAGGATCGCAAGCTGGGACTCCTGGCTCGGATGCTACGCGACGAACACGGGTCGTTTCTGGTCTTCACGCGCACGAAACACGGCAGCGACCGGCTGTCGAAGAGGCTCGCGCAGGAAGGCGTAAAGACCGCCGTAATCCACGGCGATCGCAGTCAGAACCAACGCAGCCAGGCGCTGAGCGGGTTCCAGACGGGATATTATCGGGTCCTCGTGGCGACTGACATCGCCGCCCGCGGGATTCATGTCGAAGGCATCGCGCACGTGGTGAATTACGATCTGCCGCAAGTCCCGGAGGACTTCATTCACCGGATTGGCCGCACGGGGCGGGCTGGAGCACATGGAAAAGCTTCTACTTTCGCCACGCGTGCCGAGCGCGCCGATATCGCCAGGATTGAGCGGGCCGTGGATACCAGGTTGGAACGTCGCAAGGTGCCGACCGATATTCTTGGTGAGCAGAAGTCGGCGGCTCCCGTGGTTGTCATTCCGCACGTGAAACAGGTTAGGTCATTCGGTCCCCGAAGCCGGTTCGGCAGGCGACCCGCGCGGCGCGCTGTGTGAGCGTGTAAAACCCTAGGTTAGGCCGTTGGCCTTACAGAGCCGTGGCCAAAGGGAGCGCTGCCTTTGGCTCACGTCTCCGCGGCTCTCGAACATGACCCTGGCCATCCAACCCTCGGACATACGTGCCGCCGCCGAACGGATCCGTCCGTTGGCGCGCCGGACTCCCGTGCTCACCGCCGCCGCTTTCGATGCGGAGGCGGGCAAACGAGTCTTCTTCAAATGCGAAAACCTCCAGAACGGCGGCGCTTTCAAAATTCGCGGGGCGGCCAATCTGATCCTTTCTCTTCCCGAGGCGGCGCTTGCGCACGGCGTGCTGGCCTATTCTTCCGGTAACCACGCACAGGCCACGGCGATTGCGGCGCGACACGTCGGTGCTCGGGCAACCATCGTTATGCCCGAGGACGCGCCTCGTTCCAAGATGGAGTCCACCCGTTCCTACGGCGCGCGCGTCGTCACCTACAACCGATTCACCGAGAGTCGCGAGACTATTGCCGCTGCCATCCAACAGGAAACCGGCGCCACGCTCGCGCCGCCCTTCGACCATCCGATGATCATAGCGGGACAGGGGACGGCGGCGCTGGAACTACTGGAAGAGACCGGTCCGCTGGACGCCCTCATCACACCCGTGGGCGGAGGCGGCTTGCTCTCGGGCTGCGCCACCATAGCCAAGGATGTCGATCCCACGATCCGCATCTTCGGGGCAGAGCCCCAAGGCGCCAATGATACGTTCCTGTCGCTGCGCGCCGGCGAGCGCATCACAGTTCAACCCCAGACGATCGCCGACGGTCTCCGCGCACCGCAACCGGGAGAGCTGACCTTTCCGATTGTACAGAAGCTGGTCGAAGGCATCGCGCTGGTGAGCGACGATGAGATCCGCGCGACTGTGAGGTTTCTCCTGTTGCGGATGAAGATCCTGGTGGAGCCGAGCGGCGCAGTGGCCGCGGCAGCCGTTCTGTTTCGCAAGCTGCCTGATGACATCCGCTCAGTAGGTGTGGTTCTGTCCGGCGGGAATATCGATTTTGAGGAGCTCGCCAGGTATTGGGAACATTGATTGCTAAAATCTGACGTGTGTCCCGCGTCCTGATGGTTTCTTCCGAGGCTGCGCCGCTGGCTAAGACCGGCGGGCTGGCCGATGTCGTGGGAGCGCTTCCCTCCGCTCTGCGTGCTCTCGGCGATGAAGTAGCAGTGGTTCTTCCGCGTTACGGTTTCATCGACCTGGCCGGGACGCGGCCCGTCTACGATCCTCTACCGATTTTTCTTGGACTGGCGCGTTACGATGCGTCGATCCATCAGGTAGAGGGAGAGTTTCCCTTCTACCTGGTGGATTGTCCAGCGCTCTTCGGGCGCAAGGATTTGTACGGCGATGCCGGTGGGGACTTCCGGGACAATCACATACGCTTCGCGATACTCGCGCGCGCCGCATTGGTGGTGGCCCGCTTTCTCTTTCGGACCGACATCTTCCATTGTCACGATTGGCAGTCCGGTATAGTGCCGGCGTACCTACACACCACCTTCGCAGGCGATCCAACTTTTCTGGGAACGAAAACGCTGTTCACCATCCACAACCTGGGATACCAGGGGCTATTCCCTGCTAACGCGATGGGCGATGTAGCGCTTGACCCGGCCGTCTTCCGCCCGGAGGGGGTGGAGTTCTTCGGAAAGTTGAGTTATATCAAAGGCGGGATCGAGTTCGCCGACGCTCTGAATACCGTCAGCCCGACCTATGCCCGCGAGATTCAGACCCCGGAGTTCGGTTTTGGACTGGATGGCGCGTTGCGGGCGCGCGCAGACGTGCTCTGCGGCATACTGAACGGCGCGGACTATCGCGAGTGGAATCCGCAGACTGACCCGCTGATCCCGGCGCATTATTCTGCCGAAGATATGTGCGGCAAACGGATCTGCAAAGAACACTTGCTGGCCGAATTGGGCCTGCCGCCGGAAGCGCGCGATGCACCGCTGATCGCCGTCATTTCCCGGTTCGCGCGGCAGAAGGGAACGGACCTGATCGCGGAGACCGCCCCCGAGATCGTGGCGAAGGGTTGTTATCTGGTGGTACTCGGTTCCGGGCAACCGCAGGACGAGGCCCCCTTCCGTCGATTGGCTGCGGGGCATCCCGGGAGGATTGTCGCGCACATCGGCTTCGACAGCAGTCTCTCCCACCGTGTCCAGGCGGGAGCGGATATGATTCTGATGCCCAGCCGATATGAACCTTGCGGATTGACCCAGATGTATGGCTTGCGGTATGGTACCGTGCCGGTGGTCCGCGCCACCGGCGGCCTGGATGATACTATCGATGAGGGCACGGGATTCAAGTTTGTGGAATTCTCCGGGCAGGCGCTCCTGGCGGCTATCCAGGAGGCAACTATGGCCTACTCCAATCCAGAACGTTGGAGGGGTATCATGGTCCGGGGGATGCAGAAGGATTTTTCCTGGGCGCGGTCGGCAAGGGCGTATTCCTTGCTGTATCAACAGCTTCTCGGGAGGCCCTGAATCTTTTGGCCCATTTGGGATTCTAATAGCTTAGGAGACGAGATGGCAGGTCAGAATACGTTAAACTTCACCGATTCGGGATTCGATCAGGACGTATTGCGCTCGGATGTTCCTGTTTTGGTGGACTTCTGGGCCGAATGGTGCGGCCCCTGCCGGCAGATGGCGCCGACCATTGATGTGGTCGCGACGGAATACGCCGGCAAGGTAAAGGTCGGAAAACTGGACGTGGATTCCAACAATGACACCGCCATGCGCTATAACATCCGCGGCATTCCCACGCTGCTGTTATTCAAGGGCGGCCAGGTAGTGGAACAGCGCGTCGGCGCTGTTGGCAAATCCGAAGTGCAGAAGATGCTCGACGCGCACGTTGCCTCCGAAGTGCCGGCCGGCCAGGATTCGCGCGTCGGAGACTGAATCGGTAAATGGAAGGTATCGACTGGCCGGGTCCCGCTCACGCGGGTTCCGGCCTTTTGGTGTTACTGCGCACGCCGCGTCTATTCTCTTAGGCCACTCATGGGACCCGGGGCGTCTGGCATTTCATTTAACATGTCTTTGCCGGCCAGTTCCTGGCACGGCACGCAGTAGCGAGCCCACGGCAGCGCGCTGAGGCGCTTTGCGGGAATGGCTTCTTCGCAGCGCAGACAAATCCCATAGTCACCCGAGTCCATGCGGTCGAGCGCCTCGTTCACCAGGCGGAGCTGTCCGTAATCCAGGCTATTCAGGCGAAGCGAGATGAATTCGTCGTGGGTAAGTTGGGCCTGATCCTCTTCGTTGACGCGCCCCATGCGCGCCAGCGTATCGAACTTGATGCCCAGCGCGGACATGACCGCGGTCCGTTTGTCGAGGAGTTGCTTTCGGTATGCCTCGTTCCCGTGGGCCGTGGGCGCATGTGCTGTTGCGGGTGCTCGCTTCTTCATTCCATCTCCGTCGTTTGGGGGACTCTCAGGCCATTTCAGAGAAAAGCCACCTGAATGGTTATGAGAACTTACCAAAATTCTCGGGGGAAAACAATCCTACCTTGGAAAACATCGGAATGCTAACGAAGGTTGATCCGTGCCTGCCTCTACCCGACCCGGCTTCAGTTTGTCGGCGCAGGCCAATTCGCCGAAAGATCGGAAAGCATCTGGTGCTCTTCAGGCGTGAAACGGACCTTAAATCCCGGCCGGGCGAGGAGCTCCTGCCTTTCCGCTTCCGGCATTCGGCGAAGCCTTTGGAAGGCGGCGCCCACGACGCGGCGGCGATCGTCCGGTAGCGCATTGAACGCCTGAATTTGACGGCGGACCAGATTCTGCTTTTCCGGAGGCAGACTCGAAAACGTCTGGTAGCGCTCGATAACACGGTCCTGTTGCTGCTTAGGCAGGCTGTCTAATTTCTGGAGTCGCTGACGGATTTGGGCTTGCCGCTCTGGTGGAAACCTCGAAATGACGCGCTCACGCTCGTCCGGGCTCATCTGCAACAGGCGCTGCGCTACTGTTCCGGGATTACCGAGTTTCGGCGGGGCTTTGGGGGGCGCGGCGGCGGCAGGCGGCGGATGCGGTGGGGGCTGGCGCTTATTGGCCGCAAAGCTGGGTATCCAGCTTCCCAGCAGCAATATCCCGACGACTTGGATTCGGCGAAGCATCGACCTTACATCTTTGTATTGGCTGCGTCAGCGCGAGTCGCCGTGTTGAAGTCGTGCAGCATCTGCATATCATCGAGTGCGTGTTCGATCTGTTCCGGCTGCGCCAGTTCTACGGGACCAAGCGGCGGCTGGGCGGGGCGATGATCCACGATTAGCCCGACCATGATAGCCACGGTCGCGGCAGCGGCGACGGGAATTGTCAGGCGGACCCAAAGCGGGCGGAACGGCGCTAACAGCCGATTCCACAACGAAACTTCCTGTTCAATCCGGGCAAACAGCCTGCGGTCGAAATCGGCGGAAGCCTCCGGCGGTTTCCACTCATCCAAGACAGACCAAACGGCCTGCTGGCCGGCTACCAACTCGCGGCACGCGGCGCAGACTTCCAGATGCCTCGCCAGCGACGCGGTTTCTGGCGTGTTCCGCTCTCCAGCGCAATACACGTGCAGCAGTTCCAGTTGTTCTTCACTCCCGATTGGACAATTCATAACCCACCTTCTTGTTCTACTACGCCATATGCGCCAGGCGTGCTCGCAGTGTTTCGTAAGCCCGAAACAGTAATGATTTCACCGCCGACTCGGAACAGTTCAAAATCTTCGCGATCTGCGAGTATTCCATTTCCTGATACTTGTGCATCAACACCGCCGCCCGCTGCTTTTCGGGCAGGGCGGCCACTGCCTGGCGGATCTCTTCCACCTTGACTTCGTTCACCATCGCGGTCTCCGCCGAAGGCTGTTTATCGGACAATTGCCGCGCCACCGGTTCGCCGGAATCGCCGTCCAGGCTGTCCTGCAGCCGTTCGTTGCGACCGTCTCGCAGCGAGTTTAGCGCGAGATGGGTGGCGATTCGGAAGAGCCAAGTCGTAAACTTTGCTGTCGGCTCATAGGTCCCGCGCGAGCGGTACACGCGCAGGAAGACTTCCTGGGCAAGTTCCTCGGCGACAGCCTGATTCTGAACCATCCGGTAGAGAAAGTGAATTACGGGGGAGCGGTGCTTCTCCAGCAAAACGGCGAAGCTCGCCCCGTCACCTTCTTTGACCCGGACCATCAACTGGGCGTCATAGTCCAGGGCCGCCGCAAGACCCCCCATATCTGCTTTAACCCGTTCCGGCCGGGCAGGTTGCGGTAACATTAAGACTTATTCGCCTCTGCTCATTCGCCGCGGAGGTTCCGCTCCATGAGCCGCCGAACCGCCTCCCTGGGCGGTAGACCGAAGTGCATCATCTGGTACATCTGCTCGGTGATCGGCATTTCAACCGAATGTCGCCGGGCCAATTCAATGGCGGCGGAGGTCGTTTTGATGCCTTCCGCGACCATCCTCATGGATCCCGTGATTTCCGCCAACTTGCGCCCACGGGCCAGTTCCAGACCCACCGCCCGGTTGCGGCTAAGTTCACCCGTACACGTGAGCACCAAATCACCTAAACCCGCCAAACCGGAAAGAGTTTTGGCCTGGCCACCCAAAGCGACGGCCAAACGAGTTATTTCGGCTAAGCCTCTTGTAATCAGGGCAGCGAGAGTGTTGTGGCCTAGGCCCAGTCCGTACACCACACCCGCCCCGATAGCTACTACATTCTTAATAGATCCGCCGATTTCCACGCTCACGGGATCGGGGCTGGTGTACAAGCGGAAGGTCGGGGTGGAGAATTTCGCCTGGATGCACTCGGCGATAGTGCTCTCGGTGGACGATACTACTAATGCGGTAGGATTTAATGCGGCGACTTCCCGGGCGAAGGTAGGTCCGGACATAGCAGCGACTTTGGGCCGGAAGCTCGCTGAAACAACTTGGTGAATGATCTCCGATGGACGTAGTAAAGTCCCGGTCTCCAACCCCTTCGTCGCGCTCACAAATATAGCGGCTTCTTCCAGATACGGAAGCATCTGCTCATAAATCTGCCGCACCAAATGCGAAGGTACGACGCTCAGAACCACGTCTGGTGACTTTAGCGCGACCCGGATGTCACTCGTAATTTCTACATTTGTAGGTACGCTGCATCCCGGGAGGTACACATCGTTGTCGCGGGTCTGCCGCATCCGCTCCGCCAAGTCTGGTTCATAAACCCAAAGCCGGACTTGCGGAAAGCGCGGCGCGAGGGCGATCGCCAAGGCCGTACCCCAGCTTCCCGCCCCGATAACCGCGAGCGAGTTCACGGCCGCCGGGCCCCGAGGGTCAACGCGTGTTCGGTGCCTTCCTGCAAGCGGCGGATATTGCCCGCGTGCCGGTAGATGATGAAGATGCCAGCCGCGATGGCCGCCACTACGATAGGAAGCGGCGGCTGCAGGATCAGCCAGACTGCCAAGGGAAACGTGCCGCCCGCCAGGATGGAACCCAGTGAGATGTGCCGGGTCCACGCCACTGCCACGACAAACACCACCAGGACCGCCAAAAGCGGGAGGGGCGTCAGACGAAAGAACGCTCCCACAAAGCTGGCCACGGCTTTTCCGCCCTGAAACTTCAGGAATACCGGATATGCGTGGCCCGCCATTACCGCTAGCGCCGCGGCGCTCATCCAAAGTGGATCATGGCCGGTGAGGATATCGGCGATCCACACCGCAGCGTACCCTTTAAGGATATCGAGCAGCAGGGTCACCACGCCGGCAACCATACCGGTAGTGCGCAAGACGTTGGTGGCGCCAATGTTGCCGCTGCCGGTAGTGCGCACGTCGGACCCGGTCTTCCACTTCACCAGCAGGTATCCAAACGGAATGGCGCCCAGCAGGTAGGCGATCAACAGGGCCAGAAGCGGCATCATGCTTTTCGGAACGGAAACTCCGCAAGCTTAGTGTACACAGAACCAGTGGGGCGGAGTTTGCTTTGATACAGGAAAAAGCGGTCTACGGTGAACTGGCCAAAGTCGAGTGACGGCAGCGCGGCGATGGTTTCCCGCAGCGGTTGCAGATCCAGGCGTTCCTTGATGCGGGCTAGCGTTAGGTGGGGAGAAAAGGGCCGTGTCTCGGCGGGGATGCCTAGGTTGGCGGTGGCCTGGTCCGTGGCCGCGGCTAATGATTCCAGGCCCGGCGCTTCGATGCCGGACCAAAAGACGCGCGGCGAGTGCGGGTTGGGGAAGAAACCGACTTTGCGGATGTGGACGGGAATGGCCTCTCGAGGTTCCAGCCCGGACAACGCGGCCTCTAGCTCGGCGAGCCGATCTTCGGGCCATTCGCCGATGAATTTGGTGGTGATGTGCAGGTTCTCGGGAGGGCTCCAATTGACGCGCACGGTGGGGCGCAGCTTTTCCAGAAGCTGCTTGAGGTTCGCCACGACATCGGCGGGCAAATCGAGAGCCGTAAAGAGGCGCATCGGAGGAATTTCTATTGTAATGGTGGAGGATGATGTTCGGGCCCATTCTACGGCGCGAGTTCTACGAGCGGCCTACGGTCGAAGTCGCGCGTGACCTGCTGGGTAAGGTCCTAGTACATGGCCGTACGGCGGGAATCATTGTGGAGACAGAGGCTTACCCGGGCGGGGACGATTTGGCATCCCACTCGGCTCGTGGGGTCACGGACCGGACGCGGGTGATCTTCGGGCCGCCGGGACACGCGTATGTCTACTTCATCTATGGGATGTATGAGTGTCTGAACATCGTTGCGGAGCCTGACAAGAAGCCGGGGTGTGTGCTGATCCGGGCAATGGAGCCGGTGGCGGGGATCGAGATCATGCAACGGCGGCGTCCGGCAGCCCGGCGCCTTACGGATCTGGCGTCTGGTCCCGGCAAGCTTACGCTGGCGATGGCGATTACGCGCGCACAATATGGGGTGGACATGACCCGCGGCGCGCTGGTGGTCAGGGAACCTGCGGAGTCGCGGCGGTTCGAGGTAGAGGTAACTCCCCGAATTGGAATCCGCGAATGCGCGGATCGACCGCTGCGGTTCCTGGTCAGGGGCAGCCAGTTTGTCAGCAAGACTGCTGGCACTTAGCGAATTTTAATCCGCCGATTCTGAAACCAGCGGCCTATTCTTCCGTCTATCATTGCGGTTCCGCGTCCAGGCGGCGGCAACTCAGGCGAGGGAAGCCGGCGTCACGGGAAGACTGCTCGCCACCGGGGACTTGCATGCCACAAAGCGGAGCGCCAGCCCGCATCAGCGGGCAAACCATCATCGACGAACTCATCCGTAACATGGAATTGGGCCGGCTGGAAATGGGATACAGCATTCTCCTGCCGTGCCTGTTCAGCGTCTACCTGCATCCCGACGATTACACCCGGCTGATACCGGTCGCCGCGCTGATGAAAGAAGACGCGAAACGAGCCTTGAATGCGCGCATGGCGGAATGGAATCGTAAGAACCCTCTATTTCGCCGCGGCGGTACGCGGAAGGCCTGCAAGATCGCGCTGGACGACTGGTGGATCGAACTGTTTGCCGACACCGAAGGCGCCGTGCCACCGGGTGACGTGGAGATTCACTCCGAGTTGAACGACATCCAGCAGCCCGGATACCGAGGCGCGAAGACTACTCTAATTGATCGCGAACCGTCGGTGACTTCGGTGCGGGTGGCCCGCGACCGTCAGGCCACACGCGCCAATTCGGAGAGAGTGTTCGCGGAAATACGCTACCACGATGACTCTGGGCCGCAAACCTATTTCGTGACCCAGAACGACATCAGTGTCGGACGCGGCGGGGAAGATCTTTGGGTGGACCTTCCCTTGTACGCCAACGAAGAGGTCTCGCGCGAACATCTCCAACTGCGCCGCCATCCGACCAGCGGCGGATTTTCCATCATCGATAAGAGCCGCAACGGGACCTGGGTCAACGGCCGTAAACTCACGCGAGGGGTGGAAGAGACGGTGCCCGACCGGGCCGAAATCAATGTCGCCGAAGTCGTAAAGCTCTCGTTTGTCCGGAGGTAAGGCTTGCGCGAACTGTATAACCTGCACACGCCCTTCGTCATTCTGTTTCTCGCCTTCGTGGTGCTGTTTATTTGGGCGCACCGCGGATCGGAGCGCAAGCCATGAACGCCGGCGGCGCCACCGACACGGGCCTGCTGCGCGAGCGCAACGAGGACCGCTATTGGATCGATGCCGAGCGGGGCGTGTACCTGGTGGTGGATGGATTGGGCGGCCAATCCGCCGGTGAACTGGCGGCCGAGACCGCCGTAGAGCAGATCCGAGAGACCCTGGCTGCCGGCGACGGCGACGCAGAGCAACGCGTGCGCACCGCCATCACGCGCGCCAACAACCGTATCTTCGAGTTCGCGCAGCAGGAGGCGGATCACCGCGGCATGGCCTGCGTGCTCACCCTGGCCCTGGTAGAGGACGGGCAGATCACCATCGGCCACGTGGGCGATTCGCGCTTGTACCTAGTGTGGGACGGCGCCATGCGCAAGCTGACGTCGGACCATTCGCCGGTGGGTGAGGACGAAGAGGCGGGCGTGCTGACCGAGGAGGAAGCCATGCGGCACCCGCGGCGGAATGAAGTTTTTCGAGATGTGGGCTCGCAGCTTCGCACCCCTGCCGATGAAGAGTTCATTGAGATTCGCAAGTGCCGCTTCCGACCCGACGCCGCGATTCTGCTCTGCAGCGACGGGCTCACCGATCAAGTGACCGCGGCCGACGTGCGCGCCATTGTGGAGCGCTATGAAGGTGACGCGCGGCGGGTGGCTTGCGAGTTGGTGGACGCCGCCAACGATGCCGGCGGCAAGGACAATGCCACTGCCCTGTTCATTGCGGGGCCGGAATTTGGGAAAAAATACGCCACCAGGCCTCTCATCGCCATCACGCGTATGCGCAGTCCAGCCCGGCTGCTGACCGGACGGGCGGCGTTCCTGGCCTATGGCCTATTGATTGGGATGCTGATCTGGGCAGTCTTCCGGGCGGTAAAGGGGTAATGGGATGACCGCGCCATCCCGCGTTGGGCGTTACGAAATCGTCCGCAGGCTCGGCAAGAGCATGACGGAGGTCTACCTGGCGATCGACCCGGTGGAGAACCGGCGGGCGGCGTTGAAGCTCGTTCCGTCCGGCGGCGACTCGGTGAACCAGATGGTGCTCGAAGCCGAGCGGCGCGGTGCGGCTATCCAGAAGGAAATGCACGAGCTCGATCCGCGCGTGATCGAGATCTACGATATGGGAGACGCCGACGGCTACTTCTACATCGCCATGCAGTACGTGGAAGGACGGAATCTGGCGGAAGTGCTCGCCACCGAGCGGACCGTCGATGCCGTTCGCGCCGCCACCATCGCGCTCGAGATCTGCGAGCAACTCGCCAAGTTTCACTCGTGGCAATCGGCCGTGGTCCACGGCGATATCAAGCCCTCTAACATCCACCTGGGTGCGCACGACACGGTGCGGCTGCTGGATTTCGGAATCGCCAAGATGCTGCGGGCGGGCCGGACAGCCACCATGCACGAGTTCGGCAGCCCCGGTTACTGTTCGCCCGAACGGCTGACACGCTCGGAGGTGGATGAGCAGTCGGACTTGTGGGCGGTGGGCGCCACGCTATACGAAATGCTAGCGGGCGTGCCGCCATTCCAGGCCGAGAGCACGCGCAAACTGGAGACGCTGATTCGTTCCGGGCGGCCCCCGCGAGCGCTGCCGGCGTCATTTCCACGTCCCCTGCGCGACATCGTGAGCAAAGCGCTCGCGGCGGAGCCGCAACGGCGCTATCCGTCGGCGCGAGAATTCCAGGCCGATTTGCAATCATTTCTGGAGCGCAAGACCACTGTCGCGGAAATGGAGCGCCGTTCGGCTTGGAGCCCCAACGCCACTATCGAAGTAGCCCGCGAATATCTTCGCAGGGCGACGCGCACTTTGAGACGCGCGAGCAGGCGGTTGCAGGTGGCGGGCGCCGTGGCGTGGTTTGCATTGGGGATGGGGCTGTCGATCGGGGCCACGTTTGCCTGGCAGGCATTCCATACCAGCCGCCCCTCTCCGGCAGCGGCGGCGGGTCCTCCCGATATGGCGCTCCCGTCCCTATATATAGCGACGGCCGACCGCGTCCTTGAGTCGTACCGCAAGAGCTCCGATCCCTCGCTGCACGATTTCGACTGGCAGAAGGCTGAGGTCTGTCTGGCGCGCGCCGTGGACATGGGAGAAGGCGACGACCGCACCAAGGGGAAATTGGCCTTGAGCCGGGGCTATTCGGTGCTCGAGCGGTTGATGGGCGGGCAGTACGCCGAAGCCGCCGCCACGCAGATGCGCGGCAACGCCGGCGAGCTGTTTGCCAACGCGGCGCTCGAAATGCCCCTCGATCCGGCGCCGCACCTGGCGCTGGCGCGGTTGTTTGTGTACTCGCTGCCGAACGCGGAGCAGGCCATGAGCGAATTCGCCACGGCCGAGCGTTTGGGCGCGGTACTGGGCCGTCGAGAGATTGAACAGCAGGGCGACGCGTGGCGTTTGCGAGCCGAGCAGCAGGCGGCTGCACACCAGTGGGAGGAGGCCGAGAAGGATGCCGCGACGGCGCGCCGTCAATATCAGCGCATTCCCGGTTTCGATCAGGTGGATATGCACCTGCGGGAACTGGCCGCTATCCATCCGCCGGTGGTCAAGAAGACGGGGAGGCGTCCGAGGTGGCGGTAACCAAGAGCTGGACCTCGCCCGGCGCGACGCCCGGCGTCATCGCCAGGCCCGCGAAAGGCAGGCCGCGGAATGAGATTCTCTGGCTGATCAGTGCCTCACTCCTGGTGGGCGCCGGGCTGGCGATGGTTTATGCAGCCAAGACGCAAGACCTTGCGGCGGCTGACGAAAAGCTGCGACACGGCGGCCTGGTGAACGTAAACGCGGTGCGATCCCCCGAGGAGTTGCTCCCCGCAGTGGAATCGCTGCCGGATCGCACGCAACTGGCGGACGAATTGTTCCAAGCGCTCCAGGCGGGCCGGCCCGTGAAGAACCTGGGGGCGCTGGCTCGCAAGCCGGTGCCGCGAGGACTGCTGGCCAAGCTGAAGCCGCTGCTGGTGGCCCGTAGGCCGCATGAATTCCAGGTGGAGTTCTTCCGCTGGGTCGGGCTGTATTTTGCAAGCTTCTACCTGGTGGCGCTCGTGTGGAAGCTGGCTCGCTTCCAAGGTGACCGCTCATTTCTGCCGGCGCTGCATCTGCTCACCGGCATCGGCTTGAGCCTGATGTTGAGCATGCGGGATCCCTTGCGCGACACCCTCGAGTTCCGCAAATTTGCGCTCGGCGTTTTCCTGGGCTGCCTGTTGCTTGCGATTGCGGCATTGAAGACGTTCGACTACCGGCGGCTCTCCGACTGGTGCTATACGCCGCTGCTGGGCGCGCTGGGACTGTTCGGCGTGCTCATGGCTCTCGGCCGCGGCCCCACGGGTTCGGGCGTCAAAGTGAACCTGGGGCCGTTTCAACCGGTGGAAGTCATCAAGATTCTGCTGGTGCTCTTTCTGGCCGGCTACTTCACGCGTAATTGGGAACGGCTGCGGGACCTGCGTGAGAAGCGGCTGCTGGCCGGGCTGTGGCGGCGCTTTGGCATGCCGCGCTTGGAACACGTAGTGCCAGTGATGGTCGCGGTGGCCGCGGCTTTGGTGTTGTTCTTCCTGCTGAAGGACCTGGGGCCGGCGCTGGTCACCTTCTTTGTGTTTCTCGCCATGTTCGGAGTGGCGCGCGGCCGGCCGGGCCTGGCGGTGGCGGGACTCGTTCTGATGGTAGCGTCGGTCGCGGTAGGTTACCGATTGGGCAAACCCAATACCGTTGTGGAACGAATCAACATGTGGGTCGCGCCCTGGGACAACGACGTGCGCGGCGGCGACCAACTGGCGCATGCGCTCTGGGCGTTTTCCACGGGCGGTCCATTCGGCTCAGGACCAGGCTGGGGCGATCCCGAAATGATTCCCGCGGGGAACACCGACCTGGTGCTGCCGGCCATTGGCGAAGAGTGGGGCTTTCTGGGCGTAGCGGCGATCTTTCTAATTTTCGGTTATCTGGTGGCGCGCGCGTGGCGTGTGGCGATCCGCGCCGGCACGCATTATGGATTCTTCCTGGCTCTGGGCCTGGGCAGTCTCATCGCTTTCGAGATGCTTCTCATTAGCTCCGGAGTGCTAGGCGCGCTGCCGCTCTCGGGTGTGGTTTCGCCGTTCCTGAGCTCCGGAAACACCGCCATGCTCGCCAATTTCTTGGTGTTCGCGCTACTGATTTCCATCTCGGCAGACCAGCGCGAGGGGGAATCGCAGGAGCTGCTGCGGCGTCCCGCGCGCTGGGTGGAAGGCGCGTTGGCGGCGGCGGGTGTAGTTCTGCTCGGAATGGCGGCACGTTACCAGGTGGTGAACGATCGGGCCTATCTGGCGCGCGACGCGCACACGTTTGAAGCCGACGGCGTCAAGCGGCCGCAGCACAATCCGCGCCTCGACTCGCTGGCGCGAGAGATCCCGCGGGGCAGCATTTACGATCGCAACGGGATTCCCTTAGCTACCAGCAACTGGTCCGAGTTGGAGCGCCATAGCGCGGAATACTCGTCGCTAGGGATTTCGCTCGATCAGGCGGCATCCCGGTTCGACAGCCGGCACTACCCGTTTGGCGCGGCCATGGTCCATGTTGTGGGCGACCTACGCACTGGCGAGAACTTTCATGCGACCAATGCGTCGCTGGTGGAACACGACTTTAACGCGAAGCTGCAGGGCTACGAATACCGAGAGCTGGCGTCGCTCGTGCGGTATCGCCATCAGCCCGGGAATCCGGCGCTGGCCAGTGTGCTGGCGCGCGATCGCGACGTGCGGTTAACCATCGACGCCCGCCTGCAGACGCAGGCCCACGAGATTCTGGAGCGGCGATTGCGGGAAGCCGGTGCACAGCGCGGGGCTCTTGTGGTAGTTGAAGCGGCCACAGGAAATGTGCTCGCTATGGTCAGCGCGCCTGCGGCCGCCCCGCCTGCGGCACGCTCGGCCGCACCCACTCCGGACGAGTTGCTCGATCGTGCGCGCTACGGATTGTATCCGCCTGGTTCCACTTTCAAGTTGGTCACGGCCATGGCCGCTTTGCGCATCGACCCCGAACTGAAGAACCGCACATTCTTCTGCCGCAGGCTGCCGGACGGCCGCGCCGGCAATGTCATCGCCGGATGGAATCGGCCCATCAAAGACGATGTCGGCGACCGCCCCCATGGCACGCTTGCCATGGAGCAGGCCATCACTATTTCGTGCAACGCGTACTTCGCCCAACTGGGCGTGCACGACGTGGGTTCCAAAGCACTGGCAAGTACCGCCGAACTACTAGGCATTTCTACAGGTGATCCGGCCGAGTTGCGCAAAGCCTTGCCCTTCGCATCCTACGGACAGGGCCCGGTGTTGATCTCGCCCTTCCGCATGGCTCTGGTTGCAGCCACGATCGCGTCTCACGGCCAAGTCCCGCAGGGTCGCTGGATCGGCGATGCCAGCGCGAGTTCGTCACCGGTGGTGGCCCCCGCGCAAGCCGACTTCATCGCCCATGCGATGCGGCGTGTTGTTCTGGAGGGAACGGCGCGGCGCGCCATGGCGGGTTCGGAAGTCAGCTTTGCGGGGAAGACAGGAACGGCGCAACTGGACACAGGCGCGCCGCACTCCTGGTTTGCGGGATTCGCGCCATATGATGGCGATGCCTCGCGGAGGCTGGCGTTTGCAGTGGTGGTGGAACACGGCGGATACGGCGCGCGCACCGCGGCGCCGATCGCCCGTGAGGTGATGGAGGCCGCGAAGAAATTAGGAATGTTGCCATGAACCTGACGGAGTTTTTGGAGAAGTGGGGCAGAACGTTATTTGAAGCGCCCTTGGCCGGAACGCCAAATCCTGAGGAGCCGCCGGAACTCGCCGAGATCCGGCTGGCGGTGCTCGATCAGATTCGCGAGAAGAGCTACCGCTCGGGCGGTATGAAGGTCTTTCCGTACGACCTGCTGCGCGTGCGGCTGCGCGGCGTGGAGGAGGGCCGAGGCGTTGTTTATGCCGGGAGGTTCTTCCGCAAGTATCTGGAACAGGAGGTTCGCAGCGCGCTGGTTCATTCGGCTTGCCGGTATCCCGAAAGCCTGCGCGTGGAAGTGCAGATTGCCCACGGGCTGCCGCAGCGCGGTGAAGACTGGCTGCAAGTCGAGACCGGCTCACAGGAACAAGCAGGCGGAAGCTTGGCAGCGGCGAGACTAGTGGTGCGGCTGGGCGAGGCCAATGTAGCAGAGATTCCCCTGAATAAAGCGCGCACGAACATCGGCCGGGCCACGGATGTGATGCGCTCCGAAGGCTTGCACCGGCGCAACGACCTGGTGTTCGCCGCCGAGACGGAGGTGAATCGCCATCGACGGCCCTTGCGCCGATATGGCCATCGTTTTCCAGAGCTTCGCGCTGTTCCCCTGGCTGACCGTTCTCGACAATGTCCAGGCGCCGCTCAAAGCGCGCGGCGTGCCCCTGACGCAGCGCATGAAAAGCAGCTTGCGCATCCTGGATTCGGTGGGGCTCGACGGCTTCGAGGGCGCCTTTCCCAAGGAATTATCGGGCGGCATGAAACAGCGCGTCGGATTTGCGCGGGCGCTGGTGGTTGAGCCCGAGGTACTGTTCATGGATGAACCGTTCTCCGCCTTGGACGTTCTGACTGCCGAAAACCTGCGCGGCGAGCTGCTGGAGCTTTGGGACGGAAAGAAATTGCCCACGCGTGCCGTGTTTCTGGTGACTCACAACATTGAAGAGGCCGTTACCCTCGCCGATCGCGTGATCGTTCTAGGCAAAAACCCGGGCCGCATTCGCGCTGACTTCCGTATCTCGATGCCGCGCCCGCGTGACCGAAACGATCCCAACTTTCACAATGCGGTGGACTACATCTATCGCGTCTTGACCCAGCCGCAGGCTCCCCAAACTCCGCATCCGGATCTAAGTCCGGCCGGGACTCCTCAGACGCCCGAGGCACGCCACCAGTATCAGATGCTGCCTCACGCACGTCCGGGCGGCATTGCCGGCTTGACGGAGCTACTCGTCGATCGCAACGGACGTGAAGAGGTCCACAAACTGGCGGATGACCTGGCCCTTGAACTAGACGATCTGCTGCCTATCGTGGAAGCTTCGGAACTGCTGGGGTTCATCGTGCTGAAAGATGGCTTTGCCGAACTCACCGATCAGGGGCACGCGTTTGCGGAAGCCGACATCCTGCAGCGGAAAGAGCTGTTTCGAATCGCGGCGGGCCGTCGCGTTTCGCTGATCCGGCAGATCCGGCGCGCCCTCGAAGCGAAGTCCGACCGCTCGCTTCCGGACGAGTTCTTCCGCGACACGCTGGAAGAGCATTTCAGCGAGAAAGAAACGCAACGCCAACTGGAGACTGCCATTCACTGGGGCCGCTACGCGGAGTTGTTCGACCACGATTCCGCCACGGAACGGTTCTACATTCCCGGCGACATGCAGCGCACCGCTTCCACCGAAGGAGCTGCCACGCGCTAATGGCTCTCAGCCTGTTTTCGCGGCCCATCGTTGGCGAGCGAAGTTGGTCGTGGCTGGTGGATGGGTTGGTCTTCCTGATAGTGGCCGCAGGCGTCTACGGTGTTCTCAATGTGGCGCACTATTGGTTCGGAGCGGCCTTCCCGGCGACTGAGATCTCGCAGTCGCCCCGTGCGTTGCCGCGGTATGCGTTTTACTCGCTGGTGCGGATTGGGGTCGCCTACGTTTTGAGCCTGGTCTTCGCCATCGGATACGGGTACATCGCGGCGCACCAACCGAAATTACAAAACATCATGATCGCCGCCCTGGATATTTTGCAGTCGATTCCGGTACTGAGTTTCCTGCCCGGGGTGATGCTGGCGATGGTGGCGGTGATTCCCTCCCGCCAGTTGGGCGTCGAACTCGGCTCCATCATTTTGATTTTCACCGGCCAGGTTTGGAATATCGCGTTCAGTTTCTACTCGTCGTTGAAATCGATTCCCCGCGAACTCCAGGAAGCCGCCGCGATCTACGGCTTCAGCCCGTGGCAGAAGTTTATCGAGCTCGAACTTCCGTCTGGCGTAATCGGACTGGTGTGGAACTCTATTGTTTCGGTGGCGGGCGGCTGGTTCTTCCTGATGGCGTGCGAGATGTTTGTGTTGGGGAAACGCGATTTCCGGCTGCCCGGCCTTGGCTCTTATCTGCAAACGGCGGCGAGCGCCGGCAACACAACTGCGATTTTATGGGGGCTGGGTGCGATGATAACTGTCATCGTGCTGGTGGACCAGCTTGTGTGGCGGCCCGCCATCGCCTGGTCCGATCGATTTAAGTTTGAGCAGACGGAGCGCGCCAACGTTCCTTACTCTCCCATTTTGCATTTATTCCGCCACTCGAGCGCCTTTCGCTGGCTGAGCAAACGGGCTTTCACTCCCGCGTGGGAGCGGCTCACTTCTGGCGCGGTCCTGCCCAAGCGTCCAGAATCGCGCAAACCATCTCGCGTCACGCCGGTATTGGCGCGTGCGGCTGCTGCGGTGGCAATCCTGCTGGCGCTATACGCCCTCTTCGACGCAGCCAAGGTGTTGAGCGGAATCACGGCTGAGGAACTGATCAGCACCTGCAAGGCTGCGGGGGCAACTTTCGTGCGCGTAGTCTTTGCCCTCGCGATTGCTTCGCTCTGGACCATCCCCGCTGGAGTGGCGATCGGTTTCCATCCCAAACTGGCGCGCATCGCGCAGCCGGTAGCTCAGGTAGTGGCGTCGGTCCCCGCTACGGCCCTGTTTCCGATCGTGCTATTGGGTTTGGTGCGGCTCGGCGGGAGCCTGAACGTTGCCGCAGTTGCCCTCATGCTCCTGGGCACGATGTGGTACATCCTGTTCAACGTGATTGCCGGAGCCACCGCCATCCCCACCGAGCTCCGGGAAGCCGCGGCCGTCTTTCGCTTCCGCAATTTGCAGCAATGGCGGACGCTCATCCTGCCCGGAATCTTCCCTTACCTGGTGACGGGGTTGATCACCGCTTCCGGCGGCGCATGGAACGCCAGCATAGTCGCCGAGTACTTCCACTTTCGGGGTCAGACGCTCACCACGTTGGGACTCGGCGCTCAGATCAGTTCGGCCACCGACACCGGCAATTTCGACCTGCTACTGGTATCGACGTTAGTGATGGCTCTCTTGGTCGTGTGTATCAACCGACTGGTGTGGCGCCCGCTCTATCATCTGGCGGAGACTCGATTCCGCCTGGAGACATAACTCAACGGCGCGGGGCCTCGCGAGCCCTCCATTGGTTCGACTAGTGGTGCAAAACTATTTGCGTTGGTTCGAAGCTGTGGCCGCCATCCTCAACTGATTGTTGACCTGCTCCAGTAGCTCTTTGGCCTTTTGAGCGTGGCCTTGGAGGTCCCATTCATTGGCCTGTTGCGCCGCAAGAATTTTTTCATATGCATTTTGGCTCATACGCTGGGCCGCAGCCAGATTGGGATGGCGTTTGCCGGAAATGTTCTCTTTTGGCAATTGCGCGATCGCAACGCCTCCAAGCACGAATAGGGATCCCAAGACAGTCGGTAACAAACGCGTTTTAATCATGTGGAAATTGTAGGGCGGCAGATTTCTTCGCGCAATGGGAAAAAAGGTTCCAAAATATATCGCCGATGGGGCGAAACTTAGTATCGCAGCGCGGGTTAAAGTAAGAGGTTTGTTGCAGTATACTAACCTAGCTGCCTTGCGCCAAACCTGAACCGAGCGCTTCGGTGTTGGACAAGTCTGGCCCGGAGGATTTTGTGACCAAGCGCTTCCGTTACTTGGTAATGGTGCTTGCCGCGCTTGCCGCTCTCGCAATCATCGTCGGCAAACGCGTCCTGTATCCTCGTCTTTCGATTCACGCCTCGTCGACTACGGTTACCCAGGCTCAATCATTCCTGATCATCTTCGGGGTTAGTGACGCCAAGGTGACTGACTGGTCGGGCTCGATCCAAGTGACTGGATCAAATATCCAGGTGATCCGGCCGTGGCGATTTGTGAACACGGGAGCCCTCGCCGACTCGATAACCGGCACCACGAGCTGGACCATACACACTCACCCAACGGTCGTGTTCGGAACATCTGGCCCGGTCCAGGAAAACGGAGTAATTGTCAAGATCGCTACTCCAGCCACGCCCGCCACTATCGCTGTAGCCACGGCGCAAGGCAATTTCAGCTTTACTTCGGATCTCCCCTTTGGTACCAGTCAGACGTTCCTGGGCGGCAGCGTGCTCGTCGCCCAAACGGGAGCTCAGTTCCAATTGACTAACTCGCCCGAGGAGGAAGATTTCCCGTCCGTGGCACAGTCGGGTGACGACATCTACCTTACTTATACCGAATTCACACATGGCGACCGCTCGCTCGCTCTTGGGCAGTCCATCTCGACGCCCATCACCGATTTTTCGTTCCTGGCGCGCCCGGCCGGCGGCGATCAGGTCCTTCTGATGCATTATTCCGTTTCGCAAAGAACCTGGACCGGGCCGTTCGCGGTAACCAGCACCGGCGAGGATGTAATGCGCTCGGCTATGGCCATTGATGGCCAGGGGCGCGCCTGGATCTTTTATTCGGCGCAGCGCCCCTCTCCAACCGGCAATTTCGACATCTACGCCCGGACTGCGCAAGCCGATGGCACACTGGGCCCGGAGCTTCGCTTGACCAGCGACCCGGGAACCGATCTCTTTCCAGTGGCTACCACCGATGCGACCGGCCGCGTTTGGGTAGCCTGGCAGGGATTCCGAAACAACAATCTCGAAGTCCTGACTGCCGCCCAGACAGGCGATACGTTCACGCCGGAGACGGTGGTCTCGACGTCTCCAGCCAACAACTGGGAACCGGCCATCGCTGCATCGTCCAAAACCGGCGACGTGGCGATTTCCTGGGATACCTATGATAAGGGCGACTATGACGTCTACTTGCGCCGCGTGCGATTCGCCGGCCAGATTGCCATGGACGCTCCAATACCGATCGCCGCTACAGTCAGCTTTGAGGCCCGCAGTTCGCTAGCCTACGATCAGCAAGAGCGGATCTGGATCGCGTACGAGATGGCCGGTTCGAGATGGGGCAAAGACTTCGGGGCGTATGACACCACTGGCACCCCTCTTTACTCGAACCACACCATCCAGGTTCGCTGCCTGGTGGGAAATGTCCTCTATACAACAATGCAGGACGTAGCAACCGTTCTGCCGGGCGCGCCTCCCAGTCGTTTTTTTGAAGCCAGCGGCCCAGGCCCTTTCTCATACGTACCGGATCCCACGCTGGCCCAGAATCGTCAGCCTGGCAACGGTGTCGGGCCGCCTTCCGGGCCCCGGAACACTTTCCCCCGGATTGCCACAGATTCGGATGGCACCGTGTACCTGGCGTTCCGCCAGCCAGTGGGGGTCGGACTCTCCTCCAGCCACGCTACGGGCGGCGTCACGGTGGGTACGATTTGGTCGAGTTCGATGGTCTATTTTGATGGAAGCCAGTGGCATGGGCCGGGCGTGTTGGGTTTTACGGACTCGGTTGGCGACAATCGTCCTTCGATAGTTGCGCTCGGACCAGGACACTTGTTGATCGCTCACGTGTCGGATCACCGGCTCAGTCCCATGCCTGCGGTTTTCCCACCCAACGATGAGGTCAGTGCGGACGTATTCCAGTCTGAGTTGACGGTCACACGCACTCAGCTACCGCCTCAACTGCAAATGATCGGGCAGGTGACACCCGATCCCCCGGATCCCCAGGCAGCGGCTGAAGCCGCTACTGCTACGCTCAGCCGAAGCTACCGTCCTACTGTGAACGGGCAGCGCTTTCAATTGGTGCGTGGCGATTTCCACCGCCATACTGAAATCTCCTTCGACGGCCGCGGCGATGGGCCGCTGATCGATGCGTACCGCTATTACATGGACGCGGCCTCCCTGGGTTGGGCCGGTTGCTGCGATCACGATAATGGCGAAGCCCGCGAATACAGCTGGTGGATGATTCAGAAGTTCACCGATGCTTACCTGCTGGGGTCGAAGTACATTCCCATGTTCTATTACGAGCGCAGCGTCAGCTTTCCCGAGGGACACCGCAACATATTGTTCGACCAGCGGGGCGTCCGGCCTTTGCCTCGTTTGCCGCTGTCGTCGGTCAATTCTACGGGTCCTGCGCCCGATACGAACATGCTCTACTCTTACCTGCACTTCTTTACCGGAATCACGGCGGCGCACACCAGCGCCACCAATCAGGGAACCGATTGGCGCAACAACGACCCGCAAGTGGAACCTTTCGTCGAAATCTATCAAGGCGACCGCCAGGATTACGAAATGGCTGGCGCACCGCGCGCCCCCACCGCCACTGACTCGGTCGGCACTGTTTTCGAAGATGCGGGCTTCGTATCTCATGCTTTGCTGGACAAGAACTACGTGCTCGGTTTCGAGGCATCGAGCGACCATATTTCGACACATATTTCCTTCACCAATGCGTGGGTGAAAACCCCGACTCGCGCGGGTATCATGGAGGCTCTGCACAGCCGCCGGGTGTACGGATCTACCGATAACATCGTGGCCGACTTCCGCAGCGGAACTCACTTCATGGGAGAGTCTTTCACCACCAGTACGGCTCCAGTATTTAACGTGCGTTTGTTTGGCACTGCGCCGTTCCAGAATGTAGTAGTGGTCAAAAACAACAATATCGTCTATTCCACCAGCGGCGATCGCGTGATGGCTTTCAGTTGGCAGGATCAGACGCCGGCTTCCGGCATGACCAGCTACTATTACGTACGTGGCCTGCAGACCGATGGCAATATCGTCTGGGTCAGTCCCATGTGGGTCACGTATTAGTGAGAACCATGCGCGCGCTCATCCTTGCGGCTTTCCTGGTTGGGGCTCTTCACTCACAGCCTGCATTTCGCCCTTTGCACGTTTCCGCGACGGGCGTCATTGTCGATGACTCCAATAAGCCAGTCGTGCTCCGCGGCCTCAATCGCAGCGGCACCGGAAGCGGCAACGCCGACGCCACCGCTTCGGACCAGGACTACGCCGCGCAAAACCAGTTGTTGTCCATGAACCTGGTGCGAATCTTCGTCAACGCGGTCTGGTGGAATAGCAACGTCCAGGTTCCCATCGCAAACATGGCATACCAGGCCTACATCGATCAACTCATCCAGAGGGCCAAGAAGTACGGAAACTATGTGCTGATCCTCAAGGACGAGCAGTTCGCCACGCCACCCTGCGGGGCGGATGGGATGAATTGCACTACGCCCGCTTCGGGCGACCTCAGTTGCCCGGGTGGTTGCGCGGCGGACACCACCGGCAATTTCACCAGTGACGCATTCAACTTCTGGGCAGCTTTCGCCAAACAATACGCGGCCGATCCTGCGGTCCTCTACGATACCTGGGAGGACATGCACAACATAGACAACAACACCTGGAGTGACGACCAGAACTCGCTGATAGCAGCCATACGCGACGAGAACCCTCAGGCCCTCATTTTCGTGGAGGATGTCGACGCCGACCGGACATTTGAGTCTATCGTGGCGGGGACGCTACCGGATTTGGCCTGGCCGAACGTTGTTTGGAATTTCCATCTCTACAACGGGTCGAGCGGTAGTTGTAGCGAACCCCAGTCGCGGCGTGCGGTCAATTGGCCCTTCAATATCGACCCGCTAGTTGTCTTTGCGCACCAGCAAGGCCACGCCGCCGCCATTACGGAATGGGGTGGCTGCAACGACAATGAGCCTTTTCACACCAACATCACCACGTATGCCCAGATTCGCTCCATGCCGCTCGCCTATTTCGATAACACCAACCTGATCACGAACACCGGCGGAATGTACCAACTGGCCGCGATCGGTTCGAAAGTCGCTCAGGCGTATACTGCTCTCGGATCGGGTGCGCCAATCACCGGGAATCAGGTGACTCCCGTAGTTCACTCTTTCGATGCGCCGAGTTTCACCACCACGACAATCCTGACCAACCCGAGCACCACTTCCGCGCCATATACCCTGCATTTTTACGACGAGAGCGGCAACGAGCCTGCAACGCCCGTGGCGTTGCAGCAGGGAGCGCTCGAAGGCACCATCCAGCCCGGCCAATCGGCCATCATCCATACGGCGGGGACTGGCAATTATCTCGGTTGGGCGGAGGTGCTCGCGCCGGCGCCCGTGAGCGGCATGGCGATCTACAGCCAGAAGAACCAACTTCCCAGCATCCAGGAAGGTACCACTACGTTCGCGCCCGCTGGAAGTCAGCATTTCTTTGTGCCGTTCGACAACACCTCGAATGCCGTCACCTCGATGGCTCTGACCAATCCCGGAAACACCGCGGCGAATGTCACGCTGACCTTGCGCTTTAGCGATGGAACTACCGCGACCCCATCGTTTGGGCCGCTTGCCGCCCGCAGTCATCAAACCGTCGCAATTCTCCCGGATGCCGCCGGTAAGACCGGCGTTGCGGAATTTGTTTCGAGCGCGCCTCTCTATACCGTGGCATTTCGTTTCAATTCCACGGGAGCGTTTACCGCGTTCGATGTGGTGCAAGCGGGCGGTTCCGCGTCGACCAGTACGCGCACGCTGGCGCACACCTTCGACGCGCCCAGTTTCCAGACAACCATCCTGCTGACCAACACGGCTACCACCCCCTCGACTTACTTGCTGCAGTTCAACAATGAGCAGGGGACGGCTCCTTCGCCAGCAGTTGCCTTGCAGGCCGGCTCCGCCCCTTTGACGGGAGCCATACCTGCTGGCGGATCCGTCACCATCCGCACGGCCGGCGCCGGTCCGTATCTCGGATGGGCGCAGTTAACTGCCCCCGGGACCGTGGGTGGCAGCGTGATCTACAGCCAGAAAAACCAATTGCCCTCCCTGCAGGAGGGGACCGCTACAATCGTGTCCACCGGGAGCCAGCACTTCTTTTTGCCATTCGACAACACCAACGGCGCCATAACGTCGATGGCAATCACCAACCCCGGAATGGCCGCCGCCAATATCACGCTGACCTTGCGTTTCAGCGACGGTACAACCGCAACACCGTCATTCGGGCCGCTGGCCGCCGGCAATCACCAGACGGTGCCGATTCTTCCGGGAGCGGCTGACAAAAGCGGTGTGGCGGAGTTTACCTCCAACGCTCCACTGTACACGGTGGCGTTTCGGTTCAACCCAACGCTAGCCTTCACCGCCTTTGGGATCGTGCCGGATTGATCAACCATGAGTGTGTTAACATAACCGGCCTGTAGGTTAGTGAAATGCCCGAGGATCGCCAAGCAAGCCCGGTAGTCGATTCTCAAGTCGCGTCGCTTCTGGCGGAGTACGGGTTCGCCGCCGTCGTCGGCATACTGCTCCTCCTGAACCTCACTGGGACTTTCAAAACCATTTTCGGTCTGGATACTGCCATCCTCATCACCCTGTTGGCAGGATACAAAACCTTCTACAACTCGATCTCCGCGCTGCTGCAAAAGACCATCTCGGCGGATGTAGCCCTTTGCGTGGCCGTGATTGCGGCGTTGTCGGTGGGCGAGTACCTGGCGGCTGCTGAAGCCATGTTCATCGTCATGGTGGGCGAGGGCCTGGAGTCCTTCGCCGCCGGACGGACCGAAGCTGCGATCCAACGTTTCGTGGCGCAATTGCCGCGGATCGCGCGAGTGTTGAAGGACGGCCGCGAGGAAGAGGTAGACGCCGCGTCGCTGGTTGCAGGTGACCGGATCGTGGTCCGCGCCGGAGAGCGCATCGCCGCCGACGGCGTCATCGAGGCGGGTGTTTCCAGCATCGACGAGAGTTCCATCACCGGCGAGCCGCTCCCCAGCGATAAACAACCTGGCGCCGAAGTCTTCTCGGGCACGTTAAATGGCAATGGCCTGCTGCGCATTCGGGTCACGCGCGCCGGCGACGAAACCACGCTTGCGCGCGTCGTCCAACTGGTAGAAGAGGGCAAGGAACAGCGGGCGCCAGTGGAGCGGTTGGCCGATCGCTACGCTAAGTACTTCTTGCCGGCGCTCTTGCTGGCGGGCGCCCTCACATACTATTTCACCGGTAACTGGCTGCGTACCGTTGCCGTGCTGATCGTGGCCTGCCCGTGCGCACTTATTTTGGCGACTCCCACCGCGATGGTCGCCGCCATCGGCGGCCTCGCGCGCCGCGGAATTCTGGTGCGCGGCGGCGCCATCCTGCAGAATGCCGCCAAGGTGGATACGGTGGTGTTCGACAAGACCGGCACCGTGACAGAGGGCCGTTTCGAGATCACTAAGATTGTCCCCATTGACCGCTCGGAGAACGAGCTTCTGGTATTGGCGGCGTCGGCCGAGCGCGGCTCCGACCACGCGCTGGCGCGCTTGATCGTTGAGGAAGCGCGCCGTCGCAAGCTGCGTGGTCCGGAGCCTCAGGACGCGCGGGTGCTCCCAGGGCGCGGTGTGGAAGCGACCGTGGGCGGACGCACCATCCGTGCCGGCAGCGCAGCATACCTGGCGGAGCACGGCATTGCCCAAACGGAATCGCTGCGAGAAGAAGCCGATCGCTTAGGAGCCACCGCCGTGCTGGTTGCCGATGGCGCCCAACTTGCCGGCGCGATTCTACTGCGAGACCGCATTCGCGCGGGCATTCGCGAGGCAGTGAACGAACTACAGCAGATGGGGATCACCCACCAGGTGATGCTGACCGGTGACCGGCGGCGGGCTGCCGAGGTGATGGCGCGTGAGATCGGCATACATCATGTGGAAGCCGAACTACTGCCCGAGCAGAAGCTGGACCGCGTGCGGCAACTCGCGGCGCAGGGCAGCACCGTGGCCATGCTGGGCGATGGCATTAACGATGCCCCGGCGCTTGCTGCGGCGAGTGTAGGAATTGCCGTGGCCGGCGCCAGCGACATCACCGCGGAGGCCGCCGACGTAGTCTACCTGCCGCACTCCCTGGAAAAGCTGCCCCGCCTCTTTGAAGTCAGCCAGCGGGCCATGCACACCGCCTGGCTGAACATCGTTCTCTTCGCCGGCGCGCTCAACCTGATTGCCGTGCTGGCCTGCGCCACCGGCAGGCTGGGACCAATCGGTGCCGCCATGACGCACCAGCTCTCGTCGTTCTGCGTGATGATGAATTCGTTGCGCTTGCTACGCGTGGAGCGGGTTTCTGGCTCGGGCCTGAGTTCCCGCCTCGCTCGCATGGTGGCATCTTCGCCGGTACCCGGGTTCTGGGACACGTTGCGCGGTTTCGAGATTTCGGCGGTCTTTCGCTGGATAGTCCGAAGGCGGAGGGAACTCGTGAAGCCTGCGTGGATCGCCGCCGCCGCCCTTGTGGTGCTCAACGGATTTTACGCTGTGCGGCCGGAAGAGGTAGGCGTCATCGAGCGCTTCGGCAAGAGGGTGACGCCGTTTAGCCCGCCCGGACTACACTACAAGCTGCCTTGGCCGGTCGAAAGACTCACTCGCATCCAGGCGCATCGAGTGAGGGTAGTCGAGATCGGCTTTCGCTCCAATGCCAGCGCTGGGGGCGCGGAGCCTGCGGCCTATGAGTGGAATGTGCAACACCGCGGCGGCCGTTTCCAGAGCCGGCCCGAAGAATCCCGCGCCCTTACGGGCGATCAGAACATGATCGAGCTCAACGCCGCCGTGCATTACGAGGTGGAACACCCCGATGCGTTTCTGTTTCGGCAGATGGATGGCGATGCGACCATCCGCGAGGCTGCGGAATCGGTAATTCACGGAATCACCTCAACCACGCCACTGGACGAAGTGCTCACCACCGGCCGCCAGACCATCGAAGCCAAGGCCATGGTGGAGCTGCAGCGCCGCATGGATCGCTACGAAACCGGCATTCGTGTGCTGCGGGTGAAGCTTGAGGATGTGCATCCTTCGCTTGAAGTGGTAGACGCTTTTCGCGAAGTTTCGGCGGCATTCGAAGAGAAGAATCGGATGATCAATGAAGCGGAGGGATACCGCAATGAGCAGGTGGCGCTGGCGCGCGGCAACGGCAAGGCGCAAGTGCAGAACGCCAACGCGTACACGCTGGGCCGCACCAACCGCGCCGCCGGCGACGGCAGCCGTTTCACCCAGGAAGAACAGGCGTTCCGGAGCGCGCCCGGGCCCACCGAGACGCGGCTCTATCTCGAAACCATGGAGCAGGTTCTGCCCGGCAAAAAGAAACTGATTGTGGATTCCGGCAAGGGGCGCCGCCACTTGTTGCTACTGGAAGACGGAGTGGAAATCGGTCCACCAGGTGCGGCCATTGTAGAACCGCAGCCAGCGAGGTAAGTCATGCCAGAACGTTATCGCAAATACTATCCGGTGGCGGGAATCGCCGCGCTCCTCTTGCTCGCGTACCTGACTTTCTTTTCCGTCCGCGAAACGGAGTTCGTGCTGGTCACTCAATTCGGCCGGCCCATCCGCACCGTGACTCAGGCGGGTTTGAATGTGAAATGGTTCTTCCAAACGGCCATCTACTTCGACCGAAGGCTGCGCGCCTATAACCCACGTCCTTCGGAGTTTCTGACGCGAGACAAGAAGAATGTGGTGGTGGAAAACTACGTGGTCTGGAAGATCCAGGACCCGGAGCGATTTGTGCAGACCGTGGGCGATGCCACCGCGGCCGAAATGCGCCTGCATGACATCATCTGGTCGGGTCTCTCCGCGGCCCTGGGAACGCACGATCTGGATTCGCTGGTGGGCACGGAGCCCGATAAGGTGCAGACCGCCGCCATGCTCGACAACTTGACCTCGCTCACCGATCACGCCGCGTTGGAGCAGTACGGAATCAATGTAGTGGACGTCCGCATCAAGCGTTTGAATCTGCCGGAGCAGAACAAGCAGAGCGTCTATGCGCGCATGCGTGCCGAGCGCCAGCGCATCGCCCGCCAATACCGGGCTGAGGGCGAAGAGCAAGCCTTGAGCATCCGCGCCGATGCCGACCGCCAGAAGGAAGAAATCCTCTCCGTGGCGTACAAGCAGGCCGAGAATATTAAAGGTCAGGGCGACGCCGAATCCACACGCATCTACGGGCAGGCTTATTCGAAGAATCCGGCGTTCTACAAGCTGCTGCGCACGTTGGAATCGTATAAGAAAGTTCTCGACGACAAGACCACGGCCATTCTCAGCTCGGATTCGGAGTTGCTGAAAGTGCTCATGAAGGGCGACTCGGGTTCGAAATGAGCACGGTCGCGCTACAGATCGAGACCGGTCAAGCGCACTCACCACCTCCATCCAAGCGGTGGACGAAGCGTCGTGTAGCCGGCGCCGTGATCGCGGTCTGGGTGCTTTCGGGTGTATATCTGGTCGCGCCCGACCAGCAGGCGGTCGAGACCCTTTTCGGCCGCGTGGTGACGCCCCGCGTAATGCCCGGTCTGCACTACGCCCTACCATGGCCCGTGGAGCGAGTCACCAAGCTGAAGGTGCGGCAACTGCAGCGGCTGGTGGTGGGGGGCGACCTGGCAGACGGGGTACTCGGACGGACCCCGCCTTTGGTTTCGCAATTCCTGACGGGCGATCAGAATATCATTAATGCGCGAGTGGTGGTGCAATACTCCGTCGGTGTTCCGGCTGATTATCTGTTCCAGGCGCAGAGCCCGGCGCAGGTAGTGGGAGCGGCGGTGGAGTCCGAAATGGCGCGGCGGCTAGCCCACCGCAGCGTGGATGCCGTTTTGACCACTGAGAAGGCCGCCATCCAGGATGAGGTTCTTGCGGCGGCGCAAAAGCTTCTCAACGAATACCGCGCAGGCGTCCAGCTTTCCACCATCAACATTGAGAGTGTGACGCCGCCGCCCGATGCTGCCGAGGCTTTCCGCGATGTGGCCAGCGCTCGTGCCGATACGGCCCGCATCGTAAACGACGCCGAAGGCTATGCCAACGACCTGATCCCGAAAGCCCGCGGCCAGGCGCAGCAATTGCTGCAGGAGGCGGAAGCGTACCGCGACAGGAAGATCAATGAAGCAGGCGGCGATGCAGCACGCTTCGACCAGATCGCTGCCGAGTATGCCAAGGCTTCGCAGGTAACCGGCCAACGCCTTTACCTGGAGACCATGGAGCAGGTATTGCCGCGGATCAAAAAGCTGATCATCGACAAGAACGGCAATCTGGACTTGACCATTATCCGCAGGGGCGACGCAGCGAAATGAGCAAGGACCACAAGGCGCAGGTCGTAACCGTTGCGGTCATGGTAGTGGTTCTGGCCGTCGGGGTAGTGCGTAAGACGGGCTGGCGTCCGTCAAATCTCAGGCCCGCCCGAATTACGCGCCAGTCGGACGCGCCCGCCGGCCAGGATCCACAGGACGCGATCTACGGCATGCTGGCCGCTGCGCGCACCGGCGACACCAAATCCTATCTCGCGAGTTTTTCAGGACCGATGGAAGCCAATCTGCGACAGACGCTGGCGGAGAGAACTGAATCTGATTTCGCGAAGTACCTGAGGGACTCCCAGGCTACCGTCAAAGGTGTTGCCGTCTCCGACCCCGAAACGACTTCCGATGGCCAAGCCAAGGTACGTGTCGAATACATCTATCAGGATCGCAACGAAGCGCAGACCATGTACCTCGAGAAAGGCGCACACGGCTGGAAGATCAACCGCGCAGACAGCGACGAGCGAGTCAAGACTTTGATCCCCTATGGGACGCCAGTCAAGTAGTTTGCGGTAATAGCTTACGGATCGTGGTGTTGACCGGGTTAAGGTGAATCACCGGAACCCCAACCTGTTGCGCAAATTCCACAATCTGCGCGGTCCCTCCCACGCCTAGAGCTGGCAACCCGTCCCAGACTGCGATCAGAGTCTCGCTGAGAGCAACGGTTCTCTTTCCGGCAGTAAGGTAGGCTTCCTCATCGTTTGGGGCATGGGTGAGTATTTCGATTTTGGATGCCGCGGCCCGGAGAAGGTGAAATCGGGCAAGATCCACCTCGTTGTCGAACGTTCGCTCATAGTTCTCAAACGGTACAACTGCTTCGAGCGAGCCCTGGAGTTCAAGCACGACTTCGGCGAAGATCTGATCCGCGCCGATTGCCAGGGAAGATATTCCCGTCAGAGGCGGCTTTATCCTGGTCAAAAACGCCGTCATCTGGCGCCTGACCCAAAGCCACGTGCCGGCTGACTGCAGTATGCGATGCCCCGTAACGCCGATTCTCAATTCCGCCTGCTGCTTCTTCGCTAATACTTCTGAAACAACTCGACGTTAACGCCGTTCGGATCTTCCACAAATATGTTGCGTATGGTCGGGCTGAACTGCACCACAGCGCCGTTCAATGAAGTCACTTTGACTCCCGCCGCGCGCATGCGCGCCAGCAGGCCATCCAGGTCCCTCACCTGTAGGGCGATTGCGATGGCGCCGGGGTCAGGAACGTGCAGATGAAAATGTGTGCGGGGTATGCCTTTGAACTCGTGAAAATCGAGGCGGACCGCGCCGGGAGCCGTGGCTATAAGCTGGCGAAACTGAGCGTCCTTCGCAGTATCTACCTGGTCTACGACTGCCAAGTCATTGTTGAACTCCATATCACCGAACGATTTAAAGCCGAGCAGATCGCGATAGAACTTGAGGGTGGTCTCCATATCGCCGACGGTCAAGCCAATTGCCGTGCCGAGGATGTTCTGGGTGGCCGGTCCGGGTGCACCCGGCGGAAGCTGGAGGACTTGGACGAAAAAACCATCGGGGTCGCGCACCACTAATGCAAGGGCTGGGCTATCCGGAGAACTGATGTTCACGGGTTTGCCCGAGCGCGTGACGACGGTCGCGCCTGTCTTCTTGATGCCAGCCATTATCGGCTCGAGATTCCGCACGATGATTTGTATGTTGGCCGCGCCGGGGTCGGTTAGAAGGGCTTGTCCCGGCTTGCGTTCGACGCCGGAAAACTCCGTGAGCTCCAGGCCAAATCCTGAGTTAGGGAAGTGCACCGTGGCGAGCCGCAGCTTGGCTCCCGGCGCGTTGGTTAACGCCGGCACCCCGGGGTTGGGGAATGGCTGAATTTTGGCCTCCAAACCAAACACATCGCGGTAAAACGCAAGAGTCTTTTCCAGGCTGTCCACAGCGTGGATGAAGTTCAGCATACCTACCACGGCTGGTTCTTGGGCCGGAGCGGAATGCGCGAATGCCATGCCGCACATTGATAAAACTAGTACTGCGACCGCCTGAAATAGTGCTGTGTTGTGTGGGGCGGGCTTCAGCCTGCGGCGGACTTTAGTCCGCCATCCGAACCAGCGGGACTGAAGTCCCGCGCAGGCTAAAGCCCGCCCCACAAGAACCTTTTCACAGGGTCTGCCTGCTAGAAGGTACAGCCCAATACGCATGGTGGCCGTATTCTACCGTGGTTCGGACGACGACCCGGTCTTCGCAGCATTAGTTAACATTAGTTGACGAAGCAGGGTGGCCGTGTCTTGCCGAACGATGGGGGGACCGCCGGCGCGGCCGCGCAACCCGACTCCGAGGGCCATATCCACCGGGGTCCGTCCCTGCTTATCCTTAACGTCCAAGCGAGCGCCGTGATCCGCTAGAAACTGGACGATGCCGTCCGAAGCCTGAGCGGCAAAGTGCATGGCTGTTTGGCCGCTATCGTTGACTGCATTTACATCGACGCCGCGGGCCACCAGCACCTTGACGGCTTCGAGCAGCGCGGCTTCGGTGGCGTAGTCCTTGGCGAACACGCCCAGCCCGCGGCCTAGTCCGGCCGCCAGCATGAGCGCGGTGGTTCGATTCTTCTGGATCATCGCCGGATCGGCGCCGTGGTCCAGCAGGAGCCGCAGCGCTGGTGTGTCGCCATTCTTAGCAGCGCGCATTAATGGTGTGGCGCCCTCGGCGAGAGTGCCCTCGCCGGGTGTGTGAGCTCGATGCAAGGTCGCCGACTTCAATTGCGCGTTGGGATTCGCGCCGTGCGCGAGCAAAACCTTCATCAGATCGAGAGCGCTAATCTTGCTCGTGGAAGGCCGGTCCGGACGGCCGTAGATTTCGCCCAGCGTGTTCATGTCGACGGCCGCGTATAAGGCCGCCATGCCGGTGGTGTCAGCGAGGTTCGGATCAGCTCCCTGCTCGGCCAGCAGTGCGGCGGTATCGTAGTGGCCGTTGATGATGGCCAGAACCACCGCGGTGGTTCCATCGGGGTCCGTCGCATTGAGATCGGCATGTGCTTCGATGAGCGTCCCCGCAGCTTCGCGCGAACCCTGACGGGCCGCGAACATCAGGGGCGTCCAATTCCCGTGCGGCAGAATCGTCAGCACGCCTTCGAGGCCGAACCGGTCCTGTGAAACAGGCAGCGGATTCGACCGCGCATTGATATCGGCGCCGTGGTCTATCAGGACTTTGGCCGCGCCCGCGTGATTCTCCGAAACCGCCAGCATCAGCGCCGTTTCACCATAGGAGCTTTCCCTGGCGTTGACTGCCGCGCTGTGTGCCAACAGGATTTGGACGGCCTCCGGACTCCCCGTGCGCGCCGCCGTCATGAGGATGGTCTGGCCTCCCGGCAGCGCCGCATTCGGGTCCGCCCCGGCCTTCAACAAGGCATCCATCATGACGGCGTTGCGATTGGTCGCAGCCAAAGAGAGAGGCGTAACACCATACCGGTTGGCGGCCTTGGCATTTGCGCCGGCGCGCAGTAGCAGTTGCACCGTTTCCAGATCGTCCGCCCGCGCTGCCCACGCGAGCGGCGTTGTGCCGTCGGGGTCGGCCGCATTCACGTCGACGCGGTTCTTCAGCAACGTCCGCACCGCCTGGCGGTCGCCCGCCTTGACCGCGTCCGATAGCGAAACTAGGTTTACCGCAGCCGCCAGGCTGATGGCCGAAACGAGAGCAAATAGCCGGCAGGCCTTCGGTTCAAGCAAAGACATCGACTTTGTCCGTGCCGTCGCCGAAACGCTCCATGGGTCTGCCGTACTTCTCGGCGATGTTCATCCACAGGCTTCCGACCGGCGTGCGGGTAGGCAGTTGGATGTGCCGATGTCCTTTTCCCACACCACCGCCCACCGCAACCAGCGGCAGAGGGTCCGTTGCGTGCGCATTGGAATCAGCCATTCCGGCGCCGTAGATGATCAACGAATGATCCAGCAGAGAACCATCGCCATCTTCAGTGGCGCGCAGTTTCGCCAGGAATTTTGCGTACATCTGAACGTAGTACGTGTTGATTTTGACTACCTGCGCCATCTTGTCCGGATTGTTCAGATGATGCGACACCGAGTGATGCTGCTCGGTGACGCCGATTTGCGGGTAGGTCCGCTGGCTGAGCTCGCGAGACATCATGAAGGTGAACACGCGCGTCACATCCGTCTGGTACGCAGCCGCCAACAGATCGAACAACAACCCCACGTGCTCTTCAAACGAATCCGGCACGCCGATGGGCGCGTCGGGTGTCTCCGTCTGAACGGCGCTGCGAGCCTCGGTCTGCTGGATTCGACGCTCAATTTCGCGGATGTTATCGAGATAGTCGCCGAGCCGCGTGCGATCGCGCGGCCCCAACCCGCGTTCCAACTGGCTGGTTTCCTTGAAAACGGAATCGAGGATGCTCCGTTCCTTGGCGATCCGCGCCTGCCGCTCGGCCGCGGTGCCGGCTTCGCCGAACATCCGCTCGAAAACCGCGCGCGGGTTGGTCTCCATCGGCAAGGGTGTGGTGGGGGTGCTCCAGGAGATCGTGTTCAGATAGGCGCAGCTAAAACCGGGAGAACAGCCGCCGACGTATCCGGTGAAATCTTCGGTCGCTACTTCCAGCGATGGTAGCGGTGTGTCCTGTCCAATCTGTTGGGCGACGATCTGGTCGATGGTAGTATTCGCCAGTACGTCTTCCGCCTCGGTCCGTTTTGGCCATACGCCCGTCAGGAATCCGGCGGCGCTCACCGCATGATCGCCAACCTGGCTGCCTGGGTGCGATCTGGTTAGATTCGTCACCACCAGGAGCGAATCCTTAAAAGGTTCGAGCGGTTTCAAGATGGGAGTGAATTCGAAACCGGCGCCGGCCGTCTTGGGTGTGAACTGCTGCATGATCGCGCCGTTCGGAAAATAGATCGCTCCGAAACGGAGGCGCGGCCGGGCTGCGGCTTTGGCCAGCGGCGTGAACGCCGGAATCATGGCATCCAGGAACGGCAGCGCCAGGGTGGCGCCGACCCCTTGTAATATCGTCCTGCGGCCGAGCGCTTTTTTCGTGACGAACATGAACCCTCAGACTCCCATTATCGACTCTGCGCGGTTTGAACGGGCGAACCCTCGTTCTCCGCCGGCGCCGCCATCCTCATTTGAAACGGCCTGCTGTGAACCACACCTTGAATGATCGCGGAGAACCGATAATTCTTCGCCGCCGCATCCCGAACGATGGCGCGGACCGCTGGCATGTCATGGTAATCGAGGCCGCGGCCCAAAGCATAAGTCAGCAACTTCTCGGTCATGGTTCCGACGAAAATCTCGGGGCGGCTGAAAAGCGCTTTTCGCAAAGTCACCACGCCATCCACTTTCGTGCCGTCCGCAAGTTCACCGGACGCGTCGATGGGCGTTCCCGCATCTTCCGAGCGCCATGCGCCGACGGCATCGAAGTTTTCAAGTGCAAGGCCGATCGGGTCCATAATTTTGTGGCAGCTTGCGCAAACCGCATTCGTACGGTGCTCGGCCATCTGTTCGCGCATGGTGCGCGGCCTCTGTCCTTCCTCGGTTGGTTTCAGCTGCGGGACGTCGGGCGGCGGAGGCGCCACCGGCGTCCCCAGAATATTTTCCAGGATCCACTTGCCGCGCACCACGGGCGAGGTTCGTTCCGCGTGTGACGTCAACGCCAGAATGCTGCCCTGGCCGAGTAACCCCTTGCGCGCTTCGTTGGTGATCGCGACGCGCCGGAAGCGGCTGCCATAGATATCCGGAATGCCGTAGTGCCGTGCTAGGCGTTCGTTGACGAAGGTGTATTCCGCGTTCATCAGATCGAGGACGCTGCGGTCTTCACTCACCACGCTCTGGAAGAGAAGCTCCGTCTCGCGGCGGAGCGACTGCCGCAGGTTATCGTCGAAATCGGGGAAGTCGTCGGAGTTCGGCTGCACGTTGCGCAGATTGCGAAGTTGCAGCCATTGGCCGGCGAAGTTGGTGACCAACGAGTCCGATTGCGGGTGGGCCAGCATCCGCCCGACTTCACGATCGAAGGCCGCTGGGTTTTTCAGCTTGCCTTGAGCCGCCACCTTGAGCAACTCGTCGTCGGGGATGCTACTCCAGAGGAAGAACGAGAGCCGCGAGGCCAATTCGAGGTCGCTGACACGATAGACGGCGCCCGGGGCCACTCCGGCCGGGTCGCGTTCGAAGCGGAACACAAATCGCGGGCTGGCAAGAATCCGCTCCAGCGCCAGCTCGATTCCAGCTTCGAAGCCGCCCTCACTCCGTCCGGCTTCGTAGAAACTCATGATGGGCTGGACGTCGGCATCGGTCACCGGCTGGCGATATGCCCGGCGCGCCAGGGTGGAGACGATCTGCTTTGCGCAGGCCGTTTCGGCGGCGGGACGATCCGGGCGACACGTAAAGATTCGCCGGCGGCTGGGCGTATCCCCGGGGCCGGCGGCTTGGAACGGTCCCGCGACGGTGAGTACCTGCAGATGCGGATGGCCCGACCAATCGAAATTATCCACCGAGCTTCGCAAGAAGGGTTGCAGCCGATCGGGCTCCGCAACCTGAGGGTCTTGCACGAAAGCAACGGCCACGGCATGTGGGCCGGCCGTGACAGGAACGCGAACGCGCAAGCGTGCATCCACCGCATCGCCGGTGTCGGTCGGCCTCTGGAACAGCGACAGTAGATCGTCCTTGCCGCCAATAGTCGCGAGGTGCACACGCTTGCCGTCGATACTGAATTCCACCTGGTGCGAAACTTCCAACCCCCGCATGATGTTCAAATTCGTGCGGTAGAGTTTGGCCTGCAACGTGTACTCGCCATCAAGCGGAAAGTTGTAATGAACCAATGTTCCGCCGATGGTTCCGAGCGGCAGACCTTCAATGTGCTGGTCTTGGGAAAGGTCCTGTCGAATGCGCCAAGTCTCACTTCCCGGAGTGACATGGGGATCGCCCACGGCGAGTGCGCCGATTTTCAATGCCGCCGAGAGGTAATGTTCTTCAAGAGACGGCGAAACCCCTAACGCGTCCGAGATGTTATCGAACCCGTACGCCGAGTCATCGGGCGGCAACAGTGCGGCCGGATCGATCTCCAGCGCCAGTAAGCTGCGAATCGCGTTGGCATATTCCGAACGATTCAGACGGTGGACCACCGGCCGCCCCGGATACGGACTAACCTCGGCGGCGCGATCGAGTTCAGTCTCCAACCACGAAGTCAGATCGTGGTAAGTTGCCGTGTCAGGTCGCTTGACGCCTTGTGGCGGCATCGTGCCGGAGCGTAGCTTGCGCACCACCTTTTCCCAGACTTCGGGATTGTCCGGGATCTTCTCCAGACTCAGCGTGTCGAGGGTCAACCCGGCGGTTTTGAGGCGCTGGTTATGGCAAGTGACGCAATAGGTGTCGAGGACTTGTCGATAGTGGGGCGTGGCATTTTCAGAAGTCGCCGCCCGCAGAAAACGGATCGGCGATGGTGCAAGCCACAGCGAAACAGCGATGACCAACAGACGTCTCCGCACCGCCCCTCCGGACCTAAGTTTATATCAGCTGTACAAGCCCGGGAAAGCCGATTATGGGCAAAATGCCCGGAAAACAGCATCTAACCCGTTTGTTTCCTTAGGAGACATGGGCAAAATGCCCACGGCCGGCCCAAAAAAGCGCGCTCTCAAAGGCTCTCCTCGGTGCAAACGCACGCTACCATTAGGCAGCGGACTTCCCACGCGGAGTGCTAGCTCCCATGGGCCATGCTTGCGTCCTTTGTCCTGGGATATGATTGACTTAAGTCGAAAGCCGGGACCCGAGGCAGGCGCCATTTGGAGGTAGTTGAGTTGCGGAAACTCTCGCGAGGGAAGACCCTGGTTGTCGTCATCGCAGCCTCTCTGGCGCTGGCGTCGACAGCCCGCTCGCAGGAGTCTACCGCCTCGCAACGCGCCCTTCTCGATCAATACTGCGTGGTCTGTCATAATCAGCGGGCCAAGACCGCCGGGCTGATGCTCGACAAGATGGACCTGAACCACATCGCGGACGGCGCCGAGGTGTGGGAAAAAGTCGTGCGCAAATTGCGCGGCGGCATGATGCCTCCGGTGGGTATGCCGCGCCCCGACAAGCCGTCCATGGAAAACTTCGTCTCCTGGTTGGAAACATCTCTCGATCGCGCGGCGGCCGCTAACCCCAATCCGGGGCGCGATCCGTTGCACCGCCTCAATCGGGCGGAATATGCCAACGCGATTCGGGAATTGCTGGCTCTCGATATTGACGTCACCTCGCTTCTTCCGGCTGACGACGAAGCCAATGGCTTTGACAACATCGCCGACGTTTTAAAGGTGTCGCCCGCGTTGCTGGAGCAGTACCTCGGGGCTTCGCGCCAGATTGCCGCGCTTGCGGTCGGCGATCCCGCCGTCGCGCCCGTGAGCGAGATTTATCGCGTCCCACCCGACCTCTCGCAGGAAGATCACATCGAAGGCTTGCCGCTCGGCACACGCGGCGGCATTGTCATTCATCACAACTTCCCGCTCGACGGCGAGTACGATTTCAGCGTCAAGCTGCTGCGCAACATCGTCGGCTACATCACCGGGCTCGAGTGGCCGCACCAGCTCGAAATCAGCGTGGATGGCAAGCGGGTCTTCCTGGTGCCCGTAGGCGGCGAGGAAGACAACAAGCTGATGGATGCCAACCTGGGCGTGGCCGGAGACGCCCTGGACGCTCGCCTCAAGGTTCGCGTCCCCATACAAGCCGGGCCGCGCACCGTGGTGGTGACATTTCTTCGTAAGAACTCGGCCGAGTCGGTGGAACCGTTGCAGCCGTTCACGCGCGACCTCGACCTGCAAAACATGAACGGCCTCCCACTGATCGACTATGTGGACATCACGGGGCCGATCAAGCCGACCGGTTCCGGCGATACGCCTAGCCGCCGCAGGATTTTTGCGTGCCGCCCGAGTGGCGCTGGCGATGAGTTGCCTTGCGCGCGGAAGATTTTGTCGAGCCTGGCCCGCCGTGCCTACCGACGCCCGGTGAGCGACCAGGATATGGAGCTCCTGTTGAGCTTCTACCAGGCGGGCCGCAACAAGGGCAATTTCGAAGCCGGTATCGAATCCGCATTGCGCCTGATCTTGGCCGACCCGAAGTTCCTGTTCCGCTATTCGCCCGATCCGCCGAACGTGACCGCGGGTGCCATGTACCATGTGAGCGATCTGGAACTGGCATCCCGGTTGTCGTTTTTCTTGTGGAGCACCGTTCCCGACGATCAGCTACTCGATGTCGCCGCCCAGGGAAAGCTGAAAGATCCCGCCGTGCTCGACCAGCAGGTGAGGCGCATGCTGGCCGATCGGCGCGCCGAGGCTCTGGCGACCAATTTCGCCGGACAGTGGCTGTACCTGCGCAATTTGCCGAGCGCGATTCCGGACCGCGATACCTTCCCCAATTGGGACGACAATCTGCGGCAAGCTATGCGGCGCGAGACGGAGCTGTTCTTCGAAAGCATCGTGCATGAAGATCGCAGCGCCATGGACTTGCTGACTGCAGACTACACCTTCGTCAATGAACGCCTCGCGCGGCACTATGGCATTCCGAATGTGTACGGCACGCAGTTCCGGCGGGTCGCAATCACCGATGAGAATCGCAAGGGGTTGCTGGGGCAGGGAAGCATCCTCACCGTGACTTCCTATCCCAACCGGACGTCTCCGGTGCTGCGCGGCAAGTGGATTCTGGAGAACCTTCTGGGGACGCCGCCGCCTGCGCCGCCTCCGAACGTGCCGGCGTTGAAGGAGAGCGGCGAGGGTGGAAAGATTTTGCCGGTCCGGGTTCTCATGGAGCAGCACCGTCAGAATGCCGCCTGTGCGAGTTGCCACAAGATTATGGACCCGCTGGGATTCTCACTGGAGAATTTTGACGGCATCGGTCAATGGCGCACCAAAGAGCCGGGCGGTCCTGTCGACGCTTCGGGCCAACTCGCGGACGGTTCGCAGATCGATGGCCCGGCGGCTCTGCGGAAGGCCATTCTGAGTCATCCCGATCAGTTCGTCGGCACCATGACGGAAAAGCTTCTCACTTATGCTCTGGGACGCGGCCTCGAGTATTACGATATGCCCGTGGTGCGCGGCATCGTGCATGACGCCGCTCGCAGCGACTACCGCTTCTCGTCGCTCATTATGGGAATCGTCAAGAGCGTACCGTTTGAAATGAAGAAATCGCAAGCAGGCGAAGACGCGCGCGTGACCACCGCCGCAGTCCAGGAGCCTGGAAGGAAATAAGGGAACCATGCTGATCACCAAGAAGCACATTTCGCGCCGCACGCTGCTCCGCGGCATGGGTGTGTCACTTGCCCTGCCGCTGCTCGATTCCATGGTCCCGGCGCTGGTGGCGCAGAGCAAAACGGCCGCCAAGCCTTCGTCGCGGCTCGCCTTTATCTACATCCCGCACGGTGCGATCATGGATCAGTGGACGCCCGCGACGGAGGGCGCCGGCTTCGAGTTCACGCGCATCCTGAAACCTTTGGAACCGTTCCGTGATCGGTTGAACGTGGTGAGCGGCCTGGGACACAAGGCGGCCGACACCACCGCCGTCCATTCCCTTAGCCCCACCACCTGGCTGAGCGGTGTGCGCCCCAAGCCCACTCAAGGCCAAGATGCGTTCGCCGGCGTCACGGCGGACCAGATCGCGGCGCAACACATCGGGCAGGACACCGTGTTGCCGTCGCTGGAACTCGCCACCGAAGACCATTCCGGCCTGATCGGTTCGTGCGATCGCGATTACGGTTGCATATACATGAACACCCTCTCCTGGCGGACGCCCACCACGCCGCTCCCCATGGAGATCAACCCGCGCAAAGTCTTCGAGCGCATGTTTGGTCAGGGCGGCAGCGCCGAAGCGCGGCTGGCCCGCAACCAGGAAGACCGCAGTATTCTTGACGCCGTGGCCAAAGAAGCGGGCGATTTGCAGCGTACGCTCGGTCCGAAAGACCGCGTGACCCTCACGGACTACCTGGAAAACGTTCGCGAAATCGAGCGCCGCATTCAACGCGCCGGGACGGAACAGGCCGGCGTTGATCTATCGTTGCCCGAAGCGCCCGCCGGAATTCCGTTCGCATACGAAGAACACGTGAAGCTGATGTACGATTTGTTGCACCTGGCGTACCAGGCCAATGTGACGCGCGTTGCCAGCTTTATGGTGGCGCGCGAAGTCAGCAACCGGACGTATCCGCAAATCGGCGTTCCCGACGGTCACCACGCTACGTCGCATCATCAAAACAAAGCGGAGAAGATCGAGAAACTGGTGAAGATCCAGCAGTATCACATCGGGCTGTTCGCGGGCTTCCTGAATAAGCTGCAATCCACGCGCGATGGCGACGGCTCGCTGCTCGACCATTCCGTAATTCTTTACGGCAGCAACATGAGCAACAGTAACCTGCATAACCATTTCCCGCTCCCGAATATCGTGGTGGGCGGGGGGGCGGGGCGCGTACAGGGCGGACGTCACCTGCGCTATGCGGACCACACCCCCATGACGAATCTTCTGTTGACGCTGCTCGATAAGTCCGGCGTGCCGATGGATAACCTCGGTGACAGCACTGGGAAGATGGCGGAGTTGTAGAAAGATGCGCGCGCGATATTTGTGTTTGATGGCGGTCTGCTCGGTGGGCGCTTTTGCCGCGAGCCTGGTCGATGCGGTGAAATCGGGCGACAAACCTGCTGCTCTTTCCCTGCTCGAACAACACGCCGATGTCAACGTTCCCGAACCCGATGGCACCACCGCTCTGACGTGGGCTGTGCGCCAGAACGATGCCGACCTCACCGATCGCCTGCTCCGCGCCGGCGCGGATGTGAAAGCCGCCAATCGCTATGGCGTCACCCCGCTGTATCTGGCGTGCGTGAACGGCGACCCCGCGATGATCGAGAGACTCCTGAAAGCCGGCGCTGACGCCAACGCCGTGGGGACCGAAGGCGAGACCGCGCTGATGACCGTAGCCCGCACCGGCAAAGTGGATGCCGCGAAAGTTTTGCTGGACCACGGCGCGAAGGTGGATGCCAAAGAGAACTGGCACGGCGAGACGGCGCTCATGTGGGCGACGGCCCAGGGCCACGCGGCCATGATGCGCGAATTGATTGTGCGCGGCGCCGATGTCAACGCACGTTCCAACCCTGAGAACTGGGAACGGCAGACCACCTCAGAGCCGCGCGAGAAGTGGTTGCCGCTGGGGGCACTGACGCCCCTGTTGTTCGCGGCCCGGCAAGGCTGCCTGGAGTGTGCGCGCATTCTGTTGGACGCAGGCGCAGACAGCAATGCCGCCGATCCCGACGGAGTGACCCCTACGATCTACGCCATCATCAACGGCCACTTCGACGTCGCCGGATACCTGGTCGACAAGGGCGCGAACCCCAATCTCGCCGACAAAACCGGCCGCACTGCGCTCTACTCCGCCGTGGATTTCAATACCATGCCGGCCTCGGCCCGTCCCGCGCCGAAAGTGATCGACAACCAGGTGAGCGGCCTCGATCTGATTCAGAAACTGCTGGAGCACGGCGCCAACCCCAACGCGCAATTGCTCAAGCAGCAGCCCTACCGCGCCAAGCTTGACCGCGGCGACGACACTATGCTGACCACCGGCACCACGCCTGTGCTGCGCGCCGCTAAAGCCGGCGACGTGGACGCCATGCACCTGCTGCTGGCCAAGGGCGCCGATATCAAACTCGCCACTAAGCCCGGAATTAATCCTCTGATGGCTGCCGCCGGTCTGGGCACCAAAGAAGAAGACACCACGGGCCGCGTCAAGACGGAAGCCCAGGCCATCGGCGCGATCGAACTCTGCTTAAAGGCCGGCGTCGATATCAACGCCGCCGACAGTCGCGGCCAAACCGCGGTGTACGGCGCGGCTGTGCAAGGCTACGACAAAGTGGTTCAATACCTGGCCGACCACGGCGCCAAGCTGGATGTGAAAGACAAGCGCGGCAAAACACCGCTGGATGCCGCCATGGGGCTAGCTGGCGGTTTCGGCTTCGACGGCAGCGCGGGCCAACCGCATCCCACTACCGCGGCATTGCTCCGTAAGCTCACGGGCGCGGCGGAATTGAAAAGCTCAGCGTCTCTCCAGTAACGCGTCCCGCCCCTAACCCACATGCTAGCCCGTTCGACTACCCCATCGGGAGAATTGTATAAACACTCACCACCAGCTACGATTCTGTAACCGTTTCGGGTGATTCGGCCCGATCGGTACCAGAGGTAAGCCCGATCTAGAGGTCCTCAACCATGTCAAACCCGAACGATTCCCGCACGTGCCGTAATCGGTTATTCAGAAGTTTGCTCTGGTTAGCTTTTGTCCTGGTGGTAGCCACCATAAGCCAGACCAACGCTTACGCGGCCTGCGTTGCTCCCGCGGGTTCGTACTGCCCGACGACGTCAGGCCCGGCCCAACTTTGCCAGGCGGGAACTTACCAGCCGTCCGCCGGCAGCCAGAGCTCGTGCTTCGGCCAGTGTCCACAGGGCGACTTCTGTCCCGCCGGATCGATCCTGCCTACTCAGTGCCCTCCCGGCACGTTCCAGCCATTCCTCGGCCAAGGCTCCTGCAACCAGTGCCCACAGGGCAACTTCTGTTCCGCCGGATCGGTCAACCCTACACAGTGCCTCGCCGGCACGTACCAGCCATCCACCGGCCAAAGCTCCTGCCTCCAGTGTCCACAGGGCGACTTCTGTTCCGCCGGATCGGTCAACCCTACACAGTGCCTCGCCGGCACGTACCAGCCATCCATCGGCCAGAGCTCCTGCAACCAGTGCCCACAGGGCAACTTCTGTTCCACGGGATCGATCACACCAACACAGTGCCTCGCTGGCTCGTACCAGCCGTCGACCGGACAGAGCTCCTGTCTGTCCTGCCCGACCGGTCACTTCTGTTCGGCTGGATCGACTGTGCCTACCTCCTGCAATGCTGGTTTCTACCAGTCGACGACCGGACAGAGCTCCTGTGTCGCATGCCCGATTGGCAACTCCTGTCCCGTCGCAGCACTGTCCTCGCCCATCCCTTGCGCCGCCGGTACCTACCAGCCAAACACCGCTTCGGTCGCCTGCCTCCCGTGTCCGCCCGGCGATTTCTGTGCGGCGGGCTCGGCGACTCCTGCTGACCCTCTCCGCCTCCGTTACTTCGCGAATCTCGCGTCTGGTGTATCGACCATCAACATCACCAACACGGGCCAGTTGGGCGCCGATTCCCCGGCGATCGAAAGTGCCGCGGCCGTCGGCGCAGTTTGCGTCAACATTTACACCTTCGCGCCGGACCAGCAGCTGATCTCCTGTTGCTCGTGTCCCATCACGCCCAACGGCATCGTTTCGCTCGACGTGAAGAAGGACCTGGCTACCAACACGCTAACGCCAGCTACGGAAACATCCTTGGTGGTAGAGCTGCTGACCAGCCTGCCGCTGCCCGGACCGAGTGGCCCGACTTGCAACAACTCCGCCGCCGCACCCGGCACTCTCGCGAGCGGTGTAGAAGCCTGGGCCACCACGCTGCATGCCGCGCCAGCCGGAGGCACTTTTCAGGCAACCGAAACGCCCTTTACACGGGCCACCTTGAGCGCCAGCGAGTTGGCAAAGATGACCGGGTTCTGCTCCCTGATTCAGGCCGATGGCAGCGGTTTCGGCACCTGCAACTCGTGCACGCCCGGGGCCTTCGGCGCCGCGAAGCAGTAGCGCCGGACCGGAACTTCACCGGCACGCCGGAAGCCAAGAATTTCGTCCCGCCGCAATAGCGGTTGGATCAACTCAACAGTAGCGCATTCGGATCGAGCTGCAGTACGCCTCGGTCCAGCGTCACCATCTGCATTTCCGACGAGCGCGCAAACGCGGCGAGGTAAGCGTCGGTCCAAGTTTTGGGTTTGGGCCTGCCTGACGTAGTGAGTTTGCGCCACTCGTCCTCGAGGGTGGGTGGCTCATATGCGAAACCCGTTCGCGCATCGGCGAGGATCGTGGCATAGGCCTTCCAAGCGTCTCGTTGCGACAGAACTTCGCTGCCCATTACCGATTCACTGGTCAGCAGGCGTAAGAGCCCCATTTGCGTGACACGGCAAAACATCACCTGATCCTGGTCCAGACTGTCCAGCCAAATCCTACACGCGGCGGCGTGAACGTGGCGGCCTGATGTCCGTGCGACCCACACGTTCACATCAGGTAAGAAGATCTTCGATCTCGGCATTGGTGAGGTTCAGAGTGCCCGGCTCGCAGGAATCCAACAGTGGGACCTTCACCCGGCGGCCGGGTTTGCGTGGTGTCTTGCGGATTTCCTCCTCGACGGCCGTGCGGATCAACTTCTTCAGGGTAGTGCCTCGCTGCGCGGCAACCGTCTTGAGTTCGCGGAACAAGGGATCCGGCAAGTCAATGGTCGTTCGCATAAAAGCATATTAGCATAAACGCGGAAACCGCCAGGGCCCCTCCGAGCGCCGCCAACCGCCTAAGCCAACCGAGCCTCGGTCCGATACAATTGCATCATGAAGCTGTGCTTTGGCGCCTTTACAATTGCTGCTGCTTTTGGGGGTTGTTGGCCTGTTCGCGCCGCTGGCTGCCAGCGCACAAGCGAGCGCGCCGCCCATCCCGCGCCTCGCCGATGGCAAGCCTGATTTCTCAGGCTACTGGAGTATCCAATATGCTCCCGACATGGCGCAGGGCAAAGAGGACCTGGTTCCCTACACCCCGGCGGGCCGAGCCGCCTTCCAGCATCACGATTCGAAGGATGACCCGACCGCCCGCTGCCTCTATCCCGGTGTACCGCGGATCATGTCGTCGCCCTACCCGGTGCAGATCATCCAGACGCCCCAGTTTGTCGTGATGGCCTTCGAATATATGCGCCTCTGGCGAGTGATTCCGACGGACCACCGCCCACACCCCAAGAAGACGGAGCCCACATTCATGGGCGATAACGTGGGCTGGTGGGAGGGCGACACGTTCGTCATCGATACCGTGGGGCTATGGGGCGGCGACAAGGTTTGGCTCGATACCGCGGGTCACCAACACACCGATGCGCTGCACGTGGTCGAACGCCTGCGCCGCACGCCCGACACAATCGCTCTGGAATTCACCCTTGACGATCCGGAAATGTACGCGAAGCCGTGGACACTGCAGCGGGTCTGGAAGCCCTTACCGCCGCCTCCGGGGCTGCCCATGCTGCTGGAATATTTGTGCGAAGAGAATAATCGCGACCTGCCGCATTTGATCTCGACGAAACCGGCGGAGCATTAAAGACACTGCTCCCTTTGGTCGCGACTCGGTAAGCGATTTACAGGGAAAACACCCGCTCGGCATTCGAACGGTACAGTTTTTCTTTGTCCGCCTCGCTGATCGGCAAATCGTCCGTGACCTTCACTTCCTCGGGCACATATTGATACGGGTAATCCATCGCATAGAGCACACGGTCCACGCCGAGCACCGATTGCGCGAACAGAATCACGGGTTCCCAAGCCATCCCGCTCGTCGTGAAATAGAAGTTCTCTCTCAGATAGTCGCCAGGCTTTTTCGCCAGTTTCCCTACGCGCGGATGCCGCCCGGCCGCCACCATTCTGCCGTGCATGAAATCGATGCGAAACATCCAATAGGGCAGCGCCTCCCCCAGATGCCCCACCACCATCCGCAGCCCGGGGAACCGGTCGAACACACCACTGGTAATGATTCGCAGCATGTGCAGGCCGGTCTCCACGCCGAAGCCGAAAACCGCCCCATCGAGTCCGGCTTCCTTAAACGGCGCGATCATCGCGGCCGAAGGAGTCGTTGGATGCAGGTAGATGGGAACGCTGAGCGCTTCCGCAGCCTCGAAGATCGGCCAGAATTTGTGGTCGTCGAGGTATTCGCCCTGGGTGTGGGAGTTGACGATGGCGCCTTTCAGTCCCAGTTTCCTGACGCCGCGGTCCAGTTCTTTGGCGGCTCCGCCGGGATCCTGGGGCGCGATCGCCGCCAGGCCCGCAAAGCGCTGCGGGTATTTGCGGATGGCCGCGGCTAACTGATCGTTGTATGACCGTGCCAGGCCGGTAGCGGTATCGGCATCGAAGACCTGCACGCCCGGCGCGGTCAACGAAAGAATCTGCATGGCGATGCCGCTGGCGTCCATATCCGCGATGCGCTTCTCCCCGATGTCCTGGATCCGCGTGGCGAGCGCAGTGGCCGCGCCACTCTTGCCCAGGTAGTGTCCCCACAAACTCAGGAAACCGGGGTCGGCCTTCGAAGGATCGGCCAGCAGTCTTTGATAGTGCTGCAACAATTCGGGGGGCGCATAAGCCTCTTCCGCGGCGAGGCGATAGTATTTTTGAGGATCCATGTGGCCCCGCCATTATATGATGCTGGTCATGACCAAAGCGGCGACCATTCTACTGGCCTCGATAGCTCCACTCCGGGCTGCCACCGTCACCACGCTCGTTGGTGACGGCACTCCGGCATATTCCGATGCCCAGGTGAATAATCCCTACGGGGCCGCCATCGGTCCGGATGGCGCACTGTACTTTTGCGATCTGGGCAACCAACGGGTGCGGCGTCTGGATCTCGCTACCAAACGTCTGACCACGGTCGCCGGCAATGGGCAGCGCGGGTATCGCGGGGATGGCGGGCCGGCTCTGGAAGCTTCGCTCTCGGCCCCGCACGAACTGACATTCGACGCCAACGGCGATCTGTTTTTCGCCGAGCGTGACAACCACGTGATTCGCAAAGTGAACATGAAGACCGGCATGATCTCCACGGTCGCCGGAACCGGCATGCCCGGGTTCAGCGGCGACGGTGGCCCCGCAGCGCAGGCACAACTGCGGCAGCCGCACTGCATCCTGCGCCAGCGCGATGGCTCGTTCCTCATATGCGACATCGGCAACCATCGGATTCGCCGCCTGAATCCGAAAACCGGTGTGATCGACACCTATGCCGGTACCGGCGAGCCGCAGCCGACTCCCGATGGCGCTCCGGTCCACGGCACGCCCGTCAGTGGGCCGCGCACGCTCGCCATGGCGCCTAACGGCGATTTGTACCTGGCTCTTCGCGAAGGCAATGCCATCTATCGCATCGACAGCAAGACGCAAACGTATCATCGTGTCGCAGGAACCGGGGAACAAGGCTTCAGCGGAGATGGCGGCCCGGCGTTGAACGCCCGTTTTGGCGGAACAGTTACGGGTGCGGCGGCGCGGCTGTCCGGACCTAAAGGGCTGGCCGTCGCTCCCGGCAATATCCTCTACGTGGCGGATACCGAGAGCAATGCCATCCGCCGCATCGATCTCAAGAGCGGCATCATTTCCACCGTTCTCGGCACGGGCGAACTGGGCGATGGTCCGGAGCCCGACCCGCTTCGCTGCAAACTGAATCGCCCGCACGGTGTCCTGTTCGCCAACGGCGTTCTGTACGTCTCCGACAGTGAGGCGCACCGCATACGCGTGCTTCGCTGAACCAGGAGGACGCCGGTGCCGCTTCAGTGCCTGCACGTTCGTGGCTATCGTTCGCTGCGCGATTTCAAGTTAGCGCTAGGTCCAGTGAACATCATCACGGGCGCCAATGGAACCGGTAAATCGAATCTGTACCAGGCCCTGATGCTGGTGGCGCGCGCGGCCCGCGGCGAATTCGCCCGTGGCATCGCCGAAGATGGCGGCACGGCCAGCATGCTGTGGGCGGGCGGCGAACGGATTCGCTATACCAAAAAGCGACCCCCCAAGAGATTCGAATTGGCAGTAGAAACCGAGCTGGGTTCCTTCAGTTTCGCGGCAGGGCTGCCATCGCCCAGTTCGCTTCCGCCGGGCAAGTCGCTCTTCGGCGGCGATCCGGAGGTGAAGGAGGAAAAGCTTTGGCTCCTGGCCGGCGGCAAGCGAGTCTTGATGCTGGACCGGCGCGGGCCCTCCACCTGGCTCCGCAACGCGGAAGGCCGCATGGAGGAATATGCCCTGGCACTGCTCAAATACGAGTCGGTCTTGTCGCAGGTGGTCGAGCCGCATCGGTTTCCAGAAATCAACATCCTGCGCCAGACCATTTTGGCGTGGCGCTTCTACCATCAGTTTCGGACTGACGCCCAATCGCCCATGCGGTTTCCGCAGATCGGCGTCCAGACCAATGTGTTGAGCCACGATGGTTCGGACCTGGCTGCGGCCCTGGAGACCATTCTCGAAATTGGGGATGAAGGCGCGCTGGCGGAAGCCATCGATCACGCCTTCCGCGGGGCTTGTTTGCGCGTGGACGTTCACGACACACTATTCAGCATTCATCTGGAAGTGCCCGGTATCCTCCGGCCGCTCAATGCGCGTGAGTTCTCCGATGGACAGCTTCGGTTTCTGTGCTTGTGTGCCGCGCTGCTGAGCCCGCGGCCGCCTGCGCTGATCGCGCTCAATGAGCCGGAGACCAGTCTGCATCCGGATCTCTACCCGCCTTTGGCGCAATTGATCGCCCGCACGTCGCGGAGCTCACAGGTGTGGATGACTACCCACTCGCGCTTCTTGGCGGATGAGGTTGCCAAACTGGCGAAGGCCGCGCCCGTGGAACTCACTCTGGTGGAGGGCGAAACGCAATGCGCCGGCGATCCGAACTCGCCACGGCGTCCCCACCGCGTGTTGCGTTTCGACGACGGTAGCAAGAGTGAGGAACAGACCGATTAGCGCGCTTTTCTCACCTGCCCGAAGCGTAGCAACTTGGAGCTGATCTCCACGGCGGACCGCTGCACTGCCTCAAGGCTGACTTCAAAGCCCATGTGCCCCTCGACGGGCAACAGGATGACCGCGCCTCCATATTCCAGAAACTTGTCAGACTCACCGATGGTCAAGGCTTGCGCGTTCTGAAGATCCAGCAGACCATGTTTGACTTCGTTCATCGCCGTGGCAAAGTAGATTACCTGGCAGCAATGGGGATCCACTGTCCCTTTGATCTCTTCAGCGCGTAGGGAGTGGTTGTTGACGGACTTGCCTTCGAAGAGACGGCGCAACGCCTGGTTCATGGAGGGACGCCCCACTACACCCACCGTGAGCGGCTCTCCCTCCGCCGGTAATTGACGCCAGGTGGAGTAGCGCAGAAAGCTCAAGACGATGGCGGATTTCAACTCGTCATCGGGATCCGCGGCAAGAGCACTGGAGCTCGCTACCGGAACGCCGGCGAGAACCAGTGCCGCGCAGAATATCGAGCATGTTAAGCGCTTGGGGCTCTTCATCAGCCCACCGTGACAGCCAACCATGGCTAGAACCTTTGACTCCAGCGGATAACGAAACTCCGCGCCGTGGGGATGGCCGCGAACGGGCCTTCGGAATAGGTTTCGAGCACGCGCCGCCCGGTCAAATCCTGCACCGCCAGGCTAAGTTCGCTGGACTTACCGCACAACCAGGCCAGGCGAGCGTCCATCAAAAAGGCGCCGGGCAGGGCGAATGTTGCATCTCGCGATCGGGCGCGCGCCATCAGGTCCAGACGCCAGTGTCGCGACAGATCAATCTGCGAGCGCAGGGTGCCCTGATGATGCAGACCTGACCGCGGGCGATCCCACGCGTACGCGAGATCGTTGGATGATGGCAGCCACCAGTTCTCGTTCAAATACGAGTAGCCGGGAATCAGGCGCCAGCCGGGAACTGCCTGCCACACACCCCAAACCTCCGCGCCATAGGTACGTCCCGCCCCCGCGTTGTTGGCCCAAATGGGGAGTTCCAAACCCGCGGGGTCAGACGGACCGCCGGGAACGGGGGTCGGCGGCCCGGCAAAGGCAACCATACTTTTGTAATAACTCCAGAACAGAGTAGCGTCTACCGACCAGCGCTGACCGGACTGGATCCGGTAACTTTCCAAGCTGCGTTCCACCTCAGAAAGGAGTTTATGCACCGGATAGCCCACGAGTTCGATGGGAAATCCGTCAGCCATCACCGCGCCTCCATCGAAGAGCATGTCACGATCGAACCGGTTGGGTAGCCGTACCGCCCGCGAAATGGCCAGCCAAGCCGATTGCTGCGCACTCGGCGTATAGAGAAGCCGGACGCTGGGCTGGTATTCGACGCGGTGGTACGAGTTGTAATCGACCCTGACGCCCGCCGAGGCCAAGAGCCGGGCTGGGACGACTTGCCATTCGTCGCGCAATACAACATCTCCCGCACGGTATCGGAACGCCGGGGGAACCATAGCAATGTACCCGTTGGAGTAAGTGGAGTCTGAGTATTGCTGAAAACCCATGCCCCAATACAACTCATTCTGTTCTCCGATGCGCCTGCGTTGTTGAAAATCGGCATTGAAGTTGTCCGTACTTGCACCTAGAAATGAGTAGTCGAGGTTGTCGCGTGCGAACGAAAATTGCAATATACTTTCCGTGCCTGCTGAGGAAGTGTGCGTCCATTGGCCTTCGAGAGAGCCGCCGGAATAGTTTGTGCGGGTCGACTGCTCGACCACGTCATCCGGCATCACGGCCGCGAATGCGAGCGGATCGTGGCGGCCCGTTCTGTAGATATTGCCTTGGACCGTCCACCGGTTCTGGTCGTCGGGCTGGCCATCCACGCGAAAGCCCATGCCGCCGGCCGCCTCATTGAGGTTATGGATCGCCGGTCCTTGCCAAGGGAACAGATCGGTGAGGAGGTAGGATCCGAGCGAGGAATTCGCCGGACTGCGGAATTCCGTTCGGCCCCAGGTGCGGTATGCGAGCCGGTCATTGGGAGCCGCTCCCCAACCGGCTTCGACGCCGCCCAGGAGTTCGTTGCCTGCAGCCACCGTGGCCTGCCCGCCGGTCGCCGCACGAGCGCTCTTAGTGATGATATTGATTACGCCATCCACCGCATTGGGCCCCCACATTACGGCGCCCGGCCCGCGGACCACTTCAATCCGTTCGATTTCCTGGAGCGGAATATTGATCGCGTCCCAAATCACGCCAGAGAACATGGGCGTGTATAAGGATCGGCCGTCGATCATCACCAGCATCTTGTTGGCATAAAGGCGGGCAGAGCCGCGCGCAGCTACCACCCATGACCGGCCGTCGACTCGTAGCACCGTCAACCCCGGTACCCACCGTAGCGCTTCGGGAATACACGTCGCGCCCGACCGGCGGATATCCTCCGCAGTCAATACGAATACGGCAGCGGGAGCTTTGGATAATTGCTGGGCCTTTCGTCCTACGGACGTGACCTGGAGCGTGAACAACTCTTCCACGCTGAGTTTGTCCAGATCGTCGGTCGGCCCGCCCAGATGCTGGGCCACCGCCACTTCCACCGTACAAGCGAGCAGTATGATGCCCGTTAGCGCTCTCATACGTGACATATCGTCACGAAGGAAGAAAAACTTAACCGCGCCGCACGCTGCCGCCTTTCATACAATAGACAGTCGATGGCACAACTCGCGACCAAGAGAGTTCTCACCCTGGAAATCGCCAAGCAACTGGCGGCGGCGGCTCAGGCCGAAGCCAGGAAGAACAACTGGAGCATGGTGATCTGCGTGGTGGATGACGGTGGCCACACCATGTATCTGGAGCGCATGGATGGCACGCAATTCGGCAGTACCGTGATCGCGCAGGAAAAAGCCGCCTGCGCCATCCGCTTCAAACGACCCACCAAGGCGTTGGAAGATGCCGTAGCCGGAGGCCGGCTTGTGGTGATGAAGCTTCCCGGCGCCGTGCCCGTGGAGGGCGGCGTGCCTATCGTGGTTGCAGGAGAATTCCTGGGAGCGATCGGCGTCAGCGGCGGCACGAGCCCGCAAGACGGGCAGGTTGCCGCCGCGGGACTAGCGGTGTTGGAGCAGAAGTAGTTCTACGCCCCCAGCGGATACCCGCGCACAAAATGCAACGTCCGCCGCCACCGTGTTTTCGTGAAGAAATGCGTCACCACGTCCATCACGTGGTCGAACCCGATGTTGGGGTTGCTTAAGTCTTCGGTAGGCGCATCGAAAGACCAATAAATCACCACCGGTGTGCCCTCAATATTCTCGCGCGGCACCAATCCCCAGAAACGGCTGTCGTTGGAATTCTCGCGATTATCCCCCATGGCGAAAACGAACCCGGGTGGCACCACCAGTTCGCCGTTCACCACGTCCGACTCCAGCATTTCCAGTGCACGTGGATGCAGCCCCACCGGGGCAGCCGATGGAAAGTCGTCCCGGTAAGGATCGAAATTTCCCTCAATATGGTTGGCGTACGGTTCGTTCATAGCCTTCCCGTTGAGAATGAGCTGTTTATGGAGAAGCCGAATGTGATCGCCGGGGACTCCGATGGCCCGTTTCACCAGCGTCAAGTTCTCCACAGGCGACCGAAACACGATCACGTCTCCCCGCCGCACGTCGCGGTACGGCAGAAGGTGTTTGGAAACCGAACCTGCCGGCGCGTAAGTCAGCCGGTCAACAAACAGGTGGTCTCCCACCAGGAGGCTATTTTCCATGGATCCGGACGGAATCACGTACGCCTGGAGGAGGGAAGTCCAGCAAAACAGCAGGAAGATCAGGTTGACCGTCCACTCGGCGACAAAGCCTCGGTTTACTGGTCCGCGTGGCAGGCGACTCCACCAGGATCGGAGAGTACCAATCATCAAGCCATTCTACATTGTTAGAGGGAGTACGAACGCTTTCGGGAGGAGGCCTCGCCGAGCGCCTGCGCAAAAAGCGCGCGCGGCGCTCCAGCTAGCCATCGGCGCCATTCGGAAGGTTGCCCGCAGGCACGTTCCAGGAATGGCGCCTTTACCAGTAGCCATTAATTGGCCTGCAGTCCCTCCACATACTTCATCAGCGCATTTACGCGCAGGGTTTCACCTTCCTTGCTGCCTAGGGAACGGAAAATGTTCCCCCAGATAGGCATGGCGCGGTTGCCGTGCGCACCGACGACTTCGTCTTCCCCGGTAATTATGCGCTGAACTTTGATCTCGGGAAATGCCCCGCCGCTCTTTCGGGCCACCTGGGTCAGATCCGCAGGCGCCTTTTTCAAAGCGTCAGCCGCCGGCCCGTTGCCTTTGCCTTCATCCCCATGGCATACGGCGCAGTACTCGTGGAACATGGCCTTGCCGTCCAGGGTTTGTGTGTCGCGGACGGGAACAGTCTTAATGGTCTTCGTCGGTTGGTCTGCCGCAACGGCGGCGGCAGGGCCGAACATTAGGGCAAGCCCTAAAACGAGACATTGAGGTATCAAACTCTTCATGCCCCAATATTAAAGCCATTACTACTTGAGGGGAAGGGGAAAATACAACGAAGTGTTGAAATTTCCGACAAAACGGAGCGTGAAGCTCCTTCTCTTTAGAGCTATGCCGTCCGTCGGGGCTAGGCCGTCTTGCTCAAGGGCTCGCTATCCAGCACCAGGAAGCGATGCGAACTGATGCGCACCGCTGCCCGGCCGTTTTCGCTGCGAATCACGAATCCGGTAATGTGGAGTTCCACGGGATTCAGCGACTCGTGGCGGGCCGGCCAGTCGATGCGGATCTCGATATGCGAGCCGACCGGAAGCGGGCGGCGAGGCTTAATGCCGAGCCCTTCGCGACTCAGGTCCTTAGTCGTTCCGGTACTCCACCGATGTTCGATTCCCTTTTCGGACAGGCGATAACGCAAACCCAGGCGAAGGTTAAAACGCTGCACACGTCTCCGGTTGTCGATCATAAGCTCCATAGAGTTTCCTTGCGGGCCGTTTTCAGCAATTCACGCTCCACCAGCTAAATAGCCCCGTTTCCTCATGCGCAGGCATGGTCACGTACTTTTTACCGAGTCAAAGAGTAACAGCCCTTACTATTCTGCCTAGCCCATCAGTAGCGGGGTAGATGGTGCCTTCCATGATTCTGATCGGGACTACTACGACGGCCAAGCCCGTGGGCGAACGCTCGCGCATTTGGCCAGAAACACGCCGTGGATGCCGGTTTGGTACGATGAAAACTCCCCCGTCCTCTTATGACATTGCACTTCTACAACACGCTGTCACAGCAGGTCGAGGAGTTCGCCCCGGCCAGCGATAACACCGTCCGTATGTACACGTGTGGCCCGACAGTCTACGATTTCGCACATATTGGTAACTTTCGTACCTTTACTTTTGTTGACATTCTCCGCAGATGGCTCCGTGCGAGCGGTTTCCGCCTCGATCATGTAATGAATATTACGGACGTCGATGATAAGATCATCCGCAACGCCGCCGCGCAACACAAATCGCTCGAGGACTACACCGCCATCTACACCCAAGCCTTTTTGGACGACTGCGCCAAGTTGCGTCTGGAGCGGCCAGAGCACCTAGCCAAGGCTACTGAGCACATCGGCGAAATGGTGGACGCTATAGACCGCTTGGGCCATACCAACCATACCTATGTCAGCGACGGCTCGGTCTACTTCCGGATCTCGACCTTTCCCGGCTATGGCAAGCTCTCGCACAACGATTTCAGCGGCAATCTGGCGGGTGCGCGTGTCGACGTGGACGAATACGAAAAGGCCGACGCGCGCGATTTCGCCCTTTGGAAGGCCCCCAAGGAAGGCGAGCGCTTCTGGGAGACACCCATAGGTCCAGGACGCCCAGGCTGGCACATCGAGTGTTCCGTTATGGCGATCAAGTACCTCGGGGAGACCCTGGATATTCATGCCGGCGGCGTGGATCTGGTTTTCCCGCACCACGAAAATGAAATCGCGCAGTCGGAATCGCTCACCGGAAAGCCCTTCGCACGCTTTTGGCTTCACTCGGAGTTTCTCCTGGTGGAAGGCCAGAAGATGTCCAAGTCGCTCGGCAACTACTTCACCCTACGCGATCTGCTGGGCCAGCGGGGCTATCAGCCAGAAGCCATTCGCTACCTGCTGGCGTCGGTGCCGTACCGCAAACAGCTCAACTTCACCTTCGACGGACTGAAGTCGGCCGCCACCGCCATTGATCGTCTGCGCAACTTCAAGCTGCGCGTGGAAACCGACCACTTTTCAGATGGCGCCAACGAGCAGTTGAGCTCCCGCACGGCGTTGGCGTGCAAGGCCTTTACCGACGGAATGAATGACGATCTGAATACCGCCGAGGCCCTGGGCGCAGTTTTCGAATACGTGCGCGATGTGAACAGCGCCATGGACACAGGGGAGTTCCGCGCAGGGAACACCAAAGCCGCGCTCGATCTGCTAGCCCTGTTTGACAGTGTTTTTAACGTGCTCGAGCCAACCAAGACCGCCGGCTACCTGGCGGATTCCGCCGTGGAAGCCCTGATTGCCGAACGAACCGCCGCCAAAAAAGCTAAGAATTTCGCCCGTTCCGACGAGATCCGGCAGCAGCTCCTGGATCAGGGAGTGATCCTGGAAGACACCAAGGCCGGAGTACGCTGGAAGAGGAAATAGCCTTGAAGATCCACACCAAAGCGGTCCACGCCGGCGACCGCAAGAAAGCCGGCACCCACATCCCGGTAACCACTCCGATCCACACGGCCACCAGCTACTTCTACGATTCGATGGCGCAGTTGGACCGGATCTTCGGTCAGGAAGAGCAGGGTTACTGTTACTCCCGTTACGAGAATCCTTCCAACGTGGCGCTGGAAGAGCTGATGAGCACGTTGGAGAATGGCCACGGCGCGCTGGCCTGTGCGTCGGGTATGGCGGCACTGCAGATGGCGGTGGTCACGGCTCTGGCCGACCGGCGCAAGTCAGTGGTAGCGGCGAATGCCATGTATGGCGCGACGGTAAGCCTGCTGCTCAACGTGCTGGAACCTACCGGCGCGGCGGTGCGCTTCGTGGACGTGTGCGACCTCGACGCCCTACGTACCGCGGTGGCGGAAGCCAAGCCCGGTTGCATCCTCGTCGAAACCATTTCCAATCCCCTGCTACGTGTGGGCCAGATCGACCGCATTGCCGAAATCGCACGGGAGGCCGGCGCCGCCCTGGTTGTCGATAGCACCTTCGCCACCCCGCTGATCGTGCGCCCCTTAGAGCTGGGAGCCAACTTCACCGTGCACAGCCTGACCAAATACCTGGCAGGCCACGGCGATGTGATGGGTGGAGTGGTCGTTACCGATCAGCAGCATTATGAAGGCCTGCGCGCCCTGTCACGCGCCATCGGGCCGATACTCGGTCCGTTTGAAAGCTACCTGACCATGCGCGGCATCAAGACATTCGCGCTGCGTATGGAACGCCAGTGCGCCAATGCCTGCCGCGTAGCTTCCTGGCTGGCCACGCATCCCCAGGTGGAGCGGGTATATTTCCCGGCCAGTCCGGACCATCCCGATGCCGCCACCATACGCCGCCTGTTTCCACCGAATCTCTACGGCGCCATCGTCAGTTTTGAACTGAAAGATGCCGGTCGTCAGGAGATCTTCCGATTCATGGACGCGCTCCAGATGATCGTCCGCGCGACCTCGCTGGGCGACGTCCACAGCATGATGCTCTACCCGGTGATGAGCTCGCACCGGGAAGTATCGCCCAAGCACCGCGAACGCATGGGCATCCGCGACAACCTGGTACGGCTCTCCGTGGGGATTGAAGCCCCCGAAGATATCATCGAGGATCTCGACCAGGCTCTCAAAAGTTAACTCTGCCCGAAGAAATCGCCGGGTATTCTTATCTTCCGCTTACACTGAACATTTATGTCTCTGTCGACAACCTATTCCCCTTTACGCGCCCCCCGGCGGCTGCTCCTCGGACCGGGACCCAGCATGGTCGCTCCGCGCGTGTATGCCGCCATGTCGCAGCCTGTGGTGGGGCATCTCGACCCGTTCTTTTTCGAAATCACCGAACAAATCCGGACTTTATTGGGTCACGTCTATTCCACCCACAATGAATTCAACATGGCCATGTCGGGCACCGGCAGCTCGGGCATGGAAGCGGCGGTGGCCAATTTCGCCGAGCCCGGCCAGAAGTTCGCACTGCTGACCAACGGTTTCTTTGGCGACCGCATCGGAGAAATGGCGCGGCGTCAGGGCGCGCAGGTGGTGCGCCTCGAAAAAGAATGGGGCAGAGCTTTCGATCCGCAGGAAGCCCGCGAGTTCATCCGGCGCGAGCGCCCCCAGGTGGTTGCGTTTGTCCAGGCCGAAACCTCCACCGGCGTCCACAACCAGGCCAAACCCATCTGCGAGGCGGCCCACGAAGTAGACGCCCTGGTGATTGCCGATTGCGTGACTTCGCTCGGCACCATGCCCGTGATGGTGGATGAGAACGGTATCGACATCGCCTACAGTTGCACCCAGAAAGGGCTGAGTTGCCCTCCCGGCCTATCGCCCATCACGGTTTCGCCGCGAGCGCTCGAGAGGCGCCGGGCGCGCAAGTCAACGGTGTCCTCCTGGTATCTCGATCTGCTCTTGCTTGATACCTATTTCGAAGGCCACCGCTACCACCACACCGCCTCGGCCACGATGTTCTACGCGCTCCGAGAAGGCCTGGCGCTGATTATCGAAGAAGGCCTGGAAGCGCGCTGGGAGCGGCACCGCACGAATCATCTGGCGTTCGTCGCCGGAGTCGAAGCCATGGGTTTGCGCATGTACGTCCCCGAGGGCCAGCGTCTCTGGGCATTGAATACGCCGCGCGTTCCTGACGGCATCGATGAGCTCAAGGTCCGTCAGTACCTGCTGCAAAACAGCGGCATCGAAATCGCCGGAGGCTTCGGTCCGCTAGCCGGCCAGATTTTCCGCATCGGCACCATGGGCCAGGGATCGACTGCCGAATATGTATTACTGATCCTGCGCGAACTGGAAGCCGCTCTGAAGCAGCAGGGCTTCCGTCCCGCCGGAGATGGCGTGGTTGCCGCCGAACTTGCCCTGAGCGGCTTGCGGCCGGCCGTCGCGAAATAGCGTAGCGAGACTTCGGGGCTCCGGCAATTACATCCAGCGGCGGGCGTTGGTGTGAGTACTAGCAGGTTCAATTTTTCTCCGCTTAGTAGAACCATCCAGATCGATAACGTATACTGTTTTCCCAAGGAAACGGTATGGAATACAACTTCAACCTTTGCAAAGTGCGCGAGGCCCTGGCAGTGCGAACGCTGACGCGTATCGAATCAGTCCTTAGATCCCCACTGCTGTGGGGCGCCGCAATGGCGGTACTCTCACTTGTGCCGGTGGCTTCTGCGGACATGATTGACGGCTCAACAGGAACGGGTGCCTGGACTGTTTCCGGAGCCGGCGCCACAAACGCCACCGCAGACGTTCTCGGTAGCGGCGCGATCTCTTTCACAAGCAACGGCCGCAGAACGGGTACGTTCGTCAATGGTGCCAGCCTTGCAGCTTTTGACGGTTACTGGACCGCCAGCTTCACATTTTTCTTACCGTCCACCGCCACCGATGTTAGCGGCAGCTTCTCCAACCTATTCGCGGATGATCGGGTCGTCCTTTTTTTTAATGGAAACGAAATTGGCGATGGCGGCATCGGTATTCCTGCGTCCGGTTCAGTAGCCGGGCAAATGGAGTTAACCGACGGCGGCGGCGATCAGCCCTTCACGTTTGCCAGCTCGGATTCAGCGGGATCGGGTTCAGGCGGGTTCATATTGGGCGGCGTCAACACGCTGTTGGCCGTTATTAACAACACGGGCAGTGGCGTCACAGGCACCACGAAGACGTTTCTTGGCGACGGTGATGGCTCAGTTTTCCGCCTCCAGGCGGAAGTGACCTTCGCCCCGGAACCCGCGGGCCTGTCAACGCTAGTCGGTGGATGTTTAGTAGCGCTTGCGTGGTTTCGCCACCGCACTCGGCGCTAGCCAAATAGCGAGGAAGAGGTTTGCGCAAGAGCATTGCTGGTACCGCGCCCGCTTTGCGGTTTTTGAAGTTGCGACGCCAAACCTAAAAATTCCCCGAGCCACCCCCATGCGTTCGTAACTTTTCTGTTATAGAATGCAGTCCGGTTTTTCGAGTCCGGGGAATTCTATAACGGGGGTGAATCTCAAATGCAAACTAAGTTGTTTGTGGGAGCGCTTCTTTGTACGGGTCTTCCTCTGCTGAGCCAGACCTTAGGCGACATCTCGGGACGAGTTAGTGATCCCAGCGGGGCCGGGGTACCTAACGCAGCTCTCAGATTAACCAACACCACCACCAACGCAATTCGTGCGGTGGACAGCTCCAACGATGGATTCTACAACTTCGCCTCGGTGCCGCCCGGCATTTACAATCTCAGAGTCGAACATATGGGATTCAGGTCAGCGACGAGCACCAACGTCGAAGTCCAGGTGGAGCAAAGCGTCCGTCTGGATATCGCGCTTCAAGTCGGCCAGGTGAACGAAACGATCGAGGTTGCGGCCGCCGCCGATCTGCTGCAATCCGAAAATGCGACTGTCGGCACCGTGATTCAGACCAAAAATATCACCGAGCTTCCACTCAATGGCCGTGAGTACCTGAATCTGGTGACGCTGGCGCCGAATGTCAGCAACTTTGCTCCGCCGTCCGGCCAAACCCAATCGCGCCAGGGCGGCGACCGCGCCAACCAGTCGATCTCGGCCGGAGGCAACCGCATCGTGTTTGACTATTTCACGCTCGACGGCGTGGTCAACACCGATCCCAATTTCAATACCTATATCGTCCTTCCCTCGATCGACGCCTTGCAGGAATTCAAAGTGCAAACCGGTGTCTATCCCGCCGAGTTCGGGCATGAAGCGACGCAGATCAACGTGCTAACGAAATCCGGCGGCAACGCTTTCCACGGCGCGCTGTTCGAGTTTGTCCGCAACAACGATTTCGATGCCGCCCCCTTCTCCTTTACCGCCATCCATCAGCCCAGCTCGCCGTTCAAGTGGAACGACTACGGCTTCGAAGTTGACGGCCCTGTCTACATCCCTAAGCTCTTCAACGGCCGAAACAAGCTCTTCTTCATGGCCAACGACGAATGGCTCGTCCAGCGGCAGAATTCTCAACAAGCCTATAGCGTGCCCACCCCCGCCATGTTCAACGGGGACTTCAGCCAACTGCTGCCCAGCACCATCATTTACGACCCCACCACGAAGGCGCCCATTGCCAATAACACGATCCCGAGCACTTCCATCAGCACGTTCTCCAAGTCCCTGTTGAAGTATTACAACTCGTCCACGCTCCCGGGCTTGACCAATAACTACGTGCAGTCGAACGCCTCTCCCTTAAACCGTGACGGCTTCGTCCTGCGAATGGATTTCGTGGAATCTGCGAAGTCGCAATGGAGCGGGCGGTATAGCTGGGGCGACGAAAATCAGTCCACCCAGACCATCAATATCAGCGGCAGCAAGCTGCTCATCAATTTTGAACAGTACATGGGTTCTAACACGCGCATCCTTACGGCCAATGTCCTCAATGAGGCCCGCTTCGGCTATTCGCGCTTTTACAACTCTCTCGGCGCGACCTCGCAGGGTACCGTAAACATAGTCGACCAGTTGAAGCTTCCCAATCTGGCGCCGGGTCCGCCAGCGACCTGGGGCATCCCGAGCGTCACGTTCAGCGATTTCAGCGCCTTCGGCGATAATTCCGATGGCCCTTATCAGAACAGCAATAACACCGCCCAGTTCATCGACAACATCTCCTGGACCAAGGGCAAACACAGCTTCAAATTCGGCTTCGAATACGATCGCCAGAATTTTAACCAGCTCGGGAACCAGTATTCTCGCGGCCAGTATAGTTATCAGCCCAACGCGACCCTGAGCGCTCCAGACCCTGTCACCGGCAAACGCACGGGTGGTTATTCCTTCGCCGAATTCCTGCTGGGATATCCCTTCCAATCCACGGTAGCCGTCGCGGCGGCCTATGCCACTTTTCAACGGAACACGGAGTCCGCCTTCGTCGACGATACCTGGAAAGTTACCCCCAAGCTCACTCTGTCACTCGGCTTGCGCTATGAGTTGACGCCGCCCTTCACCGACACGCAAAACAATCTTTTTATCGTCCACGTGCCGCAGCTTTACACTACGCCAGGCGCACCCCAAACGGCTTGGCCCTACTTTGTCCGCCAAGGCAACTGCTCGGATCCTTATGCCGCCAGTCCCGCCATTTCCGTCCGCTGGACCAAGACGCCCGTGGTGTGCAGCAACGGGGTCCTGCCCAACCAGCTCATGGATACGCGGCACACCGATTTCGCTCCCCGCTTCGGAATCGCCTTTTCGCCCGATGCCAAGACTGTAATTCGCACGGGTATCGGAATCTTCTTCAGCCAGGACAACGCCAATTCCGTATTTTTCGATCTGGCCCGAAATCTGGCTGTCCGCAACTCAAACATTGCGACGACGGGGCAAGGAAATGTCACCTACGACAGTGCCTTTCCTTCCACCAGCGGCGCAACGGTGTCGGTTGGGGCGCCCTACGCCTACTCAGATAATCCTCTCCACCACACGCCGTACAGCATGCAGTACCTGTTCAATATCCAGCGCCAGTTCGGGGCAACCTGGTCGGTGGAAGTTGGATATCTGGGGTCGGTCAGCCATCACCTCTACGGGTTCATGAATCAGAACGAGGGTATTCCCTCGCCGATCGGCACCTCCGCCTCACACCTCCCCTTCGGCGACTTTACTTTCATTCAGTCCGTCGAAGATATGGGTAACGGCGAATACAACTCTTTTAGTGTGAAGGTGAGTAAACGGTTCAGCGCCGGCATGAGCCTGGTTACCGCTTTCACCCACGCCGTCTCTATCGATGACACCAGCGGCATTCGGATCCAGGGTTATGACACGCTGTTTCCCCAGAACAGTTATTGCATCCGGTGCGAACGCGGACCCTCCTCGTTCGACGCCCGCAACCGCCTTGTTATCTCGCCGCTTTATGAGTTGCCAATCGGCAAGGGCAAGCGGCTGAACATCAACAATTCGGTGGCGAACGCGGTAATAGGCGGCTGGCAGGTCGGCGGGATCTTCACAGTGCAGAGCGGCACGCCGGAGACTATTCTCATCCCCGGTGTGGACAACTCCCTGACGCAAAACATCGGATACGACCGGCCGAACTCCACCGGTATCAGTTCGAGCCTCTCCAGCCCGAACCCTAACGGATGGTACAACAGGGCAGCGTTCGTCGAGGCTCCGCAAGGATTTTTCGGCAATCTCGGGCGAGACACCGCCATTGCTCCGGGAGTCTTTGCCATCAACGCCGAGGTTCACAAAAACTTCCGCATCAAGGAAAATCACCAGGTTCAGTTTCGGGCGGAGGCCTTCAATGTTCTAAACCACCCGAATTTTGGCGGACCCAACGCCAACCTCTTCGCGGGCGCGCCCGATCCGACCGCGTCGAACCCGGCAACGGCTGCCCACTTGGGCTTCGGGGTCATCAACACCCTGGCCGGCGGCCCCGTTCCCAGCATCCCCATGCGCCAGATACAACTAGGATTGAAGTATACGTTCTGAAGGAGAATTAGCCATGAACGCGATTTGGAAACTAACCGGTTACCTATCCGGAACAGCCATTCTGTTATCTGGCGTAGCCGCAATTGTGGCCCAGGCGCCGCCGCCCAAACCAAAGCACATAAACAAGGCCATCGAGCTGCTCGAAAAGGGCCAGCCCGTCTACTACACCGGTTCGCACTCCGGGACGGAAGGCTCTTTCGAGCAAGGCAAGAAGGACGCCCAGACGTGGGCCGATTACATCAGCTACGACATGGAGCATGCCCCGTTCGACGTGAAAGGCCTGCAGGAATACATGAAGGGACTGGTGGCCGGCGGTCCGACCAAGAGCGGGCATCGTACTCCCGCTGTGATTGTCAACGTGCCCGTGAATGGCACCGATGAAGCCAGCGTCCGCGCCAACGCCTGGATGTTCCAACAAGTGCTGGCCACTGGAGTCCACGGCGTGCTCCTGACGCATGCCGACACGCCCGGCGCGATTCGAGCCTTCATTGAAGCGTGCCGCTTTCCCAACCGCGAACAAGGTGTAGGCCAGCAGAGCTTGCAGGAAGGCCGCCGCGGCGCTCACGGGTCGCCCACGGCAGCCCAGATCTGGGGTGTTTCCACGGCTGAATACGAAGCCAAAGCCGACGCATGGCCGCTCAATCCGAACGGCGAGCTTCTGCTGGGCGTAAAAGAGGAAGACAAGTACGCGCTGGCCAACGTAGAGCAGAATCTGAAGATTCCGGCGCTGTCGTTCGCCGAGTGGGGTCCCGGTGACATGGCCCTTTCGCTGGGCGTCAAGGGCGGAGCCGTAACCGACCCGAAGATGGTGGAAGCGCGCGCCAAAGTCTTCGCCGCCGTCAAGGCCAACCACATGTTTTTCCTGAATACCTGTAGCGCCAACAACGTAGGGGACATGATCAAGGAAGGGGTCATGATCTGCTCGGCGAACGAAGCAGCCGCGGAAGCCGGCCGGAAAGTTTCGAAGCGCCCGACGCCTTATTAGAACCTGAGTATTATCGGACGCCCCGGCCAGTCACCGTTCCGCATTCAGTTGCCACCACGTCGGATCCGCCAGAACCACAGAGGTTTCGATCTGGCGATCCGGCACGTTCCAATACCGTTTGAGAAGGCGGTTCTTCTGCTCTGCGCCAACGAGGTGAAAGCCGTTCTTTTCGTAAAAGCGAATCGCCCAGATCGCATTCGCCCAAGTTCCGATCAACACCGGACCCTGCGCCAGCTTTCGCACATGAGACAGCAAGCGCCCGCCAATTCCTTGCTTCTGGCTGCTGGTGCGGACGTACGCGTGCCGAACCAGAGTCACGTCGTGGACCTGTTGAAGTCCCATCACCCCTTCCAGCGCGCCGCTCTCCTCATACGCCCAGAAAGCAACGCCCTCATCGATTTCCCGATGCAGTTGACTCTTGGACATGTACGGTTCTGTCCAACGATCCTCCGGAATGATGCCTTTATAGGCGCGTGCGCCATCGTTGATGATCGACCAGATCAACTCGAAGTCGCGGTCTTCACAGCGGCGGATCATTCGTGCCCAGCCTCTTCCCATTAACGATATAGCACGGCGAAACGCTGCTGGGAGAAATTCGCCGGTCGTTGAAAGAGATACCCGCCCACAACGACGGACGGCGCTATGATTGGCCGAGAGGAGGCAGTGCGCGTTGGTTTCCTCGGCTCAAAGAAGACGTCCATTCATGGTGCGCCTGCTGATGGCGCTAGGAGCAACACTGCCCGCGGCTGGCCCTGTAGGGAGTGAGTTCTGGAATCCTGAGCTTGGTCAGGCCCAGTCGCAGCTTGCGACACCACGTCCTGCCTTTGAGGTCGCATCCGTCAAACCAAACAAATCCGGGGAGCCTCTCCCCATCATGACCCCTCCAAGCGGTGGAAGGTTTTCTGCCATCAATGTACCCGTGAAACTCATGATCATGTTTGCGTACAACAAGAGCGACTTTCAAATCTCCGGAGCACCCGGTTGGTTCAGCTCGGAAAGATTCGATATCGTTGCCAATGCGGCCGGGAATCCAACTCGCGATGCCCTGCGTGCAATGTTACAGACTCTATTGGAAGACCGATTCCGCCTGAAGCTTCACCGCGAGACCAAGGAACTACCCATCTATTCGCTATCTGTGAGTAACGCCGGAAAAATTCATGAGTCAGAAGGCGATTGCAGCCCAGCACCTTCACCTTCGCCGTCATCACCGGCGCAGAGCAAAATGCTCCCTGCGCTTTGCGGCCAAATTGCGGCGCTTCCTGGGCATGCGAACGGCCAAAAGGTGACCATACCGCAATTGGTCGATGCCTTGTCGCTTGTTTCGGGGCGGATCGTGATGGATAAAACCGGACTCGTGGGAAAGTACGATATAAAACTCGACTGGGCACCGGCAGAACTACAACTGCGGACGCCTTCAACTGGAGGCGCAGCGGCTGGCCCGCTCCCTGACTCGTCTGCATTGCAAGCTCTGGTAGTCGATCCCAATGGCCCGTCATTGTCTACTGCACTCAAGGAACAGCTTGGCCTCAAACTCGAATCCACGAAAGGCCCCGTTGAGTTACTGGTGATCGACGGCGCGGAGCAGCCGTTAGAAAACTGACGAGTACCATCGGCCCGTTAACATCATTCCCCACAAACAGCAAGGCATTTCCGCAACACTCGAATAGGCTCACCTCGGGCACGGCTGGCTGCAGCCTCTAAACTTCTGGGCTAGGCCAACTAGGGAATAGTATTAACAACTTATAACTGTTACTGTTTTTCCTATTAGTTAGTACGGAATTCTTTTGCTGCCGCTTGTTCTGCGGCGAAGGCCACGTGTGCCCGCTAGTGTGGTGGCACTGGGAGGAAGTGGAGTCATGACGTCGATTCTCAAGAGTTCGTTTGCCACCGGCATTGCTCTCGCATTCGTTCTACTCTCCGATGCACCCAGCGCGATTGCTCAAAATCTCGCTTTTCAGGGGTTTGAGGTCAATACGGGGGACTGGACTCCAATCACAACCCGTGTACCCTCAGGCGGCGGAATCCTCGGAGTGCCGGCCGCTTCCGGTAACTGGTATGGGCAGATCACCAACGTTTACGACACATATTCGCCGGGCTATGGCGGGGCCGAATTCAGTTTGTTCGGCTTCGCGACCCAGCCGCCCTATACCGGCGATTTCTCCCAGTCTATCAGCCTGTACGTGTTTGCCAACTGGCCGACTGCCATCTTCAACGGACCCGGAATCTGGATCGACATGTCGCCCGGGCAACCCGCGGGCAATTTCGGAGGAGAGCACAATTTCCGGCTCACGCCCACCGGCAGTTCGGTTGAGATCAGAGTCGATGGCCAGGCCAGTCCCATCGTGACCATCACCACCACCGGCTGGTACAAGTTTCAAATGACCTACCGCAAAGGTGCGAACCCGACCGACCTGGTGTCGACGGACATGAATGTGTTCACCAACGGTGGGACTCTGCTCGGCACCACTCAAGTCGTCTCTAACTCTCCCGGCGGTCCACTGCTTAGCCAGGATCTGGCCGGCCCCAATTACGTCTGGATGACGGTTTGGCCCGACGGGTGGCCCGCCGCGGGCGCCAACGACGTTTTGGCGATCGACGATGTGCGCGCCGATCTGTTGACTCCCCCGGACGCCTTTCAGGTGCGCTATGCCGCAAATCTGGGAGCAGGCCAATCCGTCATCGACCTCACCAATGCCGGCAGCAACGGCGGGAGTGACGCGACCGACTACATTTGTGCCAACGTCTATGTGTTCGCTCAAGATCAACAGCTCATTTCGTGCTGCACTTGCCAGTTGAGTCCCAATGACCTGCAGACCCTTTCGGTCCAGAACGATCTCATCAACAACACGTTGACTCCCGGCGTGCCCACTGGTGTCACGGTCGCTCTGTTAGCCACTGACGACACAGGCAAGAAAGCGTGCGATGCAACTAACCCCGGTACCCCGGTTTCCGGCCTGCGCGCCTGGGGCACCACTCTCCACGCTGCTCCGGGTGGCAGTTTTACGGTGACCGAAACCAAATTCTCCCCGGCTGCCTTGAGCCCCACAGAACTCGCCAAAATGACCAGTTTCTGCGGTTTCATCCAAGCCGACGGCAGCAAGTTCGGCATATGCAACTCCTGCCGCCCAGGCGCGCAGGGCGCAAGCAAGCAATAATCTTCCCGACGCTCGACGCGCCGCCCGAAAACAGGGCCGCGACGTATGGAGCGGGCACTTCGAAATCGCCGCCGCCGCATTGGCTATGCTTGCCGATACCGATGCCCAGCAGCTTTGATGTATGATAACGAACGGTTCTCAGATCCACCGCGCTTGGTCTTATGGACGACGGGCAACGCGACGGCATCGACGCATCCTCCGACCCTACTAAATCGATCAGCGGCGTGCAGGCTGAAAGTTCGGACCGTCATCAATTGACCGCCGGCAACCGGCTCGCCGGACGCTTTGTCATTATTCAGTTCTTGGCGCGCGGCGGTATGGGCGAGGTGTACGAAGCCGCCGACGAGTATCTGCAGGGAAAACATTGCGCTTTGAAGACGCTGCGTCCTGAAATCGCGGCCGATCCGGCGATACGGCAGCGCTTCGAGCGCGAAGTACTGCTGTCGCGAGCCGTGTCCCATGCCAATGTCTGTCCGACTTACGACCTGTTCCGCGAGGATTCGCCCAGTGGACCGCTGCTGTTCCTCACCATGAAGCTCCTTCGTGGCGAGTCCTTGTCTGCGCGGCTCAGCCGTGTCGCGCTCCTCACCCCCGAAACCGCTTTGCCGATCATTCGGCAGATGGCGGCGGCTCTCGACGCGGCCCACAAAGCTGGCGTGATCCACCGAGATTTCAAACCAGGTAACGTCATGCTGGAAACCGCGGGGTCGGAGGTGCATGTCTCGATTACCGACTTCGGCCTGTCCCGCCTGTATGAATCCGACACCTCACTAACCCAGACTGGACAGATGTGGGGAACGCCGGGATATATTGCGCCTGAGCTCTTCGAAGGGCAAATTGCTTCGCCGGCGAGCGATGTTTACGCGTTTGGCGTGGTTCTTTACGAAATGCTCACCGGTCGACGGCCAGCGAACCGGTCTGGCAACTCGGGAATTGTCCGTCCCAGCCGCCTGGTCGCGGGCTTGCCTCGAGTCTGGGACCGGGTCATTCTCGGATGCCTCGCAAACGAGCCTGGCCAGCGGTTTCAGTCCGCCGGAGAGGCCGTCGAGTCCATGGGGGCCGGCCCCTTAAGTCGCTCGACAAAAGTGCGCACCCGCTTGTCCCGAAGGCGCCTGATGGAAGTAGCGCTTGGCTCAGTGGTCGTGGGGTCCAGCGTCCTTTGGATGGGGTGGCCGACCTTTGATGCGTTGCTGCACCCTCTTCCTCACCGGCGGTTCGTAGCGATGATGCAGTGGCCTCCTGGCGGCAATCCACAAGACCGGCCCTTGCTGCGAGGAGTCCTTGACGCTGTGGGTGCCAACCTCGCCCGGTCGGAAACCACGGTCAAAGATTTGCTCGTGATTTCTTCCGACGATGTAGCCGGTCTGGCGCCGGTCAAAAGCCCATCTGACGCAGTATCCGCCTTGGGCGCGAACTTGGTGCTGGCTGCCTCGCTGCATTCGAGCGGCTCGTCGTCCGCGCTCTCGTTGGAAGTCATGAACGCGGCCACCGGTTCCGTATTGCGGCACAAAGAGATTCGGGTCGCTGCTGCAAGTCTGGCGAGTCTGCCGGGAGAGGCTTCCACTGCTGCTGCATCTCTCCTCGATCTGCCCGAACCACGGAGGCTCAATGATCGGGACGAACTCGCCCATGTCCTACCCGATGGTTACCGGTTTTACCTCGCCGCCGAAGATTGGATGAGCCAGCCCAATGACGCCGGGGTTGACTCTGCTATTGAAACCTACCAGAAGGCGCTCGATGCCGACCCCCGTTTCGCCTTGGGCTATGCGCGCCTGGCCATGGCTTACATCCGCAAGTACATCAAGTCCCGCGACGTCGCCGCTTTGAGCCTGGCGGACAAGAATGCCGACCTCGCCGCGCGCTACAACCCCGATTCAGCCAAGGCCGTGCTGAGCCGCGGCCTAGTGGAACTCTACTCCGGCAACACCGAGCGGGCTCTCGATGCGTTTGACCGGGCGCTGCGGCTGAATCCAGGCGATCCCCAGATCCTGCTCCATAAGGCGGTCGCATTTGGCGACCTCGGCCGCCTGGCCGAAGAAGAGCAGGGCTACCGCGAGATCGTTAAGGAGCGTCCCAATTTCTGGCCCGCTTACAATGAACTCGGCACCATTCTTTCTCGCGGCGGCGATTATCGAAAAGCCGCCGAGGCTTACGCGGAAGGTGCGAACGTGGCGCCGCGCGTGGCGTTACCGCTTGCCAATCTGGGTTCCATGTACTTGAACCTCAGTCGCAATAAAGATGCCGAGGAAGCTTTCCGCCGGAGTCTTGAGCGGGCGCCCAATGAACAGGCCTACTTCGGTCTGGGTGACATCGAGTTCGAAGTCGCCAACTACCGGGGCGCACTGGAGTTTTACGGCAAAGCGCGAGACCTCAGGCCTACCGACCACACGGCTTGGCGCGACATGGGAGACTGCTATGCGATGCTCAGCGATTCCGCCCGCGTTCAAGAAAGCTATGCCCGGGCCGCTCAACTCCTTTCCGACTCGCTGCGCACCAATCCGCGCCGCAGCCGGGCGTGGATGACTCTGGGCTTTTACGAAGCGAAACTGGGACGCCGCGCAGAGGCCGAAGCCGATATCAAAAACGCCGAGAGTCGGGGAGCTACGGACGCCAAGTCGCAGCTCGAAAAGGCCGAAGCGCTGGCTTTGCTCGGGCGCAAGGACGAGGCCGTCAGTCTTGTCTTGGATTGCATGAAAAAAGGGATTTCCAAAGTGGAAGTGGAATACGCGCTCGACCTGAAGGATGTCCGCGCCGACCCTCGGTATCGCAACTACGTGGCGCATAGGGGCTCACAATAAAGACTTAAGAAAAGGCTGATCTAACGTGAAAAGAACGCCTATTATCGTTATCGCTCTGCTGATTGGTTTCGCACTGGGCCTGCTTGTCGGGTATCGGTTGAAACCAATCGAAACCACGATGTTTGTTGCGCCTTACAGCGGTAAGGTGATTCCGTACGTGCATGACGGCGAAATACTGAAGTGGAAGGGAGTGAAGGTCACCGTGGCACATGGTGGAGGGCTCTGTGAGAACTCTACTGAAAAGGACATCGACACTTGCGTCGTGAAGAAAGGAATAGATCAATTATCAACCATCTTCAAGGTGACATGTCCGGGCGCGTGCAACGATCCGGACTTTGGCGGAGGATCGGGCGTAGTGCCGCCATTCACGGCGGAGGCAGTTGTCGCAGGTCAACCGGCCGCGGCTCCAACTCCCCCTTGCACGCCGGCGACCTGTGCCGAAATCGATGTCTACTGCGATCCCAAGACCAACACGACGATGGTGGACCCAAGCGATACCATGCCAATAGACAAGAGCGAGAGAATTTTTTGGGTGCCAAACGGCGCTAACACCCAAGGCTTAACGGCCGGTCCGGACCTCACGCCAGTATGCGGAGTCAGTACCATCCCCGGCCTCACTGCATGTACGATTCTGGGCAACGCTCCAGCGCGAACCAGTTACCAGGTAAGCCTGTCGGCTTGTGGCGCACCTGTAACTGCTTACGTGAATATCAAACAGTAGCAGGTCGCGGTCACTTCGAAATCGCCACCGTCACGCCACTCGGGGCCGACGCAGAACCCACCTGCAGCGTCACAGGAGCCGCAGCGTTAGCCGCAAGACTAGCGGGAACCTGCACCGTGACCTGCATCAAGCCCGCGACCACTCCCGGCACGCCGCTGGCCGAGCCCTGCACAGTTGCCGACTGCCCGCCGATGGTAACCGTTACTGGAAGGGCCGCCGCCGGAGGCGACGCAGTTCCCGGCAATCCATCCGTTCCCGGTGGGGAAGTCTGGCCCAGGCCGGTGGCATAAAGCGTTATCATGCTGCCCACCGGCGCCGGGGTTGCGCTGCTATTGGCTTGTTGATTCTGATTGAAGGCTACGGCTTGTCCGTGGCCCGATTCGCCGGTTGTGAACAGCGCGGGAGCCGCCAGCGTCGTGGCGATCGGCAATGCCGGCGAGGTCTGGTTTTGATATTGCACGAAAACCTGAATATTCGGCTCTGTCAGTTCGAAAGGAACTACCGCCCCCACCTGTGTCGACGAGGTGTAAATAATCGGCGCCGGAATGCCGTCGAAGAACACGCTGGTTCCCGCGAGGCTGGTGGGGACCAAGCCGCTGGAATTCAATTGATATGTCTGCAAGGTGGCCGGCCCCATTCCCGAACCATAGAGCACGACGATCTCTCCAGGGGCGATGGGCCCCGGCAGATTCGAGGCTCCGTTGGTAATAGCCTTCAGGCTGATCCCCGTGCCGCTGGGCTGCAACAAACGGATCGCGTTGTTGGCACTGTCCGCGACGTAAATGTTCCCGGAAGCATCAGCGGTCAACGCTGTCGGCACGTTGAGCAGCGCGGCCGTGGCCACTCCGCCATCACCCGAATAGCCCGTCCCGCCATTCCCGGCGATCGTCATGATGTAGCTGCCCACATAGATTTCGCGGACTCGATTGCCATCGATGAAAAACACATTTCCGAAGGGGTCTGTTGTGATGCCTCTCGCGCTGGTGATTTGCGCATTGAATGCAAGGCCGCCGTCCCCGGAGAAACCTGTCACGCCCGTGCCGGCGATCGTGTTGATGATGCCGTTAGGAGACACCTCGCGGATGCGGCGGTTGCCACTGTCGGCAATATATACGTTGCCGCTGCCATCCACCGCTACGCCCATCGGAAAGCTGAGCATGGCCTGGGCTGCTGGTGCGCCATCCCCCGAATATCCCGCGACACCGTTTCCAGCGAAGGTGTTGATGATGCCGCCAACCGTCACCTCGCGAATCACGTGGTTGCCGTTCTCCGCAATGTACACATTGCCGGATCCATCCACGGCTAACCCCACGGGCGTATTCAGCTGGGCGTTGGCTGCCGGCCCGCCGTCTCCGGCATAGCCGGCATTGCCGTTGCCGGCGAAGGTAGTAAAACTTCCATCGGTGCCGAATTTTCGAACGCGGTGATCCTGTGCGTCTGCCACATAGACGTTGCCTGCCTGATCTACCGCCACGCCAGCCGGGAGTTTCAATGTGCTGCCGCCGATCGTCGTGATCGCCCCGCTCTTCGACACCTGCCGCAGCACCGCATTTCCCGAATCGGCAATATAGAGGTTGCCTGCCTTATCGACACCGACGCCTTGCGGGCTGTTCAGTTGCGCGAGAGTGGCCGGTCCGCCGTCTCCGGAGTAGCTCATCGCACCATTGCCGGCCACGGTGCTGATGTTGCTCGAGGCGACTTTTCGAATGCGGAAATTCCACGAGTCGGCGATGTATACGTTGCCGGAGCTGTCCACGGCTACGCCGGTAGGCTGGTTCAACATAGCGCTGGCGGCAGCGGAGCCGTCACCCGAATACCCGATGGTGCCGTTGCCCACGGTGGTGTTGATGATCCCCGAGGAATTGACCATGCGGATGCGATCGTTGCCGTGGTCGACGATATACAGGTTGCCGCTGCCATCCACTGTGATGGCCCAGGCCTGGAATAGCGATGCCTTCGTGGCCACTCCGCCATCGCCTGCATATCCGAGGGTGGCGCTACCGGCCACCGTGTTGATCAGGTTCTCGGTTGTACCGTTTAACATGCCGGGCGCCACCGCGCGGATGCTGGCGTTTCCCGTGTCGGCAATGTAGATGGTGCCATTGCTGCCCACGAAAACATCTTGAGGAATATTCAGCGTCGCATTGACGGGTACGTCGCCATCGCCGGAGAAACCGCGAAAGCCGCGTCCGGCGAAAGTGGCGATGTTTCCATCGGTGGTCACTTCGCGGATGCTGGAGTTGCCGGTATCGGCGATGTACACGTTGCCGGATTTGTCCACGGCGACGCCGCTGGGAGATAGCAATTGCGCGTTGGTAGCCACGTCGCCATCACCCGATAATCCCGGAGTCCCGTTGCCGGCGAAGGTGTGGATCACGCCGTCCGTAGTGATCTTGCGGATCACATTGTTGCCGCCGTCCGCGATGAAGATGTTGCCCGAGGGATCGAGCGCCAGGCCCGCCGGCGCATTGAGCTGCGCTTGACCCGCGGGGCCGCCGTCCCCTGCGTAACCTGCTCGCGAATTGCCGGCAATGCGCGTGAGATTGCCGCTGCCATCCAGCCGGAAGACGCAGTTCAAGCTGGTGAAATAGACGTTGCCCGAAGCGTCCAGGGTGACCCGCTGCGGCAGCCCGATCGAAGTGTTCTTGGCCGGCACAGGTGTGAACGGCGGGGCACCGCCGGACACTGTGGAGATCGTATATTGCTGAGCCACCGCGATGCCCGCACTCGCCCAGAAAAGGAGACTCAGTCCCCACGTGGTCCGATTAAGATGTCGCATTTGAGATAAGAGAACGAAACGCAACTATGGTAACAAGACAGCGACGTGTTACGGGCGGAACCGGTTACAGGTGGGGCGTGCTTTTAGGTCGCCTTGCCGTTACACTTTCCGGGCCCGCATCCACTCCAGCGTCTCCAGGATGCCTTCGTCGTAGGAGGTCTTATGAATTTCCGGAAACTTCGCCAGCAGTTTGCTGTCGTCCAGGATCACTGGCGTCTCTTGCAGATAGATCATCTCGCGTAGTTCGCGCATCAGCGGGCTGAACCAGCCAAGGATCTTCAGCATGCCCCGGCCCACCGACCGATACTTGGGCGCACGGCCCACCGCGCGGTACACCCGTGTGATGAAGTCCATCGTGTTGATCGCTCCTGGCCCCGCGAAATTCCACGCCTCGCCGTAGCATTCCGGGCACAATGCCAGGTCCACAATCACGGGGCCAGAGTCCGCCACAAACACGAACTCGTGTGGCGTGTTCACCGGCCCGATCCAGTTGGCGGTCTTCCCCGCCAGCGCCGCGCTGAACACCTGGTGAGCCAGGCTGTTCTCGGCGCCCGGCCCATAAAAATCGGGAAGCCGCACAATCAAGCCGGCCACCTGCCCCTTCGCGTGGGCTTCGAACACAATATCTTCCTGCTCTTTACGGTACTGACCCTTGCGGGTTTCCGGCTGCCGGGGATGCGTCTCAGCCACCCGCGGCGCGCGCGGCGCGCCGTATCCGTATACGCTCGACACGAGCACCACGCGCTGCACTTTCATAGCGATCGCGGCATCCACCGTGGTGCGCATCAGCGCCGGATGCAAGTGGTGGGAAGGGTAGGGAAGCCCGACCGCGTAGATGATTGTATCGACGCCCCTGGCCGCGGCGCTAGCGGAGCGCAGATCCCCCACGTCGGCATCGAAGATTTCGGCGTGCTCCAGCTTGCCGAAAACGGATTCCAGCTTGGGGCGCGAGCGTCCCACCACGCGAAAAGGAATGCCGCGCCGGTTCAGCTCCACCGCAACCACCGGCCCGATGGTGCCCGCCGCGCCGAAAATCGCCGCCTTCTCCATCCCGATTGTTAGAATAAGGGAAACCATGATCCAAACGCTATTCGGCTCTGTCGAGCAAGAGCCATCCCTTCTGGAGAAACTGAAAAGCGGCGTTCAAAAAACGCGCGCGGGTCTGGTTTCCGTCCTCGAAGATGCCATCCAGGGAAAGCGGGAAATCGACGCCGACCTGCTGGATGAGCTGGAATACACCCTGATCGCCGCTGATGTCGGCGCGCGCACCACCGCCGAAATACTGGATACCATCCGCCAGCGTGTGGAGCGGCACCAATTGAATGATGCCGGCGAATTGAAGAGTTTGGTTCGCCAACACCTGCTCGAAATCCTCGAGGCCAGCGAGCGTCCCCGCGCGCACGTTACCGAGCCTCCCGCCGTGATCCTGGTGGTGGGTGTGAATGGCGCCGGAAAGACTACCACCATCGGGAAGCTCGCCCAGCGCTTCAAGAGCGAACAGCGGACCGTGCTTCTGTGCGCCGCCGATACATTCCGCGCCGCGGCCATCGAGCAACTGGAGATCTGGGGCCAGCGCACCGGGGCGCCGGTCCATCGGCAGAATTCCGGCAGCGATCCCAGCGCGGTGCTGTTTGACGCGCTCCAGACAGCCCGTGCGCGCAAGCTTGACTACGTCATCATCGATACGGCGGGCCGCCTGCAAACCAAGGAAAACCTCATGGCGGAGCTGCAGAAGATGAGCCGCACCGCCAAGAAGGTGATCCCCGATGCCCCGCACGAGGTGCTGCTGGTGCTGGATGCAACCACCGGACAGAACGGTCTGGAACAGGCCCGCAAGTTTACCGAGACCTCCGGAGTCACCGGGATCGTGCTGGCCAAGTTGGATGGCACCGCCAAAGGAGGAATCGTGGTTGCCATCGCGCGCGAGCTCAACCTGCCGATACGCTACGTTGGCGTGGGCGAAAAGATCGACGATCTGCTGCCCTTCGACCCCGAAGTCTTCATCGATTCGCTATTCGAGAAATGAATCCCGCCTTCATGCGCGAAGCCCTGGAGCTAGCTCGCCAGGGGCGTGGGCTGGCCAGCCCCAATCCCATGGTGGGAGCGGTGGTGGTGCGTGACGAGCGTGTGGTGGGCCGCGGCTTCCATACCTACGCAGGTGTCCACCACGCCGAGATCATCGCTCTAACACAGGCGGGAGAGCAGGCGCGTGGCGCCACCTTGTACCTCACTCTCGAGCCGTGCTCTCATCAAGGCCGTACGCCTCCCTGCGCCGGCGCGATCGTCGCCGCGGGTGTCGCGCGGGTGGTTGCGCCGCTCACCGACCCGAACCCGCTCGTAGCCGGCCAGGGCTTCGAGACGTTGCGGGCCGCCGGCATCGAAGTCGAAATGGCTTCCGAGTTCGCTCGTGAAGCAGGGAAACTCAACGAGCCGTTTCTGCATTTCATGCGAACCGGCCGGCCGCTGGTCACGCTGAAGGCTGCGATCACGCTGGACGGCAAGATCTCCGCGCCAGATGACAACCGCGGCTGGATCACCAGCGAGCGCGCCCGGGAACACGTGCAGCAACTGCGCCACGACCACGATGCCATCTTGACCGGTATCGGCACGGTGCTGGCGGACGATTGCCTGCTCACCGACCGCACCGGCCTCGCCCGCTGCCGTCCTCTGCTACGTATCGTGCTGGACTCGCAGCTTCGCCTGCCGATCGATTCCAAGATGGCGCGCAGCGCGTCGGGCGACCTGCTCGTCGTGACGACCTCGGCTTCGTCACCGGAGCGCCGCAAAATCCTGGAAGGCCGTGGCATCCAGGTGCTCGTCATGGATGGCATGGGCGGCCGCGCCGACCTGCGCGGCACCATCAACTGGCTGGGTAAGCAGCGCTATCTGTCGCTGCTGATCGAGGCGGGCAGCAAGGTGAATTGGACGGCGCTCGAGACGGGCTGCGTCGACCGTACGTTCCTCTATTACGGTCCCAAGATTTTGGGAGGTCTGGAGGCTTTGCCGCTGGCTGGCGGCATCGGACGCCGGCGTCGCGCCGACGCCATCCGCGTCCACGACATCACGCTCCACCCCATTCCGCCGGACGAGTTCGCCGTGGAAGGATACTTGGATGTTTACGGGGATCATTGAAGAACTGGGGACAGTGGCTGCCGCAGGTTCCCGCCTCACCGTCGCCTGCTCCACGGTGATGGAAGACCTGCGCGAAGGCGCCAGCATCGCGGTCAACGGCGTGTGTCTCACGGCGGTGGATCTCAAGCCCGGATCTTTCTCCGCCGACTTAGCTCCCGAAACCCTGCGCCGCAGCAATCTGGGAGACCTGCGCTCCGGGTCGCGCGTGAACCTGGAGCGGCCCCTCTCGCCGAGCGGACGGCTGAGCGGTCATATTGTCCAGGGCCACGTAGATGGCGCCGGCGAACTGGTATCGCTCGAAGCCCTGGGCGATGAAAACTGGTGGCTGCGGATGAGAGTCCCTGCGGACTTGGACCCGTTCCTCGTGTACAAAGGCTCCGTGGCGATTGACGGCATCAGCCTGACGATTGCGGCGATCGAGGCGGGGGTTCTGTCGGTGACCATCATTCCGCACACGTACCAGCACACAACACTACGCGGCTATCGCCCGGGCGCGCGGCTCAACGTGGAATGCGACATTCTCGCCAAGCACGTAGAAAAGCTCCTGCGAACGCTGGAACTTAAGCCTGCTCGGACGGTGGAGAAACTACGCGAAAACGGCTATTAATGCTGCGTTAGCCTAACTACCCTTTCAGCTCTTCCACGATCTCTGCAGCCACCGAACGAGCTTTTTCCAACTCGCCTGGCTCAAAGCTGATCGCTCCCACTCGCGCATGACCGCCCCCGCCGTAGCGTTCACAGATGCTGGCCAGGTTATGCTTCAATTCGTCGGGTGCCCAAGGGTTGGAGCCCACCGAGATTTTCGTGCGAAAACTCGAAGGACTGACTGACACCGTGTAGGTAGAGTCCGGGAAAAGGTAGTAAGGAATGAATTTGTTGTAGCCCTCCATGTCATGACCGGCGAGATCGAAGAAGACCACCCCGTCATCCTGATGGGCACGCTCTTTAATGATATCGATGCTCTTGAGATGGCGTTCGTAGAGGGGTTTGTAGAGCGTTTGTATTTCCGGCTCGGCGATAATCGCGGTTAAAGGCCGTTGCTGCATCCAGCCGATGATCCGTTGCACCACGTCCGAGCCCTTGGCGGCTTCGATCACCAGGGTGAGCTGCATCGCCGGCGCTCCCAACTCCACCGCGGCGTGGGCGTTTGGGTACTGGGCCCCATCGATAATGAGGGACCAATGGACCAGGTCGTCCAGATCAGGCGCGCAAAATCCGAAGCGGTCACGGGCCACGTCACAGATAAACGAGGTGCACGATTTGTAACTCGGGTCATAAAGCTTGCGGCCGCTGGTATCCCGCCGGAAATGTTCGGCATCGGCGTTGTTCAGAAAGGCGCTTTGGTGATGGTCAAACCACCACGTGAGCCGCGGGTTGCTGGAATATTTGAAGTCAACGATGGCGTTCTCATCCCCGTCAAATAGCGCCGAGTCGAACGATTGGGCAGCCTTATGGGCCATGCCCGTGTAACGGAACTCCGCGCCAGGGTGCACAGCCCCCTGAATGAAGCGACTGAAGAAAGCAGCAGACGCTGCCCCATCAAAGCAATGATCGTGATACAGGACGCGTTCCAGCATTTGCAAATACGCGGAAAACTTATCAGCTTGCCTGAAAGAACGGGAAAAAGCAACTACTGGGCAAACTAAAACATACTCCACCACGTTCTGCTACGATGAGAACCCATGCGCGCGATTCCCTCGTGGGACCAGTATTATCTCGACATTTGCAAGGTGGTTGGCAGCCGCAGCAAGGATCCCAACACGCAGTTGGGATGCGTGATTGTCGGACCTAACCACGAAATCCGCTCTACCGGTTACAATTCGTTTCCGCGGGGCATCCGCGACGATGTGCCCGAGCGGCTGGCCCGGCCGGCCAAGTACCTGTGGATCGAGCACGCCGAGCGCAATGCCATCTGCAACGCGGCGCGCGCCGGCACCGCCACCGAGGGCTGCACCATCTATGTCGAAATTATGCCCTGCATGGATTGCGCCCGTGCCATCGTGCAGGCCGGCATCGTCGAAGCCGTGATTTCCGCGGAGCGCATGCGGGAATACTCCAGCGATTATTACAACGAGCACTTCAGTATGGTCGAGGTGCTGTTCAGCGAAGCAGGCGTCGGCGTCAGACGGGTGTGAGCTTTTCCAAGTCAGCCGGGTCGCCGAATTTGGTCCCGGCGATGGGCGGCTCGATCCCGCGGAGCAGACCCGTCAGTACGCTGCCCGCACCCACTTCAACCGCGCTCGTCACGCTCTGGCCGGCGAGATAGCGCATCGATTCCAGCCAGCGCACGGGATTCGGTATCTGCTGGTAGAGGCCCTCTCTGGCTTCGACGCCGGAGCGCACTTCCCGCGCCTGCCAATTGTTCACCAGCGGGATCGTCAGATCCTGGAACTCGGTGGCATCCAGATCGGCGCGGAGGCGTTCCTGGGCGGGACGCATCAGCGGGCAATGAAATGGCGCGCTCACGGGCAGCATCAATGCGCGGCGGGCGCCTGCGGCTTTGGCCAGTTCCACTGCGCGGGCCACGGCGGCGGCATGTCCGGCGATCACTACCTGGTCGGGCGAATTGAAATTGGCCGCGGTGACCACCTCTCCCTGCGCGGCCTGGTCGAGTACGGCCTCCAGCTTCTCGTCCGGCATTCGCAACAGGGCCGCCATGGCGCCCACGCCCTCGGGAACCGCGGTTTGCATGTACTGACCACGCTTGCGCAACAGGGCGACCGCGTCAGCGAAGCGCAGACTGCCCGCCGCCACCAGCGCGGCATATTCCCCCATGCTGTGGCCGGCCACATAGTCCGGTCGCCGGCTTCGCTCGCGCAGCACCGCAAACGCAGCCGCGGAAACGGTCAACAGAGCAGGCTGCTGGTTTTCGGTGAGCTTGAGCTGGTCTTCGGGGCCTTCGAAGCAGAGCTTAGACAGTGAAAAGCCGAGTACGGCGTCAGCTTCTTCGAAGATCAGTCGCGCAGCCGGAAACGCTTCAGCCAGAGCTTTGCCCATTCCGGCGAATTGGGATCCCTGGCCGGGAAACAGAAAGGCGGTTTTGGCGGTCAACCCGCGATTATAGCCGATGAATCCGGCTGTTTACGCCGCGGGCGGCTCGAAGTAGTTCTGTGCCAGTTCGGGTTTTTCGCGGATGGCGCGGCGCCAGCAGGAGCGCGCTTCTTCTTCCTGACCGAGCGCCATCAGCGCGTGGCCCAGGTTCAACAACGCTTCCGCGAATTGCGGATGCTCCTGCAATGCCTGCTGGTAGAAGGTGACCGCTTGCTCGGTGTTGCCCCGCTTCTGGCAGATCAGACCGGCGTTGTAATACAGCTCCGGACTGCGTTCGCCGGTTTCGATCAGGCGGCGATGGAAATCGTATGCGGCATCGAAATCCAATTCTTCCAGGGCCAGGGCTGCCAGGCCGCGCACGGCGTCGGAAGAATCGGGTCGCAGCATCAGGGCTTCCTGAAAACAGCGTTTGGCGTCTTCGGGGCGGTTGGAACGGGCGTGCGCGATACCGGCATTGAGGTGTGCTTCGGGCCAGTCCGGGCGCTTTTCGATGCACGCCTCGAAATTCTGCGCACTGGCGGCGAAATCACCGCGCAGCAGCCGCAGGTAGCCCAGACGAAACGCCGCGTCGCACCACTCTGGCGCATCGGTCGGGATGTTGCCGTAATACTTCTCGGCGCGGTTGCGCTCTCCCTGCTGTTCGAGCACCAGGGCCAGGTTCCACAGCACGCCGGGCTGTTTTGGATCGATCTGCAGGGCTTTCTCGTAAGATGCTCGCGCCCCGGCCATTTCATTCAATTCCTGCTGTGCTACTCCCAGGTTGAGATAGGATTGGGCCGAATCTGGTTTCAGCGCCGCCGCCTGCGTGTAAGCCTGCGTGGCTTTTTGGTAGTTGCCGCTCTTGTGATAGGCGACGCCGAGGTTGAACCAATTCTCGAACCGCTCGGGGGCCGAATCCGATAGCGACGCACAATAGTTGGTGGCGGCCTGGTAATCTCCGTCAGCGAACGCGATGGTGGCCAGCGCTTCCAGGGCCACCGGCGAATCGGGCTGCAACTCCGCCAGCATTTGCGCGTAGCGGCGGGCTGCCTCGTGGTCTTTCTTTTCCACGAACATGGCAACCAGGTTGGAGAGGGCCTCCTCGCATTTCGGGTTGCGAGCCAGCACCTTGCGATACAGTTCCGCGGCTTCGGCGTGTTGCCCGGTCTGCTGGTAGCTGACCGCTTTGCCAAATATGGCCTGCTCGTTGTCCGGGAAGAGGCTCAGGTACTTATCCAGCATGACGCCGGCCTCTTCGGGATGACCCGTGTGGAGCAGACAGATACCTAGTCCCAGCAGCGCCTCGGCGCGCGCCGGGTCGATCTTATAGGCCTGGTGGAAGGAGTCGGCTGCGCCGGACCAGTCTTTCAAGTTGCCGCGGCATACACCCAAATTGAAGTGCGCCGTGCGGTGGTGGGCCTCCATCTGCGACAGCTGGGCATAGCTGGCAGCGGCAGCTTCGTAGTCGCGCATCTCGTATTGGATGTGCCCCAGCGCCGCGAATAATCCGGCTTCTTGCTCCCCCGATTCGATGGCGCGGCTCAGCACCTTGGCGGCGTTCTCCAGTTTGCCCTCCAGGTGCAGCGTCACGGCCTTGGAAAGAGTGCGGCTCATCTTCTGCTGCTGCTTCATATCGTTGATCGGCGTTACGCCGCGCGGCAGAGTCTGCAGAACTTCCGAATCCGTACCCTTCATGAACTCCATATGCGAATCCTTCCTTGCGTTGCGGCCCGCGAAGCGGAGCGCTGCGGGCGGCCCCATGAATATTCGCCGGTCTCGCCGGCTAACAAAACTGCCTCTGATTGCGCCGGTACCGGGCGGGAGGGCGCCGGGCCGGGAACCTGCTGACGCTCCAGCCAGGCGGTCTGCTGCGAATCCTCCACCGAGCTACCCGATAGAAACGCACAGACCCTGCCCAACCAGTCGTCATTCTTGTAAACCTTCATCCAATACAGGCGCGCTCGCTCGCCGGCTTCGCTGAAGAACCCGACGCCTCCTGATGGCAGCGCGTCATCCGTCCACGAATCTACTTCCTGACCTTCGATCGACGCGGTATAGCGGCGGCCGGTCACTTGAACCGCCACATGGTAGGCCGTGTCGTTGTGCATCATCACAGACAGCGGAACTTGCACGCTCTGACCGGCCTTGCCTCCCACAACCGCGTAGTGCACCATGGCGACGATCGGCCGCAACCCCGGTTCCACGACCTTGAACCCCATGGCGTAGTAGTTCTTAGGATCGTGGGCGCGCACCGCCCAGCTCATGCCCTTCTTTTCGATCTGGCCGAAGAACTCCAGACGATAGTTCGTATACGCGAGGGTAGGCTGCAGCAGAGCCAGTTGTCCGGGGCGCACATAGCCATCGGGGTTGCGCGACCACCCCGGAGCCCAGCTCTTCGCCGTGGTTCCCCAGGCCTGCATGCCTTGCTCAAAGCTGTCGGTCAACTGGACGGCTGCCCTCTTGGCAATCGCGCCCTTGGCCCACACGACCGGCGAGATAAAGTGGGTGGAACCCGATTGTCCCGCTCCAGATGCCGCCCGGGCCGAGTTTTGCAACGCGGCGAGTTCGGAGGTCGCGTCCCGGCTCACGATGCGCCGGCCCAGATTAGCCGCATGCGCGCCGAACCACAGGGCAACACCAACCAACAGGCACGCCGCAATGGCCTTACCGGCGTGCTGGATGACGGGTTGGTGCTTGCGGAATTGCGGGTAATCGGTAATATCGAAAACCCCGGACCGCTTGCGCTCGAGTTTGGTCAGGTCGACAAAAGTTTCGAACCGCTCGAAGACCGGACGCAGGCCAAACCGCGGCATGGCCAGATCGAGTCCGCGATTGATCGACTTGGGATTGTGACGAGGCAGCCCGTTGACGCGGATAAATTGATTGGCCAACGAAAGTGCCGAGCATTGCGGAACGGCCGGCGCTACGGCAGCCGTGCGGAGTGGCGGGGCGAGAGGCTCGATGGAGTGGAGCGGTGAGAGCGCCGCGTGGCGATTGGCGACTTGTTTTGGTGGAGTGGCCGCGTTTGCTGTCTGGCGTTCGAATCCGGCGGGCGCGCACGCTGGCCGCTGCAGATCTGGCTGGAGCGCGAACTGCGGCAATGAAATGCCGGGTTTGCCGGCGACTGCCGTAGGAGAATGTGCCGGGGCTGTGGCTGCGGCCTCGACAGGAATCGCCGCAAGGGCCGGAACGAAGCCTGCCGCAGGAGCCGGTGATCCGCCGATAGCTGCGATCTGGAAGGAAGCCAGATGCAACGGCATCGCAGAAATTGCGGCAGGCACGTGGCGGCGGGCCGTGGGAGCTGCCTCGACCGGGACAGCGGCGGGCACGGGGAAGCTCTCCGCCAGGAGCGCCGGTTGCTCCATGGACTGCCCGGTCCTGGCCAACTCCACGCTGAACGCTGTCAACTGGATTGCCCTTCGAGCGAATGCCTGTGCCGTCGCCGCCTCGGCTGGCTGCACCATTCGGGCAGCCGGCTGGCTCTGCAGGCTGGGCATCCAGGCGCCGGACGCGGGGCGCTCGAAAACGCGCGGTCCGTGCTGCGCAGTGAGCTGCGGAATCAGCGGCGTGGCAACAGTGCCGGCTAAGGCTACCGCTGCGAGCGGCTGGATGAAGGTCTCCACCGCCGCGGCAGCCAGCGCGGGCATGGTGCCGTTGGTCGGTGCCGGGTAGGTGACCGGGGCCAGGCGCGGCCCTCTGGGAACAAATATGGCGGAGTCTGCCGACAAGGGGCCTGATAAGCTTGCCTGGACGTAAGACGCCGACGGAACAGCAGCTGGAATCGCCGCGAAAAGCTCGCAAGGCGCGGTTGACTTCACCGGCCGGGACGCTTCCTCGATCTGTTCGGAGGGAAGCGCGTTCAGTGTCAGTTCCAGCAGAACGGGAGCGGGCTGCTCTTGCTGTGTGAGACTCGCTTCCGCGTAGCTCGCCGAGCGGGAGCTTCGATATGCGATCGAGTAGCTGAGGGAGATGGGGCTGGCCAGAGGGTGTTCGCGAAGCGTGGACACGCCGCGCACCGGGGGCAGCTCCGTGGGCGCCTGGAGCGGCGGACACGGAGCCAGCCAGGTGTTTGCGGGAGAAGTCTCTAAGGCGTCCGTGCGCGAATCCGGAGCAATGGCTGCTGGAGAATCGGATATGGCCGGAGTGGCGCGGCCCAGTTGGGCTTCGAGCAGCGCTGGCGGGGGGGTGGGCGTTTTCTTTTCAGAGCCAGAATAGAATTCCGCGCTAAACGGACGCTGGCCGAACGTGGAGGCATCGTCCGTGCCCTTCAAGCCGAGCGTCGTAAAGCCGCTGCCCCCGCGCGCGACCCTGACCGGCCAGGAAAGGGGTATGCGCACAGCGGAGCGGAACGAGAGAGACGGCACGAAGCTGCGCGGATTGCCGTCTTGCGGCTGGCATGCATCGAAAAATGGGGCGAGGCCCGTGGAAACAGTTTCGGGTTCTCCCACCTGGGTCAGAACTCTTCGCAGACGCAGTCGGTATTCCGTTCTATGCTGCGCACTGCAAAATTCCGAATCCCGGATGAGCCGAAGGGGACCGATCTCTTTACCACAGTATAAGCAGGCCACCGCCGTACCCGTTCGTGTATGGAGCGATTATAGACACGGATAGTCGTAAAAGATTGCCCTGTCATTCGGCTAGGAAATACCATAATTAAAGTTAGTATTAATGGGTTTTCGAAGGTTAATCTGTTTCACGTGGCACAGCCACCCTTTTTGGTCACGCTCCGGAAGCGTGTATCCTTTTGGAGAGGGATGAGGATGACGATGACTAAGGTCGCCATGATCGTGGCTGCCTCGTGGCTATGTTTTCCGCAGAGCGGGCAGTGGATCAACTACCCGACGCGCGCGATGCCGCGGGCTCTTGACGGCAAGCCCGACCTGTCCGGGCCGGCACCCAAGATGGCGGACGGAACGCCCGACCTCTCAGGAGTTTGGGAGCATCTGAACGCGCGCACCACGGCCTATTACCTTAACGGAATTGAGATTCCCTGGCAGCCTGGGGCACTGGCACTATTCCAGCACAACACGGAAAACAACCAGAAAGATAACCCGGAGTCGCGCTGCCTGCCGCGGGGCGTTCCCAAAGCCGATGCCTTCGACCTGCACAAAGTCGTCCAGATGCCCGGACTGGTTCTGATCCTTTATGAATATCAAACCACCTTTCGGCAGATCTTTACCGACGGCCGTAAGCTTCCCAAGGATCCCAATCCGACCTGGATGGGTTATTCGGTTGGCCACTGGGAGGGAGACACCCTGGTAGTGGAGTCCAACGGTTTCAACGGGAAGGCGTGGCTTTCCGGACAGGGCAATCCGACTACGGAGGCCATGCGTTTGACGGAAAGAATGCACCGGCGGGACTTCGGGCACATGGACATCCAGATCACCATTGACGATCCGAAGGCCTACACGAAACCGTGGACGGCCGAACTGCATCCCGAACTGATTCCCGATACGGAACTGATGGAGTTCATCTGTAACGAGAACGAAAGAGACCTACGCCACCTGGTTGGGAAATAGCAAAGTTACCATTGTGGACTGTGGAGTTTATCGATACGGATAATCAGTTGGTACCGCAGCGCTTGCGGAAGATCCCTGTAGTGGATAAACTAAGGCGCGAATCCCGGTGGAACCCATGAGCAAATTTAAGAATTCTACCCTTCTATTATTGACTCTAGCTTCGACAATTGTTGCAATATCCTGCGGGCGCAGCGCACAGTCGTATGTCGAACTGGGAAACGATTTCTACCAAAAAGGCAAATATGCCGACGCTACCATCAACTATAAGAAAGCGCTCCAAAAGGATCCGGGCTATGGCGAGGCTTATTTCCGGCTGGGACGCGCCGCGGCGAAGGAAGGAAACGCACAAGACGCGTATCAGGACCTCACTCGCGCGGAGCAGCTTCTCCCCAACCGCGAGGACGTAAAGGTGGAACTGGCCGATTTCGCTTTGGCGGTTTACCTGTACGATCCTCAGCACCCCCAGAAGCTCTATGACGACGTGACGCGGGTCTCGCGTGAGCTGCTGCAGAAGAATCCCCGCTCGTTCGACGGCCTGCGCCTCGCCGGCGCGGTTGCCAGCAGCGACCGGAAGTACGCCGAAGCCGCGGACTACCTGGAGAGGGCTAACGCCGTGCAGGCGATGGACCCGAACGTAGTGGGGCCGTGGGTCGAGGCCTTATTTCAGACCAACCAGGCCGATCGTGCGGAGAAGCTGGCGCTGGCCCTGATCGACAAGCATAAAGACTTCGGTCCCATTTACGACGTTCTGTACACCCGTTACATGGCGTCCAAGCGGGTCGCGGACGCACAAAAACTACTGAACACCAAGGTGAATAACAACCCCGGGGACAAAAATGCTGTGCTGCAACTGGCCCAGTATTACCTCGGCCAGCAAAAGACCACGGAATGGACCGCCACGCTGAACAAGCTGCTGGACAATCCCAAAGCCTTTCCCGATGCGCGTGCCGAGGTGGGAGATTTTTACGCAGCGCTAAAGAACTGGGACGAAGCCTCGAAACAATACAACGAGGGGATGCGCACGCATCCGGAGAAGAAAAGCCTCTACCAAAAGAAGATTGTCAACCTTTTACTGGCACAGCAGAAACGTCCCGAAGCACTCCAAATGCTCGAACAAATCAGTCTGGCAGATCCCAAAGATTACGGCAGCAGGGCCATCCGAGCGGCTTTGTTGCTGGACAGCGGGAACCCGGCCAAGCTAGACACCGCGATCAGCGAGTTGGAAGTCCTTTCGACGCTACTGCCGCATGACGAAGCGATATCGTACAATCTGGGCCGGGCGTACATGGCGAAGGGCAATTTGAACGCGGCGCGGACTCAGTTCCAGGAAGCGCTGAAGCGAAACAATCGATATATTCCTCCGCGCGTTTTCCTGGCCGCAGTCGCCCAACGGCGAGGTGACTACAACGAAACGATGCGGTATGCCAACGAGATTCTCGCCCTGGATCAGAAGGACCCGTCGGGCAGACTGTGGCACGCGGTAGGCTTAATGGGTTTGAGGAGCTATGATCAGGCGGACACGGAATTCGCCCGCCTGACGCAGGAGTTTCCGGATTCGGAAGATGTTCAGTTGCAACTAGCGATGCTGCGCATGGCAGAAAAGAAATACAAGGAGGCCGACGTAATTTTCACCCGCCTTTACCGGTCGGGGTCAGGGGATGTGCGGCCATTGGCGGGCATTGCCCTAGCATCCGCGGCCCAGGGCCAGTTTGAATCGGCGATTTCGTCTTTGCAGCACGAAATTCAGCAATCACCGGGTTCGGTGCCGCTGCATTCGATGTTGGCGTCGTTGGCGGCGCTCGGAGGGAAGTCGGATCTTGCTGTTGAGGAGAATCAGTGGCTGGTTAAGAACGACCCGAAAGATGTGAACGCCTATCTGCGTTTAGCCGGCGCCTATCGCAAGAAGGGCGACAATGGCGCCGCTGTAGCTGCTGCGCAAAAGGCCTCTGAACTCGCGCCCAAAGATCCGAAGGTTCTGGAATCGGCGGCTTATCTGAAGAGTCAGTCGGGTCACAGTGCGGATGCCGTAGGGGACTACCGGCGTTTGCTCGCGATTGACCCGAACGAGCCCACCAACCTGAACAACCTTGCGTATTTGCTCGCCGAAGAAGGCCGCGATCTGGACGAAGCCTTAACTCTGGCAGGAAGGGCGACTCAAAAAGCACCTGAAAATCTCGGATTTCGAGACACGCTTGCCTGGGTTTATGTCAAGAAGAACATGAATGACAGCGCGATCCAAGTGCTTCAGATTCTGGTTCAGAAGAGCCCCGGCGAAGCGAGTTTCCATTATCATCTGGGCATCGCGCTAATGCAAAAGGGTGACAAACAGGGGGCCAAGGCGCAACTGGGTGTGGCATTGACGCAAAAGCCCGATTCCGATATGGCGGACAAGATCAAAGAAGCGATAGCCAAGATCGGCTAGGACAGTGGGGAATCCTAAAACAGAGAAGGGGAACGGCTCTGCCAAGCCGCTCCCCTTCGTGGGATCAAGAAACTACCACTTCCATTTAGACTTCGGTTTTCTTCGCGTCCTTCTTCCTGCGATAACTTAAGCCGAGGATTCCGACCGCGAGCACCGACAGAAGAGCCGTCATATTCGGTTCAGGAGCGACTCCCCAAGCGTTGGTTGAAACCGGAACGCCATCCAGAGCGGACAGGGTGCCCGGTACGAACGCCTTGACATTCGTCTTGATAACCAATACATCGGATGAAGACCCAGGCTGGATCGCCGGCGCGAAATTGAAGCCGATCACGCTCGAGCCGACGCTGACATTGCGGTCGACAGTGGCTGGGGCGACGTTGGCACCTGCAAGGTAACCGACGTCGGTTAGAATCGAAGGACTGTCACTAAAAGCAGCGGCAGTCACGCGCCCGACATCACCCGTGACATCCGTTACGTTGATCACCCAGTCCAGACATCCTGCGCACAACCCAGCACCGGTGTCGGCGAAGATCTGTTCTTGCATGGTTACCGATTCGGTACCGTTGGTCATGGTGACCGCCCCGGTATTTACTAACGCCGGACCACTCCAGGTATTACTGACTGTAGCCCCAGCCACACCACTGGCTCCGGGGGCGATAAGTGTGGCGTTCGCGATCGATGCAAATGCCAGCAGAGAACCTACGGGCAGTAGAAGTTTAAGTAGATTTTTTTTGGTCATGTAGCAGCCAAGTTCCTCCATGTAGATAGGAGTTTACGGGCGGCTACTAACGAAAGTAAAGTACTACGGACCCGCGTTTGGTACCAATCGGGCGTATCTTCGGGTGTTAGCCTTAGACCAGGACCATTCCGAAGAAATCGGCTTAACTGATTGTTGCTATTGGGAGTTGGCTACCAGAAGCCAGCCAAATACAAGTACTGGTACCGATATGACTAGTTACCCACACCGTATCGAACCGCTCACCAGCCCTTCCCGTGTGGATTGACGGAAAGGGCTGGCGGAGGAACGGCAGCTTTCCAACAGCCCTTACACTTCCGTTTTCTTCGCGACCTTTTTCTTGCTGCGGTAGGCGAGACCGAAAATTCCAACCGCGAGCACGGACAGGAGACATGTCATGTTGGGTTCAGGAGCGACTCCCCACGCGTTGGTCGACACCGGGATCCCATCGATTGCCGATAACGCACCAGGCACGAACGCGTTGTCATTCGTCTTGATCACCAGGACGTCGGAAGAGCTACCCGCAGGTATGGCAGGCGCAAAACTGAAACCGATAATGCTGGTACCGGGGCCAAGCCCGCCAACCGTACGATCCACCGTCGAGGGAGCGAGATTGATGCCGTCGGTCAAGAAACCGACATCGGTTTGAATTAGGGGATTGCTACTAAAGCTTCCAGCAGTGACACGGCCGATATCACCGGTCGCGTCCGTCACGGAGATCACCCAGTCCAGGCAGCCGGCGCACAATCCGCCACCCCCATCCGCGAAAATCTGTTCCTGCATTTGTACGGATTCGGTGCCGTTGGTGACGGTAATCAAGCCCGTGTCTGCCAGTGCCGGGCCACCCCAGGTGTTGCTCGTAGCCGCGGCAACGACGCCGCTGGCGCCTGGCCCAATCAGGGTAGCGTTAGCCATTGACGCAAAAGCCAGTAGCGCAGCTACCGGCAACAGAAGTCTAGTTAGATTGTTTATCCGCATTAGTAGCCAAATTCCTCCATGTAGATTGGAGTGTACGTTTGACTACTACGGAAGTAAAGTACCAGCTAAGCCGTTTAGTTCCAATTTGGTACGAATCTTAGAAACAGAACTTATTGGGAAAACTTGCGGTACTTTTTAGGACTTTTGGTTGATTACTGCCTGAAACCCTCGTGCCGCCTGGGGGGAGGTCCAAGCGGCACCACGACACATCAACTTACACTTCCGTATTCTTCACGACGTTCTTGTTCTTGCGGTAGGCAATACCGAGGATGCCAAGAGCAAGCACCGACAAAAGGCACGTCATGTTCGGTTCGGGAGCGACTCCCCAAGCGTTGGTCGTCACCGGAACGCCATCCAGAGCGGACAGGGTGCCAGGCACGAAGCTCGAGACATTCGTCTTGATGACCAGGACATCGGTTCCGTTACCCGGCTGAATCGCGGGCGCAAAATTGAAACCGATCACGCTCGAACCAGAACTCACGTTGCGGTCAACTGTGGTCGGAGCGATACCGGAGCCGGCCAAGAAACCGACGTCGGTCAAAACCGCTGCGTTGCTACTAAAACCGAAAGCGGTTACACGACCGATATCGCCAGTGACGTCGGCCGCCGTGATCACCCAGTCCAGGCAGCCCGCGCACAATCCGGCACCTGTGTCCACGAAAATCTGCTCTTGCATGGTTACGGATTCGGTACCGTTGGTGACGGTTACCGCCCCGGTATCTGCCACCGCCGGGCCACTCCAGGTATTTGTGGTCGCCGCTCCGGCGACGTTAGTTGCCCCTGGGGCCACGAGCGTTGCGTTAGCTATTGATGCAAATGCCAGTAGAACGCCTGCCGGCACGAGATATTTAAATAGATTGTTCTTCTTCATTAGCAGCCATTTCCTCCGCGTACATCGAAAGTTTACGGGGTATTGCTGACCAAAGTAAAGTGTGGCCGGGGCCGCTTAGTCCCAATTCAGTACGTACTTACGGGAAATAGGACTGCAGCGCCTGATATTGGTACCGTTGGCAATTGACAACGGAAATACTAATACTTTTGCGGCGGGATATTCCTGTCTCAATAGATCGGAAGATTTCATTTGGCGAAATGGTCACTCGAGTTTATCGAGACTTTGACGGACGGCTGGACACACTCTGAATAGTAAATGACGTTCATTTCGCCCCAGTACCTCCTCGATGCAAATATGGCGGAGAGAGAGGCGGCTCATCTGCTGGGCGCGTTTTTCTGCGGTACCGTTTGGATCGGCGTTCGGTATCTGGGCGCCATTGAGTTGGGGCTGCTAACGCGAGTATTCGTTAAAGGGCCACTCCGGCAGATCATCCACTTGCATTCGCGCCTGGACGAGTTGGAGCGATCTTTGTCGAATGCCCGCGATCTCGAGCATTGTTGGGATGCCATTCAGGTGAACTGCCGTGAGTTGGGGTTTTCGGGCGGAAGGCTGAGCGTTCAAGGGCGGGTCTTCGAGGCGGCGGCGCCGGCCGGCCTGATGGAGCCGTGGCAACTCCGCATCCCGATCGGCGGGGACCAATACCTGAACCTTTATCGCGATCCAGGGGCTGAAGACTGCCCGGCCGTCATCGGGAGGCTGGCTGGTATTCTGCGGGACGGGCTCCGCGCACGGTTCGGCGAAAGCCGGAGTTCCCTTACAGCCTCTGCCCGCTAAGTGATACCATCCCCTATTGGCCTCTTCGCAAGAACCGAGTTGCGGGTTTCGCCGTCAGGCCAATGGAGAGTGCGATGAAAGGCGTGGTACTGGCCGGCGGCACCGGGAGCCGGCTGTTTCCCCTGACCAAGATCACCAACAAGCACCTGCTGCCGATATACGACCGGCCGATGATCTACTATCCCATTCAGACGCTCGTGGATGCGGGTATCAAGGACATATTGATCGTCACCGGAGGGAGGAATTCGGGAGATTTTCTGCGCTTGCTGGCGAACGGAAAACAGTTCGGGCTGGCTCACATTAACTACACCTATCAGGAGGGTGAGGGCGGCATAGCGGACGCGCTGGCGTTGGCCGAACACTTCGCCGATAAGCAGAAGATTTGCGTGATCCTGGGCGACAACATCATCGAGCGCGACGTGCGGGCGGCCGCCGACCAGTTTCGGAGCCAGGGCCAAGGCGCACACATTCTGCTGAAAGAAGTACCGGACGCGGAGCGTTTCGGCGTGGCGGCCGTGGAGGGCGGGCGAGTCGTGGGGATCGAAGAGAAACCCAAACGCCCCAAGAGCCGATATGCGGTGACCGGAATCTACATGTATGACGCCACGGTGTTCGATAAAATCAAGACGCTGGTGCCCTCCAACCGCGGCGAGCTGGAAATTACCGACGTAAACAACGCGTACATCCGCGAAGGGACCATGACCTTCTCGTTCTTGGAAGGCTGGTGGACGGACGCGGGTACGTTCGAATCGCTGCTGCGGGCGGCGAACCTGGTGGCCCAATCGGCCGATCGGTCGCCGCTGCCGCAGCCCAATGAGACAGCTCTGGAAGGAGGAGCGCAAATCTGATGGCGGGAGAGAGAACTGCCAAGGCCGGGCGCCGGATAGCGCATCTGGGCGACTTGGTATTGATGTTGCCGGAGTGTCAGAAGGGCCTCGGCCAAATCATCAATTCCCCAAGTTCGGCTGATTTGATCGAGGGTGTCCGTATTGAGCCGCTGCACGTGTTTCCGGATGACCGTGGCTATTTTGTGGAGCTGCAGCGGATTGGGAAAGGTCTGGCGGCTGAGTTTCCCAGCGCGACCACGCAGGTTTCCGCGGCCCTGAACCACCCGGGCGCCATCAAGGCCTTCCACTATCACCTGCACCAGACCGACTGCTGGAACCCGGTACGGGGCCTGTTGCAGGTGGCGCTGGCTGACCTGCGGACGGGATCTCCTACCTTTGGGCACCGCAACACCATGTACATTGGTCCGCTGCGACCGTGGCAGCTGCTGGTGCCGCCGGGCGTCGCGCATGGGTACAAGGTGATCGGCACGGAAGATGCCTTGCTGGTATACCTCACGGACCGCTTTTACAATCCCCAGGACGAGGGACGTATTCCTTACGACGATGCCTCCATCAACTACGACTGGGAAACCCAGCGGAAGTAGCTCGCGGGCGATGGCATGAAGATCCTGGTCACCGGCGGAGCCGGATTCATCGGCTCAGCCTTTATCCGCTTGGTCTTAACCGAGACCAACGACACTGTTACCAACCTCGACAAACTCACCTACGCGGGGAACCTGGAGAACCTCCAGCCGGTCGAAGGCCGACCGGGGTACCAGTTTGTGGAAGGCGATATCTGCGACGAGCGGCTGGTGAACGCGCTCATTGCGGACGAGAAGCCTGACGCAGTAGTGCATTTTGCCGCGGAGTCGCACGTGGACCGAAGCATATTATCGCCGGCGCCAGTGATCGATACGAACTTTCGCGGCACGTTCGTGCTGCTGGAAGCGGCCAGGCGGGCGGGCACGGGCAGATTCGTGCATATTTCGACCGATGAGGTGTATGGCAGCCTGGAGGCGCCGCTCGAAGCCACCGAAGAGTCTGCGCTGAATCCCAGCAGCCCGTACTCGGCATCTAAGGCCGGGTCCGATCTGCTGGCGCGGTCGTACTTCGTGACCTACAAGATGCCGGTGCTGATCACGCGCGCGTCCAACAATTACGGACCGTACCAGTTTCCAGAAAAGCTGATTCCGTTGATGATCGCCAACGCGCTGGAGGGGAAACCGCTGCCGGTATATGGCGACGGGATGCAGGTGCGGGACTGGCTTTACGTGGACGATCATTGCCGCGGTGTGCTGGCCGTCTTGCGGCAGGGCCGGGACGGGCAGATTTATAACATCGGCGGCAACCGGTCCCTACCCAACCTGGAGGTGGTGCGTCGGCTGCTGGCGGCCACAGGGCAACCCGAGAGCCTGATCCAATATGTCACCGACCGGCCGGGACACGACCGCCGCTACGCACTGTCGAGCGAAAAACTGATGCACGAAACCGGATGGCGTCCCCGCGTGGATTTCGAATCCGGCCTGGCGCAGACCATCGACTGGTATCGGGCAAATGCGCGGTGGGTTGCGAACGTGCGTAGCGGCGAGTACCTCAAATACTACGAGCGGAATTACGGGGGGCGCGCGGTCAACCGCTAAGGCGGCGGTACTCTATGGATCCCGAGCCAAGTGGCCTTGCCTTTGGAACGGAGCGCGGCGACGCCTCCGCGAAAACGCGCAAGACCGCCAAGCTGTCGATCCTGATGCCGGTGTACAACGAGCGCACGGTCGTGGAGCGCTGCATCTCGCAGGTGTTGACCGCACCACTGCCCGAGAACATGGAGCGGGAGTTGATCATCGTGGACGATTGCTCCACAGACGGCACCTTAGAAATCCTGGAGCGGCTGGTGGCGGCCTTTCCGCAGATCCGTCTGTACAGGCATGAAAAGAATCGCGGTAAAGGCGCTGCGGTGCGCACAGCCCTCGATCGGGCCTCCGGAGATTTCACGGTTATTCAGGATGCCGACCTCGAATACGATCCCACCGAATATCCGAGGCTTCTGCGACCCCTGCTCGATGGCCACGCCGACGCGGTGTTCGGATCGCGCTACATGGCGGGCGAACAGACGCGCGTGCTGCTGTTTTGGCACTCCATGATCAACAAGAGCCTCACGCTGATCTCCAACATGTTCTGCAATCTCACCCTGACTGACATGGAGACTGGCTACAAGGTTTTTCATACCGACTTGTTGAAGAGCATCCCGATTCGTTCCGACCGTTTCGGCTTCGAACCCGAGATCGTGATGAAGAGCGCCAAGCGGAAGCTGAGAATTTACGAAGTGCCGATCAGTTACCACGGGCGAACTTACGAAGAAGGGAAGAAGATCGGCTGGAAGGATGGGCTCAAGGCGCTCGGCGTGGTCTTGAAGTACTGGCTGATCGACGACCTCTACGCCGCCAAGTACGGCCGTGGAGTGCTCAATGACCTGACAGGGACGCCTCAATACTTGAACTGGATTTCCAAGAAGCTGCGGCCTTACGCGGGAGACAAGGTTCTGGAGGTGGGGGCGGGGATCGGCAATGTGGCTGGGCGGCTGATGGGGAGGCGCCTTTTATATGTGGCTGGGGAGAAGGATCCGCTGTACTTGCACGCTTTGCGCAACCGTTTTCTGCGGACTCCGAACGTGGCTGTGCAGCAGATCGATCCGGAGGCGCCGGAGGATTTCGCGGGATTGGAAAATAGCTTCGATACGGTGCTTTGCCTGAATGTTCTGGAGTTTCTTGACGATCCGGGGCAGGTGCTGGATTCGCTGTGGGCCACGCTGAAGCCGGGGGGCATTCTGGTGATCCTGGTGCCGCAGAATCCCGGGCTTTACGGAACGCTGGACCAGAGCCTGGGATACAAACGGCGGTATACCGCGGCGGAAGCGCGCCAGTTGGCCGTGGCGCATGGCTTCACGGTGGAGACGGTGGACAACATCAATAAGGCGGGTACGTTTCCGTGGTGGGTGTACAGCCGGGCAGTTCGTTCGCGGAGAATCAGCAAGCTGGTGTTGAAGATTTTCGATAAGACGGTTTGGCTGTGGAGCCGGTTGAACGGAATGATTCCGTGGAAGGGGTTGTCGTTGTTGGTGGTGGCGCGGAAAAGCACCGGCAGCGTTATCGAGCCGTGACCAAACGGAGCGACACTTTTTGGCTCACTGCGCCTTCTGTTGAATCTCGTAGACGGCGCTCCCTGGCGAGCTTCGCTTGATGGCGAAGCTTAGGTTGCCACTGGTCTGTGGCATAAGCGAATCGGGGGGGAGTGAAGTAGTCTGCTGGATGGTTAGCGATGCGTCGGTGAGACGCACCGTTCGCGTCCAGCCGCTGCCTGCAAATTCCAGGCTGTCGCCATTTGGGTGAACCTCTACGGGTCCGGTTTGGGCGAAGGCGCCTTCCACCGGGAGGAAATTGGTGTCGGTGTCCTTCCAGGTGAATTCCATCCAGCGGCCTCCGTCGCGCGAGGAAAAGACGGCGCGCGCTTTCGGGGATTCGAGAACCCATTCAGGAGAGCCGTCGCCATCCAGGTCGGCCGTCCACGCCACGGTTCCGGCGCGGGGCAAAAGAACCACGCGCATCGGCAACTCGACGTCCGTTGCGCCGGTGACATGCAGACGGAAATCGCGCAGGCCGGTGACGCCGTCGATTCCGAACGCTCGCAGGGAAACCGGGCGCTCGTCCAAGGCCCCGATACTGATTTCCGTTTTGGCGGGCAGGATCTCCAGGCCTTCTCCGGCGGCCTGCACCTGGTAGGTTTGAATCTGGGGCGAATTGTTGCGGATCACGATTTCGAGATTGGACCCGCCTTTGGTCTCGACGGGAACCGCGGGCGGCTCAACGGCCAGACGCGACTGCCCGAAGTGCAGCGATAACGCCTGCGTCAACCGGATGGAAGCGGGGCGGAAAAGCTGGACGCGCGCCCGGCCGAGCGGCACGCCATCGGCTTCCAACGTGAGTGGCGCAAAATCGCCGTGCAGGGCATCGGGCGGAACCGCGATGGTGTAGTCGATTTCGTTGGGCGACTTGTTAGAGGCCGTGAAGGTAAAGCCCTCCGGAACGCGAAGCCGCGAGCGGCTGGCGACATCCGCTGAGGAGTACACCGTCGAGACCAGGTTTTTCTGGCCGATCGTCAGGCGGTGTAAATCGTTGAAGAACGCCGACGTTTCCGGTTCCTCAATAGCCAGGCCGACGCGCACGCGATTCCCGGCGGCTTTGCTGGCGGGAACGGTGAGACGCGCCCGCAAGGTTTTTTCGTCCCAATCGAACTTGGTGGGCTTGCCCGCGGCGAGGTACGGACCGACCGGCTCGCGAGCCAGCTGCAGGATCACTTCGGCGGGCTCGGGCGCAGCAAACTCCATGGCTAGAATTCCGTTCTCGAATTCCACTGTCAGGAGCTCGGCGGTGGCGTAGACGAGGCGTTCGGCGCTGGAGAAATTGGAGCATTCGCGGCACAGGCCGTCCGCGCCGAGCGAGGCGTTTAGCGGCAGCCATAGCGAATCGCCGGCGGGCACGGAGACCCCGGGGATCGTCAACGGGTGCCGGGTTACCGGATCGCGTACCAGCAGGTCGTCATGGAAAGCGGTCTTGCTGCGATTGAGCACGGACACCGCCGAGACGGGCGCCGAAACGAGCTCCGATATCCGCACACCCGCGGGCAACTTGTGAGCCGGCAGCTTGGGCACGAAGACGGACTGGAGCGTTTCGAGGAAGCGGGACCAATTGCGCAGCAGCGCGGCATCACGTCGCAGGCCGGTGGTGGATGTGCGCTCCTGGCCGTTCAAATCCACCGCTCCTGGACGGGACAAAGCTGTTGCGCCCGATTCCCAGCCGGCAGGATAGAGTGCTGTTTCGACGTTGACCCACAGAAGAGCGCCGCGGCCGGAAGCCAGGGCTTCGCGGCTCCGCATCAACGCCGCCGGATCGGTCGCGGAGATCGTGGTCACCGGCGAAGGCAGGGATGCCACTTCGACGGTCGATTCGCGGCCCTCCACAAATGCAATAGGCCCGCCGTGTTTCTCGGTTTGCGGCGCCAGCAAGTCGTCGAGTTCCTTAAGCCATGCTTTTTGCGTGGCGCGGTCCGCCGCACCGGCAGGCCACCCGTTGTTCAGCCAGCCAGCAATCGGGGGCATAGGTCTTACCCAGCCGCGGAGACCCAGCTTTCGGAGGATTTTGATGAAGCCCGCCAGGTCGCGCCGTGGACTGGTACGGCCGGAGAAATCGAAATCATCCGGCTCGATCTGGTGCCAGTTCCAGGGAACTGAAAACTCGACGGTATCCACGCCGATGGTCTTCAGCCACACCAGCTCGCGCTCCCAAAGTGTGCGCGGGTAGAGGTAGTACGGAAACTCGACCGCCTGGACGTATTCGGGGCCGGGAGGAGCAGCCACTGCCGACGAGCCGAACACCAGCAGCAGAGCCATCGCCGGCAGCACTGCCGCGCGCATTAGAACTGCTTGCCCTTTCGAATGCGGTAGTCTTCTACCAGCGGCATACGGATGACGGTGCACATTTCAAATAGACGCGAGCGGGCCCGCGCTCCGATACGCTCCCCTAAGGTCGTGCGGGCGACCGGGCCCAGGCCGGATTTTTCCACCACAGAACTGCCGGCCTCCGGATCCGGAAGATTGGTAGTGGCGATCAAGGCCTTTCCCTGGTTACAGCGGTAGGTAATGATGGCAGTGATGGTGTCTTCCACCCAATCGGTAACCCGATGCGCTCCCAGGTCGTCCAACAACAGGACTTCACTATCGAGTGCTACGCGGTAGACTTCGCGGTCGGCGGAGTTGGAACTGGGGTCGTAGCCGGAACGGATGCGGTCGAGCAGGTTCTGATAGTCACAGAACAGACCATCGAACCCCTTGCTGATGATGCGATGGAGCGCGGCTACCGCCAGGTGGGTTTTGCCCGTGCCGGGGTCGCCGATGAGCAACAGGCCGCGACGGGACGGGTTGGGAAAATCCCTGGCATAACCCTGGACGCTGACCAGTACCTTCGCCAGCGAGGCGCCGCTGATGGGATTGTCGGCGCGGCGCACCTCGAAGTTCTCAAATGTGGCGTTGCGGTACAGCGGGGGGATTTGGGAGCGCTCTTCGGCGTGGTCGGCCCGCTGCTGGGAGCGGCAGGCGCAGGGCTCGGCGGCCGACACATTGGCGCGCTCGACAATGGTGAAACCGGTGCCTCCGCACTTGGGGCAAACTGCCTGGGTGGCCATCGCCTTCCATTATCAGCCCGCAGCCCTGTTTGCGGACACGCCGGGCGAAAGTCTTGATAGGATGGGTCACTATATGAGCACCTCAGTTGCTGCACCGCCCGCTGCGGCCGCAGCCAAGCCGGGCGTCAAGTGGACCTGGCTGGCGATCGCAATCGCGGTTGGTTTAGTGGTCGCGTTCATCCCCACGCCCCAGGGTCTGACCCACAATGCACAGCTCGTGCTGGCCATCGTGGCATTCGCGGTCGTGCTGTGGGCGGCCGAGGTGATGAACAATGGCATTTCGTCGATCCTGATGATGGCGCTGTTGATCGCGGTGGCGCATGTGCCGCCGCCGAGGGCGCTCAGCGGGTATGCCGACCCGGCCTTTTGGACATTGCTGGCCGTGCTTTACTACGGCTTCGCGATGCGCAAGACGGGCCTGGCGGAACGCATCTCCTATTGGATTCTGTCGTTGTTTCCGGGAAGCTATAGCGGCATTCTGATGGCGTTTTTCGCCATCGGGCTGGTGCTGGCGATGGGTATTCCTTCGATGACGGTGCGCACGTCGATCATGGCGCCGATCGCCTGGGCGCTGGTGCAGACCCTCGGTCTGAAGCCCCGCAGCCGGGGTGCAGCGCTGATCATGATTACGGTGGTCGAAATGGCGGTGGTCCCGGGGCTGGCGTTTGAGCTGGGATCGCTCAACGGACCCGTGGTCATCAAGATGTTCGGCGACAAGCACCTGCCGCTGACCCAGGGCAGCTACTTCCAGGTGATGGCGCTGCCGACATTGATCCTGTGCGGGCTGATTCTGCTGATGAACCAATTGCTGCTCAAGCCGGAAGCGCGGCTGGGTACGTCGCGCGACTTTGTCCAAAGCAAGTTGAAAGCGCTGGGCTCATTGAAGCGCCAGGAGTTGATCACGGCACTCGTGATCGCGGCGTCCATTTTCTTGTGGGCCACGCAGTCGACACCCAACCAGACACGGCTGCATCCGTACCCCTCGTTTGTCGTCGGGATGGTGGGGCTGGCGGTTTTTGCGGTGGCGGGCATTATTCAGGATGCCGATATTGCGACGGGCATCTCCTGGACACTGATGTTGTTTCTGGGCGGCATTTTTGGGTTACAGAATGTAATCCCCGACAACAAGATTACGGATTGGCTGGCGGGGCTGATGCTGCCCCATGTATCGCAATTAATCGCTACGCCCATCCTGTTGTTGGTGGTGATCGCGCTGGTGATGCTGGCCTTGCGGTTCCTCGATCCGACGGCATTCATCGCGCTTCCCCTGGTGTTCACGCCGTTAGCAGATCCGCTGGCCAAGGCGGGCATTCCACCGTTGGTACTGGCTGCCCCGCTGCTGCTGTGTTCGGCTCCGTTCTGGCTGCCGTACATGAATTTCTGGATCGCTATGGGTGAGGGCATTACGGCCAGGCAGGGATGGAACCGCGGCCAGCTCTCTCTAACGGCGACGGCGTACGCGGTGGCCGCAATTCTAGCCACGATTGTCGGCGTGTTTTACTGGCGACTGATTGGAGTGATGTAAGCCATGTCTGTTTCCGCTGATACCTTGCGAATGCATCTGGATTACACGGCCTGGGCCAGCCGGCGGGTGGTGGATGCGGCAGCGCGGTTGTCTGCCGACGAGCTGAAGCGCGACTTCCAGACGGCCGACCACAACGTGCTGGGGACGCTGGTGCACGTGTTCGCTGCCGACCGCATCTGGCTGACACGGGTTACCGGCGCCTCGAGCCAATCGTTTATCAGCGATGCCGATTACAGCATGGCGGTGCTGCAGAATGACTGGCCGGCGCTGCACGAAAAGTGGCGGCAGTGGGCGCAAGGGATCACCGACCAGAGCGCCCAGGCTGTGGTGGCGTACAAGGATCTCAAGGGCAACCCGTACCAGCAGCCGCTATGGCGACTGATTTTGCACGTGGTGAACCACGGCTCGCACCACCGGGGACAAGTGTCGGGATTTCTGCGGGCCATGGGGCAAAATCCGCCACCGCTCGACCTGACGGCGTTTTATCGGGAAGAAACCGCGCACGCTTAGGTTACTCTTAACGAAGAGGAATCGTTGATGCGCCGTGCACTCCTTCTGGCCGCTTTGGCCGTTTTTGCGGTTTCGCTCGCGTTCGCTCAGAATGCGCCACCGCCGTGCGACGGCGACCTTGCCCTGGTCCGCGTTTTAACCATCAAACCGGGCCGTATGCAAGGCTTCCTGGCTGCTGTTGCCGCGCACAAGGCCTGGTACCGGAACCACGGGTACAAGGACAACATCATTGTTGCTTCGCGAGTAATTGAAGCCAACGAGCATACGGGCGCCATGAAATATTCGGATTCAGAGGTGGTTTCGTATCACGTCCGCCCTCCGAGTGCTGCCCAGACGGAGCCTAAGAGGGATGCCGCCTGGGACGCCTACGTGAAACAGTATCGCGACACGTCAGAAGTCAAGGCCCAATACATGACGTGCATGCCGAAGCTGGTTCCGTAGGCGTCGCGGAAAGTTAACCGGAATTACCGCTCCTTGCGATCACGGCTCTGTAAAACCGTCACCGGGAGTCGAAATGACCAGCGGCAGCGTCCTAATGGGTAGTGCAGTCAAGCCCGCCACGGGCGATATCCTGAATGGACAGTATGGTCTTTCACCATTAAAAAGGCTATGACGATAATGGAGGCATTTCAGTTTATGACGAGTTCTTGTAAAGCAGCCTGGTTTGCCCTCGCTGCTCTGTCGCTGGCCGGCGCCGGTTGCGCCAAAAAGGTCGCGGTCACTGCGCCACCGCCGCTACCGCCTTCCACTCCGTCGCAGGCTGCGCCTGCTGCGAGATCATCACAGCCACAGTCGCGCCCCGCTGCTACCCGGCAGACGCCGACCCAAACCGCGCAGACGCCGAGTTATCCGGATGCACGCACACGGGCCCGAATCGACGAGTTGCTGGCCCGGATTCAAGACGCCTATTTCGATTACGATCGGCACACCTTGCGCCCCGATGCCATGAAGGCTCTGGAGGGCGATTCCACGGAGTTGCGGGATATCCTGGCGCAGTTTCCCACCTACAAGTTGACGATTGAGGGCCACTGCGACGAGCGCGGTTCAGCCGAGTACAACGTGGCGTTGGGAGACGCGCGGGCCAAGGCAGCCAAGGATTATCTGGTGGGCGTGGGCATCCCCTCCGACCAGTTGCCGCTGATCAGCTACGGCAAAGAAAAGCCCGTCTGCAACGATCACGACGAAGCCTGCTGGCAGAAGAATCGCCGGGTTCACATCGTGGCGATGGCGAAGTAATCAGGGTCCTAAGGTACGCTGGAGCACCCCACGCCCAAGGGGTGCTCCGCCGGGCTGTGGTTTCTTGCCCTAGGTAGAAAGAGCCCCATGGCTATGTAGTGCGGATGTTGTATAATCCCCTTCAGGCATCCAGCCGAAATTTGAGATCGCTGTGGAGGTATTCGTGAAAACTCAGATCGCAGTTTTGCTTGCGGGAATCGGTTTGCTGACGGCAGTGCCAGTGTCCGCCCACCATTCGTTTGCCGCAGAGTATGACAGGAACAAGCCCATCACGTTGACTGGGGCAGTGACCAAAGTGGAGTGGATGAACCCGCACGCCCGCTTCTATGTCGATGTCAAGGACGACTCGGGCAAAGTAACCAACTGGGAGTTTGAACTGGGCAGCCCCAACGGTCTAATGCGGATGGGCTGGACTCGGAACTCCCTGAAGCCGGGCGATGTGGTCTCCATCGAGGGATCGCAGGCCAAGGACGGGGCCAACCTGGTGAATGCGCGCTCAGTGAAGCTGGCCGACGGGCGCAAGGTTTTTGCCGGCTCTTCTGAAGAGCAAGGCAAAGACAGCGCCTCGACGCAAAAGTAACTGGCAGGGCGGGGAAGCGAAGGCCTCCGGTTTATAGAGGGCGTCTTTGCCTTTCCGCCTTACGTTTCGTCGGAGCGGTCCGGGTTGCAGTTTTTCTTCACGCAGGCGACTTCCCTCTGCTTGGTTTCCTTCCACTAGTTCCGTAAATTTTCCACCGAGTTAGGGCAAGTTCGCAAAGGATGCCCCACCGGTATATCATGAACAAATGTCCTATCGAAGCGGTCGTCACTTCCTTCAAATCCCCGGTCCTACTAATGTACCGGAGCGCGTGTTGCGGGCCATGGCTCGGCCCACTATCGATCATCGCGGGGCGGATTTTGCGCCCCTGGCCTTGGAGCTTCTCGAAAGCCTGAAGCCGATTTTCAAGACCAGTGGCAAGGTGATCATCTTTCCCACGTCGGGAAGCGGCGCTTGGGAAGCAGCGTTGGTCAATACGCTCTCACCTGGGGACAAGTTGCTCATGTTCGAGACCGGCCAGTTCGCCACTTTGTGGAAGAACATGGCTCGTGATCTGGGATTCGACGTGCATTTCGTGGAAGGCGACTGGCGCCACGGAGCGGACGCGGCCGCTGCCGAAGCCATCCTCTCGGAAGACCGCGGCCACAAGATCAAGGCCGTGGGTGTGGTCCACAACGAGACCTCTACGGGCGTCGCGAGTAGCGTGGCAGCCATCCGCAAGGCCATGGACCGCACCGGGCATCCGGCTCTCCTGATGGTCGATTCAATCTCTTCGCTCGCCTCCATCGACTACCGTCACGATGAGTGGGGCGTCGACGTCACCGTGGCTGGTTCGCAAAAAGGGCTCATGCTGCCGCCTGGCGTGAGTTTTAACGCCATTAGCGACAAGGCCCTGGCGGCTGCGAAGACAGCGCGCATGCCGAAATCGTATTGGGATTGGCAGTCCATGTTGACCAACAACCAGAACGGCTTCTTCCCGTACACGCCCGCTACCAATCTGCTGTACGGCCTGCGCGAATCGCTGGCAATGCTCAACGAGGAGGGCCTGGACAACGTGATTGCCCGCCACGCTCGCCACGGCGAAGCAACGCGCCGCGCGGTGCGCGCCTGGGGCCTGGAGGTGCTGTGTTTGAATCCCGCCGAGTACAGCGGCTCGTCCACCTCCGTCATGGTGCCGGCCGGCTCCAATGCCGACGAGCTGCGCAAAGTGATCTTCGAGAATTTCAATATGTCACTGGGTAATGGTCTGGCTAGACTGGCGGGAAAAGTATTCCGCATCGGACACCTCGGCGATTTCAACGACCTCATGCTCGCCGGAACATTGAGCGGTGTGGAGATGGGGCTGGCGGTGGCCGGCGTCCCGCACTCCTCCGGGGGTGTTATGGCGGCTCTCGCGTACCTGACCCAAGTAGCTCAGGAGGCTCGCACCGACGCAGTGCATGCCCGCGCTTAGCAATTCTGTTGGCGACGATTCACGCGCTTGACCGCGGTAGCGCACCGTGTCGGGCGCGGTTCCGATCCACTCGCCGATAGAGTAGAATGACTCACGCCGTGTCCGCCTCCGAATCGCGCCCCACACACGTACGCTACGTCGTGCTCGCCTTAACGGTCGCCGCGTACATGATCACTTACATGGACCGGCAAGTTCTGGCAACTTCCCGGCCCGCGATCATGAAGGAGCTGGGAATCTCGCTGACCGCCATGGGCTGGATCACCTTCGGCTTCCGTATGGCTTATGCCCTGTTCCAGATTCCCGGAGGTTGGCTTGGCGATACGATCGGCGCCCGCCGCGCTCTGACCATCGTCGTGAGTTGGTGGAGTGCCTTTACTGCCTTTTCAGCGCTCGCATGGAATGCAGCTTCCATGCTCGGGATCCAGGTGTTGTTTGGCTTGGGCGAAGCCGGTGCTTTCCCGATCGCTACGCGGTCTCTTTCGCGTTGGATGCGGCCCACGGAGCGCGGCTTCGCGCAGGGCGTGACGCACGCCGGGTCGCGCCTGGGCGGCGCTATCACGCCTCCGATCGTGGCCCTCGGGATCATTCCGCTCTTTGGGTGGCGCGCCGCATTTTATGCATTCGGCTTGCTGGGCGTGGTGTGGGCCATCGCATGGTTCACCTACTATCGCGACACGCCCGAAGAGCATCATCGCGTTAACCAGGCCGAGCGCGATCTGATCGCCGGTGGTGTAAAGCGCAAGACTGCCGGCAAAGTTCCCTGGCGCCAGATTCTTTCGCACGGAAATCTGTGGGTCCTGGCCGTGATGTACTTTTTCTACAACTACAACCTGAACGTCTACCAGGACTGGTTTCCTACCTATCTCCAACAGTCGCGCCGCATGACCCTGGCCCAGATGGGCATTTACGCCAGTCTTCCACTGCTGGCCGGAGTGGTTGGAGATCTCGCCGGCGGATGGTTCTCCGATATCGTTCTGCGGCGAACTGGAAATGTGAACCTCGCGCGACGCTGGGTGGCGATCGCGGGATTTCTCCTGTCGGCCGCCGCGACGGTCCCCGCGGTGCTGGCCTCGGACCCTCGCGTATCCGTTGCCTGGTATTGCGTTGCCTTCTTTGGACTGGAGTGGACTGTGGGAATTTCCTGGGCAGTCCCACTGGACATCGGTGGTGATTTTGCCGGCTCTGTCTCCGCCGTCATGAACATGTTGGGAAACATCGGCGGCGCCGTGGCGGCGACGGTGGTTACCTACACCGCCACTCATTACGGCTGGAATGTGCCATTTCTGATGACTGCCAGTTTATGTGTGATCGCGGCCTTGCTGTGGCTGAAGATAGACGCCACGCGGCGTGTGACTGCGTAGCGGGCGCTCAATGCGTCATCGCATACACGATATGGTTCAGCACCACGCGGATGCCTAACGCGGAATAGCGCTCGGGATACTCGGGCGCATCGGCCCACTCCCACGAATCACCGGTGTCGTTGTTCACCCAGACGGCTACTTTGAGGCGCTTGCGCTCGTCGTAGATGCCGCGCCAGTGTGGCACCACTCCACCATTCAGATACGGAATTCCGGATCGCAGCGACCACTGGCCGGAAATCTGATAGCGGTGGTCGAGGTCGTACACCGTGTGAAAGGCTGGGTCCTCGTTTTCGAGGTCGACGACGGGGCGATTCGGCAGGACGCGCACCATGGTTTCCAGGAAGCTCTCCCATTCGCTGTCGCCCCAAATGTCGTCGCAGATCAGAAAGCCGCCGCGGTCAAGGTATTCTTCGCCGTCGTCCAGGCTCACGGGCTGCTCCACCGAGCGCACATGGATACGCGTCAAGCGCCGGATGGCGACCGCCAGATGCCGGTCGGCGCGAGGATAGTCATTGGTCCAGTTGGTGTAGCCCTGGTGCCAGTCCATCGAACGCCGGAAACCGAAGAAACGGCCGAAGCCATCGGGGTACATCAGGCGCGCAAAGACGAACTCCGTCTTTTCCTGGTAATCCGGCGGCAGCGGAAAATTGCTGTACTCCTGGCCGGGGTATTCGCGGAAGGGCAGATTGAACGCAAACGCCGCACTGAAGCACGCCGCCAGACTCGCCGCCGCCCGGAAGAGTTTGCGGTAACTCATCTCTGGTGAGGATACCACCGGCGGCTCGGCCTACCGCGCTCGCCGCGGCGCGCGCAATTTTGTTCTAATGACAGAGTCCAACCTGGAGGAAAACGAGATGCCGCAAGACAACGTCGATCGAGCCAGATCCATGTATGAGGCCTTTGCGCGAGGGGATGTTCCCGCCGTGCTGGCTTTACTCGATACGCAGATTGAGTGGAACGAGGCGGAGAATTTCATTTACGCCGACAAGAGTCCCTACATCGGCCCGCAGGCCGTGCTGGAAGGAGTCATCATGCGGCTTGGGGGCGAGTGGAATGGCTTCTCAGCGGTTCCGGAAGAAATCCTGGGCTCCGGTGACACCGCCATCGCGTTCGGAAGGTATCGGGGAACTTATAAGGCGACGGGCAACCGCATCAATGCTCAGTTCGCCCATGTCTTCAAGTTCCGCGACGGCAAGATCGTAACGTTTCAGCAGTACACGGATACGGCTCAGGTCCGCGATGCGGTGGGGCGCAGCGCCGCGGCCAAGGCGAATTGAGTGCGTGCACCTGGACGATAGTTATCAGGTGCATAGCGCGCATTCCTGACGATCGAGGGCGCTTGTTAGTGGCTATCTGCCGCATTGGTGTGACCTATGTCACTCATGGTGTAACTCCCTGACTAATTCCGAGCTGAATTCGTGTAATAATCGCACCCGGGCCGCGTACCGCAGGCCCAGTATCCAAATTAAAAGGGGAACTAAATGAAGAAAGCTATAAGAAGGGGACTACTCGCGATCGGGCTACTCGCTCTGCTCGTACTGAGCGCACCATCTGCAAAGGCACAAACTATCGTGTTGTCCGACAATTTCACGTTCAACGGGACAACGCCATGTTCTAGCATCACTTCGTGGAACGGCGACCCTAACGCCTATCCTGAGGATATGGGCAGTATCTGCCTTAGTCAAGGCGACTCGTATGGCGGGTATGGCTCTTTTCTTGACGTGCCATTTCAACTCGGCTTCCTGAATGGCTATCTGGCGGGATGCAATCCGCTGGCATGGGGCCCAAAGACGTTCACCATTGGTGACGGCACGCATAACGGAGATGCGTTTACGGTAGCGGGGAGCACAACCTGTCCCTACTATACTGGCGAGTACGGTGGTGCCAGCAACAACCTATTGGTCGGCTTCAATGTCTCTGCCAGCTACACGGTCGTGCAGCACAGATCATGCAATCGTGGCCGTTGCATCACCTATTTTACCAACGTGCTGCAAGGTGGTACGGGCACAGTTGAAGAAACACAGAACTAAACCGGAGCAGCCGGGTAGCGTAGGTCACCACATATCGCGTAAAATCAACCCAAAACCACACTATAAGGAGTCAACATGTTTCGAAGGCGAATGCTGTATCGGGCAGTCACTCTGCTGGTGGCGATTACCGTGACGGTTGGAGGAGCTTTAGCAGATAGCAAACAAGCGGATAGTTCAGACAGTGACAACGGCCCCGGAGGCGACGGGTGCCAGTTTCTTCCAAGTTACGACCAGGTTAAGTCCGCGCTGGTGGCTGCGGTAGTAACGGAAACCAGCGGGTTAAACCTTAATATGTGGGCAACCCTAGTGGATCGGGATGGAATCGTCTGCGTGGTGGCATTCTCGGGAGCGAACCGCGGCGCGCAGTGGCCTGGTAGCCGGGTGATTTCCGCGCAGAAGGCGAACACAGCCAATGCCTTTAGCTTAGATTCCTCGTCCAGTAGCAACAGCTCGGGCAAAGCCAACGGCCTCGCGTTATCCACGGCGAATTTGTACTCAGCGGTTCAACCCGGCGGCAGCCTGTACGGTTTGCAAGCAAGCAATCCGGTGAATCCCGACGTGGCGTATGACTTTCCATCTACGGATTACGGTACGAGTCACGATCCTATGATCGGGCAGAAGATCGGTGGAGTGAATGTTTTCGGCGGCGGTCTTGCAGCATACGGAACCGGCCAGAAGGTCTTGGGCGGGATCGGCGTCAGCGGCGATACTTCTTGTGCCGACCACATGATCGCCTGGCGAGTGCGGAACACTCTCAAACTGGATCACATGCAAGGGGTGGGTGGAGTAAGCGGAGATGCAGCCCGCCCAGACAACATCATTTACGACATTGGCTCACCTACCGCCGGCGGGTTTGGCCATCCCAAATGCATCAACACGGGGGACCAGACCACGCTTCCTCCGGTGCAACCGTAGCTACAGGTCTGTGTGTTCAACTTTGTGGCGGCGCCGAACACGCCGCCACATCCTCATTCCACAACGTGATCACGCGCGTTTCGTGCTCATAACCCAGAATACTGAGTGAACCGGTCCCTAGCGCAAACAGACGTCCGTCGCCAGGCGCCAGGCTCAACCAACAAGCCGTTAAAATGCGCAGGATGTGTCCGTGGGCGAAGAGCGCGACATCGCCGCCGGCCGCGGCCGCCCTCTCGATGACCGCGCGTGCCCTCTGGGCAACCTGCTCCACCGTTTCTCCGTGCGGTACGCCATGGGTCCACAATAACCAGCCCGGCGCCTGCTTGCGGATCTCTTTGGTGGTCAGGCCTTCATAGTCGCCGTAGTCCCACTCCATCAAGTTAGGATCGTTTTGCGCCGCGTCTCCGTAGCCCGCCAGGCGGCAGGTTTCGCGGGCGCGAGAAAGAGGGCTGGTCAGCACCAAAGCGAAGCGGCGTCCTTTTAAATACCGGTAGATCGCCTCCGCCCGTGCGCGGCCCGCATCCGTGAGCGGTAAGTCGGTTCTGCCGGTATGCGCGCCTGACAGGCTCCACTCCGTCTCGCCGTGCCGAAACAGCCAGAGATTACCGGGCATCATTTCACCAATCGGTAGCACTCACACGCGATCTGCCAGTCTTCCTGCGCGTGAATCACCAGAACGCGCACGGTGGATTGTGGCGCGGCGATATCCAGGTCGCCCGTCACGCGCGTGTTCTTGTCCGCATCGAACTGCAAGCCGAGGAAACCAAGTTGGCCGCAAACTCGTTCGCGCAGCGGTGGGCAGTTCTCGCCTATCCCGCCCGTGAACACGATTGCATCGACGCCTCCCAATACCGCCAGCATAGCGCCAACCTCACGCGTCACCCGGTGTGTGAAAATGTCGAAGGCCAGTTGCGCTTGCGCATTGCCCTGAGCCGCAGCAGCCAGAATCTCGCGCATATCGCCGCTCAAACCGGAGACACCCTTGAGTCCGGACTCACGATTGAGGATCTCATCGAGCTGATCGGCTTTGTAGCCGCGATGCCGCAGCAGGTACACCAGGATGCCCGGATCGATGGACCCGGACCGCGTGCCCATCATCAGCCCTTCGAGCGGCGTGAACCCCATGGTAGTATCGACGCTCTTGCCATTTCGTACGGCGGCCAGCGAGCATCCATTTCCCAGGTGGCACAGGATCAATCTCAGGGACTCTGCCGGCTTGCCCACTAACTGAGCCGCCCGGCGAGTGGCGTACTGATAGCTGATGCCATGAAAACCATAGCGACGCACGCCGTCCTGGAGCCAACGGTAGGGGACTGGATATACGTAGGCGGGCGGCTCGAGCGTGGCATGGAATGCAGTATCGAAAACCGCGATCTGCGGCACGCGCGAATCGAGCACATGGTCCACCGCTTCGATGGCTTCCAATTCGAAGCGATTGTGAGATGGCGCAAACTCCGCTTGCTGCGCGATGGCGGCACGGACCTCGGGCGTTACGCGAGCGGTGTCACGATACGCTTTGCCGCCGTGGACGATGCGGTGCCCTACCGCGTCGATCTCCTGCGGGGAATTGATGGCTCTCTTGGCGCCGCTCCACAAACCTTCGAGGATCGCCGGCAACACACTCGCAAGAGGTATGTCGCCGTGCCATGGGACTTGCGTTTCCCATAGAGGCCGCGGCGCTTTCACCGGGAGCGGTTCGCGAAGGTCGTGGAACCAGCATTTGAAGCTGCTGGAGCCCCCATTCAGAACGAGAATTTTCATTTAAGCGTGCGGGAAATTATCCTTTGAACACAACAGTTTGACACGCCAGGGCGCGGAGGAACTTATCGGAGGGAAAGATTTCTAAAAGCGGGGCGGGGAAGATGTACGGGAGACTGCATTCATTGACAAAGCGTTCATCAATTTGGAATAATCCGGTTGCCGTAACCGGCCGCTGCACTCCATCACGCTCGTGGTTCGGCAAGAGCGGCGATCGTGGGGGAGTCGGTGATTTCTACTTCGCCTGCACCTGCTCGACGTACTTGAGCAGCGCGTAAACTCGAACCTGCACCAGGTCTTGGTTTGGGCTCATTTGGGAGAAGATGTTTCCCCAAATTGGCATATCCCGGCTGCCATGGGACGCTACCGTGTCCTGCCCCTTGATGTAGTTCATCACGTGCAGTTCCGGGAAGGTACCGCCGTTTTTTCGGCTAAGCTGGGTCAAATCCGCGGGCCGCTTTTTGAGTGCGTCCGCAGCGGGTCCGGCGCCCTTTGCATCTGCTCCGTGGCACACGGCGCAGTATTCCTTGAATAGGTCAACGCCATTCAAGGTGGCTGTGGGTTGCGCGTTTACTTTCTTGATGGTCTTACCGGAAACATCGTCTGCGGCGAAAGCTACGAAGCAGCTGAGCGCCAGGACGAGCATCCAAATCAGACATTGAGATATGGAAATTCTCTTCATGGCTCGATGTTATTCCAAATACACCTCGATTGGAAGAGGAATTTACTCTTTTTGACCAATTTAGTATCTGAAAAACTGATTTCCGAGAGGAATCACCTTTGGCCAGGCCTCGGTGTAGGTAAATCCATCACGCTTTAGCTCGTGCCCGTGTATCTGGCAGTTCGCGCTACAGTATAACTTCTGGAAGCACTTTGTCAGGACGGGCATGGCCCCGCCCACCTTGGGAGTCCCTCGTTTGAATCTAGTCCAGCTGGAGGCGGGAACGCTTGAGAGCGAACTCCGCAAACAAATCGAAGGGGAAGTCCGGTTCGACACGATTTCCCGCGCTCTCTACTCTACCGACGCTAGCGTGTATCTGATTCAGCCGCTTGGGGTTGTCATCCCCAAGCACCGTCAGGATATCCTACGCACCATCGCCATCGCGAAGCGCTTCGGCTGCCCGATCACGATGCGTGGCGGCGGCACGTCGCAGGCCGGGCAAGCCATCGGCGAAGGCATCCAGGTGGACCTCTCGAAGTATTACAACCGTCTGCTAGAGGTCAATGCCGAGGAGCGTTGGGCGCGCGTGGAACCGGGCATCGTCCTCGACGAGTTGAACGCACACCTGGCGCCGCTCGGTCTGCGCTTCGCTCCCGATATTTCCACCGCCAGCCGCGCGACTCTTGGCGGCATGATGGGCAACAATTCCTGTGGCGCGCGCAGCGTTCTATATGGCAAGACGATCGACCACGTGCTGGAACAGACGGTTGCGCTCTCCGATGGCAGCATCGCGCACTTCCGTGAAATTCCGCGAAGCGAAGTGCCCACGGGAGACAGTTTGGAAGCCGCGTGCTATCGAACGGTTGTCGGGCTGGCCGCGGAACATGCCGCGGAAATCGACCGCCGCTATCCCAAGGTGGTGCGCCGCGTGGGCGGGTACAATCTGGACGAGTTCACTGACCCGGCCAAGCCGGTGAATCTGGCGAAGATGATGGTCGGCTCCGAAGGGACCTTGGGAGTAGTGCTGGAAGCCAAGGTTCGGTTGGTGGCGCTGCCCAAAGCGAAGGCCGCCATGGTCATCGCTTTCGCCGATCTGCTCGAATCGCTGGCCGCCACACCAGTGATTCTGGGCCACAAACCTTCCGCGATCGAGGTCATGGACAAGGGGATCCTCGATAACACCCGGCAAAACGCGGCGCTCGACCGCATCCGCAACACGTTCATCGAGGGCGACCCCGCAGCCACCTTGTGTGTCGAGTTCTATGCCGATCGGAAAGAGGATTTGCCGCCGCGTCTGGAAGCCCTGGAGCGCGACCTGCGCGCGCGAGGCTTCGGTTACCATTACCATCCCGAGACGGACCTGGCGCAGCAGGCGCGCATCTGGAGCCTGCGCGAAGCCGCGCTGGGACTTTCGATGGCCATGAAAGAGGATGCCAAGTCCATCTCTTTCGTGGAGGACACAGCCGTTGCGCCCGAGAGGCTGAGTGAGTACATCGGCCGCTTCCTCGAGGTGATTCGCAACCATGGAACCACGGCGGGGGTCTACGCGCACGCTTCGGTCGGTTGCCTGCATGTTCGCCCCGTGGTCAACATGAAAACCGAAGAAGGCGTGCGGAAATTTGAAAGCATCGCTTCGCAGGTTGCGGACCTGGTGCTGGAATTCGGCGGCGCGCTCTCCGGTGAACACGGCGATGGCCTGGTGCGCGGCCCATTCATGCGCCAGATGTTCGGGCCGGTGCTTTACGAGGCGTTTCGCGAGATCAAGCGTACCTTCGACCCGCAGGGCATTTTCAATCCAGGGAAAATTGTGGATTCGCCGCCCATGACGTCGAATTTACGGTTCGGCGCCAATTATCAGACGCCGCGACCCAATACCTGGTTCGACTATTCCGAGTATGGCGGCTTGGGCGGTGCGGTCGAAATGTGTAGCGGCGTGGGCGCCTGCCGCAAGAAGCTGGCAGGTACCATGTGCCCGTCGTACATGGCGACTCGCGAAGAGTCCGCTTCCACGCGCGGCCGCGCCAACGTGCTGCGGCTGGCGATGACCGGACGTCTTGGGGAGAGCGGACTGGGAGACGACGGCGTCTACAACGTTCTCGACCTGTGTCTGGAGTGCCGGGCATGCAAGGCCGAGTGCCCGGTGGGCGTAGACGTCGCACGCTTCAAAAGCGAATTCCTTGCGGACTATTGGACACGCCATGGAACGCCTCTGCGAGCCCGCGCGCTCGGCAATATCCATAAGCTCTCGCGCTGGGGAAGCCGGTTTGCCCCGTTCGCCAATTGGATGTCCGCCAGCGGCCCGGTACGCTTCGCGAATGAGAAATTGCTCGGCTTGGACCGCCGCCGGGTGCCTCCGCCCTGGAAACGGGAAACGTTTGAGAAATGGCTGCGGCGCAATCCGCGGGCGATTAAAGGTAAGCCTGTCGTTCTGTTCAACGACACTTTCCTCAATCACTATCATCCGGAGATCGGAACCGCCGCCGTGGCGGTCCTGGAGAGAGGCGGATGCCACGTGGATGTCGTGCGGCCGGGTTGTTGCGGGCGGCCGCTCATTTCACAGGGTCTACTCGGCGAAGCGCGGGCGCACGCATCCGTGTTGGTGGAGGGGCTGTTTCCCATTGCCGGCCGAGGCGAGAAGATCCTTTTCTGCGAGCCGAGTTGCCTTTCGGCGGTGAAGGAAGATGCGCCCTCTCTGTTGCGCGGCGACCAGCAGAAGAAGGCGCGCACGGTGGCTGAGTCTTGCCTGTCGTTTGAGGAGTTCGCGGCGGAACTCGAGTTGCCGCTGCGCGCCGGGCCTGCCAAGATTCTGCTCCACGGACACTGCCATCAGAAGTCCATGGGTCTTTTGCCCGCGGCCGTGTCGCTTCTTTCCCGCGTTCCCTCTGCGACCGTGGTGGCTCTCGATGCGGGGTGCTGTGGCATGGCGGGGTCATTCGGGTACGCTCAGGAACACTATGAAGTGTCACGCACGATCGCCGAGCGCAGCTTGTTGCCGGCAGCCCGAGCGATGAAACCCGGAGAGGTGCTGGTGGCGCCAGGCACGTCATGCCGCCATCAAGTGCACGAGCTGGCGGGTATCAGCGCGATGCATCCGGCGGTGCTGGTGCACGGCTTGCTGAAGTAACGGCGCTTTTGCGTGCTTTTGGTGAACACGCGTACAAACGCGCCTATCTTCTTGTTTCGCGCAACGAAAGATTTAACCATTGGGAACTTTCGCGCGCGAACTCTGAAATAGTATTGAACCTGGTTAGTCGAGAGTCACGTGCCGAAGCCCTCTTAGAGGAAGGCTTCGGGTTTTCCCCCCTGCCTGGTTGCCGCCACGTGACGGATTTCTTGGCGTATCGCGGAAAACTTAACGCCCAAATTGGGGTTGCCAATTTGTATGCCTGCTACGCATATCAAAGTACCCGTGCCACGGATGCGGTACGTAATCGTTCACTATCACATATTCAAAAACGGCGGCACTACCGTCGAAGCGATGCTGCAGCGGGAATTCGGAGCAGGCCTCGCGACACTGCATGGACCTGACGCGGATGCGACGCTGACGGGTTCTGACCTCGCGTCGTATTTGCTGGCCGAGCCCAAGGTTTCGGCGGTCTCGAGCCACCATCTGCGGTACCCGAAGCCGGACATTCCGCACGCGGTGCTGTTCGATTGCTGCTTCCTGCGGCACCCGTTGGCCCGATTGCACTCCTACTACACCTTTTTGAGCCGAAGAGAGGCATTGCGCGAAAGCGCCCGCGAGTTTCTGGAGAATCTGATGGATGCCGCTCCCCACCAGGTCAGCGACGTGCAGGTCCATCAACTCGCCAATAGCGGCGCATTTACACGGCCGGCGAGCGAGCACGATCTCGACAAAGCCACCCAGATCGTGCGTCAGATGGCTATACCCGGTTTAGTCTCGATGTTCGATGAAAGCCTGGTCGCGGCAGAGTATTTTCTGCGCCCGGCATTTCCCACGATTCGGCTGGAGTATATTCCGCAAAATGTAACGAACGGGCCGCGCCCTCTACCGGGCGAACGGTTGGATTATCTGATCGAACTGTGGGGCGCGGAGTTGTATGAGAAGTTAGTCCGGCTGAACCAGATGGATCTGGAACTGTTTCGCAGGACCAGAGCCGAAGTGACACAAAGATTGGATCGGGTCCCCAGGGCTCAGGAAAGGCTGGCGGAATTTCGATCGCGGTGCGAGCAGTTGGCCGAGGAGCAGCTCACTTTTTCTCCGGAGTCTTCTCCCGCGAGCGACGCTTCTTCGCCCATTCCGGCTTCAGAGCCTGGCGCGCCCGTCCCAGGGCCAGCGCATCGGGAGGTACCGGCTCCGTAATCACCGAGCCTGCCGCCAGGTACGCGCCGTCACCAATCTCGATGGGGGCTACCAGCGTTGAATTGCTGCCGACAAAAACATTGCTCCCGATGGTAGTCCTGTACTTGCCGCTGCCATCGTAATTGCAGGTAATGGTTCCCGCGCCGATATTGGTCCCGGCCCCGATGGCCGCATCTCCCAGGTAGGCCAGATGATTCGCCTTGGCACCGGCTCCCAGTTGGGCGTTCTTCAGCTCCACGAAGTTGCCCACGTGGGCTCCTTCGCTCACGTGGTTGCCCGGGCGCAGCCGTGCGAAAGGCCCCACACGAGCCGCCCGCTCCACCCGCGAATCGCCCACCATTGTAAAAGCGCCGACGTCTACTTCGTCGGCCAGTTCCGAATTGTCTACGATCGCGCAGGTGCCGATCCGGCAATTCTCTCCGATCCGCGTCTTTCCCAGGATTTGGGCGAAAGGTTCAATCACGGTATCCATTCCGATCGAGACCTCCGCATCGATGGTGACGGTCTCGGGCTTTTGGATGGTCACGCCGCCGAGCATCACTTCGCGTAGTTTGCGCTCGCGCAGGATCCAATCCGCTTCCGCCAATTCCGTGCGATCGTTGATTCCCAGAGCTTCCATGGGATTGGCCAGTTCCACCGCCTCGATCGAATGTCCGGCGCGGCGTAGGATTTCCACCATGTCGGTGAGGTAATACTCCTTCGCGGGGTTGTCCGGACGCATCTCGCCGATGTGTTTCCAAAACAGGTCGGCGCGATAGCAGTAAATCCCCATGTTGGCTTCCCGGATGGCTAGCTGCTCCGGTGTCGCCGCCTTCTGTTCCACAATAGCGGCTACGTCGCCCTGAGCGTCGCGAACTATGCGGCCGTAGCCCGTGGGGTCGTCCATCTGAGCGCTCAAGAGGACGCCCGCGGCCCCGATTGAGTCGGCCTTGTCGATCAGTTGCCGCAGTGTGCCGGCCTGGAGCAGCGGGCCATCTCCGTAGACGATTACCAGATAGCCGCCGAGCCCCGCCAGTTGCTCGCGGCCCGCCAGGACGGCGTGGCCGGTCCCCTTCTGCTCGCGCTGCTCGATGAACCCGATCCCGGGGGTGGCCACGGCCTGCCGCACCTGTTCGGCCTGGTGCCCCACCACGACGAAGATGCGTTCCGCCGGCGTGAGTTCCCGGGCAGTAGCCACTACCTGTTCGATCAGCGTCCGGCCCCCCGCGCGATGCAGCACTTTGGCTTTGCGCGACTTCATGCGCGTGCCGAGTCCGGCGGCTAAGATCACAACGGTAACGGTCATGGCTCCTCTGTTTTGGGCTCCTATTTTCCGCTGTTTCGGCGGCGTCTGCCTTCCTGCGCCAGCTTGACCACGACCGCCGCCGTGGCCGCGGGATCGTGCCGCACCCTGGGTGCGTTTTGCGCCAGGTTACCCGCCATCACCTTGATCCCCATTTTGAAAATGGCGTCGATGTCGCTCTCCACAGGCAACGCCGACTCGCGCGCATACCGCCTCTTCATTGCGGACGTGATGGGCCGGATGTTGATGACGGCATAATCCAGCAACTTGCCTCCGGCATGCTTGTGTATGGCGCGGATGTGATCGCTAGCCCGGAACTCAGTGGTTTCGCCAGGTTGCCACATCAGGTTGACGAACCCTGTCTTGATCGCCGGCGATCGGCGAATGGCCGCTGGCATTCCCTCCACCAGCAGGTTGGGAATGATGCTGGTGAACAGCGAACCAGGCCCCAAGGTAATCACATCGGCCTCGGCGATGGCCGTCAGCGCGGCGGCCAAGGGGCGCGCCTTCCGCGGCCGCAAGCGGATGGACTGGATCTTTTGCCGGCTGCGGCTGATGCGTGTCTCTCCCACCACTTTGACGCCATTGGCAAGCGTCGCCTCCAGCGCCACGTTCGAGGTGGTGGAAGGATAGATGCGTCCCGCGATTTTGAGCACCTCTGCTGAAGCCTTCACTGCGTCCGGGAAGTCGCCCATGATCTGTGTCAGCGCCATCAGGAATAGATTGCCAAAACTGTGGCCCTTGAGTCCGCGGCCGGCCTGAAACCGGTACTGAAACAGCCGCGAGAGAAGAGCCGAGTCTTCGCTCAACGCTACCATGCAATTGCGGATATCGCCGGGGGGCAACACGTCGAACTCGCGGCGCAGGCGGCCGGAGCTGCCGCCATCATCGGTCACCGTGACGATGGCCGTCAGGTCCACTGCCGGGGTCGCCGGATCAACAGAACGGGCGTACGGCTTCAATCCCTGTAGTAAGGCCGAGAGCCCGGTGCCTCCGCCGATAGCGACCACGCGAAGTGGTGAGGTATCTTCCATTGGGTCGAGGCCGCTTCCGCGCGGTTTGCGGCTTCAGGTGGTTCACCGGGAGTTGGGTTGTCTTACCAACTCTTCTTTTCAGGATAGAGCAGCGCCTGAAACGTCGGCTGGCCCGCGAGCGGGCCGAAATCGGTATCTTGCCGGGCCATGAGGCGGTTCTTTGGCTCCAGGTCGATGGCGCGCTTCAGGTGTTCGAGCGCGCCGGCCGATTCTCCGGACATCGCATAGGCCAGTGCCAGCGCGTAATGGATGTAGTCGGATTCCGGCGCCATTTCGAGCGCACGATGCAGGTGCGTGCGCGCATCCTCGGTTTTGCGCGTGTTGAGGAGCGCGACACCGTAGTTATAGTGTTCCTCGGCGGTCCGCAAGTTCACGGCCGGCTGTTGTAACCGCTGTTCGCACATGGTGGCGTGCGATTGAGCCCGGTGGCCCACATCGCGCTCCGGCCCTTCCGCGGCCAACACGAAGGATTCGCGCGCCTCCTTGAACTTCCGCGCATGGAACAGCTTCATACCCGCTTCGAAATGGTGTAACTGCTTTTCGGAGGTCAACTTTTGAGGCGCCGGCGTTGCGCCCGGTCGTGAAGCGATGGCCATGCGCGGGCCTTCGGGATTCTTGGAATTCTTGGGAGGAATCGGAGTATTCATTCGCCTGTCAGTGATCTTGGTAGGAACCTTTTTCTTCTCGGACATGGTGTTACGTCCAGTCCTCGCAAACAATTAGCGTTTTATACCAGACGCAGCACCCCGCGCGCAACCACTCCAATTTAGGGCAGCCCCGCTTCCCGCAAAAATCGCGCGGACTCCTCGGGCGGCGTGGGGTTGATGTAGAACCCGCTCCCCCACTCAAACCCCGCCACCTTGGTCAGCCTGGGGATGATTTCCATGTGCCAGTGGTAATACGGCAACGGAGGATCCTGCACCGGTGAGCTATGCATGATGAAATTATACGCTGGCCGCTCCAGCACCTTGTCCAGTTTGCGAATCGTGGCGCGCGCCATCCAGGCCAAATTGGCCAGCGTCGCCGCATCGGACTCCTCGAAGTGAGACTCATGACACTTCGGCAGGATCCAGGTCTCGAACGGAAAGCGCGGGGCGTAGGGCTCAATCACCGTAAACCGGTCCGTCTCCGTCACCAGCCGGGTTCCCTGACTGCTTTCCTCGCGGATGATGTCGCAGAAAATGCAGCGCTCCTTGAAATCGTAGAATTGTTTTGCGCCGGCCACTTCTTCTTTGACCCGTTTGGGAATCACCGGCAACGCGATCAGCTGGGAGTGCGGGTGTTCGAGAGAAGCGCCTGCGATTTCGCCGTGATTCCGGAACAGCAGGATGTAACGGAAGCGCTGGTCCTTTTTCAGGTCGCTCACCCGCGCTTTATAAGCCCAGAATACTTCTTCGATCTGTTTCTCGGACAGGTCCCCAAATGTTGCCGAATGCTCCGGTGTCTCGATGATCACCTCATGTGCACCGATGCCGTTCATCTTGTCGTACATGCCCTCGCCCTGGCGGTTGAGGTCGCCCTCAATGCCGAGGACCGGGAATTTATTGGGCACCACGCGTACTCGCCAGCCGGGCTCGTTGGAGCTTCCGCTATTGCGGAAGGCTAGCAACTCGGGTGGGGTTTTCGGCTCGTTCCCGTAGTCGAATGGGCAAACCTTAACGGCCGGCGGCGGCACTGAGTTCCTGATGAAATCACTGGGCCGCTTGGCACGATCGGTTGCAATGATCACCCAACGCCCCGTGATGGGGTCCTTACGCAGTTCGGGCAAGCCACGATTATAGCGTGGTGTTTAGCTTGCCTTGCTAAGAGCAAGCTAAACCCTGCCCGCCCTGCTACTCTGCCTGATGCATGCCCGCACCCGCGCGTACCGCAGCCTTCGACATCCTCCGCAAAGTGGAGGGTGGCGGCTACGCTTCCGACCTGCTCCGGGCAGCGAGTCTTGATACCCGCGATGCGAGCCTGGCATCGCAAATTGTTTTCGGTGTATTGCGATATCGCGCTCAACTGGATTTCCTGATCGGGCACTACTCCGCGCGTAAGACCAAGCTCGACGCCGAGGTCCGTACCGTGCTGCGCATGGGCATTTTCCAACTTCGTTACCTCGAACGGATCCCGCCGCACGCCGCGGTCGGCGAAAGTGTCGAGCTGGTCAAGCGTGCTCGCAAGACGTCCGCCGCCGGCTTAGTGAACGCAGTTCTGCGCAAAGTGGACCGAGCTCCCAAAATCTGGCCCAATCGCGAAGTGGAACTGTCCTGCCCGGAGTGGCTGCTCGCCCGGTGGGAGCGCCGTTTCGGCGCCGAAAGTTCCGCGGCAATCGCGCGCGCCGCGCTCGAGGAGCCGGCCACCTACGTCCGCATTGGCGCGGCCGGTACGCGCATTCAGGACATCGGCTCGCAATCCATCGTGCCCTTGCTGCAACTCGAGCAGGGACTGAGCTTTCTCGATCTGTGCGCCGCTCCCGGCAACAAGACCGTGCAGGCGCTGGAAGCGGGCGTTCGAGTCGTCGCTTGCGACCTGCATCTCCACCGTCTCCGGCAAATGAAGGAACTGGGAGTCGGGCTGGTTGTACTGGATGGGACGCGCCCGCTGCCTTTCGCTACCCAGTTCGATCGAATCCTGGTGGATGCGCCGTGTTCGGGGACCGGTACGTTAGGGCGCAATCCCGAAATCAAGTGGCGGCTTCGCCCGGAAGATCTAACCGACCTGCAGGGACGCCAGCGAGCGCTTCTGGCCAATGCCCGCGTAGCCTTGGCACCTGGCGGACTGATGGTCTACTCCACTTGTTCGCTGGAACCCGAAGAGAACGAAGAGGTGGCGAGCACCATGCCTGCGGGCGTGCGGATTCAAACCGCGGAGCGGGTTCCCGGACGCGATCCGGGGGACGGATTCTACGCCGCTGTGATAAGATCGGAGAAACTCGTAAATGGTTGAAATTGTTCCTTCAATCCTCTCCGCGGACTTTGCCCATTTGGCCGAGGAGATCGCTCGTGTCGAACGGGGTGGCGCTTCTATGCTCCACCTCGATGTGATGGACGGCCATTTTGTTCCCAACTTGACCATCGGGCCTCCGGTAGTAGAGTCGTTGCGCAAGACCACGCGGTTGCACTTCGATCTGCACCTGATGATTGAGAATCCGGAACATTACATTCCGGCCTTTGCGCGGGCGGGTGCCAATTCCATATCGGTTCATTACGAGGCCTGCCGCCACTTGGATGCGGTGTTGGGTGTGATCCGATCCGAAGGGGTGATGGCCGGGGTTGTATTGAATCCGGCGACTCCCGTGGAAGTGCTGGACGATGTCCTGGAAGTGGCGGATTACGTGCTCCTGATGAGCGTCAATCCGGGTTTCGGCGGGCAGAAGTTGATTCCGTATGTGCTCGACAAGGTCCGTCGATTGGATCGGATGCGGCGAGAGAAGAAGTTGGCGCTACCGATCGAGATCGACGGCGGCGTCGATAGCCACAACCTGCCGGAAGTGGTGCGCGCGGGCTGTGACTGGATCGTCACAGGGTCGGCTGTGTTTCACAGTGCCGATCCCGAGGTCACGGTCCGGGAAATGCGCGAAATCGCGGCGAATGCGACCGCGGTTCGATGTTGAAGTATCTGGGTGGGTGACATTTCATGAAGGTTTGCCATCATCAAATTCGTTACGCGGTGGGAGTGGGGGCGATTCTCGTTCTGTTCAGCTCGTGCGGCCTGCGCCGGCACCCTTACGACAACCCCATTTCCAAGGACACACAGCAGCCCGACAAGGTGCTCTTTGACAAGGCGATTAAGGATCTGGAGCACTCGCGCTATGAAATCGCGCGGCTGACGCTACAGACCCTGATCAATACCTACGATTCGAGCGAATACCTGGCGAAGGCCAAGCTGGCGATCGCCGACAGTTGGTACCGCGAAGGGGGCGCTCACGGTTTAGCTCAGGCGGAAGCCGAGTATAAAGACTTCATCCTGTTCTATCCCACCATGGAAGAGTCCGCCGAAGCGCAGGAAAAGGTTTGCGACATCCACTTTCAACAGATGGAAAAAGCAGACCGTGATACGACTCATGTGCTGCGCGCGGAAGATGAATGCCGCCAACTCCTGATCCAGTTTCCGAACAGCAAATTTGCGCCGGTGGCCCAACAGAAGTTGCGCGACATCCAGGAAGTGGAAGCCGAAGCCGAATTCAAGGTGGGCACCTTCTATCACAACAAGGGCAGCTTTCCCGCCGCCGTCAACCGTTTGCAGGCCATTGCCGAACACTTTCCGCTGTACAGTCACGCGGACGAGGCATTGTGGATGGCGGCTGAATCCTATGGACGGATGGGCGACCGGTTTGAGAATCAGCAGGCAGCCGATTATTCCAAGATCGTGAAAGATTATCCGCTCAGCCCTCGCGCCGATGATGCCAAGGCCAAGTTGCAGGCCATGAACCGTCCGGTGCCGGAGGCCGATCCGGCGGCTGTCGCCCACATGCAGTACGAACTGGAGAACCAGGACAAGGGCGGGAAGATAGGCCGTACGATTGGTGTTTTCAAGCAACGCCCGGATACTCGGATGGCGGCTAAATCGGGCACTCCTTCAATGGACCCGCGCCGGCCAACCATTCCGGTGAGCGTGCCACAAAGTGCGGCGGTCGGTGTCACCGACGTAAACGCGGCGGTGGTGACGGACACCACGGCCATCGACAAGAATCCGGATGCGCGTGCCAACCCTACCGGGCAAACTACGGCGACGGGTACGGGCGCGGCTGCTTCCACAGATAGCACTGCGGCTGCGCAGCAACAGCTGCCGCCGCCCACTAATCACCCCGCGGTGAAGAAGAAGAAAGGCAAGAAGAACCAGCCCGACACGGCGCCGCCCACGACGCCGGCCGCGGCCACGACGCCAGCGACATCTACTGCACCGGCCGACCCGGCCGCACCCGCGACGCCGCAAAAATGAGTCGCATTCTGCTGGTGGACGATAGCCCGCACGCGCAACGCATGGGAGAGCGCATCCTTGCGGATGAGGGCTATGAGGTGGTCACCGTCAGCAACGCCGACTCGGCGCTGATCCGCCTGGAAGACGTGGATCCCGATGTGGTAGTGGCCGACACAGTGATGCCGGGCCGCACCGGTTTCGATATCTGCCATTACCTGAAACTAAGCCCGCGGCACCGGCATGTGCGCGTGATTCTCACTGCGGGCGTGTTGGAAAACCTGGACGAAGAACAGGCCCAACGCGTGTCGGCCGATTCGACCTTGAAGAAGCCGTTCGAAGCGAGTGCGTTGCTGGCTGCGGTGAAGCCGCTGGCGGAAGCGGCGGTGGCGGCTAGAAAGAGTGAACCGGGGGGGCAATCGGGCCCCGGCCGGACTCGCGATGCCGCCAAAATGCCGGCGCCGTTTGTGGCCGTGGTGGACAGCGAGCAAGTGCGCGCCGCGGTCTCCATTGCTCTGGACGCTGGCATGGACAACATCGTGGATGAGATTACCAGGCGCGTGGTGGCGGCACTGACCGCTAAGCAGCCCGAACCGGCCGGCTTGGAATCGTCCGTACCTCCGCCCGTAACCACTGCGATGAGGCCCGAAGATCCCTTGCCTGCGGCCCCTCCGCCCGCCGCGCCGCGGGTCGAGACCATACGGCGCATCACCCCCGTTCGGGTCCGCCCGGGTTCTATACTAGGGTTGAGTCTGACGGAGTCCCGGCCTTCGGCTCCCGAACCGCAGGCCGCGCCCGAAGCGCATCCTTCCGACTCGAAGTAACGACATCCTATGCCCGATAACAGTTTCGACGTAGTCTCCAAGGTGGAGATGCCCGAGGTGCTAAACGCCGTGCAGCAAGCGTTGAAAGAGATCAATCAGCGCTTTGATCTGAAGGATTCCCATTCGAACATCGAGCTGAATGAGAAGGACGCCAAGATCACGCTGGCCAGCCAGGATGAATACAAACTCAAGGCCGTGATTGAGGTGCTCCAATCCAAATTGGTGAAGCGCAAGGTGCCCTTGAAGGCGCTGAGTTTCGGGCCGCTAATTCCCTCAGCCGGCTCGTCAATGAAGCAGGAGATCGCGCTGCAGCAGGGCATCTCGACCGAAAAGGCGCGTGAGATCGTCAAGAAGATCAAGGACAGCAAGCTGAAAGTGCAGGCTTCGATCCAGGGCGATTTTGTGCGCGTGGCCGGCAAAGATCGAGACACTCTACAGAGCGTGATCCAACTGCTCCGCGGCAGCGATTTCGGCATCGACATGCAATTCATCAACTACCGCACCAACTGAACGTGCCGCGCCGCATCGAGAGCCATCACCTGGCTGGGCCTGCCGGCCGTTTGGAAGCTTTGCTCGAGGAACCGGAAGATGGCGATCCTCGCATGGCTGCGCTGGTGTGCCATCCGCACCCGCTCTATGGCGGCACGATGCACAACAAGGTGGTCTATCGCATGGCGCGCGGTTTGCGCCGCGCCGGCCTGGTGGTGCTGCGGTTCAATTTCCGTGGAGTGGGCAGCAGCGAGGGAGAGCACGGCCACCTGACCGGGGAGATGGAAGACGCGCGCGCGGCGTTGGAGTGGTTGCGCGAGCGATATCCGGAGCTGCCGTTCGCCTTGGCCGGATTCTCGTTCGGCTCGCGCGTCATCACCGCGTTCGGCTGTTCGCTGAGCCAGGCCGCATTTCTGATGGCCGTGGGTTTTCCCACGAAGTTGGGTGACATCGGTTACCTGGAAGCCTGCGCGGCACCGAAGGTTTTCATTCAGAGCACCCACGATCAGTTCGGCCCGCGCGCCGAGTTGGAATCGGCTTTCCAGCGTTTCGCTGAACCGAAGCGGTTGACTTGGATCGAAGCTAGCGATCACTTCTTCTCGGGTGGACTGGACGAGTTGGAAGAAGCGGTGGTAGGGCATGCCTTGGCCTGCCCATAGTGATCACGGTTTGATCGTCGCGAAATCGAACCGCCCGAGGTATATCGGCTCCGAGACCGGCGGCTTGGTGTCGGTCGGATCGACTGGATAGGGCGCTCCCGATAACGTCGGGAAACCCCAGGCGTCACCGTTTCTGAGATCAATCACCACCTTACCCTGTAACTGTCCGGTACCATCGGGTTTGCGCAGTGTGTTGGTACCTGGCTCCAGATAAAAGTTGGCTGCGGCCGATTGTGCCTGCACCGTTATCGGGTGGGGAACAGGCCGGAATGCCAGAACCGCGAGCAACCCCGCAATCATGGTAAGAACGACTTTGGTGTATAGATCCACTCGAGTCATAGTTACACCTTCTCTACCGTAGATGCGGTCGCGGCTATTCGAGCTTCAGCCACTGGTCTGCCGATTCCGAAGTGTCTTGACCGATGTAGGCGCCGATCCTAACGCCCGCGTGAAATACTGCTGTGTTGTGTGGGGCGGGCTTCAGCCTGCGGCGGACTTTAGTCCGCTATCCGAACCAGCGGGATTGAAAGTCCCGCGCAGGCTAAAAAGCCCGCCCCACAAGAACCCTAGCTCTTCGACGGCAGCAGGTGCTTCTGGATTTTCCCCATGGCGTTGCGCGGCAGGCGGTCGACAGGAATGAACTCGCGCGGCACTTTGAAGGACGCCAGTTTCTCGCGACAACGCCGCTCCAGGGCCGCAGTTTCAATGGTGCTCTTCAACACGATATAGGCTACCGGCGCCTCGCCGCGCACGCGGTCCGGCACGCCCACCACGGCTGCTTCGGCCACTTCATCCTGCTCTTGCAGAAACTCCTCGATTTCGCGTGGGTAGATATTGAAGCCGCCGGAAATGATCAGGTCGCTGCGGCGCCCGCAGAGCGTGTAGTAACCATCCGGCTCGCGAACGGCCAGATCTCCGGTTTTGAAGTAACCATCGAGAAAGGCCGCCGCCGTGGCGTCAGGCCGGCGCCAGTACCCCGCGAAAATATTGGGACCCTTTAGATAGAGTTCGCCTGTCTCGCCATCCGCCGCAGCCTTCCCGTGGTCGTTCAGCAACCGTACGGAAACGCCCGGCAGCGGCAGCCCCACGCTTCCTGGCCGGCGCTCGCCAGTGTAGGGGTTGCTGATGTTCATGAAAGTCTCGCTCATGCCATAGCGTTCCAGGATGGTGTGGCCAAAACGGGCGCGGAACTCTTCGAGCACTTGCGCGGGCAGCGGCGCGGAGCCCGATACAAACAGCCGCATGAACTGGCCGATGGCGCGCGCCTGCTCTTCCGGAAAATCGAGCAGGCGGACGTAGATCGTAGGCACACCGAAGAACAGGGTGGGCCGGAACTCCAGAAACGTCTCAGCGGCGGTCTGGCGCTCAAACCGCTCGAGCAATCGCATGCGGCAACCGCTCAGCAGCCAGCAATGCAGCCCGTTGCCTAAACCATGCACGTGGAATAATGGCAGGGCCAGCAGGAATCGGTCCGCACTCGTGATCTGCCAGCACGCCACGAGGTTCACGGCGTTGGCGGCGAAATTGTTGTGCGTGAGCACCGCCCCCTTGGATGTTCCCGTCGTGCCCGAGGTGTAAATGATTCCCATGGGCGCATCTCCATCGAGGGTCACCCGCGGCCGCTCATCCTGCATTTCACTGGCTTCGCGGGTCAGCTCGGCAGGATCCCAAATCGGCTCCGGCGAGGGGAAACTCGCATCCGAGACCACCGCGACCGGCTCGGCATCGGTGAGGATGTGGGTCATCTCGCGGTCGCGGTACAAAATGTTGATCGGCACATACACCACGCCAAGCTTGGCGCAGGCCAGGTAAAGGTCGATCATCTCCACGCAATTCGCCAGGTAGATACAGAGCCGGTCGCCGGTCTTCAGGCCGCGGTGCGCCAGCAATTGCGCGAGCCGGTTGCTGCGTGTGTCGAGATCGCCAAACGTGTAGGTTCGGTCTTGAAATTCTAGGGCCACCTGATCGCGGCGGCCGACCAGGGAAAGATCGAACAGGTGCGTCAGATTCAAGCCGGCAACTCCTTACCCCGGGTCTCGATGGCCGCCGGTAGCAGCGCCAGTCCCACCAGAAACGCGATGGAGGTGAGCGCCACCGGTGTGCCGATGGTGTGCATGCCGGACACCGCCGCGCCCACCAGAAACGTGACGCCCGCGGTGATGAACCGCCCGCTTGACGTGGCGAAGGCAAACGCGCTGCCGCGGCACTCGCTGCGGTACTGCTCCGGAAGCCACAACGTGAACACGCAGAAACTGGCGCCACCCACTCCCAGGAAGAACATCAGGATCAGAAATCCGCGGAGCGCGCCGGTTCCCAGGTAGAAGACATAACCAAAGCCCAGCGCCACGCAGAAGAAGGTCACTATAAAATACGCTGCCAGCGCGCCTCTGCGGCCGAATTGTTCCGCGAGCCAAGGCAGGAGAAGGCAGCCAAGAATCGTACCTACGGAGAGCAGCATGCTGGCGTAAGAGGCCAGGCGCGCGGCATCCGCGGCGGCCATCCCTTCGCGCGTAGCCAGGTACGTCACCGCGGCCGGTACGTAGGCCGAGCCTCCCCAAAAGCCGATCATAGAAGTCAGCAGCAGAGCCGCATTCACCAGAGTACGCCGGCGGTATTCGGCGGAGAAGATCGCGAAAAACGCAGCACGGGCGGTCCAGGCGCGCTGCAGTTTCCCCAGGCGCTGCTGCCAGCGCTTTGGTTCGCTAACGCCGTAGCGAATGAAAGCCACGAGTAACGCCGGTGCGCCGCCGATGGCGAACATCGCGCGCCATCCGAAGCGCGCTCCGATTGTATAGTTCAAAATCGCAGCCAGCAGCGTTCCGAAATAGTAGCCGGTGTGCATGTAAGCAGCGCCCTGCCGGCGACGCGATTCGGGCCATTCTTCGGCCACGAAGACACCGCCGATGGTCCACTCGCCGCCAATGCCGATTCCCGAGAGTAAGCGGAACAGACCGAGTTGCCACACATTGCCCGCAACGCATCCCAGGAACGTAAAGACGGAGTAGCAGAGGATGGTGAGTATGAGGATGCGTACACGCCCGAACCGGTCGGCGATGGGTCCCCAAAGGAATGCCAACCCCCAACCCACCAGGAAGACGGCGAAGAGCGTGCCGCCATAAAATCCGATGTTGGCGTCGCTGGCAGCGATGCCGGAGCGCGGCAGCAACTCGCGCAGCGCGGGGACCAGGACCAGGGCGTAGATGAAGGAGTCCATGCCGTCCAGTGCCCATCCGGCCCAGGCGGCCCAGAATCCGCGGATTTGATTTGTGGTGAGTTTGACGGTGGTGAGCGCGGGCGACAAGGTACCAGTGTACGCCAGGCTGGCCGCCAGACCGCTCACGTCTCGCAGGGCTCCGCGACTTCCTGGAGTCGGGCGCGCTTTCCGCTGTTGATTCGAGCGCGCCCGCTCTTTAGGTTTTACTCGGCCTACCTCCTAGACTTCGCGGTTTTGTGGGGCTTGGCCTGGTGATGCGCACTGCCGGAGCGATTCGCACTGCCAGTGTGTACGACAGTCGTTCCGCCCCGCGAAGTGGCCCACGAGGCGGCTCCAAATGCAGCACCAGCTGCCGCACCTTTCGCCACCGGGTGGCTGTTATGTTGCTCCTCGGCTGGCGGCGGCGGTTGCTGCGCTGGTGGTGGTGTTTGCGATGACGCTTGCGGCACCATCGTAGTCGTAACGGCCAATGCCGTCAGAAGAAACATGAGTGTTTTTAGGGCCTTCATTCGGCCTCCTATTAGGGTCTCTGTTCCGGCAGCAATGCGTCCGGCGAGGCCACTATCCCACGTTGGTTCTGATGCTTCCCTGCTGTCATGAGATGTATTGTGAAGGGATAATTCCACGTACTATGAAGAAGGAATTCTTGCGGGCCTTTGCATGCCGCATTGTAAGAGCACACCAAATCTCCAGACGTTTTGAAGCCTACCGGATGGCCCGGGGGCGAGACCCACTCAGGATACTGGAACCTCGTTCCACAAAATGCCACCGTGAAACGTTGTGCGCGTTATGTGGCGTCATCGGAGACGATCTTGAGAGCACATTACCGAGTACTGCCCACCACGCCCACCGCGCCATGGCGTCTCGCGCGGCCCCCGTCCCGCTAAGCGCCACACAAGCCGCCGCGCCGTTTACCGCGCTTGGCCGAACTCACTGCCAAGCTCTGGCTGCTTACTCCGATGAGTCGGCTGATGAGGCGACATCTAGAGTCTGCTCACCCGCGCCTGCCAGCTTGAGAGTGATTAAGCCGAACGAAGAGGCATCCAGGTCCACGAGACCGCGGAGGGCCGCAGTCTGGATTTTCACCAGGATCGTGCCTTCCGGCAATCCGGCCACCAGCATTGCCTCTATATCGCTGTTGGTCAGCGGCTTTTCCGCTGTTTGCGCCCACATTCCGGCCGCTCCGGCCATCACTGCCAAAAGAACTCCGAACAGTCGCATTATTCCCTCCCCGTTCAGTTCCATTCTAGTGCTGTTACCGCCTAACAGGTGTGAGGGCAGCAGCGTCGGTTTGCGGCAATGGTTTTGAAGTGTGAGCTAAGGCCAGTCGACAGGTCGGTCGCTATCACGTGGGCGCTAATGCCTGAAGTTTCCGACGAATGTCTTTGGGCCGGTTGCTCGACCGTGCGGCCTGCACGGGTGGAATAGCGGTCTCTTGAGTGGCTGAGAGAATCCAGGGTTTGCCGGGAATCTCATGGCGGATGAAACGCGAAGGGCTGCTTACCCGACGATGTGGTTCCTGCCGGGTCCCGGCGGTTGTGTCCGTTATGTGTTTTGAATCGATGCGCAGGTGGGTCATAGAGGGGTGCGGCGCGGATGAGTGTGCGGATGTCGTAGCACCTTGGGTTGCGTCATAGGACGCCGATCCGCTGATCGTGGGCACGGTTTCGGCGTTGGCGTCGCCAACCTCACCGCTGACGCAGGTTACCGCCCAGACAGACCGCGCTTACTCGCGCCGAACCCTAACCAAACAGAGTAAGTGCCGGCACTGACTTTAATCCGACACCGGAAAGATGCCTCGCGGTCGTAGCGGGGCGAGCTACTGGATCGGCATGTTTTTCGTCACAACCAGAGAGGGTGTGAAGGACCCGTAGTTGACTTGACCGCCGCCCACCAGAGCCGGTACAAGCGTTTGGGCAGTGCTTGAACCGATGGTCGTAGTAGTGGCGGTGCCTAGGGTGTGCAAGAACACCGTGCTTCCCGCGGGAATAAACAACGCCTGCGTCTGTGCGGAAGTCATTTCCACGAAATTGAGGGGCCAAGGCGAGGTGTTGCCTCCACCCGTATCCTGGAAAAAACTCAGGCTGGCGGAGGCTTGGTAGGCGCTGGTGTTGGTGAGGGCGATGATTGTCATCCACGGCCCACCATCCACAATTTGAGGAATGACTATTGTTGCGGACCCTGGCGAAGATACCTGAGCTTGGGCGAGGGGAACCGCAAACAGCAACGCCGCCCCAAAGAAGAGCAAAAACGTAACGTCCTTTTTCATTTCGGTTTCTCCCTAAAAAGGACGCCGGCTCGATAGTATCACGAGGCGGCCCGAGCAAGGGGTTTGCTTCTATTGGGGGCGGGCTTTGGCCCGGCTTCCCGAGAGTGTGTCCTCTCCGAATACGAACTAAAGGGCAGTTTCGGACAGCTTGGCGATGGCAGCTTGCGTGGCCTGAGCAACCCTTTCCAATTTGTTAACGCTTGCGGCGTGTCGCGGCCCGCTCAGATATGCGCGGATTTTAATCGAATCGAAAGGGTTTAGCGCCGAATTTCCCGCTCATTCTGAGCGGGCACGGCAAACCCAACATCACTGCACCGGCGCCGTCAACAAGGCACTACGGTGCCCAGGAGGGCATCACGTACACGTAGAACATCACCACCAGGCCGACCACCGAGGCCAGCAGAATACTGTGCTTGAAGGTAAAGCGGAACAGCAGCGATTCGTCTTCCTTCTTCATCTGTGTGGCGGCTGCGGCCACGGCTATGCTGGTGAGGCTGATCATTTTCCCCATCACGCCGCCGGCGGAATTGGCTCCCGCCATCAGAGCGGGGTTCATGTGAAGACGCCCGGCCGTTACCACTTGAAGGGTCCCGAACAAGGCGTTGGCCGAAGTGTCGCTGCCGGTCAGAAACACTCCCAGCCAGCCGAGCAGGGCGCTGAAGAACGGGAACACTACTCCTGTGGCGGCGAACGCCAGCCCCAGAGTGGCCGTGGCCCCCGAATAGTTCATCACGTACGCCAGCGCTAAAACCGCGGCCAGCGTCAGCTCCGCGAGCGCCAGTTGTTTCGCGGTGTGGCCGATGGTCTTGAGATATTGACCGGGAGACATTCCCACGGCCAGTGCCGCCAACAAGGTGGCAAGCAGGCAGGCTGTACCCGAAGCGTTGAGCCAGTTAAAGTTGAATACAGCCGCGTAAGCGGTCACCTTGGACACCACCGGCGGCATTTGTGCGATGGTGTTGTGCAAGCCGGGCCATTTGATCGCCAGGCTCAGAGACTTCATCCAATTGGCGACCGGAGTGTAGCTCCACACCGAAACGCATATCACCAGCAGGATGTAAGGGCTCCAGGCGTTCAAAAGTTGGCCGCCGGTGTGCGGCATTTCCGCGCGCGTGGCACGCTTTCCCGATCCAGCCGGCTTCCACACGCGGGTTAGTAGAACGATACCGGCCATGGCGGCAATCGAGGACAGAATATCGGTTAGCTGCGGGCCAATAAAATTCGAAACGGCAAATTGCGTACTGGCAAAGAGAACTCCGCAGACCGCGACAGCAGGAAAGACGGCGCGCAGCCCGCTCCATCCCGACGTCACCAGAATCAGGTATGCCGGAACGATCAGCGAAACCGGCGCGCAGATGCGCCCCACTGAGGCGCTGATCCGATCTACGGGGAGATTCGTGAGTCCGGCGAGAGTAGTGATGGGCACAGCCAGAGATCCGAATGCCACCGGCGCGGTATTGGCTAGCAGGCAAATGCCGGCGGCGTAGAAGGGCGTGAACCCCAACTGTGTGAGCATGGTGGCAGCCACCGCCACAGGCGTGCCGAATCCCGCCGCTCCTTCCACGAAGGCGCCGAACGCGAAAGCGATCAGCAGGACTTGCAGGCGCTTGTCGTCGGACAGATGAGCGATGGAATCCTTCAGCAGGCCGAATTTACCGGTTTCCAGGGTAATGCGGTAGAGCAACACTGCGGTGAAGACTACCCATCCGATGGGCCACAGGCCGAAGGCCGCGCCCATGGTGATGGCCGGGACGAGCCGGCCGACGGGCATGCCGAATCCCACGGTCGCCACCAGGATGGCCGCGGCCAGTCCGACCAGAGAGGACATCCACGCAGGCTTGCGCTTCACACCCAGCAGGAAGAGCAGCACGAAAATCGGAATGGCGGCCACCAAGGTGGACCAGACCAAACTATTTGCGACGGGGGTATAGTTCTGTTGCCACATGCGCGGTCCCACGATTGTACACCAGGGGCCGCTCGTTTACAGCGAGTGCGTAACCTCCGCTCCCAGCGGTGCCTTACGCGTTACCCCTTCACGCCGCTTTCAATCCGCATTCCGTAGAAACTGCGATACACGAAGAATAGCGCGATCAGGAAGAACAGTGCGGCCAACCCCAGTCCCAGTCCAGGGCCTTGCTGTTTGGTCAGCGAAACGGCCAGCGAGACCGCCAGCAATCCGAACAGCGTAGTGAACTTGATGATCGGGTTCAGCGCCACCGAACTGGTGTCTTTGAAAGGATCGCCGACGGTGTCGCCCACCACAGTGGCGTCGTGCAGTGGTGTTCCCTTGGCGCGCAATTCAGTTTCCACCACCTTCTTGGCGTTATCCCACGCTCCGCCGGCGTTGGCCATGAAGATGGCCTGATACAGACCGAACAACGCGATCGAGATCAGGTAGCCCACAAAGAAGAACGGCTCGACAAACGCGAACGCTAAGGTGATGAAGAACACCGTGAGGAAGATGTTCAACATGCCTTTCTGCGCGTACTGGGTGCAGATCTCCACCACCTTTTTGGAATCGGCCACGGACGCCTTCTCAGCACTTGCCAGATTGATGTTTTTCTTGATGAACTCCACAGCGCGGTAGGCGCCGGTAGTGACTGCCTGGGCGCTCGCGCCCGTGAACCAGTAAATGACCGCGCCGCCCGCGATGGAACCCAGCAGGAAGGGCGCGTGCATCAGCGACAGCTTGTCCAGGTTGGTGGTGAGCTTATCGGTGAGGTTGATGATGATGGAGAAAATCATGGTCGTTGCGCCGACGACTGCGGTTCCGATGAGCACGGGCTTTGAGGTGGCTTTAAATGTGTTACCTGCGCCATCGTTCTCTTCCAGGTTCTCCTTGGCGCGCTCAAATTCGGGGCGGAATCCGAAATTCTTCTGCAGATCCGCTTCAATGCCGGGAAGGGTCTCGATGACCGACAGCTCATAGATGGACTGCGCATTGTCAGTAACGGGGCCGTAGCTGTCGACCGCGATGGTTACCGGTCCCATTCCCAGAAACCCAAATGCCACCAGGCCGAACGCGAAAACCGCCGGCGCCAGCATGATATTGGCGAAACCCGCGGTGCTTACCAGGTAACCCACCGTCATGAGGGCCAGCATCGTAAAGCCAAGCCAGAAAGCGCTGAAGTTACCGGCCACGAAACCGGAGAGGATGTTAAGCGAAGCGCCGCCTTCCTTAGAGCTGGTGACGATCTCACGTACATGGCGCGACTGGGTAGAAGTGAAGACCTTGACGAATTCGGGAATCAGCGCGCCGGCCAACGTGCCGCAACTGATGACGGTAGCCAGTTTCCACCACAGCGAGTCGTCGCCCGCCAGGGTGGGGATCATGAAATAACTGACGATGTACGTAAGCACGATGGAGAGAATCGAGGTGAGCCACACCAGCGTGGTAAGAGGCGCTTCGAAGTTCATCTTGGGAGCATTGCCGTAGCGTGCCTTGGCGATGATGCCGTTTACGAAGTAGCCCAACGCGGAGGAAATCACCATCATCACGCGCATGGAGAAGATCCACACTAGCAGCTGTACCTGGACCATCGGGTCCTTCACGGCCAGAATGATGAACGTGATGAGTGCGACGCCCGTAACGCCGTAGGTCTCAAAGCCGTCCGCCGAGGGCCCGACCGAATCGCCCGCGTTGTCGCCCGTGCAATCTGCGATCACGCCAGGGTTGCGAACGTCGTCTTCCTTGATCTTGAACACGATCTTCATCAGGTCGGAGCCAATATCGGCGATCTTGGTGAAGATGCCGCCGGCTACGCGCAAAGCCGCGGCGCCCAGCGATTCGCCGATGGCGAAGCCGATGAAGCAGGAGCCGGCCAAATTCCCCGGAACGAAAAGCAAGATGAAGAGCATGATCAGCAGCTCGACACACACCAGCAGCATCCCGATGCTCATGCCGGCCTGCAGGGGAATGTCATAACAGGGGTACGCTTTGCCCGTCAATGAGCCGAAGGCTGTGCGCGAGTTCGCGAAGGTGTTGACGCGCATGCCAAACGCGGCTACCGCGAAGCTGCCGGAGATGCCCACCACGCTGAACGCCAGGATGATCACCACCTTGTAGGCTTCAAAACCCAGGAGAAATCCGAAGTAGAACACGATGATCACCGCAATGAAGAGCTCCAGTACAATCAGGAACTTGCCTTGCGTGGCCAGGTACGTTTTGCAGGTCTCGTAGATCAGCTCCGAAACCTCGCGCATGGAAATATGCACCGGCATGTTCTTCAGGCGCACGTAAATCATCAGGCCGAAGAGAAAGCCCAGGGCGCTGACTACCAGACCGCCCATCAACAGGGACCGTCCGCCGATGCCGCCTAGAAAGGTGGCGGAGTCCAGATTGGGAACAGTGAGATTGGCCTCACCGCCGGTCTGTTCCTGCGCGAAGAGCGGGGCGCCCAGCGCCGCCAGCATCAGCAGAGAAATCACAATCCGCAGCAGGGTCCGGCCATAGGACGCGCGGCGATTGACACAACATGGCTGCTTAGTGAAAAGCATCGACAAAGATCCTCCAAGGTTCAGGAACCGTCCGGTTCGCTGGAAGTCCGGTCACCCCAAGGCACACCGGACCATTAGATAAGAGTTTTCACCCGAACTGAACAGTATAGAGGATGTGAAGGTGTGATGACAACGCACAGTTCCAGCCTCACGGAGGACGAAAAATCACGTTGCTTCCGCCCGCTCCCGGCAGACGCCGCGCTCGCTGCGTCGAATGAAGCTGACCAGGTGCAGGGTTTCGGGCGTGGGCATCTCGGTTTCGATTTTCGTTAGCGCGTCTGCCAGCTTGAGGCCCGATCGGTACAGAATTCGATATGCCTGTTTTAGAACGCTGATGTCGGGCGCCTGGTAGCCGGCGCGCTTGAGACCCACGACATTCAAACCCTTAGGCTGCACGCTGAAGCCGGCGTAGGTAAAGAAGGGCGGGGCATCGAGGTTCACACGCGTGTTGCCGCTGATCATGGCGAGGCGGCCGATTTTGGAGAACTGGTGCACCAGCACGCCGCCGGAGATGAAGGCCTGGTCCTCCACTTCCACGTAGCCGCCCAAAAGCGCGCAACTGGCGATCACTGTCTCGTTGCCAACCCGGCAATTGTGGGCGATGTGCCCAGAGGTCATGATAAAGTTGCCATCGCCGATTTCGGTGGCCGATTCGGGCGCGGTGCCTCGCGAGATGGTGTAGTGCTCGCGGATCTTGTTCCGGCTGCCGATGCGCAGATAGCTGCGCGCCCCGCTGAACGCCTTGTCGAGCGGGTCGGTACCCAGCACGGCGCCTGCGGAAATCTCGTTACGGTCGGCCATGGAAGTCCAGCGCTTCAGGTAAACGTAGGGCTCCAGCAGGCAATCGGCGCCCACGGTCACATCACTTTCGATTACGCAAAATTCACCGATCCTGACCCGTGGACCGATGACCGCATCCGCATGCACCCGCGCCGTAGGTGCCACAATCGCCGAGGGATCGATGGGCATGAACTCGTATGATACGGCAGTTGCCGGCCCCCGCGGCAAAGTACCGGTTAGTTCTACAAATCGGTGTACGGAGCGGCCCAGGCCGGCTATGATTGATTGGAATTCTTTTTAAAAGAAATGCCTCTCGATTCAAAGTCACCTATTTTGTTTCCCGGCCATGTGCTGACCATGGGTTCGTGGGACTCCGCCAATGTACACGCTATACAGAGGCGCCTGATGGAGGTCGGTTGTGGGCCGGTGGAAGAAGATGGCGTGTTTGGCGCGGACACGATGGAAGCCATCGAGTTGTTTCAGGTTCGCACCATGGACGCTCACGGACAGCCTCTGACAGTAGACGGCCGGGTCGGGCCGATGACTTGGGCGGCGTTGTTCGGCGATCAGGCGGTTCCGCCGGTCGCCGAACCTCCCACACCGCTTGCGGCCGCTGTTCTCGAAGTAGCCGCCAAGGAGATCGGCGTAATGGAAGATCCGATCGGATCGAACTCCGGCCCGCGCGTGAATCAATATCTGGAGTCGGTTGGGGACAAGGGCGGGCTGCCCTGGTGCGCGGCGTTCGTGTACTGGTGTTTCCAGGCTGCCGCCGCGGCCCTTAAGGCCCCCAATCCCGCCACGCGTACGGCAGGTGCCGTCGACGTGTGGGATCAGGCCGCCCGACGTGGCATTCGTCGAGTCGCGGCTGCCGAAGCCAGCGACCGCCACGGTCTGGTGCAGCCCGGCATGGTCTTCGTGATTGCAACCGGCGGCGGACATGGACACGTGGGGCTGGTGGAAAGAGTCGAAGGTGTCGTGCTGACCACGATTGAAGGCAACACCAACAACGGCGGGTCGCGCGAAGGCATCGGCGTCTTTCGGCGGACCACCCGGCGAATCGCCGGTATTAACCGCGGATTCGTGGGATACGCGTAGGCGAAGAATTTCGCGATTTGTAATCATGAAACAATGCGCGTTCGCGAGTTGGCGGAATGGTTAGGGGCCACCTATGAAGGTGACGGAGAAAGAGAGCTCACCGGTGTCGCGCCATTGGAAACGGCAGGCGCCTCCGAACTGGCCTTTGTCGGAAGCCGGAAGGCGGAGGTCCAGGCGGAGCGCTCCTCTGCCGGTTGCCTGCTGGTGCCCACGGAGTGGTCCGGGCCAGGCTATCGGACGGTGATTCGCGTGGCCGAGCCGCGCACCGCGTTTGCACGCGTCATCAGCCGCTTTCATCCCACGGAGGAGCTCAAGCCCGGCATCCATCCCACGGCGGTTGTGGGGCACGACGTCGCTATGGGCGCCTTAACCTATGTGGGGCCGCACGCCGTGGTGGGGGATGGCTCTCGCATCGGCGTGGCCACCAGCATCGGGGCGGGCTGCTTCATTGGTAAACGCGTCCTGCTCGGCGAGGGATGTGTCTTGCACCCCAACGTCACCATATACGACAACGTAGACATCGGCCGGGGGACCATCCTGCACTCGGGGTGTGTCATCGGTGCCGATGGATTCGGCTATGTTCTGGAAGAAGACAGGTGGCAAAAGTTCCCGCAGGTGGGCCGAGTCGAGATCGGCGAATACGTAGAGATCGGAGCCAATTCCTGCGTCGATCGGGCGGCGCTGGGAGTCACATCCATCGGCGAGGGTACGAAACTCGATAACATGGTTCATGTGGGACACAACTGCCGTATTGGTAAGCACGTGATCGTCGCAGCTCAAACCGGTTTCGCGGGCGGCGTAGTAGTGGGGGATCATGCGGTGATTGGCGGGCAGGTGGGGATTGGCGATAAGGCCCGTATCGAAACGAGTGCCACGCTCGGGTCGGGCTGCGGCGTACTGAGCTCCAAAATCGTGCGCGCGGGGGAAACGGTGTGGGGGACCCCGGCCAGGCCGCTGCGGCAGCACCTGGAAACCCTGGCAAATCTGAACCGCCTCCCGGAGCTGCGCCGTCAGGTTTCCGAGCTGGCGCGGCGCGTGGCGGAGCTGGAGGGACGCGGCTAATGCTGGTTGTGGTAGGTGGTCACTCGCGCAATATCGGCAAGACTTCGGTGGTAGCCGGGCTCATTCGCAAGCTGCGCTACCGGAAGTGGACCGCTGTCAAAATTACGCAATACGGGCACGGGGTCTGCTCGCACGTTGGCGAAGCTTGCGGCTGCGAGACCGAACTCGATCACCCCTTCGCCATCAGCGAAGAGTACGAGCCGAGCACCACCGATTCGGGGCGCTTCCTGGCGTCAGGCGCCGTGCGCTCCTTCTGGCTGCGAACGCCGATGGGCGGACTGGCGGAGGCCAACGCCACGCTGCGGAAAATCCTCGATCAGAACGAGAACGTTATCGTCGAATCCAACAGCGTCCTCGAACTGGTCCAGCCCGACCTGTTCCTCATGGTGCTGGATTTTTCCTGCCAGGATTTCAAGCCTTCCAGCTTGCGGTTTATGGACCGGGCTGACGCGTTTTTGGTGGTGGACCGCGGCATCAATGGACCTTTATGGGACGACGTGTCGCGTGGCCTTTGGGATCAAAAGCCGCAGTTTCTGGTGAAGCCGCCCAGCTATGTCACCACGGCGGTTTGCGATTTCGTGCGGTCCAGGCTATCGCCCGCTGCGGCAGACTGAGCGCGCGGGCGCATCCGCGCTGAGGCCTCGGCCAGCATGTGCGCGGCAACATCCACCTGGCGTTCAATGAGGCGCAGTTGCGCGTCCACCGCTGCTCCACTTTCACCCAGCAGCAGCTTCAGATAGCTGGCGCTGTTTTCGATGGTGTTGAGCGGCTGGCGGAGATCGTGAATCAGAGAGGCGAATATTTCTTCGAATTCGGTCACAGCAAGTGGCAGCATGCGTCTGGACTTTTCCGGGGGGCTGGATCAGTATAACGCACCGGGAACTGGAAGCAACAAATTTTTTCGCGTATTGGTTCTAGTGCGCGACGATTTCAGCAGCGCAAGAGCTTTCGACACGATTGCGGCCGTTTGCCTTGGCAACGTACAGCGCCTCGTCGGCTTCGCGAACGAGGCAGTCGGGGTCGCTCAGGGAGACCCCTGAGACGAGTGAGCAGCCGATGCTGCACGTGACGTTGATGGCTTGACCGCTGATGGGAAACGGCCGAGTCGCCAGGGCCAGACGCAGGCGTTCGGCTTGGGCAACGCCTCCGGCTGCGTCGCAGCCTGGCAATACCACTAGAAATTCTTCGCCTCCGTAGCGGCCGATGGCATCGTAGCGACGGATCGCCGATTTCATGCGCGCCGAAGCTTCCCGCAGCACTGCATCGCCTGCCAGATGCCCGCGCTGATCATTGATCTGCTTAAAGTGGTCGAGATCGATCATCAAGACCGAGAGCGGCAGGTTTTCGCGCTGCGAGCGGGCTAATTCCTTGTGCAGAATTTCCATGATGGACGATCGATTGAGCAGGCCCGTGAGACCGTCGTGGGTAGCCTGTTGCCGGAGGGCCTCACGCGCCATCAGCAGTTGCTCCTGCAACTCCACAATACGGCGTCCGGCGCGCAGACGGGCGCGCAGTTCCATGGTGTTGAGCGGCTTGCGGAGGTAGTCGTCGGCCCCCGCCTCCATCCCCTGGACCAAATCAACGGATTCGGTGCGAGCGGTCAACAGGAGTGTATAGATGTACGGTTCGTGGTTGCTGGCGCGTAAACGGCGGCATACTTCGACACCGTCCATGCCCGGCATCATCCAATCCAGAATTGCCAGCCGTGGCGCGTCTTCGGTCTGCAGGATCTGCCACGCCTCCAACCCGTCGCCCACACTGACCACGTCGTAACCCCACTTCATTAGCAGGTTGCGCAACATGGACTGGAAGATGAGGTTGTCTTCTGCTGCGAGAATCTTCATTGCGATCCGGCGCCGAGCCCACGGGAGTCCAGCGCTCTTGGTCTCCACTTCCTTTATCGGCCGTACCGGTCGCCGCAAGAGGGGCACCTTGGTACTAAATGGGCATGCTACGATGACGGATTCATGGCATCCAGCATCGAGACCCTCGTATCTCCGATCCAGCCACCGCAGGCGCAATATGACCGGGCCTTAGAAGACATCGGGTATATGACCTGCATGACCCTGGTGCTGCTGGGAAATTACTCCCAGACCGGGCACTTTGGCGGACCCTTGGCCTACACTCCGTACAACGTGGCGGTCCATCTGGCGGGACCGGAGTTAGGCGCTCTGCGTTACGACTACCGGCGGCCAAAGCACCCCTACGGCGACAAATTCATGCTGGCCGGCGGTCACTGCATCCCGACCTGCTACGCGCTCTGGATGATCCTGGGCCAGGCGCTGGAACGAAAGTACCGGCTCACGGGCGACCGCAAGTATCATGTCGACCCGCACGTGGCCATGCTGCCGGTCGATGCCTTGGGTTTCCGTCGCGGCGCCGGTGCGCTGAAAACACTTTTGCAGGACCAGGGCTTGGCAGACCATCCTCTCTTTGCGCAAGCCAAAGGCCGCGGCATCCGCGCGCTCTCGGGTCACGCCGAAAGCGTCGACGTGACCAACGACGTGAACGGCGGTCCATCTGGAATCGGTTTCGCCACCGCCGCAGGCAAAGCGGCATTCTGGGATTTCGTAGGCGCTGGCAGTTCGCCCAAGGTGATCGTTTTTGAAGGCGAGTTTGCGCTCACTGAAGGCCATGCGCAAGAACTCAAAACTCAGGCCTTGGCCCTGAGTGTCGGCAAACGCTTGCGCGTTCTGATGTCAGAAAACAATAGCGGCATCGACGATTCCCTGTTGGGCGGGGTGGTGCCGGCGAAGTACGACCACTATAATCTGATCGATCAGTGGACGTCCTACGGCTGGAACGTCTTCGCCCTGGCGGATGGGAACGATTACGGACAGGTGGTGGCCGCGCTGAAAGCCATGGACGAGTGGGACCCCAAGGACCGCCGTCCCATGATCGTGATTGGCAAGACGGTCAAAGGCTACTGGCCGGGCGCCGTGAATGGGGAGATCCCAGGATACGGCCGCCAGGTGGTGGGATACGCCAGCCATCCGTATGCGTTAAAGATGAACTCCGAGTATTTCGTGTCTCTGGCCCAAACCTTCGAAAAGCGCTACGGCGTGGAATTCGCGGGAATTCGGCAGGGAGCGGTGACCGACACGCGGGAGCGCCTGGTTCAATACAAGACCAACATCGACGTGGTGATGTCGCTGCTGGACCGCAATGGCCTGGGCGACTGGCTGGCGGATCGGCTGGTGGAAATCGGAGACATGGTTAAAGACGATTTCCCCGTGCGCATCGATGTCCAGCACGATCCGTTTCTCGACGAGCGTTTGCGCGTTCGCAATCTGCCGGTTGAACCGCAAAAGGTCAAGGTCAAGAACGAGCTGTCGGGCGCGGAAAAGGAAGTGAGCATCACGCTCTTCCGCAAGCCCGGCGAAGTAGCGGGTGCGCGGCGCGGCATCTCCGAGTTCATCAAGTGGATGAACTACGTCACCGGCAACCGCTTCTTCACTATCGCGGCCGATCTTTCGGAATCCATCAACGTGGAACACGGCAGCCTGTGGGGCCACTACGATCCGGAGAGCAACCCGCTAGGCACGCGCTTGAAAGCCGCGATTCAGGAGGCCGGCAACGTTTCCACGGCCATCGGGCTGGTGGGGCAGAGCGCTTCGGTCGATCCCTCGAAGTTTGCCGGTGTGTGGGCTTTGAGCGGCACCTACGGATCCTTCACTCCGCTAATGTATACGCCCGCGCGCGTTTGGAGCCAGCAGAACCAGGACAGCCCATTCCGCGTGGGCGTGCTGCACATACTTGCCGCGCACTCCGGACCGGAAACCGCCGCTGACGCACGCACGCACTTCGGCATTTTCGCTCCGCAGGTGTGGAAGCTGTTCCCGCGCGGGCAGACAATTCATTTGAGTTTCTGGGATTACAACGACGTGGCTGCAGGCTACTTCGCCGCCGCCGAGATCGCCGCGCGCGATCCCAAGGTCGGGATCATTACGATTGAAGTGGCGCGTCCGGATTTCCCGGTAGTGGATCGCAGCCAGTTTGCCGATAGCGATATCAAGGCCTCGGCGAAGGGTTTGTATTTGATTCGCGATTTCGTGCCGGGCAAGCCGAGGCACGGTTACGTGCTGGCGCAGGGCTCCAGCTCAACCATGAACCTGGTGAAGCAACTGCCGCGCCTGGAACAAGCGGGCATCAACGTGAAGATTATCTCGGCAATTAGCGAAGAACTGTTCGACCGTCAGCCCGAGGCCTATCGCACTGCGGTTCTTCCTCCGGAAGCGGCCTATGATCTCATGGTGGTGAGCACCGGTACGCGGCGTGTGTGGCCGATCCGCAACGTCGGGCCGCTCACTGACGAGTATTCGCTGACTTCGGATTGGGACGATCGATGGCGCACCGGCGGACTCGAGCCCGAAGTGATCGAGGAAGCGCATCTCGATCAAGCTTCGATCTTCACTGCCATCCAAAGGTTCGCGGCGGAACGCGACCAGCGAATGGCGCGGCAGCGGAGTTATCTGAATACTTAAGGCCAAAGGGAGCGGTGTCTTTTCGCCCGCTAACCGATTGGCCGAGACGCCGCCGGCGCTGCAAGCACGAGCTCGGCCATCGCGAACTTGAGCTCTTCAATTCCTAAGCCCGTGGCGCTGGATATTTCGTAATACGGCAGATTGCGCTGGGCGGCCAACTGCCGCAATGCTTCCACGCGGCTGGGGTCTTGCGCTACATCCATTTTTGAGGCGACCAGGATCATTGGCTTCTTCACCAGATCCTCACTGAAGCTAGCCAGTTCGCCCATGACGATGTCGAAATCCTCCACCGGGTCGCGGCCAGTCGCTTCCGAAACGTCCACCAGGTGGACCAGCAGGCGCGTGCGTTCGATGTGGCGGAGGAACTGAACACCCAGACCATGACCCAGGTGCGCACCTTCGATTAAGCCTGGAATGTCGGCCACCACGAACGTACGAAAATCGGGGAGCTGCACCACGCCCAGGTTCGGTTCCAGGGTCGTAAACGGGTAATCGGCAATCTTGGGTCGTGCCGCGGAAATCCGCGAAATCAGTGTCGACTTCCCGGCGTTGGGGAAGCCTACCAGGCCGACGTCCGCCAGGAGCTTGAGTTCCAGCCGCAGCCGCCTCTCCTGCCCCACGCGTCCGGGCTCGTGTTCCGTAGGCGCCTGGTGGGTGGAGGTAGCGAAGTGTTGGTTGCCGCGCCCGCCGCGTCCGCCACGCGCTACGGTGAAGCGCTCGCCGTCATGAGTGAAGTCGTACAGGCGAACGCCCGTGGTTTCGTCGTACACGATCGTCCCAATCGGCACATCGACTTCGAGCGAGGCTCCATCCGCGCCGGTGCGGTTGCTCCCCTCGCCGTGGCGGCCGCGCTCCGCCTTGTGCTCGGGATTGAAGCGGAATTTAAGAAGCGTGTTCTGATGCTCGGAAGCCACCAGGGTGACGTCGCCGCCGCGGCCGCCATCGCCGCCGCTGGGACCGCCCTTGGGCACGTACTTCTCCCGTCGAAAGGCAAGACAGCCGTTACCGCCGTCTCCCGCCTTCACCAGGATTCTGGCTTCATCGATAAACATGGAAAAGCCGCCGGCTCCCACGGAACACGGCGGCTGGAGGACGACTACGCGACTTCTTTCACATTGACGAACTTGCCCATTTGCCCGCGGTCGCGGAATTCCACCACGCCGGTGACCTTGGCAAACAGGGTGTCGTCCTTACCCCAGCCCACGTTGAGCCCGGGTTTGATCTTCGTGCCGCGCTGCCGTACGATGATCGAACCACCCGGCACCAACTGCCCGCCAAACACCTTCACGCCGAGCCGCTGCGCGTTGGAATCGCGCCCGTTTTTGGAACTGCCTAGTCCTTTTTTATGCGCCATACGTCACTTGTCCAGGATTTCGTTGACCTTCACTTCGGTGAAGGATTGGCGGTGTCCTATGGTTTTCTTGTACTGCTTCTTGCGCTTGAACTTGAACACCACGACCTTGTCGCCGCGGCCGTTGCCGACGATCGTGCCCTTTACCATGGCGCTGGTTACCAGCTCGCCACTGTCGTTAAACGCAGCCTTTGTGTCCAGCTCGATTTCCGAACCGACATCGCCGGGAATTTTTTCCACCCGGATGACGTCGCCGGGAGTCACCCGATACTGCTTTCCACCAGTTTCGATAATCGCGTGCATGCAAACCTCTAATTGGGAGCCGGAACACACGTGGTGCGTCGGGACCTCTGGAGTAAACTCTAAGTTTACAACAATGCGGGACCACCTATCAAACGGGGAGACAGAACCGATCGATGGCGACCATGAAAGCAGTGCGACTGCACGAGTACGGCGGTCCGGAGGTACTGCGATACGAAGACGTGCCGCGGCCTGAGCCGGCCGAAGGCGAAGTGTTAGTGAAAGTCCACGCAACGTCCGTGAACCCAGTGGATTGGAAGATTCGAGCTGGCTATATGAAGGGTTTTCTAGACTATTCGTTGCCGCTCATTCCAGGGTGGGATCTCTCGGGTGTGGTAGAGTCCACCGGTCCGGGAGTTACGGATTGGAGACCCGGCGACGAAGTGTATTCGCGTCCCGACATTTCCCGTAACGGTTCTTATGCCGAATGTATTACGGTGAAAGCGCAGGAATTGGGACGCAAGCCCAAGTCTATCGACCACGCCAAGGCATCGGCAATTCCGCTGGCGGGTCTCACCGCCTGGCAAGCTCTTTTTGATGCTGCCGGGCTAAGCGCCGGCCAACGGATCCTGATTCATGCCGCGGCCGGCGGGGTCGGGACCTATGCGGTGCAACTGGCCAAGTGGAAAGGAGCGTACGTCATCGGGACGGCGTCGGAACGTAACCATGCCTTCCTCCGCGAACTCGGCACCGATGAAACCATCGACTACAACAAGACGCCGTTTGAGAAGGTGGTGCGTGACGTCGATGTAGTGCTCGACACTATGTCCGGCGAGACCCGCCAGCGCTCCTGGCAAGTTCTGAAGAAAGGCGGCATTCTGGTTTCGATTCTCGGTCCGCCTTCAGCCCAGGATGCCGCTACGTACGGAGTTCGCGGGGCCGGCGTTTTCGTGCAGCCGAATCGGGCGCAGTTAGAGGAGATGGCCAAGCTGGTGGATGCGGGCCAGCTGCGCCCCATCGTGGAAGAAGTGCTGCCCCTTAAGGAAGCGGCCCGCGCGCATGAAAAAAATCAGACGCTGCACACGCGCGGGAAACTGGTGCTGCAGGTGATTTAAAACTCCGTGAAGCCGTCGTTCGGCGGTGCCTGCACGAACCACACGAATCCGTTTCCTTTTGGTCCAGACCAGTGATAATGTGAGCTGCATGCAAAAAGTCTGCCTCGCGGAAAAGTTAGCGTCCTTCGGCGATCACTGGAGTCCCAAAATTGTCGGGGAACTGAACGGCCAGCAGGTCAAGCTTGTCAAGTTTCAGGGGGACTTCGTCTGGCACCATCACGATGACGAAGACGAACTGTTCCTGGTGGTCCACGGCTCGTTTCGCATGGACTACCGCGACCACTCAGGCGTCGAACGCAGTCTCGACCTGCGGGAAGGCGAATTCCTGATCGTCCCTCGGGGCACCGAGCATCGCCCTTCGGCCCCAACCGAGGTTCATGTCATGCTCTTCGAACCGGCCAGCACTTTGAACACCGGCAATGTGCGGGACGCCCGGACCGTCGAAGCGCTGGAGCGAATCTGAGGTTCTCCTAACACGGACGAGTTCGGTATTCACAGACGTACAGGCGTATCCAACACGAACGTCAACCGCGTCTCCGAAGGTATCTTCACACGCTGACCCTTCGTCACCACTTCGGCGCCGGCTCCGGCCGCGGCGCCGGCTCCCGCGCCAATCGCTGCTCCCTTGCCGCCTCCCGCGATGGCGCCGATGATGGCTCCCACAGCTGCGGTCCCTCCCGCCACCTTGGCCGTGCGTTCCCCGCGCGATGAGCTCTCGCGTGAAACCGTCTGCGTATTGATGTCCACGGGCCGGCCATTCACCTTGACCGATACCAGATTTAACGTGAGTTCCGCACGGCCGGTAAACTTGCCGGAATCCTTTGAGTCCACCAGCTTCACCACCACATCGGCGCCGCGGGGAATGACGGTTTCACCGTTGATCATTACCGGCTCATCGACACTGGCCGCAAAGGTCTGGCCGACGTTGTTTTTCTCCGAATCCACGCCATCGATCAGACGTACCACGACATTCGTTCCCGCCGGCAGTTCACCGCTCCACCGCGCGGGCGAAGGCGGAGCTGCGATAGGTTCCGGATCCGGGCGGAACACGTTGCTCTCCGAACGCTGGGGCAAGGGTTCGGGCGGAGGGGGCGGCGCCGGTGCGGGCGCAGGCGCGTTGAACTCAATTCGCGAAACATCAGTGACATCCACCGTCTCGATCCGGTCACCGAGGTCTACTCGTACCTGGCGCGCCGATCCGCCCAGGTAGGTTCCCTGGATTACCCTACCGTTTCTGAGGGTGACGGTGTCTGCGAAGCCGATGGCCGCGCACGCTAAAGCGATTCCGATGCTGAGTAGGCGCATATTTCTCCTCAGGAGTTTCCTCACTATTTTATGACGCTCAAGCACCTAAAAGGGTTCAGCTCGCGTTCCCGGTGAGCACTTCCGCAGCTTGCTTACCGCGCACGTAAGCTTCCTGGTAAATCTCGTCGCGCTGCCGCCGAGTGTACGGAACATTACCGTGGTGGTATCGCTCCAGGCCCTTGCCGACAACCCATGTACCGGCGAATGCGATGGCACCTTTGGGGATCAGGCCTCCGCCGAGCGGAATCTTGCCGGCCAGTTCGCGCGCGATGGTGCGCCATCCGAAAGCTGCCGACACGATGGAAAGAATCTCGCCCTTCTGTTGTGTCAACCCAACTTCGGCCCCGCAGGAAGCGGCGATGAGGAAAGCCATCCGCACCTGGTTGAGCGTGAGAAATACTGTGTCGGATGCAAATTCGCCAAACGCCCACGGTAGTTCGAACATGTTGGGAACCACGTTGGGCAGCGCAGTGGCGACGGAGAACAGGGTGTTCTCTTTGGCCACGGACATGATTATGTTCTCCACCACCGCCTTGCGGAACACCGGAAAGCGGCGCGCGAGCGCCATCCCCAGATCGTCGCACTCGCGAAGAATTTCGCGGATGGTGGCTTCCGGATCGTCCGGTTGGTAGCCGACCGCGCCCGCCGGACAGAGCAGACCCGCTTCGTACAGCACCAGATCGACCTTGGGAGGAACTCGAGGATCGGCGGCGCGGTGAATGCTCTCTTGCATCTGCCCCCGGGTCGCAGTGGGGAGCGAGGCCGGGATCAGGAAATCTTCTAACTCTTCATAGGCTTGATCGCTGGTGGCCACCAAGCCAAGGGAAACGGGGCGCGCCGCCTCCTTGCGCACCTGATCGGGGTTCAACAAGGAAAAAGCCGCGCGTACCTGCTTTACGACGTCGAGCATAGGAATTGAGGGGAAGCCCCCCTTTCGCTATTTTAGCGCCTGTCTCATTAGTACTACGCGAATTCCGGGCGAAAGGTCACCGCTAATAGGACGATTTCTCCCCGGTTTCGCGTGGCGGTCCCCCATGGATGCGGGTGGAACGCAGGGCCCCGCAAAAGATTTCTTGCCGCACACTGCGATTCCAGAGATTTTTAGGCTAAATGAATCAATCGTCTACAGGTTCCTCCGCAATGGTGCTGGCAATCAGCCCAGCGCATGAAGACCATTGCTTTCTGAAAGGAATCTTCGACGATTCTGAAGTATTGCACGCCGATTCCCTCCAAACGGCCCTAGTAGTATTGCAACAACAACCTGTTCCCATTGTCATTTGCGAAAGCGATCTGGGGCGGCACACGTGGAAGCATGTTCTCGAAACGATCACGTGTCTGCCCCGGCCGCCTCTCGTCATCGTGGCCTCCCGGCTGGCGGATGAAGTTCTCTGGTCGGAAGCGTTGAACCTGGGGGCCTACGATGTTTTGGCCAAGCCCTTCGATGTGGAGGAAGTAGTGCGGACCGTGGATGCCGCTCGCCGCCGCTGGACCAATTAAGCCGATTGCGGCTGCGCCGCGCCTATCAGTCGAAACATCACTTGCAAGTTCTTTCGCCACTCCATTCCTAATCCCACGCGTTCCACTTCAATCGACGGCGAGAAATAACTCAAGATCGATTCGGTAGTTGGATGGAATTCGAGCGACGGCGACACCAACAGCAGGCGCGGTGGTTCCGGTTGGAGAGCCAGCCCGGGAAAGTATCCCTGACCGGTGAATTCTTGGCGATCCAGATGCCACTTGACGCGCACCCAATAGTCCAGCGCTTGCAGGGGCAGGTGCAGATCGGCGGTGGCCTTCAGTTCCAATACGGCCAGGCGCCCAGCCCGGTCCACTGCCAGCAGGTCCAGGATGCCACGCTCACCGCCTGCAAAGGCCGGGACCTGGTCGTAGATCGGGTCGGACTGCAAGGTCGCATCCACCGTCTCGATGTGACAGCGTACCTGCGATTCCAGCCACGCCTCGGGATAGCGGCGATAGAGCGCGTGGTCGCGGTCGCCGGCCTCGGGTGAGCGGGCGCGGTCCAGCTCTTCCACGAGCCGCTCGATTTCATCGGCGTGGTGAGTATGCGCGGGCTGGCGCTCGTCCATGCCGAACACCAGATCGCCATCGCCTGAAAGCTGTGCGAATTCCAAGCCGCGCACCCGCAGGCTGGCGCGGCCATCATGTTTGGGAACGCGCTCCACGCCGGGCAGGGAAGTGACCCGGCTCCATTGCTCGGATTGGTTGGGCGCAGGACGGCGGCACGGCTCCAGCCGCGTATCCAAGTTGCCGTGGTCGCGCGGGTCGACAGCGACCAGATAATCTTCCGGCGAGTAGGCAAAGAGCGCGAAGCGTGCCGACGTGCCGTCCAGGCACAGTAGGCGCAGCGCAGTGGTTTGCTCCCGACCTTGGGGGACATAGATGACCAGTCCTTCGACGGCGACCCGCCGCTCGCGCGTACGCAGATAGCTGAGCCAGATCAACCCAAATGTGAGGACCGCTCCGGCGTCGGCATCGGACGGGCACGCGATGGCCGCCCATCCATGCTGGCCGTGACGTAAATAAGCGCGCGGATAAGCAGGCGAGAGACTGAACTCCAGATTAGCCTCGGCGCTCAGCTCCGCCAGCTTCCATTCGGGGAATTGACGGCGCAGGAACAGCCGGAAACGTTCGCGAAACACCAGGTGGCCACTGCGCCGTCCCAATTCGGCGCCAGCCCGACGGGAAAGGTCAAGGAGAAACATCTTCCCTTCGCGCCGTCCGAAATGTTCAACCACCAGTTCCAATCGTGCGGCGGACGTATCTTTGATGGCCGTGATCCGCCGCGCCAGGTTGCGGGTACGGTCCCAAGCCTCCAGGGTCAGGCGCGACCCGCGAAATTCGAGGGAGAAATTGTCATCACTCAGAGGAAGTATGTCTTCTCCGGGTTCGAGCAAAGCAGGTTGACGGCAGTTTTTGAGGAAGCTCTCAATCACCGCGCGGATCTCCTGGGCGCTACGGCCCTCGATCCGCAGGGCGGATGGCATGGGAAACCGGATTATAGCGCGGCGCGGCGTGCAACGGGCTGGCTTCGGCGACCGGCAGATGAAGAGGTCTACACGTCCATGATCGCCAGCACTTGATCCAAGCTCTTCAACGGATCCCGGGACGGCCTGTACTCGTGGCTGATGTAACCCGTGAATCCGAGATCCGCGATGGTCTGGGCCACGAAATGGTAGTTAATTTCCTGAGTGTCATCGAGCTCGTGCCGCCCAGGCACGCCGCCGGTATGGAAATGCGCGATCAGGGGGAAATACTGTCGGATGTTGTGGCAAATGTCGCCGTCCATGATCTGCACGTGGTAGATATCGAACAGCAGCTTCACGCGTGGCGAATTCACGCGCTGGCAAATGCCGGCTCCCCAGGCGACGTGGTCGCAGATCTGGTCTTTGCGTCCGATCGCCGGGTCGTCGAACTTGCTGTTCATGACCTCCATGCAAATGGTAACGCCCTTGTCCTCGGCGTACCCTTTAACCCGATTGAAGAAAGCCACACAGTTGTCGGCGCCTTCGTCGTAAGACATGCCGCGGCGCTGGCCGCCGACCGTGATCATGTTCGGACACCCGGCGGCGGCGCATTGATCGATGACGGCCTTCACGGATTTTTCGAGACCGTCGTGCAGTTCCTTCCGGATCAGCCCGTTCTCAAACGAGACGCCGCCGGTCGGGCCCATCGTCGGGATGAGGCCGTATTTGCGAAGCGTCGGCCAGTCCTGCGGCCCGATCAGATCGAACCCGTAGCAGCCGCGCTGGGCGGCCTCCCGGCACATGTCCTCAAACCGCATCTTGGGGTCGAAGTTGACGCGCATGAGTCCCTGCTTGAGGCGGCCCTTGCGCCGGACCGGGGAGGGCGTCTGAGCGAGTGCTACACCGGCAGCGCCCAGGGCCGGCAAGAAATCTCTGCGTCGCATGCCGGGAATTATATCCTACGCAGAGCCTTATTTCGTCGCGGGCGTGGCAGTCAAATTCTCCAGCGCTGCCAACCGGC
>DASZIV010000153.1:0-1809 GCA_035948775.1 Bryobacteraceae bacterium
GACGATCATCAGCTCGATCAAGGTGAAGCCACGGCTGCGCTTTTTGCGAGATCGTGCCATCTACCAGTCCTTGTACTTGGTGCCGTCGAGCCCCGTGTCCTGCGATTTGGTATAGACGTCGAAAACGTTCTGCTCGCCCCAGGAGTCGGAGTCGGGATCGTCCTGCATGGAGCGCATTCCCCACTCGGTGGTGTTGGTCATGGGATCAATCGGGATCTTGCGTAGAAACTTTAATTTCTTGCCGCCCACGTCCACGCCCTTGACCAGCGTGTCCAGATCGGGAGGGTAGTTTTCCGAGCCCACTTTGGTCTGGAATTTACCGGCGTCGGCGGCGTCCTTGTAGCGATCGATGGCGTCGCGCAGGTCCCAGAGATCGCGGCGTAATTGGTGTTCTTTGTCGCGCTTGATGGTAACCCGCGCCAGCGGGATCGCCAGGCTGGTGAGGATGACCAGAATGGCCGTGGCCACGATCAACTCAATCAGCGTGAACCCGCGCAGGTTGCGCACGACATTTTTTCTTGCAACAGTTAACTGCATATTCGAAGCATTGGCGCCGGCGGGACGGTGCGGCGCAGGTGAGAACTGCTCTTTCGCCCCGCTGGGGCTTCTCTGTTTTTCACTTCTCCCCCACGGCTTGCGCCGTGGGCTGCACTCTTGCGCCGCTTTGCGGCTACAAGGTACGCCTGGTTCCACCGCGTCCGTGGAGACGGGCGAGGACGCCCGTCTTCCCTCTATTGGATCGTCACCGTGACTGCGGCTCCGGCGGCCGGGGCGGCTTGCATGCCGGGGTCGCGTACGCCTCCCCGGGCAATGGTTAGCGCGGACTGACCGGGGGCCTTGGCCACAAGAGTCAAAGTCACGACCGTTCCCTGCCCTGAAATTCCGGGGGCTCCGGGCGGCCGTGTCGCCGTAATCTGCAAAGTTCCGGTGGTGTCATCGTCGCGATGAACCAGCGCCACTGCCTGGCCATCATGCGAGAGGAAACCGCCGTTCGAAACATTCACGACCTGCAGCATCTTGGGATCGTAGCTGATCTGCAGAGGCACGGAAAAAGCGTTCTGGGCTCCTGAGAGCAAAATGTTTACGGCAAAAGTTGAACCCCGGGCTTGCGTGATGCTCGCCGGATCGAAGCTGAAGGCCGCTGGTCCGCTTGGTGCAGTGGCTGTTGGTGGCTGATTCGGGGGCACACCTTGCGTCGGTGCGCCTTGCGGCTGCGCTGGAGCTGCAGGAGTTTGGCCCGGCGTCGCGGGCGCCATCTGATGGCTGACGCGGCGGAGTTCGATCGCGTTGGCCGTGCCCACGTCAAGGGCCTGCTGGTTCATGTCGTTGTATTCATGGGCGCGCACGATGTGCGGAATCAGCACGAATACGGTCTCAGTTTCCGAGTGGTCGGTGGTTGACTGGGCGAAGAGATACTTCAAGATTGGAATCTGGCCGAGTCCCGGAATGCCGGTCAGGGCTTTGGTCTGCGAGTCCTCCAACATGCCACCGAGCATGTTGACTTCGCCTTCCTTCAGTCGAACTTCGTGCTCGATCTTGCGCTGCCCGATCACCGGTTGGCTGATGCCGCCGATATTGGATTGACCGGTTACCGAAGAAATATCCATCACGACCTTCAGGGTCACCTCGCCATTGGAGTGGACCTTGGGGGTGATATCGATGTTCACGCCGACATCGAGATACTGAAATTGGGTGTTGACCAGCGGGTTGATGCCGACGCCGCCGATGCCGGGCTGGAAGGAGCCAGTCGCCACCGGGACGCGGTCGCCGATCTTGAGCGAAGCCTTCTGGCCATCCACGGCGCGAATT
>DASZIV010000154.1:0-20447 GCA_035948775.1 Bryobacteraceae bacterium
TGCGCCCGATTCCCTCTCGCTCCCCGTTTCCTTCTTCTATTACTAGTCGGTGGAAACGGATCAATGTTCCTGGTTCGCTACGCTTCCGGAGGCTTGCTGTTCCTCAAACCTCTTGGAACCTTCCTCACTATGCTCCCGGAAACCTCGGGCGTCAATGAATTTTGGATGCAAAACACTTATTTTCAACAGCTTTTTATGTGTTTCATTTCAATGACCTACGAGTGAGCTGGCGTGGATGATGTGTGGATAAAACATGAGCCTGCCGTCCCGTATTTGCGATACTGAAACCGAAAATGCGGCGTCTCGTCATCCGCCCCGGCGGCATCGGCGATTTCATCGTGTCGCTGCCCGCGATCGAGAGTTTGCGCGCGGAATATCTCGAAGTTTGGTCGGCGGGGCCGAATGTTCCGCTGGTGCGGTTCGCCGACCGCGCGCGCTCCATCGCCTCCACCGGCCTCGATTTGTTGAGCATCACGGAGCCTCCCGCCCAGTTATTGCACGAGTTGGGAAGGTTCGATTCGATCGTCTCCTGGTACGGCGCCAATCGTCCGGAGTTTCGCGACCTGGTGCGCTCGCTCGATCTTCCCTTCGAATTTTTCCCTGCCCTTCCGCCGGAAAGCGCGGGCATACACGCCACCGATTTCTATCTGGATCAAGTGGGCGCGCCCCGCGGTGCCATCCCCCGCATCCCTTGTAGCGTGGAGCCGGAAGACTTCGCGGTGATTCATCCGTTCTCGGGCAGCCCGCGAAAGAACTGGCCACTCGAAAAGTTCCGCGCGATGGCCCGCGAGTTGGAGCGCACGATCCCGGTGCATTGGTGCGCCGGCGCCGCCGACCCGCCGCTGGAGGAGGCCGTGCGGATTCCTGATTTGTACGAACTGGCCTGCTGGCTGGCGCGCGCCCAGCTCTATGTCGGTAACGACTCTGGCATCACACACCTGGCTGCGGCTGTGGGCACGCCCGTGCTGGCGTTGTTTGGCCCGACCGATCCGGATGTGTGGGCACCGCGCGGCCCTAGCGTGCGCGTCGCTCAGTGGGACTAGCCCAGTGGGATTAACATGGATAAAGAGGTGCTGTTTTGCGCTCGTCCTTAATCTTGTTATTTACGTGTAGCGCGGTGCTTGCCCAAAACCGGGTATTGGCCGACCGCGTTGGTTCTACAGGCTTCATTCAACTCGAAGCCGAGAGTTTTCAAAAGTTGTCGCCCCGCCAACAGGCGCTCACTTACTGGCTGGCCCAGGCATCCATTGCCATCGACCCGATCATCTACGACCAGAATTCGCGCTTCGGCCTGCGGCAGAAGCGAATGCTGGAAGCGGTTGTAGCCTACGCTCCGGACCACCCCAAGATCGTCGCCTTCGCCAAGCTGTTCTGGGCCAATCGCGGGAACCACTACGACCAGACGGCGCAGAAAATTCTGCCGGAGTTCCCTTTCGAGGAGTTGCAGGCTGCCACGGCGCAAGCCCTCCAGAAAGGCGGATTCGCAGCCAATCCGTACGGCACGCCTGCCATTCGCAACCAGGCGGACCTCGATCGCGAGCTGCGGGATTTGCGTGCTTCGCTGTTCGACCCGAATTTCGAGCCGAGCATCACCACGAAAAGCCCCCAAGGAAAATTGGACTTTCTGCAGGCCAGCGCGAACAACTTCTACAGCGGAGTTAGTCTGGCCGACGTCAAAGGATTTCAGGAAGCCCATCCGCTCAATTCGCGCCTGGTGAAAGCCAAGGACGGCAAACTGGTGGAGGAGGTCTATCGCGCGGGCACTCCCGATGGCAAGATTCCGCCCGGCCTTTATGCCGAGTTCCTTGGCAAGGCCATCGGCTACCTGCAGAAAGCGCGCTCGTACGCCGGACCGGGGCAGGAGCCGGTGATTGACGCCTTGATCCGCTTCTACCAGACCGGCGATCCGGCCGACTGGTTGCACTTCGGTGCGGTTTGGGTCGGGAACAATCCGCCGGTGGATTTCGCCAACGGGTTCATCGAGGTCTACCGCGATGCGCGCGCCGCCAAAGGGACTTCGCAGAGTTTCGTGGCCATCACCGATCAGAAGGCCAATCACCTGATGACCACTCTGGCCGCCAATGCCCAATATTTCGAGGACCGCGCGCCGTGGCTCCAGCAATATAAGAAACAAGGCGTGAAACCACCTCTGGCCGAGGCCGTGGAGACGGTGGTGGAGACGGGCGATTTTCACGCGAATACCGTCGGCGACAATCTGCCGAATGAGAACGAAATCCGCGAGAAGTACGGCACCAAGAGCTATCTGTTTACGGGCAGCTCGCGCAGTATTTTCGACGCATCGGGATACGGTGCGCTGGAAGAGTTCGCCGCCTCACCCGAGGAGATTGCCATCGGAAAGAAATACGGCCAGGAGGCCTCCGGCCTGATGACGGCCCTGCATGAGATCATCGGCCACGGCTCGGGAAAGCTCAATCCCAAATACCAGGGCGGCACCGAGTCGATTTTGAAGGAATACTATTCCGCCATGGAGGAAGCGCGCGCCGACCTGATGGCGCTGTGGAACATCACCGATCCCAAGCTGCGCGAGCTGGGCCTGGTCTCGAGCCCTGAGGTGGCCAAGGCCATGTATTATTCGGCGGTACGCGTGGGCCTCACGCAGCTCCATCAGATCCCCAAGGGCGACACCATTGAAGAAGATCACCAGCGGAACCGCCAGTTGATCGTGAACTACATCATGGACAAGACGGGCGCCATCGAAAAAGTCCAGCGCAACGGCAAGACCTACCTGCTGTTAAAGGATTTCGACAAGATGCACCAGGGCGTGGGCATGCTGCTGGCGGAATTGATGCGCATGAAAGCCGAAGGCGATTATCCGGGCCTGAAGGCCCTGATCGACAAGTATGGCGTGCATTTCGATCCGGCCTTGCGCGACCAGGTGATGGCACGTTATGAAAAGCTCAATCTCCCCGCCTATTGGTGCGGCATTAATGCAGATCTCACGGCGCGGTTCGACCAGTCGGGAAAAATCACCGCCGTGACTCTCTCCTACCCGCGTGATTACGTGAAGCAGCAACTCGGTTACGCGGCGATGTACGCGCTAAAATAGGCAGACACTTCATGGCTGCCCGGCTCCATCCGGCACTTTCGCGCACGCAAGAGATAGTCGACCTGCGGCGGCTCGCGGCGCGCGATATGGAAGGCTTGCTGGCAGAAGAGACGGCCGCCTGGCGCGACGAGCTGGAATGGGATTTCGGCAAAGCCGCAGACCTGGTGATGCGTTTCGTGGATTTACGCGCCCTGAATGGCAGCGCGCTCCTCGAGGATGGCGAGGTCATCGGCTACGTGTATTACGTAGTGGAGGAACACAAAGGGCTGATTGGGGATCTCTACGTGCGCAAGGCTTACCGGGGCGTGGATCCCGAGTCCCGGTTGCTGGAAGCCGCCCTGGATCCGCTCCTGAACGGCTCCGAAATCGCTCGCGTGGAATGTCAGTTGATGATGCTCCACCCGGCCGCGAACCGTGTGCTCCCGCGGGCCGCGCAGGCGACCTCCTTCGATCGACTGTTTTTGCGCCTCGATCTCGCCCGTGCGGTTTTGCGAGAGAGCCCGGTGCGGCATCCCATCTTCATCGAGCGATGGTCCGATCACTACCAGGATGCCGGCGCGCAGTTGATTGCGGAGGCGTATCGCGGCCACGTCGATAGCCTGATCAATGACCAGTACCGCAGCGGCCCCAGCGCGCGGCGTTTTTTGTACAACATTGTGCAGTATCCGGGGTGCGGCGTCTTTTACCGGCCGGCATCCTACGCGGCCTTCGACGTATCCACCGGCCGGCTCTGCGGCATTTCGCTGGCTAGCGTGGTGGCGCCGCAATGCGGTCACATCGCCCAGATCTGCGTGTCTCCCGAGATGCAGGGAACCGGCGTCGGGTACGCGTTGTTGCGGCATTCCCTCACCTCGCTGCGCGACGCGCAATGCCGTTCCGCCAGCCTGACTGTGACGGCAGCCAATACCGGCGCTGTTTCCCTGTACGAGCGAGTGGGCTTCATCACGCTGCGCCGTTTCGCGGCGTTCGTTTGGGCCGGTTTTGGGAAGTAGGATCGGACACTCTGCCGCCGGCTGTAACCACTTTTTCATTGACACCACTCATAGGTGAGCGCTACTTTGGATGTAGATACAGCGGCTGCGAGGTCGCTGAAATCTATGGATCCTCGGCAGGCGAGGCGTCCGCGCGGCAAACAAGCCACTGCCCTTCGGCGTCGAAAGATGTTCGGCAGGGTAGACCAGGGACTCCCGGGTTAAGGGTTTCTCTAATGTGGCTGAGGTCTTCGGATCTCTCACGGCGTGCGGTGCTGAAGCTTAGACCAGTGGGGGAATCCGTCAGGTATCGTTCGCGATAGTTGGCCATTTCTTCCGCTCGGGGGAAATGGTCTTTTTGTTTCCCCCCCTGAGCTTCGACTCGTCTCCAGAAAGGTATATGGAACCGAACGACGATAAGCCTCCTAGTACGGGGGGCAAAAACCTGGAAGTTCCGGTGGCCTGCTAGCTTCTCTGTTTTGGCCCCCGCTTCTTCCACGGAGTTTTTGGTGGTGAACGCGGAGGGCTGAAGCGAAACCGCTCCCAGTCGTGGAGTGGCATCCTTTCCCTCGATTAGGTACGAATCATTTCGCTGGCTCAGGTGTCCGTCGCCTGGACCGGAGTCCTCCACTTGCGGGGGCAGAAGGGAGAGTGCTGTCATGAGCAACAAGGTCCTGATGATGCCCGCGGCCGCCGTGGCCACCGAAGATGTGGCGCCGGTCCGCGGGCGGGTAGTGAAATCCAAGTGGGCGCGCGACCTGTTGACCTTCCTGATGGTCTTCGGTCCGGGGCTCATCGTGATGGTGGCGGACAACGATGCGGGCGCGGTATCCACATATAGTCAGGCGGGTGGCCAATACGGGACTCATCTTCTTTGGATAGTTCTGCTCTTATTACCGGTTACTTACTTCATTCAGGAGATGGTGGTGCGGCTGGGGATCGCGACCGGCAAGGGTCACGCGGCCATGATCTACCAGCGGTTCGGCAAGTGGTGGGGCCTGTTTTCCCTACTCGACCTGGAGTTGGTGAATTTCCTGACGCTGGTGACGGAATTTGCCGCCATTAACCTGGCGTTGACCAAGATGGGGGTCGATCCGCGCATAGGCGTGCCGCTGGTCGCTGTTGGGCTTGTGCTCATCGCCATAAGCGGCAGCTACCGGCGATGGGAACGTACCGTGGTTTTCCTGTGCCTGCTGGACCTGGCCTGGTTCGTGGTCGCGTTCTGGGTGCAGCCCCCCGCGGCTCAAATTGTGCGCGGATCCCTGGTTCCGGGCCTGCCGCCGGGCGGGCTGACTCCGGATTTGATGTTCCTCATCATTGCCATCGTAGGGACTACGGTGGCGCCTTGGCAGCTCTTCTTCCAGCAAAGTTGCATCGCCGACAAGCGCCTGCGCTTCGCGGATCTGAAGTGGGCGCGGCTGGACACGTTTCTGGGAGCCTGCATCACCATCACAGTGGCCGGTTGCATGATGATTGCCGGCGGCGCCTCGCTGACGCATGGGTTCAAATTTACTGACCCCGCGCAGATGGCGGTGGATCTAGGGGGTGTCACCAATGGTTTCATCAAGAACGTGATTCTGTTGATGATGATCAATGCCGCCGTGCTCGGCACAACGGCAATTTCACTGTCCAGTTCGTGGGCCTACGGTGAGGTTCGCGGCTGGCCGCATAGCTTGCAGCTTCCCCTGCGCAAGGCGCCGGGCTTCTACCTGATCTATTTGCTGTGCGTGGCTACTGCCGCCGGCTTAGTGCTGATTCCGGGCGCACCGCTGCAGTTGATCATTCTCGGTGTGCAAGTGCTGGCGGGGGTGATGCTGCCATCCGCCATCATCTTTCTACAACTGCTGCTCAACGACAAAGAGCTTCTGGGCGAGTACGCCAACAAGCCCTGGAACAATTGGGTGAACTGGACCATCATCATTGTCCTATTTGCCTTGTCCTTGATTTTGGCCGCGCAGGTAGCGGCCCCGAACTTGTTCCCGGCCGCATAGGGCGGGCTGACGAAAAGGAGAAACGACAATGGCAACCTTGACGAATCTAATCGAGACAAAAGAATTCACTGGCCATTTCGTGGTGATCCACCCGCTGGATGACGTGCCTGAGCAGAAAGTGGATACCGACAGCCTCGGCCCCATGGCGATGACCACCAGCGTGCGGATTTCGCTGGTGAGTCTCCGGGCCTATCTAGTGTTGATGATGCTGCTGGTCTTTTACCACGTGGTGGTTCTGGCAGGGTGGTTGGGCCATTCCAACTAAAACGATGGAGCCGGAGACGGAAACACCGCCGCTCGTAAAGCCAAGCGCCGCTTGCAGTTAAAAATAATGCAATCTGTTTGGGTTGCCTCTACTACTTCTCATAGTGATGGCAACCCAGTACGCGGGCACGGCGACCCAGCGACAGGCGGTGCTTCCGACACCGTCGGTTCCCGCACCGTCGGTTCCCGCACCTAAACATGTCCCAGCGCTCGACGGTGTGCGTGGCGCGGCCATTCTGCTAGTCCTGTTTTTCCACTTTCCTGCTCCGGCCGCCTGGCTTCGCCCGCTCACATTGGCTGGGTGGTGCGGCGTCGATCTGTTCTTCGTGTTATCCGGGTACCTGATCACCGGAATACTGCTCTCCTCCACGACCAAAACGCATTACTTCCGGAATTTCTATAGTCGGAGGTGCCTCCGCATTTTTCCTTTGTATTACGGGTTCATGATGCTGGTGCTGCTCGTCCTGCCGAGGTTCGTTAACCCTTATTGGCTCGGACTCGAAACGCTCAACGGCCGAATCGCGCCCTTCCTGTTGTATTACGCCAACTATGCGAATGTGATTCTTGGCGTGGCACCCGCTTCCATTGGAGCCTTTTGGTCCTTGGCGGTGGAAGAGCACTTCTATCTGTTCTGGCCGATGTTCATTAGGAGGACGTCCCGGAAGCGGCTTCTCGGCTGGTGCGCCTGTATTGCGTTGTTAGCCCTTGTGAGCAGAGTGGCGATCACGGGTTTCAAACTGCCTTGGATAGCGGCGTACTTCCTGACCACCTCGCGAGTGGATTCGCTGGTGGCGGGCGCCATGACCGCGATCTTGGTCCAGCAGCGCCCCGAATGGGCCAAGCGCGTGATGAAGCCCCTCGGTATTACGGCCCTGATCGTTCTTTTGGCGATTGCGGTCTGGCGGCGCGGACTGATCTATGGCGACTGGCCGGTGCGAACGTTCGGGTACTCCCTGTTGGCCCTGTTGTTTGCGAGCTTGGTTTGGTACGCCGGTGCTGCCCCTGGCCGGATGAGCCGCTTTTTCAGCAATCCGCTGCTGATCACCTTCGGTAAGTACAGCTACTGTTTATACGTGATTCACATGATGGTGCTTACGGTCTGTGAACGCTGGCTCGGCCCGCACCTGTTTCCCGCTCTGGGTTGGAGCGCCAATTCCCCGCTGCCGTTATTTGGGGCCTCCTTGGCGGCCAGTTTCGGCATCGCGTGGTTGAGTTGGCGTTTCTACGAAAGCCCGTTCTTATCCCTGAAATCTCATTTCAGCCGGTAGATCTTATGGCACGATTGTCTGAATGAAGAAGACTTTACATGTCGACGAGAAACTCTTGCGGGAGGCAAAGGCCGCGTGTGGCCCAGCTATGGATTTACCGGCCCTTGCTCAGGCTCATCCGGCGGCAGAGGATCCGGGTCGGGCGGCGGGATCGGCGGTTCGGGCATTGGCTCGGGCGTCGGACCGGGGCGGGGCGATGGGCTGGCGGACGGGAATACAGACCGTACCGGTTCGCGCAACGGCTCATCGAGCGTGACCTCGCATTCGCAGCAATCGCTGCAGCGCAGGCACTTCTCACAGAGGTGATTGCTGCACGTATCCTTGGTGCAGCGCGCGCAGATTCGTGTCGATTCCTCTCCACAGATGCTACAGGTAAATGGCATGGACGAGGTCAGTTCTTCTTTCCCCGATTGGCAGTAGAAGACGGCTGTTTGGAAAGTATGCCGCGGCAACGTTGGGCCTCACGGTCCATCACGGCGCACTCCTGCTCTTGCTGCGTGGCCAGGTTAACGATGTACGTTTCCAGGCGGTTCCGGTTGGCGCCGTTTTCGGCCGAAAGACTGGTCAGCGTTTCGGCCAACGCCGGGTCCTGATACTTACGGATTGCTTCTACCAGCGAGCTGATCATCTGTTCCAGTCCCTGTACGCGAAAGTACAACTGCAGGCAGGCGGAAATTTTCTCCGGATTCCTACCCAGCGCCTTGGCGTCATCGGCCATGGCTCGCGCCTGGTCCTTACTGGATTGCAATTGTGCGATGTAGGTTTCGGAAGCGCCTTTGGACACCCAGGCGTTCACATCGACCTGGTTGAGCACCGGCTGGAGCCGCAAGGCATGGGCGCTCATTTCCTGCAGGATCGCACGGATGTCCCAGTCCGGCTGCAAACCGGCCTGAGGAGTCTGAGCGCACAAAAGTACGGGGCAACACAGCCATGCGAGTTTGCTCAAGAAGCGCACTCTTCTCAATCTAACACCTTGCGGCCCGCAGTCCCTCTTTGAGGATGCGGGGTAGAGGGCTATTTCTTCCCAAGCGCCGCGTCGATGTGCGAGAACAGGCCGTTGCCTTCGAAGAGGTCCTTGGTAGTGTCCGAATATCCGAAGTCTTCGCGGATGCCGCCGTTGGCATCGATCAGGTAGATGTGCGGGGTATCGAAGCTTCCGGAGCGCAGGTAAGAGTAGGCCACCTGCCCGCAATCGAACAGGATCGGGTAAGGGATCTTGTTGGCGACGATGTAAGCATTCACCTTGACCATGTCACTTGGCGGATTCACCACTCCCAGAATGGCAATGCGGTCTCCGTACTTTTGCTCCACACGGCTCAGCACTGCGTTAAAGGCAGCGCAATGCGGGCACGCGGTCTGCATGAAATCGAGGATCACCACCTTGCCGCGGTAATCCGCCAGATCGTGCTGCCCCATCTTGGAATCGGGCAGTGAGAAACCAGGCGCGCGCCGGCTGGCATCGGCTGCGGAGAGCGCGGCGGCGCAGAGAAGGGCGGCAATAATTGTTCGCATTCAGGTTCACCTTACCATACGAGCCGGTAGTGGTTCGGCACTGTTCGCCAGGGCACGCAACGACTCCTCATAGGGAGCGCGCGCCACTCCCTTTTCCGTGATGATGGCGGTGACGTAACGCGCTGGAGTCACATCGAACGCGGGGTTCTCGACCTTGGTTCCCGGCGGGGCTACGGGCTGGCCGAAAACATGAGTCACCTCGCCGGCACTGCGCTGCTCAATGGGGATAAAGTCTCCGGAGCTGATATCTAGGTCGAGCGTCGAGAGAGGCGCCGCCACGAAGAATGGCACTTGGTTTTCTTTGGCCAGCACGGCCACCGAATAGGTGCCGATCTTGTTGGCAACGTCGCCATTAGCGGCAATTCGGTCGGCGCCCACCACCACGCACCCGATGCGGCCTGATTTCAGAAAGTGGCCGGCCATGTTGTCGGTGATCAACGTGGTTGGAATGCCGTCGTACTGGAGCTCCCACACGGTCAGCCGCGCGCCTTGCAGGAAAGGACGGGTCTCATCGGCGAAAACGTCGATTCGCTTGCCGGACTCGATTGCCGCGCGGATCACCCCCAGCGCGGTGCCGTAGCCCGCGGTGGCCAAAGCGCCAGCATTGCAATGCGTCAACACAGTGCGTTGGTCGGGCACGAGCGCAGCGCCATGCCGGCCGATGGCGCGACAGATGGCGATGTCCTCGGCACGAATCGAGACGGCCTCTTCGATCATCCGGTGGCGGATAGCGGCGATGGGCTGGCCGCCCAGAGACGCGTACAGCCGCTTCATGCGATCGATCGCCCAGAAGAGGTTGACAGCCGTGGGCCGGGTGCGCGCGAGCGTATCGCAGATCGTTTCGACCTGCCGATCCAGATCGCGCTCCGGCGCATGGAGGACGCCGAGAGCTACTCCCATTGCGGCCGCCACGCCAATGGCGGGAGCGCCGCGGATGGTCATATCGCGGATGGCGTCGGCCACCTCCTGATAAGTCCGGCAGGTGACATAGTTCTCTTCGAGAGGGAGCCGCCGTTGGTCGATCATCACCACCGTGTTGTCGATCCATTGGATGGTCTCGATCATGTGTGCGGCCCCTTTGGCTGGGCGAGGAACCCAACGAACTCCAAAGCATTGTACGACGCGTGCATCAAGGTTGAGGCCTTGGCGGAACCGGTACGGTAACGCATCCATCCGAACGCCGAGCCGGCGAGGGAGATCAGCAGCGCGTGACGCCACGAGTTTCCATATTCCTGAAAGTGCAGCAGCCCGAAGGGAATGGCCGCGGCCACCACGCCCTTCACCGGCCCCAGGCTCCGCACCAGGAGGGGCTGCAGGAAACCACGGAACGCGAGCTCTTCGGCGAGCGGGCCAAAAGTGATGGCGAAGATGGCCACGGGAATCACGGCGTGGGGATCTTGCATCATCTCAGTCATGCGGTTGCTGGTGTTGGGGGTCCGCAACAGAATGCTGACCACGCCCACGCCGAAAGCGGTGGCGATTCCGCTCGCCACCACCCGCCATGCAGGCAGTTGGAAGCTGGTCCAGCCGAGGGAGCGCCACAACGGGCGCTGGTATTCCACCTGAAAGAGCATCGCCAAGCCGGAAAACGCCAGGAGATACAGCAGGCCCTGCATGATGATGGCTTCCGTCACCTTGGTTTGAACGTGGATGTGAAAGCCGGAGAACAGCATCGGAACCAGCACGATACTGATCAGCGCGCTGGCTACTACCAGGCCCGCAAACAGTGCCACATCCGAGTAGCGCCAGAACGGATAGCGATTGGTGTCGACCGATGGAGCCGCTTCCTCCGAGGGAAGGGGTTCCGGTGGAGGGCCGAGAGGCTGGAACGGCTGGTCGGGCGTCATGCGTCTTTCTCGATCAGCGCAGCGGCCAGCAACGGCAGGAGCAACTCGTGATGGCCCGTGATGGCATAACCCGCTCCACCCGAGCCGGCATGGGGGCGCTCGACCACGTTCACGCGGGCACGGTAGTGCTGTAAGAAATCGAAATTCACAGTGTGGAACCGCGCCAGCGGATTGCCCAGATTGCGCACCGCCGAAACCGCCTTCAAGAAGACTTCGGGCAGCACCACGGCGGAACCGCAATTCAGGTGGACGCCGCCTTCGTGCAAGTCCGCGACGTAGGCGCACAGCAGCCGGAAATCGCGGTGGCTGGTGCTGCCGATCGCGCGCGCGTCGGCTTCCGGATGCGTGTGCGGGGTGTCGGTGCCTACCGCGACGTGGACGGTGACCGGGGTTCCGTGCTGGTGGGCCGCCAGGAGCAGGCTCGCGCGGCTGAACTCCGGACTGGCCGCGCTTTCCAGCCAAAGGCCCAGCGATTCACCCATACCCAAACCGTCACGGTCGCCCACGGCAATGGCACGGTTCATATCGCGCCCGGTTTCCTCGGCGGCGCCGAAGCGGCCGTCGGGCAATACGGCTTCGACGTCTTCACTGGTGTGCCCGGCGAGCGCGATTTCAAAATCGTGGATGGCCGCCGCGCCGTTGAGGGCGAACGCCGTGACGTATCCGCGGCGCATCAGGTCAATCAGCACGGGAGCGAGGCCGCACTTGATTACATGGCCGCCCAGCGCCCAGACGATCGCTCGCCGTTTTTGACGCGCTGTGAGCAGGGCCTTTAGGACGGCGCGGAATGAATCACCCGCCAGGATGTGCGGTAGTGAATCAAGCCAGCCCGCGATGCCCGAACCGGGCCGATAGGCGGAAGCGAAGTCGGCGACCTTCACCTTGCCGCCACGTTCTTTGAGGCCGACCGTTTTGAGGCGCGCGAAGTCCAGGGGCGCCTTAGCGTATTTGCTCATGCAGACAAACCATTATCGTGTATGGGGCTTCGGAGGAAAAAGCACCGCTCCCCGTTGGTCACGGCTCAGTAAAACACCTTCGATATGAGCGCGTTTGAAGGCGTCAGCGGCCGATTCCAGCCGCCTTCCCCTTCCAAAGCACCTTACGCAGCGCTTCCGCCGTATAGCTTTTCTTCGACCGCGCCACCTGCTCGGGAGTGCCGCATGCCACCACTCGGCCGCCATATTCGCCGCCGTCCGGACCCAGGTCGATGATCCAATCGGCGGTCTTGATCACATCCAGGTTGTGCTCGATCACTACCACCGTGTTGCCCAGACCTACCAGGCGCTGCAGCACGTCGAGCAGCTTGCGCACGTCGTCGAAATGCAAGCCCGTGGTGGGCTCGTCAAGAAGATAAAACGTCCGGCCGGTTTGCCGCTTACTTAATTCCTTAGCCAGTTTGATGCGCTGGGCCTCGCCACCGGAAAGTGTGGTCGCCGACTGCCCCAGGTGTACGTAGCCCAGTCCCACATCGAACAGCGTCTGGAGCTTGATCCGGATCTGCGGCAGGTTTTCCATCAAACTCAGGGCGTCTTCCACCGTGGCGTCGAGCAGGTCGGCGATGGAGTGGCCCTTGTACTTCACTTGCAAGGTCTCGCGGTTGTAGCGGCGACCGCGGCAAACGTCGCAGGTGACGTACACGTCCGGCAGGAAATTCATTTCGATGCGCTTGAGGCCGTCGCCCTGGCAGGCTTCGCAGCGGCCGCCCTTCACGTTGAAGCTGAAGCGTCCCGGCTTGTAGCCGCGCTCGCGGGACTCCGGCAGCATCGCATAGAGATCGCGAATCGGGGTGAACAGACCGGTGTAGGTGGCGGGATTGGAGCGCGGTGTCCGGCCGATGGGCGCCTGGTCGATGCGAATCACCTTGTCGATCTGGTCAATTCCCTCGATCGAATCATGCTCACCCGGTTCTTCATGCGAGCCGTAAATCTCCCGCGCCAGCGAGCGATAAAGGATCTCGTTCACCAGCGTCGATTTGCCGCTTCCGGAAACGCCGGTGACCACCGTCAGCAGGCCCAGCGGAATTTCGACTTCGACGTTCTTCAGGTTATGCTCGCGCGCCCCGCGAATGGCCAAGGCCTTCTCACCGCGTTGACGCCGTTGGCCCGGCACAGCAATTTCGAGCGCACCGGAAAGGTAGCGCCCTGTTAGCGACTTCGGGTTGCTCGCGACCTGCGCCGGCACACCGGAAGCTACCAAGTCCCCGCCCAGGCGCCCTGCGCCCGGGCCCAGATCGATCACATAATCGGCGCGCTCGATGGTTTCGGCGTCGTGCTCCACGACCACTACCGTGTTGCCCATGTCGCGCAAGTGCGCCAGAGTCTCCAACAGCCGGCCGTTGTCGCGCGGATGGAGCCCGATGGAAGGTTCGTCGAGCACGTACAGCACGCCGCGCAGCTTTGACCCGATCTGGGTGGCCAGCCGGATACGCTGGGCTTCGCCACCCGAAAGCGTGGCGGCCGAACGTTCCAGGCTCAGATAATCGAGGCCAACCGCCGAGAGGAATTCCAGACGCCGCCGGATCTCGTCCAAGACGCGGCCGGCGATTTGCATCTCGCGGTCGTGGAACTCCCAGTTGCGCACCGTAACCAGCGCGCGCCCGATGGGTAGAGCGGTGAACTCCGCAATCGAAAAATTCTTCACCCTCACTGCCAGGCTTGAGGGCCGCAGCCGCTTGCCCTGGCAAGCCGTACAGGTAGCGGGGGACATATATTCCATGAGCCATTCGCGGTACGCTTCGGCGGAAGATTCGTAGCCTTCCTCGAGGATCCCCAGAATTCCGGGAAGCCCCTCCACGCCTTCCAGCAGCAATGCCCGCGACTTGGCCGGAAGTTTTTCGAAGGGCGTGCTGAGATTGATCCGGTGTTTCTTGGCGAGTTCGCTCAGACGGTGCTGCATCGTCCACGAGCTGCCGCCCGGGCCCAACCCACCGTCGAACAGAGGTTTGGAGGGGTCGACAATGATCTTGGCCGGGTCGGGCGACCAGATGCTGCCCAGCCCGTGACACTCTTCGCAGGCCCCGAACGGGCTGTTGAACGAGAACGAACGCGGCTCCAATTGCGGCACGCTTGTGCCGCATTCCATGCAGGCTAACTTCTGCGAATAGAGCCGCTCTTCGCCATTCACCACGGCAATCAGCACCAAGCCGTTCGCCAACTTGGTTGCAGTGTCGATGGAAGCCTCCAGCCGCTTCTCGATGCCCGGCTTAACCAGCAGCCGGTCCACCACCACCTCGATGGTGTGATTCTTGCGCCGATCGAGCGGGATATCCTCATCGAGCGAGCGCAGCACGCCGTCGATGCGGGCCCTTTCGAATCCCTGGCGGGCCAGCTTCTCGAGGTCCTTCTTGTACTCGCCTTTGCGCCCGCGCACCACCGGCGCCATGACCATGATGCGTTCGTCGGGCCGGAGCTGGACCACATGCTGCAGGATCTGTTCCGTGGTCTGGCGCGAAATCTCGTTCCCGCAGACCGGGCAATGCGGCGTTCCGATCGAGGAATACAGCAGACGCAGGTAGTCGTAAATTTCGGTAATGGTACCGACAGTGGAACGAGGACTACGGCTGGTAGTCTTTTGCTCTATTGAAATGGCGGGGCTCAATCCGTCGATCGAATCGACGTCGGGCCGCTCCATTTGATCCAGGAACTGCCGGGCGTAGGTGGAGAGGGTTTCCACGTACCGGCGCTGGCCCTCCGCGTAAATCGTGTCGAATGCTAGAGAAGACTTGCCCGAACCGCTCAAACCGGTAATCACCGTAAGACTATTGCGAGGGATCTCGACGTCGATATTTTTCAGGTTATGCTGGCGCGCACCGTGGACTGTGATCCGGTCAAGCATATAGCTAGAGTTATGGGGAGGTACGAACCTTACTATTGTCGCGTGTCTTGTGCAGTATCCGCAATTTGCGCTATAACAAGGCCAGAAATGATCAAATGTAACGAGTGCGGCAGCAAACTCCGAAGGGTTCACCGGACGTTTGGCGAGCGGTTTCGGTACTTAGCCATTTTTAAATGTGACACTTGCCATGCCGAGGCCTTTGCACCGCATCCGTACAGTTACCACTGGGGTCCGCACTGCCGTTGTCCCCGTTGCGGGACCTACCGGCTGGGCAGGCTCAAAGAGCGCGACCGGATCGATCGGATGCGCGGCGGCCTGTACAACTTGATCCTGCGCATGGCTGGCGGACGACTGGTCCACTGCCGCATCTGCCGCCTGCAATTTTACGATCGCCGCCCTCTGACCTCGGAAGTGCCTGTCCCTCAACAGCAGATGGAGGCGGTCAAAGATAGTTAGGCCGCCGGTGCGCCTCTCCGCCGAACCGAACGACGCCGGGAAACGCCTGGACCAGCTGGTCCACGAAAAGCTGCCGCAGTTCAGCCGATCGCGCATCCAGGAATGGATCAAGGCCGGCCGCGTACAGGTGAATCAGAGCCAGCAGCGCCCTTCCCACCTGGTGCGCGCGGGCGATTCCATCGAAGTCGAACCAGCTGAGCCAGCCCCATTGCACGCCAAGGCCGAAGCCATCCCGCTGGTGGTGCTGTATGAAGATGACGACCTGGTGGCCATCGACAAACCTGCGGGCATGGTGGTGCACGCAGGCGCGGGCATCCATTCGGGCACGCTGGTAAATGCGCTGGTGCATCGCTTCGCGGCGCTTTCCGCGGTCGGCGGCGAGACGCGGCCGGGAATCGTACACCGGCTCGACCGTTTCACCAGCGGCGTGATCCTGGTGGCCAAGAACGATCGAGCGCACCACGCGCTGGCGGCGCAGTTCGCCGGCCGGCAGGTGGAGAAGATTTATATAGCGTTGGTGCACGGCGTCGTAAAAGCGGAGACCGGCCGGATTGAGCGGCCGATCGCGCGCGACCCGGTGCACCGCACTCGGATGACAGCACGTTTGAAGCAGGGGCGCGCCGCGTGGACGGAGTATCGCGTGCTGCGGCGCTTCGCGAAATTCACTCTGCTCGAGGCGCGTATTGGTACGGGGAGAACGCACCAGATCAGGGTGCACCTTTCCAGCATCGGCCATCCGGTCGCGGGCGATACGGTTTATGGCGCCCCGGCGAAGGTGGAGGACCAGCCGCCGCTCGGGCGCTTCTTTCTGCATGCACGGCGCATTCGGTTTCGGCAACCGTCCACCGATGATGCGATCGAGGTGGAAGCGCCGCTGCCCGCGGAGCTGGAAGCGTGGATGGCGGCGCTGAGCTGACCTCAGGCTTGGTGAGAGCCTGTTACTTTTTCGGGAGTTGCTGCAGATATCGAATGATCTCGGCGCGTTCGTTGGCCTTCTCGACACGAAACGCCATGTCGGTATCCGGCACCAACTTGTCGGGATCGGTCAACCATCGATCGAGGGCGACCGCATCCCAAGTAATTTGTGCGTTCTTGAGGGCATCCGAGTAGGGGAAGGATGGAACGGTACCAGAGTGTCGTCCAAATACGCCTCCCAGGCGGGGTCCTTCCATGTCGCGGTCGGCGGAGTGGCAGCCGCTGCATCGTTTTTCAAACAGCTGCTTGCCCCGGGAAGTGTCGTTGGCCGCGCCGGCGAAGGGCAGTGTGGCAGCGATCAGAATTGCGGCGGCGGCCATCAGCGCGCCAGTGAGCAGATGCCTGTCATTGTGTGCCATGGCTTGCCCTACTTCTCCGCAACGTCCAGCGGCGAATCGACCGTGGCCAGGGTGTGGTTTTTGGCAATGTACTGAACAGTGGTAATCCCGAGGACACTGTGTAAGCGTTCGTCTGAAACCTTCATGGGTCCGGGAGCCGGTGCGGTCCCAGGCGCAGGCTGCGGGAAAGCGGTGGACATGGCGGTGTGGAATGTGACATTACCTTCCACCTTTTGCATGACCTGATGAATGTGGCCGTTGAGTACCGTCACCGAACCGAAGCGCTTGAGCATTGCGAGCACCTGCGCGCTCTCCGCGGTTCCCCAGTTCCACTCCTGATAGACGGTCCACAGAGGAATATGGGCGAATACGATAACGGGTGTGCTGGCGGACCTGGTTTTCAGATCCTCTTCGATCCATGCGAGCTGATCTTCGCCTAGTTTTCCCAGGCCTTCCTGGATGCCGACGTTGACCAGGCCGACGAAGTGCACGCCCTTGTGGTCGAAGCTATGCCAACCCCTGCCCTTCGTGCCTTTGCCATAACGCTCCAGATACTGCTTGCCATCGTCGGTGGAGACATCGTGTTCGCCGGGCACGTAAAAGATCTGCTTGCTCCTCGCCTGCTGCAGAATCTGGTCCATGGTGTCAAATTCGCCCGCTTTGGACGTGTGGCTGAGGTCGCCAGTATGAATGAGAAATTCGGGTTGGTGGTCGAGCGCGTTGATCTTTTCCACCGCACGCTGTAGTGTGCCGTTCACGTCGGGGTTCGCCGGCCGGTTGAAGCCGATATGGCTGTCACTGATCTGCACGAAACTCAAGTCGCCCTTGGCAGTGCCCTGCGACTGGCCGAACGCTTGTGATGTGGCGATGCCTCCGCTGATGGTCCAGACGACGCCGGTTCCAGCCCAGGCCATGCACTCGAGGAAACCCCGGCGGTCGATGCCATCGTTGTCGATGTTCTGAAGAATCCGTTTGAGCAATGCTGCCTCCTGTTGCAACGATTTCTGTTACTCAGCAAAGTAGACTCGCGTTTTCGCGATTCATTCCCTGGCGCCCGCTTCTTTACGGTTGTCACTTCACCGTCGGAATAAACACCAACCTCACGTAGTCATTTGAAGTGAGGGGCAGTTATGAGAAATCGGCTCGTCGAATGGACGCGGACCGAGCGCCGGCTGAAGGCGCTCCAGTGACGCTGCTCCGCGAGAGATTCCGGCCGTTATGATGGAACTTGAGACCGCACTGGTTTTTCCGAAAACGCCGCGAAATGGATTGCGTTCGGCCGGGGTGCACGCTGGTGGCAGCACGCCGTCCTTTGAAGCGGAAACGCGAGAACCTGTGAGCGAGCCCGCATTTCACAAGTCGGGCAAGCTGGAGGACTTTGAAGAGATCATTCTTCCGCATCTGAACGCCGCGTACAATCTTGCGCGATGGCTTCTGCGCAACGAACAGGACGCGCAAGACGTAGTGCAAGAGGCGTCCCTACGGGCTTACCGGTTTTTTGACGGCTACAAGGGTGGAGACGCCAAAGCGTGGCTGCTCACGATCGTCCGCAACACCAGTCTGACCTGGCGGCGCAGGGCGAAGCGCGACGCGTCGAACGTACTCTTCGATGAGGTAGTGCATGGGGCGCCGGCCGACGCACCGAATGCGGAGGAACGGATGGTGGATGCGGATAAAACCACCGCGTTGCGGAATTGCATCGAGGCACTGCCGACGGAGTACCGGGAAGTCTTGATCTTGCGAGAGTTCGAAGAAATGTCGTACAAGCGAATCGCCGAGACGGTGGGTTTGCCTGTGGGCACGGTGATGTCCAGGCTCTCACGGGCCCGGCAGCGCCTGGAAGCCTGCATCGGCGGACGCCGGGCAGGAGCGGAAAAATGAACTGCGTACTTTCGCGAGAATTGATGGGGGCATATCTGGACGAGGAATTGGAACCCGGGCTGCGGACCGAGATCCAGGGACACCTGGCAGAGTGCCGCGGGTGTACGGAGGCCTACTCGCGCCTGCTGGATCAGAAGGCCGACATCCGGTCGAGCGCGCCCCATTACAAGGCGCCTGCTGTGCTAACGGAATCGGTGCGCACCGTTCTTCATCGGGAGGCTGCCCTTGAAAACGCGGCGTCCAAACCGAACAGAAACTGGCGCTGGATGGCCCTTGCCGCTTCGATTCTTCTGCTCGTTTCGATCGGATGGAATCTTGTTCTAGTGCGCTCACGACCAGCGGATCGGGACGCCTTGGCGGAAAGTCTTTTGTCCAGTCACGTCAGTTCGCTAATCGGAACTCACCTGCTGGACGTCCCCTCGTCTGACCAGCACACCGTGAAACCATGGTTCAACGGAAAGTTGGATTTTTCTCCGGACGTGAAGGACCTGACGGGTCAAGGCTTTCCCCTGATCGGCGGGCGCATTGAATATCTTTCCAGCCGGACGGTGGCGGTGCTGGTCTTCCGGCGCCGGCAGCATGTGATCAACCTCTTCATCTGGCCGGCTACGCCGGCGGGCAGCGACCCTAGTCAGTATTCACGGAAGGGATTCAACCTGGTGCATTGGAATATGGGAGGAATGACTTATTGGGCCATCTCGGATATTACTGTCACGGAACTGCAGCAATTCCGGGACTTATACGAGATGTGAACAGTGGGTCGGGGCAGCTTACTTGCCCCAGGAGAACCGGTACACCGTCGTGCTTTGGAACCGCTGCCCCGGCTTGAGCACGGTTGACGGGAAATCCTTGTGATTCGGTGAATCCGGATAGTGCTGCGTCTCGAGACAGAATCCTGACCGGCGCTCGTACACCTTGCCGCCCTTACCGGAGAGCGGGCCTCCGAGGGAATTGCCGGTGTAAAACTGAACCCCTGGCTCGGTGGTGTAGACTTCCAACGCGCGACCGGTTTCGGGCTCTTCCACCTTTGCCGCCAGATCCAGTCCGCTCCCGTTCCGGTTCAGCACCCAGTTGTGATCGTATCCGCCGCCGAGTTTGAGTTGCGGATCGCTCTGGTCGATGCGTGCGCCGATGGCCGTGGCGCTGCGGAAATCGAACGGGGTTCCGCTCACATCGCGGAGCTCGCCGGTGGGGATCAGGCCGCTATCCACCGGCGTGAAACGGCTGGCGTTGAGCATCACGCGGTGCTCGAGAATGTTGCCGGCGCCGGCGCCCTTCAGATTGAAGTATGCGTGGTTGGTCAGGTTCACGACCGTGTCTTTGTCGGTAGTCGCGCTGTAATCGATCTTCAACTCGTTGGCGTCGGTGAGGTGGTATGTGGCGTTGACGGTCAAATTGCCAGGGTAACCACCTTCTCCATCCTGACTGAGATATGTCAGGAAAAGGCCGCCATCTGGCAATTCGCGCGCCGCCCACACGCGCTTGTCGAAGCCGTGGGCGCCTCCGTGCAGCGAATTAGCGCCGTTGTTCTTTTCGAGGTGGTAGGCGACGTCGTTCAGTGTAAACTGGGCGCCGGCGATGCGGTTGGCGTAGCGTCCAACCAGCGCTCCCAGGAATGGGCCCGGATTGGCCAGGTAGCCCTCCAGCTTGTCGAAGCCCAACACCACGTCGGCTTTCCTGCCTTGGCGGTCGGGCACCGTCAACGACACGACGATGCCTCCGTAATTCGTAATCCGCGCTTCGAGGCCGTGCTGGTTCGTCAGCGTGTAAATCTGAATCGCTGCGCCATCGGGCAGCTTGCCGAAATCCGCTTTGGTTATTTTTCCGGCAGCCTGCATGGTGACAGCTCCCGCCAGGAGGAGGACCGCAGCCCGCCTTTTTTGGCCCACATCACTTATGTGTGTCCAGGGCATCGAGAAATTCAGTGCCGCGCGGAAGCGGCCACGAACTGAGCATAACGCCTTTCGACTTCCCTCAGGTATTGATCGAAGGCGCGATCGTGCTCCGCAATCAACCGATCGATCAACACAACATACGTTTCCC
>DASZIV010000155.1:0-33405 GCA_035948775.1 Bryobacteraceae bacterium
AATCGTTAGATTCACTGAATTACTCATTCCACTGTCCGCCGTTATCTGAATCGACGCGGCTCCGGCTGTACCCAAGGCGGCCGGTAAGTGAACTGTCACTTGATCCAATTCAGAATATTGACTCCCAGGCAGGTATGTTACGTCTACCGGCTGCCCACTAACTGTGGCGGTGAGGGTTTTCTCGTGGCGCAATCCCGTGCCAAATAGCGTTAAATGAGCATCCTGAACATCAGGGGACCAAACGATTGGGTTAGACGAACACACACCGAAGCTAATGCCGCACGTGGAGAGGTATTGAACGGCTTGAGAGCCATCGCGACGACTCAACATCGCGACACCAGCTGGGGGTCCCACACCATCGGACATTGCGGTAAATATCCCGGGCGCGGTGTTTGCGATCGTGATGGGGACTTGAAAGCCGGTATTAGATGAACCCTGAATCATCAGAGAACCCGGCCCTGACTTTGCTGTTGAAGGAACGATCAAGTACAGCTCCGTGGGTGACACATAGACGAGGGGCGCCTCCAGACGTTGCCCCTGGCCGTCTGCGACAGTCACAGAAACACCTCCTAGTGTTAAAGGAGGGGTCGCGGATTCCGCGATCACCGCAGTAGCGGCGAAATCATCGCCAGTTATTAGCAGAAATTCGTCGGGCGCAACGGAAACAGGTGCCAGACTGGCGGCATTCACGACGTCGGGTCTCAACACATTTGTCAAGTCGTTCCATGTACTGCTGAATGGAGCGGCGGCCAGCCCGGATTGAACCGTTACTGTTGTGGTGACCGTTAACGGCGCATCTGGATTGACATTGACTTTTAGAATGATGGCCGGATAAGTGTTGCCTGGCGCCAATACGTCGCTGCGTGTGCAAGGGCCCGAAGGTTGGGTGCAGGTCCAGTTCGAACCGCTGATGGATGTTGCCGTCAGTCCGGTTGGCAGGGTAACCGTGAGGGTGACGGTTCCGGAACTCGCGGCTGCCCCAGTGTTTTGGATGGTGATCGTATACGGTGCGCTCTGGTGTCCCTGCCTGAAGTTGCCGGTATGCGTTGCGACAATCGCGAGGCTCGCTACAGGCGCTATCGCTACTGTCAGCGACGATGGCGCCGAAGCTATTCCGTTGACCACTACTTCCAATATGGATGCTCCCGTTTCTATGGTTGGCACGTCGAATTCAGTCGACACAAGTGTTGCGCCGGTTGCTACGCCCATTGAGCTGTGGTTGTGTGTCCGGCAGTAAAAGACATGTCCAGTAGCTTTATTAGTAATGCGGACCAGCGGATAGTTTGTGGCCTGTTGGACATCGTCACCGTAGTTGGAAGCCTGTGATAGGCCATTGAATTGTGTCCCTGTGATGGTATAAGTGGCTCCAGTCACAACCGTAGCGGGCGCGGTCTTGATTGTCGGAGCCCAGGCGGAATTCGGAGTACCGGCTGGCGTGTAGAGTTCAATATCGCTGCTACCATCGGTAAATAGCACTTGTCCTGTGGGGAGCATCAACATATGCCCCTGGAAGGATCCGTCATATTGAGCTCCGGGCGGGGATGTGACCGGATTCAGCCTGGTTCCGTCGAATTCAAAATACCGAGTAGGGGCACTAGAACCGAGTTGACCCGTGTTATCAGCAGTTACCGGACTAGCGCCTACCAACACGTTCCCGTTCGGCAGTAAGACCGCCGGACCGTCGGCTACCGAGTTTTGCCCTCCCCCTTGAACCGGAAAGTCTGGCCCAGCCACCCAGGCTCCGGACGCAATATTAAAAACTGCCGTATGTCCAGACGCTCCCGTGGCGAAAACTGTGCCATCTGGCCGCAGTACTGCCGGCCCCACTTCCTGGGCAGCGACGAGGTTGGCGATCGTAGAACCAGCCGAGACCCAAGAATCTAACCAGGGGATGTACCTTTCCGACATTCCTGCATCATCCATATCAACGGTGAGGATGGATCCGTCAGGAAGAAGCACCCAGCCCTCTTCATCAGTCGTGCCTTGCTTATTCCTGCCAGTCAGGACGGTCCAGGTCAGGCTAACCGGGTCAAGTTTGCCGAGTTGAGGTTCATCCGATCCCTGACTGGTCACCAGAAACTCGCCCGTAGGGAGAACGAGGCCAGCCGCATCGCCGACTGTGAACCAGGGCGCCGAGAGAGATGTCCACGAGTCGGTTGCCGGGTTGTAGACAGCTCCCTGATTACTTTCCACCTGCGAACAGCTATCCGCACTCGTGTATTCGCCGCCGACTATGACAACCCGGCCATCGCCTAGAACAGCAGAGGCGAAGAACAAGGGGCCGTATGGGGACGGAGCCACTTTCTTCCAGGTCCCGTTCAGATAGCTCCCCGAGGAGTCGGGTGTCAACTTATGCCAGTTCGGTGAACAATACTCATGCACTAAGACGGTACCGTCCGTCAATAAAAGCGCCGTTTCGGCTGCAAAGTCCACGGTGTTGTTTAGAGGCAACCAGTTCGCCTGAAGAACCGCCGGAATGAGCGCAAACCAAATCAACTTCATTTTGAAGTGTTCTATTTTGCCACAGATTGTACGCCTGAGCCTCCCGATTCTCGCTGATCTTTCCGCCTTCATCGCCTGGAACGGTACTGGCAGTAATGAGATCCCTGGGGCCGTCAGCGTGCCCGACGTTCTCAATTGCCGGTTGCTGGAATCGAGGTGAACGCCACGCCTGCAAATCGGAGGCCCAATACCGCCACGTTCCCCGTGGAAACGCTGAATTGAGCAGAGCCCCGTTTGCCCGCGAGGCTCAGACCAGAGAGAGCGTCCAGCCCTCCGACGGTCTTACTATTTGCCGCAAGAGGAATGGGTTGTGACGTGCCGATGACATTTCCGCTGGTGTCCCAGACTGTGATGGTGACGTTGGTGGCCACCGAACTCGGGTTCGCGATAGCCAGCGAGACCGTGCCAACCGTCTCATCCCACGCAAGTGTGTTCGTCGTCGAAGAGGCGCTCGAGAGCGGCACCACGGCCTCCTGATCGGGGCGTCCCGCTACGGTCTGGCGGAAAATGCCGTAACCCGTCACACCCGCCGGCAGCGCGGCTGAGGCGTAGCCTTCGCCGAATGAGCCGGAATTGGGGGCTTCCAGGACTGCCGTGCCATTCGGCGCAATCGTCACCGCGACCGACGATCCACCAAGCGAGGGCACGGTCAGCGGCGTGCCCCCATCGGCGGTGAAGTTCACTGTAAAGGAGACGCTGGTGCTGTTTGAGTTGGTGAAATACAGGGCGGAATACCAAGTGTTTGCACCAAAAACGAACTGCGGCAACACCGATCCGCTAGACTGCAGCTGCCCTGTCCCCGCGATCGCATTTCCGGAATCGGTCTCCAGAAACAAAACGTTATTCCCTTGAGCGAAAGCAATGGTGTAAGTGTAAGTAGCCGCCGGGTTGGTGTAGTTGATTTGCGCTGTTCCCGAACAACCGCTGTTTATGGTGTAGGTCCCACTCCCGCTTTCCGACGTCCCGCCGCCCCCGGCATTGTAGGTGTTTGTGGTGGTGAGGTTGCCGTTGCCATCGGCTGTGATTTGCCCGATTTCGGAATAGAAGACTATGTTGCTATTAGACGCGAACCCTCCGGCGTGTGTGTAACTATAGCTTCCGCTCAACGATCCGTTCCCGCACTGCGCGCCATTGGCGTTGGCCGCGCGGTACGCCTGGCCTGTCACCGCGTTGTTCGTTGAGGAAATTGCGAGTGAAACACCCTGGCCCCCAGAGATGATTTGAGCGCTGAACGCCTCAGTGTTCAATGCGATCGTGCCAGTGCAATTCGACTGCACTGCGTAACTCCCGGTCAGATTGGAGGATGACACATTGAATCCCACAACATTTGTGGTGGACTGACCGGAGATTCCGCCATTTCCATCGGCGGTGAACTGTCCCAATTCGGCGTAGGGCACGAATAAACCAAAGTTGGTCACAAAGATATTTCCGGTCAGGACGTAGAAGTACGTGCCGGTCAAACTCGAGTTGGCGCATGTACTTTGCGCCTGTGCCGATAGGGGCCCGAAGTAAGCAGCCGCCAACAGGGCGAGGGCTTTACAAAGGTTTCGCATATCATCTCCAGTGAAGCAGGGTATCTAGGTGAATCTTAACAGGGTGAGCCCGTCAACCCTCGATATTGGACGCGATGCGCTTCCGTAGCGTTGCCAAATCGATCTGATGCACGCTGCCCTTGCCGGCCAGATCGAGGGCATGCGCGGCCGCCGCGCCCATCGCAATGCAGGGGCCCATGACGCGCACACTGGAGAGCGCGGTCGCGTCTCCATCGATGCAGCGTCCCGCGGCCAGAAGGTTATCGGCGGCCGGCGGCATCAGGCTTCCGAGCGGCACGTAGTGGACGTGATCCTCGGCGAAGGGCTCCCACACGTAGCCCTCGGCGTGGTGATGCTGTTCGAGCGGCCACGCCGTGCGCGCAATGCGGTCCTCGAACTTCACGCCCTCACGCACCTCGTCCACTGTGAGATGATGGCCGCCCACAATCCAGCGGGTCTGGCGAATGCCGGGCAGGCCGTAGGCGCGCACGCGGGCCTCGCCGAATGCCAGCGGAAACTCGCCCTTCAGAAAATTCATGGTGCAGTCGGCTTGCTCCTTCCCTTCGATCCCCTTGCGCGAGGCTTCGAAAGGATCGAGCGGCGTCTCCACATGCGTCATGTTGACAATCGCAGTCCGGCCGCCCGGCAGGCTCATGGCAAACCCGTCGCGACGGATCAGCCCGTAGCGCACGCCGCGCTCGCGGATGCGGTCGGACATTTCGGCGCGGCTAGGGGTGTGCGCGGCCTCGAAATTCTCGATAACCATCATCTGCGAGCCGTAGATCACGCCTTCGGCCGGCTCGCGGCACTCCAGGCCAGCCTGCCACACCAGCGCCGCATCGCCGGTGGCGTCGATGAACGCGTCGGCGCGGACCACCGCATCTCCATAACGCGTAGCGATGTCCAGCGCGGCTACTCTCCGGTTTTCCATCCGGACCTGGCGCAGGATGGCGCCCACCAGCGGCGTGATCTTGTGCGCCAGAACGGTCTTTTCTACCCATCGGCCCAGCGCTACTTCGCTGTAGTACACGTTGGGCGAAACGCCGCCCATTCGAACTTCCACATCGCCGGTGGCGCCGAGATCGCGCAGGATGTCGTCGGCGATTCCGTGGGTCAGTTGTTTTCCGTTGGGCCCGTTGCCGAACAAGCCGCAGATCATGCCGATGATCGAATTGACGGCTTGGCCGCCTAGTGCCGGCAAGCCGTCCATCAGAATCACTTCACGGCCGGCACGGGCTGCCTCCACCGCGGCTGAAACTCCCGAGATACCCGCGCCGATTACGCACAGGTCGGCCCGGTGTTCACGGAGGGCCGGAGAATCTGTACGCCGAACGATCCGCGTTTCGGTGCGGAAAGGTTGGTTCAGCATGCGCTGACCGCGGAGCTACTTCCGGACCAGGTGCGGGATGTCCTTGTTGTTCTCGCCGCAGATGAACTCGTAGATCTGTTCGGTGGGCGCCAGATCCGCCGCTCGTTTCATGGTCCACGGCTTTACCAGCGTTCCCGGGTCCTCTACCGTGATTTCGATTTCCATGTGGCCCAGATCAGGCCGGCGGTAGCGTTCGATCACGTGCAGTTTGCCGGTGTGTGGGTGAAGCTCCTGGTCGAGCCAGACCCGATCGTCGAAAGCGACGCGGTCCACCACCAGCGTGTCGCCCTCCCAGCGACCCACTGAATCGCCGTACCAGGCGGGGTTGGGATCTTCGGCGTGCTTGCGGTTTAAGTAGATCTGGTGGAAGCCCGGGCTGTCGTCATCGGAAATCTCGACCAGGTAATCCTTGCTTTGCACGAACTGCCAGACGGGTCCCAACCGTAGCACAGCGCCCGGCAGGCAATGGGTCTGGGGGCTGTCGACGCGGCCATTATCCGCGCGTTCTTTGGCGGCTCCCACCGCCCACGGGAGAAACTCCGGCTTCCCCGCGTCCACGGTAGTTGGCTGCCACCACACTCCCGAAAAGTCCGGTTTGCCGTCGGCGGTATGCGGCGTCGGACCGGAAGGTGGCGCGTGCCTCTGCTGATCGGTGCCGATGGCGGTAGGGTCCTCGCCGAGAGTGCTGAGCTGCGTACCTTCCCGGAACTGGATATCGAGCGGCTCGGTCTTCCCCGCCGCGACCGAGACGCCTTGCTTGCTGAACGGCAGGAGGATCGGCGCAGTCGCTGAGACATCGTAGGTTCCAGCAGGCAAGTCGGCAAGCGTGTACTTGCCCTTCGCGGAGCTCGTAGCTTTGTAGATGGTTCCGGTTGCGGTGTTCTTGGCTTGCACGTTAGCGCGGCTCACGATCACGCCGGCAGGTGCGGAAGTCGACCCGGTAATGACGCCTGTATTTTGGCCGAATGCCGCAACGGCCAGCAAGGAGAAACAGAAGGGAAGAGCCAGTGAACGCATAGAGATGCGGTCAGTATAACTCAAAGGAGGCAGGCCGAAGGCCCGGCCCCACAACGGGCGGAGTATCTTACACTACTCTCATGGGCACTGAGCTTACCCGAAAGAACAATCCTCTATCGCGCCGCCTGGCGCGTCGCAGCTCCATGTCATTCCCGCGCGAGCTCCGCAATGCGATTCCCGAGCTGCATGCGGGGCGTGCATTGGAACTCGATTCCATCAACGGAATGGCATGGAAGAACGTGCTGTTCGGGAGCCTTGTGTCGCTAAAGCTGGTAGTTAAAGAAACCGGCAAACTCACCGGCGAGTTTGTGGTTCGCATGGATCTTCAGGTCGAAGCCGCGCGCCAGTTGGCCGCCACGCTCTCCCGACTGGCGGATGAAGCCGAAGACAAGTAAAGCGCTCAGCGCTTCCGACCCCGCTTCCGCCTCCGGAGGAACACCAGCGCAAACACTGGCACGCATCCAGCCAGAAACGGAAACGCGCTGGGCTCACGAGCTTCCGCAATCCGGGGCCTTTCCGAGAAGCCTCGGTCACCGATCAAATTGTAGACATTCCCGACAATCTGGCCGCTGGAGTTGATTCCGACGGTGACCGCCCCGCCTCCGCGGTGGGGATCTCTGAGCGTGATCACGATACCACCGCTATCGAGCAATCGATGCAGCCCGATAGCATCATCGAAAGACCCGTCGATTTGGCTGCGGCGGTTGATGGCCAGGCTCATGATCCAATTGGGGACGCTGCCGTCGGTGAGAGTGTTGAGAATGCCGGAGGCCTGCAAGAAGTCGGCGGCGGTGGCGTCGATGGAAAAAGCGGCGCCAACGGCGCTATCGTTATTGTTCTGATCGCTCGTCGCAACGGTGCTGGTATGGTCCGCGGCGATGTTTTGAAGGGATTGCTCGATTTGCACGCGAGAATCGTTGCCGTAAGTGGCCGCCTCGGGCGGGGCGGTGCCGTCGGTGAGATTTGCGAACGCAGTCTTATCGCAGATCAGAAGACTAGCGAACAGGATCAACGTACCAATTTCAGACTTCTCATACCTGTTCAGAGGGAATGCGATTGGTATCTTCTGAACAAGTAAACGGGGATGGGCGACCGCTATTTGGGTAGGGACGACTGCCCGCATTGACGGGGGGCAGTTGGCCTCACGGCGCCAGGACTTTGCCGCGAGTCTCGGAGAGTAGAAACGCCGCGAGCGCCATAGTGGCGTAGGCCAGGGCGGCGAACAATCCGATCGCTTTACCCAGCGCCATCCGTGCGGAAAGCACGCCCACCAGCGTGGGGAACAGTGCGCCCGTAGCCCGGCCGACGTTATAGGCGAAGCCCTGACCTACGCCGCGCACGCGCGTGGGAAAGTGTTCGGTAAAGAAAGGCCCCATGGCGCTGAACACGCCTGAAGCGAAAAAGCCCAGCGGAAAACCGAGCACCAGCATGGCGCCATTGCCAAACGGGAGCATGGTGTACGTCACCGCAATCACACCGGCTCCGAGGGCGAAAACCAAAAAGGTGGGCCGCCTGCCGACCCGGTCCGCCAGGACGCCGCCCGCGAGGTAGCCGCAAAATGCGCCGGCGATCGATACCGCGAGGTAGCCGGCTGAATCGAGGATCGATAGATGCCGCTCGGTGCGCAGGAAAGTCGGCAGCCAGGTGGTCACGGCGTAGTAACCGCCTTGAGCTCCGGTTCCCATCAGGCCGCCCAGAACCGTGACGCGCAGCAGCGGCGGACGGAAGATTTCGAGGAACGACGGCCGGTCACCGCTCGCGGCTAGTTGGAGTCGCGACTCCAGGTACACCGCCGGTTCTTCCACATACCGGCGCACGAAGAAGACCAGCAGCGCGGGCGCGATCCCCACGAAGAACAGGACCCGCCAGGCGGTCTCGGGCGGCAGCCACGAAAAGGCCAGCGCGTAGAGCAGTGCGGCAGCGCCCCAGCCCACGGCCCATCCGGCCTGCATCACTCCCAGGGCCTTGCCCCGATGCTGCGCGCGGATCACTTCTCCGAGCAGCACCGCGCCGGCGGCCCACTCGCCTCCAAACCCCAACCCCAACAGAGCACGCGCCGCAAACAATTGCGCGAAATTCTGCGCAAGCCCCGACAAGAACGAGAACACCGCGAACCACAGGATGGCGATTTGCAGCGTGCGCACGCGGCCCCACCGATCGGCCACAAAACCCGCGATCCAGCCGCCGACGGCTGAGACCAGCAGCGCCGCGGTGCCTAGGACGCCGGCCTGGCCGCGCGTGATTCCCCAAGTTGCGATGAGCGTGGGGATCACGAAACTGTAGATCTGCACGTCCATCGCGTCCAGTGCCCAACCCCCTGCGCAGGCCACGAAGGCTCGTCGTTCGCGCGGCGCAAGGTCCGCGATCCACCCGAGTTTCCCCGGTTTGGAAGCGGTGCCGGCAGTTGGTCCCATAGCGATCCCTACGAGCTGGCGCTGCGGCCCCACAAGCGGGCGGAGGCGATGTCCGCGCCCTGACGAAGCGATTTCAGCTTCAGCCACACTCCGTCTTCGATTACCCATTCGCGATTGGTGAAGGTGCCGAAGCCGCAGTCCGTGCCGGCAATGACGCGCTCGCGGTCACCTACGGCCGAGACCGCTTCCTGCAGCCGCCGCGCAACCACCTCGGGATGCTCCACGATATTCGTGGTGGTATCGATCACACCAGGCAGCAGAAGCATGTCAGCGGGCAGCGGGTTCCGGCGCAGCGCCTCGTATTCGTGCTGATGGCGCGGATTGGCCAGCTCGATGCTGAGGGCCCCTACGTTCGCCTGGTAGAGCACCGGCAGAATCAATTGGAGGGCGACGTCGTGGATGTGCGGCCCGTCCCAGTTGCCCCAGCAGCAATGCAGGCGGACGCGGTCGCGCGGAATGCCTTCGATCGCCTGGTTGAGGGCTTCCACGTGCTTTTCGATGCGAGCCACGAACTCCGTGTCTGATAAGTCGCGGTAGAACATCGAGCGGTCCATCGCCAGATCGGGCGAATCGATCTGCAACAGCAGGCCTGCGCGGTGGATCGCCAGATACTCGTTGCGCATTTCGGCCGCTAGCGCCGCCAGGTAGGCATCGTGCGACTCATAGTGCGCGTTCAGCATGGTGGTCGAGATGATGCCGGGCGAGGGCGCCGTCATGAAACACTCGGCGAAGCGGCCAACTGCCTGCGCCGTGCGTTGCAGCCGCTCGATTTCCCCTGTGATGGCCGCGGTGTCCAGATAGCGCACGGCGTTTTGCGCCTCGGGAGCGTTCTGCATCTTGCTGCGCTTCGGGAAACGCCGAAGCAGGGTGTCCAGCAGTGCCGGGAACTCTTCGTAGTCGCGGCCGCGGCGGCGTTTGGATTCTCCCGCGAATCCCGACATGCGTTGCGGTATGTAAGTTTGAAAGCCGACCCGCTGCTGCTCTCCATCGTTGGCAATGTCGATGCCCGTCTCGGCCTGCTTTTCGAGCACGTGCCGCACCGCGCGGTCCATCTCTCGAGCCAGCTCTTGGGGATCGACGGCTTCCCCTTCTTCGCGCTTGACCAGAAGGAACGAGAGGGCATCATTGCGCGGCAAACTGCCCACGTGTGTGGCGAGGATTCGGTTGCGGCTGGTCACCATGTTCGGGCTCCCGTAAGGCGCCTACCAGTATAAGCGCTGTGACCGGGGAGTCACCCGGCTCGACGACCGGCGAGCGATGACACTGTTCCGTCTACAATCGCGGTGCGGAGTCCGCATTTGATAAACTCTCGGCATGGCGCCCGAAGAGAGAACCGAAATCGTACAGGCTCTGGAAGAGAGCCGCAAAGTGCTCAACGACGCAGCCGGAGGGCTTTCCGAAACGCATGCTAAAACCAGCCCGGCTGTGGACCGCTGGTCGGTGCTGCAGTGCGTCGAGCACGTTACCACGGTGGAGGAGCGAATTTTGGGATACCTCGAACGCGCCTCCCGCCTGGATTCGCCCCTGATTGATCCCAAGAAAGAGGCTGACCTCCTCGCGCGCGTCACGGATCGAACTTCGCGCGCCCAAGCTCCCGAGACAGTCAGGCCGTCGGGCAGGTTTGCCAGCCTGGCGGAGGCGGTGGCGGGATTTAACGCTGCCCGCACACGGACCATCTCGTTTGCCGTGGAGCGCGCGGCTGAGTTGCACACCCTCGCCTGGAAGCATCCGCGCTTCGGGGACATGAATGGGCGCGAAGCGTTGATGGTCATGGCGGGGCATGCTCGCCGCCATGCCGAGCAGATCCGCGAAGCCCGCGCCGGCCTTTAAGACAGCGCGTATAAAGCTAGTCGATCATCTTCAAACTGGCGACCTTGATGGTATCGCCCTTGACCTCGCCGGTAACTTCCACTTCCAGGTTCCCCAGCTTCTTAGACGCCTTGATAGCCGCCAGGGCGTGGCGATTGCCGGCTTCGTCAAACTCCAGGAACTTGTTGTCGTACGTGAATACGCCGTATCCGCTTTTCTGGCACGCGGGCATCAGCGCGCATTCGCGAGTATGCGCCTCCGCCACCACCAGCCCACCCTCGATTCCGGTGGAGAGCACCCGCACTTCGGCGCCGGCGGAACATTTCTTGTCGATCAGGATCCCCTTGATCGGGGCAGGGCCAGCCGCTACCAGGGCGGCCATGGAAACCAGGCTCGCTACGCAAAGAGCCCGCAGGAACGTCGTCATCGTCAATTTCCTCTAGTTTTTTTCTTACCTCCATCCGCAATTTCTTGTCAAGATCCGCGGAACGAAAGCAGGTATTCATCGTATATGCTAAGGAACATCTCTTACGCGGAGTGTATATGGGTCTGATTGGGGAATTGCGTTACGCCCTCCGGTCGTTGGCGAAGTCGCCGGGTTTCACGGCGGTGGCCATCCTCTCCCTGGCGCTGGGGATCGGCGCCAATACCGCCGTGTTCTCCATGCTCGACGGCGTGCTGTTACACCTGTTGCCGGTGCGCAATGCGACCGAATTGGTGCAATTCCGGGAAATCGGCCAGCACTACGGCAACAATAACGGGATGAACGCGCTTTCCTATCCCAAATACCAGGACTTCCGCGACCAGAACCAGGTATTCAGCGGCATGTTCTGCCGCTACGGAGTGCCGGTCAGCGTGAGTTTCGAGGGGCGCAACGAGCGCTCCATGGGAGAGTTGGTTTCGGGGACCTATTTCCCCGTACTCGGCGTCCACCCCGCCCTGGGTCGCCTGTTCACCCCGGAGGAAGACCGTATACCCAATGGCGCGCCGCTCGCCGTTCTGGGGTTTGACTATTGGAAAACACGCTTTGCGGGCGATCCTTCGGTGATAGGCCGCCAGATTCTGGTGAACGACCATCAACTCACCATCATCGGCGTAGCCGAAGCAGGCTTTGAAGGCGTCGAACGGCTGTTTACGACGAGGATCTTCATTCCGGTGGTGATGGCGGACCAGATAACCAGCAAGATCAAGCCGCTCGACGATCGGCGAAGCCGGTGGGTCCAGATATTCGGGCGGTTGAAACCCGGCGTCAGTCTCCAAACCGCCAAGGCCTCGCTCCAGCCCATCTTCCACCGCGCCTTGGAAATGGAAGTACAGCAGAAGGAGTTTGCGCACGCGTCTAACTACACGCGGCAGCAGTACTTGCGAATGACCTTGGACGTCATGCCGGGGGGCGCCGGGCAAAACGAAGCCAAGCAATTCCTGGAAGCGCCGCTGTGGGCCCTGATGGCCATGGTCGGGCTGGTGCTGCTGATTGCGTGCGCCAATGTGGCCAACCTGATGATCGCCCGCGCCACGGCGCGCCAGAAAGAGATCGCCATCCGGCTATCGATGGGCGCCAGCCGCCTGCGCCTGGTGCGCCAGCTCCTGGTGGAAGGCGTTCTGCTGTCGCTGATCGGCGGACTGCTGGGCCTGGCTCTGCTTCCGTGGACACTGCAGTTGTTGTTCCGGATCATGCCGCACATGGATCCACCGCTTCGGTTCCAGACGGACATCAACCTGAGCGCGCTGACTTTTGTTTTGGTGGTTTCGCTGTTCACAGCGATACTGTTCGGGCTGGCGCCGGCAATGCGCGCTACCCGCCCCGACCTGGCCACCACTCTTAAAGAACAGGCCGGCGCCGTAGCGGGTGGAGGGCATGCGGGCTGGCGGAAAATGCTGGCGGCGGCTCAGGTCAGCCTGTCCTTGTTGCTGCTCATCGGCGCGGGGCTGTTTGTCCGCAGCCTGCAAAACCTGAAAGATCTCGACCCGGGATTTGACGTCACCAACCTGTTATCCTTCTCCGTCGATCCCACCTTGGGCGGCTACAAGCCGGAGCGTGCCAAACAGTTTTACAAGGAATTGACGCAGAATCTCAAGGCGCTACCCGGTGCGCGCTCGGCGGCACTATGCGTGGTGGCTCCCTTGAGCTACGACGACTGGGAGAGCAGCGTCGCAGTGGAAGGTTACACCGCCAAGCCGGGTGAAGACATGGCGCCTCACGTGAACTATGTTTCGCCTGGATTCTTCGAGGCCTTCAAGATTCCGCTGTATGGCGGCCGCGATTTCACGGAGAAGGACGCGATCGGCGCTCTGAAGGTGGTGGTCGTCAATGAGAAGTTTGCGCGCCAATACTTCGGCAACCAGTCCCCGGTGGGCCGTCACATTGGCTTGGGCGGCGATCCTGGCACCAAAACCGATATCGAAATCGTCGGCGTTGTGCGCGACACCAAGTACGAAACCATGATCCAGGAGATCCCGCGACAAATCTTTTTCCCATATCTGCAAAGCGAATTTGCCGCGGGAATGACGGCGTTCGTGCGCACGGACATGGGCTCGGCGCAGATGTTTCCAGTGTTACGAACGGCGGTTCGCCGAATCAACCCCAACCTGCCGGTCTACGGGATGAAGACCGAAGAGTCGCAACGGGATGACTCAATGGCGGTGCAGCGCCTGGCCGCGACCTTATCCGGGGCGTTCGGCGTCCTCGCAACGGTGCTCGCCGCGATCGGTCTGTACGGCGTGATGGCGTTCGTGGTGGTGAGGCGGACGCGCGAAATTGGTATCCGCATGGCGCTGGGCGCTGCGGCCAGTAACGTGATCTGGCTGGTGATGCGCGAAGTGCTGCTGTTGGTGGGAGCCGGCGTGCTGGTAGGTTTGCCGGCGGCGCTGGCAGTGACGCGCCTGCTAGGCAGCCAACTCTTCGGCGTCCAGCCTAATGACGCCGTCACGATCACCGCGGCCACCGTCGGCATCGTTGCCATTGCGGCGCTCTCCGGCTATCTGCCGGCGCGCCGGGCAACGCGCGTGGACCCACTCATCGCGATCCGCTGCGAGTAGTCAGCAGCTATCGCGTTTTGCTTTTGACCTTGTCCGCGCCTTCTTCTACTTTGTCGGCACTCTTGTTGACTGCCTTCTTAGTCGTCTTCTTAACTGCGTGGCCGGTTTTCTTCGCAGCTTTGCCGGTGGACTTGCCGGCGTCCTTAATGTCTTTGCCGGCATCTTTGATATCGTCTTTCGCTCCCGGTTGCTGTGCGAACAGTATCGTCGCGGTGGCGGCTGTTAGCGTTAGAAGCAGTATGGAAATGGAAGTTCTCATGCCACCTTCGGTAGCATGCGTAAGCCCATTCTCTTTCATGCCTGTTGATGGTGCTATCTGGAGTAACGCGTAGGGAACCGGCAATTCTTGCCGCAATCGAAAGCATATCGTGCGTCTTCAAGCACACGATCACCAGCAATTTGAGAACGGCGGCTTGCGTGCAACTGCCAGTGCGCGTCGACATTCTTCAGTCGACTCGAACATAGGGAGGAGAGCGAAATGAAATATCTTCTAGCGTGGGGCCTCGGCGTTCCAGGAGTCTTAATTATTGCCTGGTTTGTGATTAACCATCTCTAGTTTGCGGGGTCCGCTCCCTCACGGTCGCGGTTCTTACGAGGGTCAGAGCGCGACCATAAGGGGGCGGACTTTGGTGCTCGAGTCAACGGCCAACCACACCTGCTAAAGGACTGCTGGCCGAAGCGTACAGCTTCTGCGGCATGCGGCCGGCCTCAAAAGCCAGACGCCCGGCCTCCACACCCAGCTTCATCGCCTGCGCCATACGGACGGGATCTTCAGCCGCGGCGATCGCCGTATTCATGAGGATTCCGTCGGCGCCCAATTCCATGGCGATCGCAGCGTCCGACGCCGTGCCCACGCCCGCATCCACGATGAGCGGCACCTCGGTAATCATTTCGCGCAAGATTCGAAGGTTGGCGGGGTTTTGTATACCCATGCCGGAACCGATCGGGGCCGCCAGAGGCATCACTGCCGCTGCTCCGGCGTCCACCAATCTGCGCGCATTGACCACATCGTCATTGGTGTAGGGCAGCACCACGAACCCTTCTTTCACCAAAGTGCGGGTGGCTTCCAGCAGACCGGCATTGTCGGGGAACAGCGTCTTTTCGTCGCCGATCACTTCGAGCTTGATCCAGTTCGAAAGCCCCACTTCGCGGCCCAGCATGGCGGTGCGGATGGCATCGTCGGCCGTGTAACAACCGGCGGTGTTGGGAAGAACGAAGAGCTGCGATCGATCGATGAAATCGAGGAGAGATTCCTTGGAACGGTCGGTGAGGTTCACGCGGCGGACGGCCACCGTGACCATCTCCGCCCCGGAGGCCTGGTGGCAGCGCTGCATTTCCGGGAAGCTGCGGTACTTGCCCGTGCCGACCACGAGACGCGAGCGGAACTCCCGCCCGGCGATCTGCAAATGTTGGGACATAACCTGATTATAGTGGCAGCCACCTACGCCAAGTACCGCGTCAGGTCGTCGGTGCGGAAGCAATGCGCCAGGGCGGTGTCGCGGGTGATCCTGCCGGCCCGCACCAGCTCGGCCAGGGACTGCTCCATCGTCATCATGCCTTCCGCCTTGCCGGTCCCGATCTGGGACCGCAGCTGATGGTCGTCGCCCTTGCGTACCAGCGCGCGCACGGCGTCAGAGGCGATCATGATTTCGGTAGCGGGCCAGCGCGTCACGCCATCGTTCCCCGGTACTAACTGTTGGGCGATGATGGCGGCCAGGGCCAGCGACAATTGTTGGCGGATCTGCGGCTGGTTGGTTGCGGGAAACGAGTCCAGGATGCGGCCCACGGCCTGAATGGCGTCGTTCGTGTGCAGAGTCGAAAGCACCAAGTGCCCGGTCTCGGCTGCCGTCAGAGCGGTGCTCATGGTTTCCGCATCGCGCATCTCACCCACCAGGATGACGTCCGGAGTCTGCCGCATCACGCTGCGCAGAGTCACGGCGAAGTCCGGTGTGTCGCGCCCTACTTCGATCTGTTCGATGATCGCGCTGCGGTTGGAATGCTGGTATTCGATCGGGTCCTCAATCGTCACCACATGCGCCGCGCGGCGCGTGTTCACCAGGTCAATCAGCGCCGCCAGGGTGGAAGTTTTGCCGCACCCCGTGGGGCCGGTCACCAGCACCAGGCCCTGACGCCGCTCGGCCAGCTTGGCAAGCGACGCCGGGAGATGCAGCGATTCGAGCGACGGGATCTTGGAAGGCAGCAACCGTATGCTGGCGGCCAGGGTTCCGCGCTGATGATGCAGGTTGATGCGGAACCGTCCCAGGCCTTCGCGCTCGAAGCCGAGATCGACCGACTTCCGCCGCTGCAGCTCCTCCATTTGGGAAGGCTCCAGAAGGGGCAGGACCAAGGAGCGGACGTCTTCCGGTTCCAACAGCGAACCCGACCCGCCCACCAGCGCGCCGTTCACGCGCAGGACGGCGGCAGCGCCGGCTATTAAGAGGATATCGGAGGCGCCGCGGCGGGCGGCAAACTCGAGCAACTGATCGAGCGACGCGGTCGATTCGGGCAGGCGTGCGGTGGATTTCTGGCTGGGCGCGGCGCGGTTCAACTCCGCCACGATGTTGGAAAGCTCGCGGTCGTATTCGGCCACGACCTAAGTATAGTATCTAATCCCTTCTCGACTTCCCGCCGATAAACCAGCGTGGGCTTACTGACTATAGAACTGATTCAGTGGCTGATTCTGCCGATTGTGGTAGCCCTGGGCGCGGCCTACCTGGTGTGGATAGTGATGCAAGCGCGGATCCACGTGCTGGCCGCGAAGTACGATGCCGCACTCGCCAAAGCCGAGTGCGAATGCGCGGCGCGCCGGCCGGGCGTGGAGGAGCTTTTGTCGGAACTGCGGTTCGAGCGGAACCGGTTCCTGCGGCGTACTCCCGGTCCACACGAAAGTTACCAGGCAACCGTCATTACGCAGGAGCGCATCTATTTTCGGGACATCCCGCTCACCGGCTGGATTCAAGACGAGCTCCCGCTGGGGGATGGAGAGGAATTGCTGCCGGTTAATCGCGCGTTACCGGAATACTCGGCGACGGCATTGCCGCCCGTAGCCATCTGCGGCCATTGAGACTGATACGGTCCAGTACTTCCATATCGCGACGCTTTTTCCGCGGCTAACCAAAGCGCGTATTGCAGGGCGGCCGAATCCGCCTTATTCTCTTTCCAGAACGACCCAAAAAGTTGGCGATTTCGCTCCAGTGGCAGCTCAGATGCGAACCCGTTTCGAGCTGCCACCTCCTGTTTCCCCTCATATCACTAACAACCATACGTTGAGCCCGGCCGACCGGATAGAAGAGGACAACCTGCTTCGATGGGCGTGTAGCGAACGACTTCCAGAAATGTCGATAGCCATCCGCCTCCCACCGTTTGCCCGCCTTCCCCCGCGTGCCTTATACTAAATACCTAGACCAGAATGCCAAAGCGAACATTTCAGCCGAATAACCGCCATCGCGCGAAGACCCACGGCTTCCGGAAACGGATGAAAACACAGGACGGCCGCGCGGTGTTGTCGCGTCGCCGGGCGAAGGGCCGTAAAAAACTCACGGTCAGCTCCGAAAGGTAGCTTTCCCATCACCGGTTTTCCGAAACGTGTACGTCTGCTGCGATCGAAGGATTTCCGAAGGGTTTATGACGAAGGTTTCCGTTTCTCCAGCCCTCTATTCGCGGCGTTTTGCGTCCGCGGGCCGCAGCCCGATGGACCCCGCATCGGCTTCACCGTACCACGCGCGATCGGTAAAGCCGTGGTGCGTAATCGTATCAAGCGGCGGTTCCGCGAAGCGGTCCGCTGCTATCTCGATCAGTTGAACCCGCAGTGTTCCATCGTCATCAATCCGCGGTTGAAAGCTCTGAATGCGCCTGTAACGGAACTCGAGCGCGAAGTGGAGCGTCTCTTTCTGCGGTGCAATGGCTCCTGATCGGCGGATTGAAAACGTACAAATGGATATTGTCCCCAGTGCTGCCTTCGGCATGCCGCTTCCATCCGACCTGCTCGGATTACATGCGCGAGGCCGTCGAACGGTACGGCGCGGCCAGGGGAGTCTGGATGGGCATGCGCCGCTTGTTGCGCTGCCATCCTTTTCAAGCCGGCGGCTATGATCCCGTGCGGTAAGCCCCGGCACAACGGAATTTAGAGATGCCCGAAACAGTCAACGGCGGTAAACAGGACGAAACAAAGCCGCCGAAAGAGATGTCCATGGAAGTCCGGCTGCTGCTGGCCTTCCTGCTCATGGGCGCGGTGATGTTCCTCACGCCCTATTTTTTGAAAACTCCTCCGCCTGCGGCCAACAAGGCCACGCCTGCCGGAACCACACCTGTGTCGACCGCACCCGCCTCGCCGGCGACCGCGCTCCCGCAGACGGTTGAGCCTTCCGGAGCTCCCTCGATTCCAGCTACGCCACAGCAGGTGCAGCCTTCGTTTATCGTCGATACCGACGTTTATCGCATCGCGTTTAGTAACCAGGGCGCCACCGTGCGCAGTTGGGTGCTGAAGAAGTACAAAAACAACGACGGCAAGCCGCTGGAGTTGGTGAATACCACGGCCACGACAGAGTTTCCCTTTTCCTTGTACTTTCCGGAGCAGAAGCCCACCGCTAACGTCAATTTCGCGTACTTCACGCAGTCGGGCGTACCCGACGGGATCGGCGTTCGATACCAATTCTCCGACGGCCACACTTCGGTGAAAAAGGAATTCCTTTTCCAGCAGAACACTTATCTCGCGCAGGTCACCACCGAAGTCACCGTCGATGGCAAGCCGGTTCCCCACGCTATTGAGTGGCGTGGCGGATTTGGTGATCTGAACGCGCCCAACGAAGCTACCGCCGCCCGCACGCTCTATTTCGACCAGGCGGAAAACAAACTGGTGGAGCGAAGCGCCAAGGACGCCAAGAATGGTCCGATTACCGCCACAGGCAACTTCTCGTTTGTTGGCGTCGCCGACCTATATTTTGCAGCCGTCTACCTGCCCGAGACGAACGATCCCGTGACGGCGATTACTTTCAGCGATACGGTGCGGACACCGTTCGACGAAAAGCCCGCGGCATTCCCGGGTGTGGCCGTCTCTACGGGATCTGTCAATCGATTCTCCTTCTTCGTCGGCCCCAAGGATCTCGACATTCTCAAGCGCGTCAATCCCAAGCTGGTCGAAGTGGTGAGCTTCGGCTGGATGGCGTTTCTGGCAAAGCCCCTGTTCCTCGTCGTGAATTGGATGAACGACTCCTTCGTTCACAATTTTGGCTGGGCGATCGTCCTGATCACCGTCATCATTAACATCGTGCTGTTCCCTCTGCGGCTGACGCAGATGAAGTCGGCCAAGAAGATGCAGGCGCTCAAACCGCAAATCGATGCACTGAATGAGAAGTACAAGGGCATCAGCATGCGCGACCCCAAGGCCGCCAACAAGCAGCAGGAACAGATGGACCTGTACAAGAAGAACGGCGTCAATCCCATGGGCGGCTGCTTGCCCAGCATCATCCAGCTCGCTCTCATCTGGCCGTTCTACACGGTGTTCCGAGTCGCCGTGGAAATGCGCGGCGCCAGCTGGCTGTGGGTCGGCGATCTTTCGCAGCCCGAGCATCTGCCCATCAAGATGCTTCCCATCATCCTGATCGTCACGCAATTCCTCACGCAGAAGATGATGCCGGCGCCCAGCACGGATCCCAACCAGGCGCGCATGATGATGCTGATGCCATTGGTTTTCGGGTTCATGTTCTACCAGTTGCCCAGCGGGCTGGTGCTATACTACTTGACCAGCAATCTGGTCATGATCGGGCAGACGTGGTTTTTCAATCATACGCACGCGGCCGAAGTAGCCGCGCAATCGGTGACGCCACCGCCCAAGAAAAAGAACGGCAGGAAATAGCCCGTGAGCGAACGAAAGTATGCCGCGGCCTCGATCGGGTCCCGGATCGACAGCCTGTTGCGGCCCCTCTTAACGAGTAGCGGTTTCCAGGTGAACTACACGGTTCACGATGCGGAGACCGCGGTCGACGATTTCGAGACGCCCGACCTGGTCTTGAAGTTCACCGGACCTGATGTGGATCTGCTGCTGGCCAACCGCGCCGAGCTCCTGTTGGCCTTGGAGCACGTCACCATGGAGATGCTGCGGATGCCTTCCGAGGACCACTCGCGCATTTCCTTCGACGCCAACGATTACCGGCTGCTGCGCATCGAGGAGCTGCGCCTGGCCGCCACCACGGCCGCCGAAAAGGTCAAGCGCACGGGGGTGCCGTTCCGGTTCAACCCGATGAACAGCCGCGAGCGGCGCGTGATTCACCTCTCGTTACGAGGGGAAACGGCCGTGCGCAGCGAGAGCCAGGGAACGGGGCCGACTCGCCAGGTGGTGGTCTATCCGGCGGGCATGGCGAGTCTTCCTGAGCCGCCGCCGCGTCCCCCGGAGTCGCGCAGGGGAGGACCTCCGGAACGGGGCAGGGGCGGCCCGCCGCGTTCGCGCAGCGCCCGCCGATAGCGTCGTGCTTTCCGGGACCGATGGTGTTTGAGTGGGCCAACTGGACGACACCATCGTAGCGGTTGCTACGCCTCCTGGCCGCGGCGGTATCGGTATCGTTCGCGTATCGGGCAGCCGGTCGCGCGAGATCGCCGAGGGCATTTTACAGTTCCCGCATGCCGCCAGTTGGGACCCGTGGCGCGCCCGCCTGGCTCACCTGGTTGACGAGCATGGTCGCATCCTGGACGAAGTGGTAGCCACCTTTTTCGAGAAGCCTCGCTCGTACACCGCGGAAGATGTAGTGGAACTTGCCTGCCACGGAGCGCCAGTGGTTTTGCGCTGCGCGCTGGAGCGCGCCCTCCACGCCGGAGCACGGCTTGCGGAGCCGGGCGAATTCACATTGCGCGCTTATCTGAATGGCCGCATCGACCTGCCGCAGGCCGAGGCGGTGCGCGACCTGATTGAGGCCACCACGTTGTATCAGGCGCACGTGGCGGCGCAGCAGGCCGGCGGCTCCGTGTCGCGTCACATCGCGCCCTTCAAGGAACAGTTGCTGGAGTTGATAGCACTGCTCGAAGCAGGCATCGATTTCGCGGAGGACGATGTGAGCGTGGCCTCGGCGGCGGAAATCGTGCGCCGCCTGGAACCAGTGCGACAGGGGATCGATCATCTCGCCGCCAGCTTTGCCTATGGCCATATGGTGCGCGACGGCCTTACGCTGGCCATCGTCGGTCGGCCAAACGTGGGGAAGAGCAGCCTGTTCAACGGGTTGCTGGAACAGAACCGCGCCATCGTCACCGAAATTCCCGGCACAACCCGTGATCTGGTCTCAGAAACCGCTGCGATCGCCGGCATCCCGGTAAAGCTCTACGATACCGCTGGCATCCGCGAGGCTACCGAATTGGTGGAGACACTCGGCATCGAGCGCAGTTACCAAGCTATGGCCGATGCCGATGTGACGCTGGTAGTGGTCGACCTTTCGCAGGCCGCGGCGGCCGCCGATCGTAAGTTGATCGAGCATGTTTCACGTCAAGGCCACTGGTTGCTCGTCGGAAACAAGTGTGACTTGCCACGCGTGGCGGATGGACTCCCGGAGGCTATGGCTGTGTCCGCTTTGACCGGCGCAGGCGTTCCGCAACTACGCGACGCGATCCTGGAAACCGTGGCACCCAAGGGGGTGTGGCGGCAGGAGTCCGGTTTCATCACAAGCCTCCGCCACGAGCAGTTACTGCGCGAATCGACAGAGTATTTGGAAAAGGCGCGCACCGCCGTAGCGGCCGCGATTCCTCATGAGATGCTGCTGCTTGATCTTTACGCTGCCCTGCGGCCGCTCGATGCCATTAGCGGCGCCACCACCGCCGATGACATCCTGAACCGCATCTTTTCTACGTTCTGTATCGGCAAGTAAGACGGGACGCCGTTAACAAATGCTGGCGGCGCTGGCGGCTTCTTCGCTAATGCGGTCCCGAATGATGTCCAGGCGAGCTTCGAGCCGCGCCCGCTCCACCGCCGAAATGTTCTCAAGGAGCGGCAGCAACCGGGTAGCTTCCACATAGGCGCGCGCAGCCTGGGTATAGTTGCCGCCGGACTCAGACCACAGCGCTGTTTCCAATTCGGTGTAGACCAGACCGAGCAATTGCTGATCGGTCCTGGCCCGTAACTGTGCGAGTTTCGCTTGCTCCCGGCCGCTCGACATGCAATCCATCCCCCTCTGTCTAGCTATTAGACGAAGCAAGGGGCGATTTAGATCCGGAATTTCCGCCAGCGAGGTTCGACCCGGGGGTGATACAATGGCCCGCGATGATGTCGTCCACTGCCCGTAACCGCCGTCGTTTCCTGCAGTTCCTCGCAGGAAGCCCGCTGCTTGCGGGAGCTTGGGCACAGACCCCCTCTGTCAAACTCGAATCCGCCAAAGACGCAACCAGCGTACTGGATTTTGAAGAAGCCGCCCGAAAAGTACTGCCCCCGGCTCATTGGGGTTACATGGCCTCCGGCGTGGACGACGATCTCACCCAAAAAGCAAACCGCGATGGGTTCAAACGATTCGACCTGCGGCCGCACCGCCTGGGGGGCGTGGTTGAGCCTAGCCTAAAAGTCGAAGTTTTCGGCCAGACCTGGGAGACGCCCATCTTCATCTGCCCCGTGGGTGGCCACAAGATGTTTCATCCGGTAGGCGAGGTGGCGGTCGCGCGCGCCGCGAAAGCCAAGAAGACCGTGCAGATCCTTTCGAGCGCAAGTTCTACACCGGTAGAAGATGTGGCGCGGGCTCTGGGCTCGCCGCTCTGGTATCAACTCTACATGCCGGTGAAGTGGGAAGGCACCGAGAAACTCGTGCACCGCGTGGAAGAAGCCGGTTGTCCGGTCCTGGTATGGACTATCGATCTGCTGGGCGGGCGGAACCTCGAGACAGCAGAACGCTTCCGGCGAGCCGACACGCGCGAGTGCATTGCGTGCCACGCGAGCGCGCGTGGGGGCCGGGCGGTCGAAGACCTGCCGATGTTCAAAGGGATCGAAGGCGGGATGAACCCGGCCGCGGCCAATTGGGGATACGTGGACCGGCTGAAGAAGTTGACGAAGATGAAGCTTATCCTCAAGGGACTCGAAACCCGCGAGGACGCCAAGGCAGCAGTGGACCACGGTGCTGATGGCGTAGTGGTGTCGAACCACGGCGGCCGATCGACGGAAACCGGACGCGGCACGATTGAGGCTTTGAGTGAAGTAGTGGATGCGGTGGGCAGCCGTGTGCCGGTGTTCATCGATGGCGGATTCCGCCGCGGTACCGATGTTTTTAAAGCGCTGGCGCTGGGCGCGAGCGGGGTTGGCATTGGGCGCCCGTATGTGTGGGGGCTAAGCGCGTTCGGGCAAGACGGCGTGGAACGGGTGCTCGACATTTTGCACGGGGAGTTGCGGTTGACGATGCGCCAGTGTGGGACGGCGGATATTAAGCAGATTACGCGCGCTTCGGTTATGGCGAGCTGAGGCGAGGTTTAAACGAGGTGAACTTATGATGTTGGGACGGTTGGCAATCGGCGCGGTATTAGTGGGCGGCTTCGCGGCCGCGCAGACGCTCGATTTCGAAGTCTATCGCACGAAGGTCGAGCCGATCTTTATGAAGAAGCGCGGCGCGCATGCCCGTTGTGTCTCGTGTCATTCGGCGAGCAACAGCGCCTTCAAACTCCAAGAGTTACCGCACGGCGCCACGGGTTGGACCGAGGAGCAATCGCGGATGAACTTTACGAGTGTGAGCAAGCTGGTAGTCGCCGGGGATCCGCTCAAGAGCCGGCTCTTGAAGCATCCGCTGGCGCAAGACGCCGGCGGCGATCTATTCCATAACGGCGGCCGGCAATTCACGTCGCAGGACGATCCCGATTGGAAGACGATTGCGGATTGGATCCGCGGAGGGCACTGAGATTCCCGCGGGTCAGACTGCTCTTGACGCATGACCGTCGCGCAGGCGCTCGACCGGTTAGAGAAACATTACGGGAAGCTCCGCCCGGTGGGGCCGTCTGATCCGTTCGAAATGATTCTCTACGCCAACTGCGGCTATCCGGCGAACGATATTACGTGCGCGAAGGGTTTTAACGCGCTGCGGGACCAGGTTGGGCTGGGGACGGAACGGATTCTGGCGGCATCCGACGCGAAACTGGCCGCCATCATGAGGCTGGGCGGAATTATGCCCGAGTTGCGCGCCACTCGACTGAAAGAGATCGCCAGCCTGGTGCAGGAGAGGCACGGCGGAAATCTGGCGGTGGTGTTGAAGAAGCCCCACGCCGAGGCTAAAAAGGCGCTGAAGCAGTTCCCGACCATTGGAGATCCCGGCGCGGAGAAGATCCTCCTGTTCACCAAGACGGCACCGGTCGCGGCTGTGCCTTCGGCGTTTGTGCATGTGCTGCACCGGTTGGGCTTTGGCAAGGAGGCGAAAAGCTATTCGACGGGGTACCGCTCGGCGCAAGATGCCATCCGTGCCGGGCTACCTGCGGAGTGCGGCGAACTCATTCGGGCCTACTTGTTGTTTCAGCGTCATGGGCGGGAATTGTGCAAGCGCTCGCGGCCCATGTGCCGATCCTGTCCTTTGGCGTTGGAATGCCCGTATTTTCAACGGCAGAAGTAAGAACACTGCTCCGTTTGGTCACGGCTCGGCAACGCAAAGGCAGCGGTTCTAGGACACAGCGGTTTTTCGTGCGCGCTTTTTGGGCGCGGCCACTTCCACCGGCCCTTCCTCTCCGCCGGCTGCAGCTGTGGCTGCCTGGGCGGGCTTGCGCTTCTCCGCCAGGCTCTTCTTCAGGGCTTCCATGATATCGATCACCGGAGCCACTTGCGGAGTCGGGGTCTCGACAATCTTCTTGCCCTCGATCTTGGCCTCGATCATCTGCTGCAGGTTGTCCCGGTATGTGTCGTGGTATTTCTGGGGTTCGAAATCCGCTTCCAGTGAAGAGATCAGCATCTTGGCCATGGCGAGCTCTTTCTCTTTCACCAGGCTGGTGTCGGTGCGGAATTCGTCCACCTGCCGGATCTCATCCTGGTAGTACATCGTGTGCGAAAGTATCCCCTTGGCTCCAGGGCGCAGGACGATGATGTGCTCGCGGTTGTGCATCGCCACCTTCGCCACCGCGTAGTATTGCGACTCCTTCAAGGCCTCGAACAGCAGAGCGTACGCCTTCTCGCCGCCTTCGTCGGGTGCCACATAGTAGGAGCTTTCCAGGTAGATAGGATCGACCTGATCGGCCTTGACGAATTCCAGGATCTCCATCACCTTGGCGGTCTTGGGGGCCACCTTCCGGATATCCTCGTCGTCGATCACCACGTAGTGGTCTTTCTCGTACTCGTAGCCTTTGACCGTTTCACTGCGCGAAATCGGTTTGTCTTCGGCTTGGCAATAGGTGACTTGGCGAATGCGCGAGTGGTCGTCCTTGTGCAACATATTGAAGCTGACGGTCTCGCTGCGCGCCGCGCTGAATAATCGAACCGGAAAGGAAACCATGCCAAAGGTCAGGTGGCCCTTCCAAACACTAGCAGCCATAAATGTACTCCGCGATTTTCAAGATATCATGTAAACTAAGGCGAATCAAGGCTTTATGGCTCTAGAAGAGTACCGGTCCAAACGCCGGTTTGAGAACACTCCCGAACCGCCTCCGGGCGAGACGCAGAGCAAGTCTCCTGCCAGGCCGTATTTTTGTGTGCAACGGCACGACGCCACGCGTCTACATTACGATTTTCGGCTGGAAATCGATGGCGTTTTGAAGTCGTGGGCGGTACCGAAAGGACCGTCGCTGGACCCGGGTGTGAAGCATCTTGCGGCGCACGTGGAAGATCACCCCATCGAATATGGGAAATTCGAGGGTACCATCCCAAAAGGTAACTATGGCGCGGGCAGCGTGATGCTGTGGGATTGCGGCACGTTCGAGCTACTGGGCGACGTGAGTGGGGCGGAGCAGTTGGCGCGCGGCGATCTGAAGTTCCGGCTGCACGGCGAGAAGCTGAATGGCGATTTCGCAATTGTACACATGAAGGGGCGGGGCAAAGGCAACGAGTGGCTCCTGATCAAAAAGAAGGACGAGTTTGCGGTGCCTGGGTGGGATGTGGAAAGCTATGCCACGAGCGTGCTTTCCGGCCGCACTCAGGAAGAGATCGCTCGCAATCTGCCAGCGCGCAAAACCAAACGCAAGACCGCCGGAGCCGCCGACCGGGTGTGGGCCAGCAGTCGTCCCGCGAAACGAGGCGCCAAGAGCGCGACCGCCGAGCCCGCCCCAGCGGCGCTGCCTAAAAAAAAACGAAATTTGACCCCCGGAGCCTGAAAGGCGCGCGCCTGGCCGAAATGCCCGCCGCCATCGAGCCGATGAAGGCGGCGCTGGTGGAGCAGCCTCCACGCGGCGCCGCCTGGCTGTTCGAGGTGAAGTGGGATGGTGTGCGCGCGATTGCCTTTATCGACAACGAGGAGGTCCGCCTGCAATCCCGGAGCGGCATCCGCTGCGAACGGCAGTATCCCGAACTGGCGGTGATGCACCACCAGATTGCCGCCGGCCAAGCGGTGCTCGATGGCGAAATTGCGGTGCTCGATGCCAAGGGCGTCTCCCGCTTCCACCTGATCCAGTCGCGCATTGCCAATAGCGACCCAAATTCGGTGGCGCACCTGGTGCGTTCCACTCCCGTGGTGTATTTCGTTTTCGACCTGCTCTACCTCGATGGATACGACCTGCGAAATGTCGCGCTGAGTGAGCGCCGAAAACTGCTGGAGCAGGTTGTCACGCCCAACCCGGTAGTGCGGATCTCCGACGCGTTTCCGGGTGCGGGCGAGGAATTGCTGGCCGCGGCGCGCGAGCATGGGCTCGAAGGCATCCTCGCCAAGCATGCCACCAGCGTCTATGAGTCGAAACGAAGCAAGGAGTGGCTCAAGATCAAAATCGTCAACGCGCAGGAATTCGTCATCGGCGGCTTTACCGAGCCTCAGGGAGACCGGGAGTATTTCGGAGCCCTGGTGTTGGGCGTGTACGATGGCAGCGATCTGCGCTGGGTTGGCAACGTAGGGACCGGCTTCGATCAGAAGATGCTGAAGGCGCTCCACGAACGGCTGACGCCGCTGATCGTCCCAAAATGCCCGTTTGTCGACATGCCCGAGCCCTACAAAGGCATGACCTGGGTTCGGCCCGAGCTGGTGTGCCAGGTGAAGTATGCCACTTGGACCCAGGATCGGCGGCTGCGCGCGCCAGTATTCGAGGGACTTCGCAACGACCTCCCGACGCGGGACGTGAAGCGCGAAGAGCCCGAGGTGGCGGAGGAGATGTTCGCCGAAAGCGAAAAAGAGGCCACGCGCCAGATCGACGGCCATTCCCTCAAGTTCACCAACCTGAACAAAGTCTATTACCCGGATGAGGGCTACACCAAGCGCGATGTGTTGAACTACTACGCGGCGATTGCCGACTTGATCCTGCCGTACTTGAAGGATCGGCCCCTCTCGCTGAAGCGGTATCCCGATGGGATCAAGAAGGAGTTCTTTTTCCAGAAGAACACTCCGGACGCGTTCGCGCCGTGGCTGCGCACGGAACTGATCGAATCCGACCACAACCACGGACCCATCAACTATGTCTTTGCGCAAGACCGCGCCAGCCTGATGTACCTGGTGAACCTCGGATGTATCGACCACAATCCCTGGATGAGCCGCTTGCCCACGCTCGACAATCCGGATTTCGTGCTGATCGACCTGGACCCGCAGGAATGCCCGTTCGACATGATCGTGGAAGCGGCTCTGCTGGTGAAGCGGGTGCTCGATAGAATCGGCCTCACCGGATATCCCAAAACAACCGGCGGCGACGGCATGCACGTCTACGTTTCGCTAGAGCCGATTTACAGCTACGAGGAGGCCCGCACGTTTGCGGAGCTGATTGCGCGCCTGGTGTTCGATGAGAAGCCCGAGCTGTTTACGACGCCGCGGACGGTCTCCAAGCGCAAGCAGAACCGCGTGTACTTTGACTATCTGCAAATCGGGAAATCGAAGACCATTGCCGCTCCCTACGTGCTCCGTGCGTATCCGGGAGCGCCGGTAGCCACGCCGCTGGAGTGGAGCGAGGTGCAGCCGGGGCTGCGTCCCGGCCAGTTTCACATCCGCAACGCACGCGAGCGGTTTCGGGAGAAGGGCGATCTATTCGCGGGCGTGCTCCAGGAGCCGCAGCGGCTGGAGGCGGCACTGGGGAAACTGGAGAAGTTGCTCACCGGAACAAAACGCTAGTCAGTGGACTGGTGTGCGTCCGTACCATGTAGCCGGTCACCGAGGCCGAGAAACACCGCCATTCCTTCGTCGATGGCCGCAATCTCCCCCCGCTCCAGTTCACCGAACGCGCGCCGTATCCTGCGCTTGTCGATGGATCGCAGATGGTCAATCAGCGCGAACGACTCCCGGGCGAGACCACTCCGCCCAGGCGACAGCGGCGGGTAAAGGAGTCCCTGGCCAGGAGTTCCGGTTATCGGCACTACGCATACCAGCGGAAAACGTTGATCGCTGATGATGTCCGGATCGCTCACGACGACACAAGGCCTCACGCCGTGCTGTTCGTGACCGAGCGTGGGGTCTAGTTCGACAACGACGACAAAGCCGCGGCCGAGTCTCACTCGCGCTCCTCCACCCAGCCCTCGCCTGGCACCCACCGGATTGAGCGGCCCGCGCTATTATCAACCAGCGTGTCAGTATCTTCGGCGGGCAGTCTGCGGGTCCATTCCTCGATCCCCTGCTCGGCCATCTCCGTGCTCTCCGGGTGCGGATGTTGCAGCGATATCCGAAGGTCTGCGCGGCGCCGAAGGTCGAGTTCGTGGCGGATTGCCTCCGCGACGAACTTACTCCGGTTCTTTTCCCGCCGGTCGATCTCCCTGAGCAGGTTGTTGGGAAGGGTAACAGTGACTCGTTCGATGCTCGCCATTTGTCATACCTATAATATGATCATACTAAAGAAGGGGACGAGATAGCTGAGAGGAAACAGGCTAGCGGCGCGACCGCTAGGAAAGAGGGCCGCGACTGCCATGAAGGCAAAGATATCGCCTGGGCTGATGGCGTAAAGAAAGCGCCGAGCATCAACAGGAGTGATTCGACTCAATTGTAAAAAAACCTGGGCCCCCTAAAGCTGCTTGGGGCATCTGCCGATGGCCACATGTGAGACAACATCGTCCACTGAAATCGATATGCCTGAACTGCTAGCAAAAGCCTCGCGACCTTGGGCACTCCGTTTGCTGCCCCCGTTTCCGGACGTCGCCAACCGCGTCCTCGCGATGGTTAACAATGAGGACGTCGGCGCGCGCCAAATCAGTGAAGTCATCAATCTGGACCCGACGTTCGCCGCGGAAATCCTACCTTGCCAATTCTCCCCTGTTTGGAGTGGCGCGCGAGATCTCGACCGTCAAGCACGCCGTTAGCCTGGTCAGGTTGAACCGAATCAAGGCGATGGCGACAATAATCGCCCTTAGTACGGTGGTGAGGTCATGGTTGCGGATTGAAATCCTTCGCAAATTCTGGAGACACAGCCTGGTCACAGCTGTATTGACGGACGAGAGCGCGCGGGCGGCGGGCGCAAGAGTAGACGGCGCCTACACCATGAGGAGCCCAAAAGGTCGCCGAACCTCTTCAGCTTGGTCCAAATCTGCTGGCGATTGGCGGACCTCGCGGGTTATGCACCGCTTCCTGCCGATAAAGAATAGTCGTATGAGGAACTGGTCGCCTTGGTTCCTGTGGATTCAAAATCCTGCCTCACCGAGGGCATGGAACGGGTCACCCACGAAATCGGTTCGCGCCTGAACACCTTTCGGCTGTAGTAAACGCGTCAACTCCAATAATTTCGATCGAGACTGCGGTACCGGAGGCCTCGGCAATGTCTTTGGCGGAGACGGCCTACAAGCTCAAATGGGCGCTCATCGCCCGGCCAATCATAAAAACCCCAGTGGCGATGATGACGAGACCTGTCCCGCGAGCGGCCCGCTCCGGTTCAGGAAATAGCCGCTCGGCCGTGATTGCAATTGTGACGAGCGCCATGACCCCCAGATTCATCACGCCGGTGACAAGCAAGACTGCCATCAAACCTGAGCAGCACAGAGCGCAGTCGATGCCAAGCCGGATGCCGTGAGCCCACGCGCCACGGGTACCGTGATTCAGCTCCTGCCGAAAGGCTGGTACAGACCGGCAGCGGCATAGCTGACGCGCCTTCCAGGCCGTAAGCTGCTGGCCTCCCGCGAGCAGCAAGACCATGCCCGCCGCGATGGGCATGGATCGCGAAAGCCCTGCCGACGACATCCCGGCCTTTGCCACAAAAACACCCAACAGATACACAACCGCCCCCATGATCGCCCACACGAAGAAGTAACCCGCGCCCACAACCATAGTCAGCGCGCCGAGGTAAATTGTCTCCGGCCCGCGGGGCGCCAGGCGATAGCGCAGAAGCGTGGGAACGAGCGCGGGCATCATCATGGCCGCCATCATCACAACCCACATCCCCATGAACGAGGCGGCGGAGGCGAGCCAGCTTTGGCCTTGCATCCTCATCCAGGCCATCGACATCGTCCAGCCGCCCGGCATGGCCATGCCGCCGGACATGGACTGGCAGAGATAGATCGTCGTGGCCACGCTCGTAATGAATAAGAGGGCACTGGCGCCGAGAAACATCCGGTGTTGGGCCAGCCCCACGCGGCCGTCTAAGCCAGAAATTTCGCCCGCTCTTGTTTGCTGCCTATTGATCGTATTCGTCGTGCCTCCTCACCCAGAAGGGCCCGCGGCCATTCTCATCCCGGCCTTTGGGCACCACATCCAGATAATGGTAATGGAGATTGAACAGTTCATTTCCCGCGCGAGTAACACGCATAGGTGTGGAAAACGTCACCGCGCTGGTCCTTATAGAACACGCTGTGCCCCTCCCGTTCGGAAGGCCCCGGATCTTGAATCTTGTAGTTAAAGAAAGCCTTCCCCTCAGCCATATCTTCCGGCGTAAAAGAAAAGTGATAGTCGAAATTGAAATCCGTGTTGCCGGAAGAAACCCATGTGAAACCCCAGCCCATCCGTTTCTTGTAGGCCGCCAGTTTTTTGAAAGGCGCGCGCGACACACAGATCATCGTCACGTCGCGGTGTTTTAGATGCACATTGATGCCGTTGAAGCAGTCAGCCCGAAGGGAGCAGTGCGGGCATCCCAGCTTGTCATCAGGGCCGAACATGAAGTGATAGATAACGAGTTGACTGCGTCCCTCAAATAAATCGGCTAACGGCTGTTTGCCGTTGAGTCCTTCGAATACGTAGTCCTTCGTTACTTTGACCCAGGGGAGGCCGCGGCGCTCCAGGCCAAGTTCCTCTTGCAGGCGTAGGAACTTCTTTTCCTTGACGAGAAGTTTTTTTCGCGCCTTGAGCCACTCAGCTTCGGAAACGACCTTGTGCTTGTTTGCTGCTGCCTTCATTCTCTTGCACTCCGGTTGGAATTAAGAATCATAGTCAGTGTTTGCGTAAATCAGTCCTCGTATTCGTCCTGCCGGCGGAGCCAGGCCATCGTTGGCCGCAGATCGGCCTCATCCCGCCCCTTGGGCGCCAGGTCCATGAAGTGATAAGCACCGTTAATCATGTCCACGCCACGCTGATAACAGGAATAGGTGTGAAAGATCTGTCCGTCAGGGTCTTTGTAGAACGCGCTGAAGCCGGTCACTTCAGTGGAGTCGGGCTTTTGCTTCCTGTAGTTCCAGAAGGCGGTTCCGTCCGCGACTTCTTCCGGCGTAAACGACGCGTTGAGATCGAAATTGAAGTCGTTACCGTTTGACGAAACCCATTTGAAACTCCAGCCCATGCGCCGCTTATAGGCTTCGAGGCTAGCTAACGGCGCGCGCGAGATGGCGACGAGGTTTATATCGCGATGCTTCAGGTGGATGTCGATGCCGTTGTAATTGTCGGCCCAGAACGAGCAGCTTGGACATCCGGCGTCCCAACCGGGGCCAAGCATGAAGTGATGGACGATCAATTGAGACTTTCCCGCGAAAAGGTCAGCCAGTGTCTCGTTCCCGCGAGGCCCGTCGAATACATAAGCCTTCTCCACGCGCTCCCAGGGGAGATCACGCCGCTGCGGGCTCAGTTCTTCCCGCAGGCGTGTGAATTCCTTTTCTTTCGCGAGGAACGCTGTTCGCGCCGCGAGCCACTGCTCGTGCGCAACCACCGGATGGTTCCTGACGTCGCTGCTGGCCTCTTTCTTCCCGTCAGGTTTCATAGCGCATCGCGCACCAGGGGCGCGGCGCGGTCAGTGGGACATCCGGGATTAGGGCCGGGATCGCCGCCTTCCGCGACGATTCTCAACCGCTCCAGCATCTGATTCCAGCCGGCGTCGTGCATCGGACGAACGGCACCTCCAGGCAAATCGCGGTGCGTCAGGCGGACCAGGGTTCCGTCGCCCTTGGCGATCAAATCGATCTCGACGATTGTTGAGCCGGGAGGAACTCCGACCGTGCCGTCCTCCCATCCCCAGGTGAAAACGATCCTGCGCGGCCGGATCATCTCGATATACTCGCCCCTCACCGTTTCTTTTGAATTTGGATTAAGGCAAAACACTCCGCCTGGTTGAGGATCGACCTCCAGGGTAAGACCCGTCCAGCGCAGCATTTTATCGCGCTCGCTCAAGAAGCTGAACACCAGGTCAGGGCTCGCGTCGATGTAGATTTCTTTGACAAGGGGCTCGTTATCAGTCACGTCGTTTCCTTGCTTCCAGCTCAACCTCGGTCTTCAGGCGGTCCAGCTTGTCGTCCCAGAAACCATCAAGGAGCTTTCGCAGACCGCGAAACCCCTCCGGCCGCAGGCGATAGAGCCGCCTGGTACCCGAATGCCGCTCTGTCAGCAGGCCGGCGTCGGTGAGGACACGCAAATGTTGTGAAACTGCGGACCTCGTTGTCTTAAAGCGCTCTGCAATCTCGCCGGCTGGAAGTTCTCTCGCGCGAATGAGCGTGAGGATTGCAAGGCGGTTCGGTTCGGCTAGCGCTTTGAGCGCAGCTTCGGTCTGGCTTTGCACTATCGTGTTTTAGCATGGGCTTACGTTAGTGTCAACTTACACATTCCCGCTGCGACAACAGCTTCCGGCTGTAGTAAGGGCGTCAACTCCAATAATTTCGATCGAGACTGCGGTACCGGACTGCCTCGGCAACGTGTTTGGCGGAGACGGCCTCAGCGCCGTCCAGGTCGGCGATGGTGCGTGCTACTTTGAGGATGCGATCGTGGGCCCGGGCGGAGAGTCCCATTCGGCGCACAGCCATTTCGAGTGTGCGTTCACCGGAAGCGTCGAGGGCGCACTGTGTGCGGATCAGGCGAACAGGCATGCGCGAATTGGCGTATCCTCGCGCCTCTCCGGTGGCGCGGACGCGTTCCACCCGCGCGCGGATCTCGGCCGAGCTCTCGCTCGCCGATGTTCCGCGGAGTTCCTGGTACGGCACGGCGGGGACTTCCACGTGAATGTCGATGCGGTCGAGCAAGGGGCCGCTGATCTTGCCCAGGTAGCGCTGAATCAGGGCGGGGGTGCACCGGCACTCGCGAGTGGCATCGCCGTAAAAGCCGCAGGCGCACCCGTGCAGATAGCAATTGGTCTTTTGAGCGGGTATACCGACCGCCGACCAGACAGCGGGCGGCCTAAACGAGTTCCGCTAGAACCCTATTAAATCAGTAACACCGCGGCAACCCAGGGTAAACAACGGCCGGCTTGTCACCGACGGTGGTCACAACCGCTGCCGCACCGACCTCTCCGATCCTAGGACGTGAGGTAATGTCGCATGATATGGCCAAAACAAGACCGCCGGGGG
>DASZIV010000156.1:0-2561 GCA_035948775.1 Bryobacteraceae bacterium
AGGCCCACGTTTCCGTGTGGCCGTCGTCCCAACCCCAGCGGAGGAAGCCACCTAGGTCCTTGCTGAACTCTTGCTCCAGACTGAGACCGTAACCGTATTTCGATGAATACTTTCGCGTATTCGCGATATTCAGGCCAAACACCGGATCGAAGGTCGCTTCGTTATAGTTGCCCATGTCGGCCCGGTTCCAGTACACCAGGAACCTTGCCTTGCCCGGATGCTCGAAGAGCCGGTAGCGCTCCTCGAGTTCCCAGGCTTGGCCGTGCGCTGCATCGAAATGCGGATCCAAATCGGGGCCGTTCGCCACCAGTGGCTCGGCGAATAGGCCGTACCGAAAGGCCCAGTTTGCCTCGTTCAGCTCGATCACGCCGCCATAGGTATAGCCGCGAGTGTCGGCCGGATAGTCCCAAGCCGCATTGTATTCGAGGGCCCAGTTCATGAACTGGCTGCGGGCATCGTGGCTGTAGGCGTTTCCGTCGAAGAAATCCTCGGCCGCGAATTTGCCGAGATAGACTGTCAATCGCGAGACATCCCGTGACCCGGCCAGGGCATTCGGCCCTGACTCGACTTTCTCCTGCTCGCCGCCGAATCCGAGCGTTTGCGCTACGTAAAGATGTGAGACGTACGGAGTCGGCGCCGGCTTGCCAACCCGCTGAATGTCGCCGTTGGGAAATGCGGCGACGCCGAACACGTCGCTCAGCCCGAGTCCGCCGGAAATCTCCGGATCGAAATAGAGTTCACCTCCGTCCCACAACCGCAAACCCATAAACAGAGTGGCCGTCTCCGAGGTCGCCAGCTCATTTTCGGATAGGAAACTGTGCGGCCCGCTGTATGGCGAAAGAAACGTGCCGTGCCACTGCGAAATCACGGTACCCTGGCCAAAAACGTTGAATTTTTCTTCCTTGTTCTGGTCGCTGCTCTCGCTCTTGTCGGCAGATTTGGCTTCCTCGCCGCCGGGAGGCTTTGGTTGGTCATTGCAGCCGTTGCATCCGGCGTCGGCGCGGGAGGTCGCGTCGGCCGGATCGGCCGCAGGCATCTGGGCGCGAACCGTGCCGGTCTCAATGCCCAAAGCCGCGATCGCCAATGCGCATAAAGCGCGCGTAATGCGAACGCGGAGACTAGCCGGTGTTCGTTCCATCGATCATCCGTGACCAATTCGAATCTATTCGTCCGGCTTATACGGCTTGCGGGAACTCTTTGGGCTGGTAAAGCCGCAACTAAAATTCCGTGTGCGGAATTGCGCGAATCCTTGCTAGTGCTCAAGCCGGGCTGACCAAACTCTGCGGCGCAATCGGGCCGTTTGTTCCGGCCCAGTCGGTAAAATGTGCCAATCATGAACTTGGGCGCGGCTGCATCGGCCGACGATACTTCCGATTACTCGGCGGAATACAACCGGGAAAAAAAGAAATCCGGCCCGCTAGACACAATGGGGCAGCGGTGCATTAAAATGGCCCATAGGGCGAGACTGGACCGGCGTTAGAACTCGCCTCACGTCCCAAATGTCAAATCAGGCTTCATTCGGAGCGAAATTGGCTTTGAACCGCGGACGATCGGCTGGGCTGTGGATTTTCCTTGGAATAGGAGCGACGCTGGTCGGCTGCGGCAAAGGGGATGGAGCAACGCGGCTGCCGGTGTTCGGCGCCGTCTCGCTTCCCAGCGGAGAAAAGCTGTGCGGATCAATCACTTTCGTCCCGGCCGAAGGACACCGCGGCCCGGCGGCAACGACGATGCTGCTCGATGGCAACTATCGCTTCGACCGCAGCAACGGGCCGACGGCCGGTCCCCATCGGGTGATTGTGCGGCGGGTCGAATCCAAGAGTAAAATGTTGGCACATCTAGTTGACAAGAAGCTGAAGGACGCCAGGCCGGCTTCGACCGCGGAACCGACGACGGAGTGGACGGTTTTTGTCGATGTGGCGGAGAATCGCATTCAACGCGACTTCGCCTTGGAGCCGTAGTGTAGAGAGACTTCACCCATGCCTCGACCTGCCGCAAGAACACCGGGCTTTACGCTCGTCGAGTTGCTGGTCGTCATCGCCATTCTTGGCATCTTGATCGGACTGTTGCTGCCGGGTCTGCAGGCCACGCGCGAGGCGGCGCGGCGAACCCAATGCCAGAATAATCTCAGGCAATATGGATTTGGTTTGCAGCACTTCCACAATGCATTCAAGACCTTCCCCGTCGGAAATGTCCAAGATCGCTGGTGGGGCTTTCAGGCCAAACTCCTGCCGTTCATGGAGGCAAAGGACGTCTATCAGATGATCGACTTTGGCGGGTTTATCTGGGGTCGTCCGCGCACCTGTTTTGAGTGGTGCGCCGCCCAGCCGCCAGAATTGGATCCTGCAAACAGGGTCCTTAGCGTCGATAAGTGCCCGGACGATCCGAGCGCCGGGAGCATCTATGCCGACCCGTTCTTCGGAAACTTCGGATGTACGAATTACCTCGGGATGATGGGGACGTCATCGACTGCAAATGACGGAATTCTGTTTTACGCCGGAAGCGTCCGTCTCAGCCAGGTCACCGATGGTTCCTCGCACACAATAATCATGGGAGAGAGAGGG
>DASZIV010000157.1:0-77354 GCA_035948775.1 Bryobacteraceae bacterium
GATGGGAATATTTTGTCGCACGGCAGGCGTCACGGTATTAGGGCACAAAACCTTAGCGCCGAGGCGGGCCATCTCGTCAGCTTCGTCGTACGCCAGCGAGCGCAGGCGGTAACCACAATGCAGCACGCGGGGATCACAAGTCAAAATGCCATCCACATCGGTCCAGATCTGAATCTCACTCGCGGAGATTCCCGCGCCCACAAGTGATGCTGTCAAATCGGATCCGCCGCGGCCCAACGTGGTTACTTTGCCTTCTTGCGTCGCTCCGATGAATCCGCCCATCACGACGACGCGGTCGCCGGTAAATAGAGCCGCCGTGCGCCGGAGCTTAGCATAGGTCTCCCAATACAGGGGAGTGACGCAGGTGAAGCGATCGTCCGTAACAATCACCTTAGTAGAGTCGAGAGCGGCGGTCTTCATTCCGGCACGCGCGAAAGCGGCGGCCACGATTTCGCTGGAGAGCCGCTCGCCGTAACTAAGCACTTCATCCTGAAGCTGCGGCGTCAGCTTTTCGCCTTCTTCCAGTTCGATCAGAATCGTGTGCAACTCACGGAACATCGGAGCCATGCGACTTCCCAGAAATGCGCGGGCCTCTGCTCCCAACAACCGTTGTGTCTCCTGGAAATGATATTGACGCAGGTCTTCGAGGCGGCGCCATGCTGAATAGGCTGACCCCTGAGCCGCATACTGCAGAGCCTCGAGTAAACGGTCGGTGGTTTTGCCCATGGCCGAGACCACAACCACAGGCTGCTCGTCGAGGCGCGCCTGGACGATTCCGGCAACCCACTCGATGGCCGCGGCAGATGCTATGGAAGAGCCGCCGAATTTCATGACGATCACTGCTCTAATCCTCCTTAAACGTGTTGGAGTGACTTGCGCCACTCGTTCACGCTAATTCAATTAGATGCCCCCAGATGTAGCAAAGCCAGTGACTTTATGACTTCTTTATGGAGTCTTAATAGGTTCTTTATGCGAAGCGGGGAGGCAATCTTTATGCCGTTTTCACGAGGCATAACCCGGGGACATGCCACTCGCGAACCGAAAGCCCCACTGGGTCGGGCCTCGAGCGACACGCCGTCGAGAGCGACGACGCTTTGCTTAACTTTGCTCGACGCCAGCCGGCGCGGATTCGTAAATGTGGCGAAGGTTGTCCCTCGCCGACCGCCTAAACCCCTCTGAATCCTGGATGTTATGCCGTGGCAAAGAGGTTAATCTTTTGTCGAATATATCCACTGCCTCCGCGCATCCAAGTTTTTAAACAGCGCCACCCCGTCTGTGCGCTTGGAGTGAAGGAGTGGACATGCGTCTACAAGGGAAATTTGTCTGTTTGCTCACAATTGGCGTGGTCGCTACTGCGGTCCTTCTGGCGGCTGGCTGCACGCGAAGCACTTCTGCTGCAAGAACTCCGGACCAACCCGTCGTAGAGGTGGCGTCGGTCGAGCAAAGGGACGTTCCCATCTATAACGAGTGGATTGGCACTCTGGACGGTCTGGTGAATGCCGACATCAAAGCGCAAGTACCAGGCTTTTTGTTGAAGCAAGATTACACGGAAGGCTCGTTCGTTAAGAAGGGGCAGCTGCTGTTTGAAATCGATCCACGGCCATTCCAGGCGGCCGTGGACCAGGCCAAGGGCCAGCTATCAACGGCGAATGGCCAGCTCTCACAGGCCAAGGCGCAGTTGACGCAGGCGGAGGCGCAGGTGGCGGTTGCCGAGGCCAACCAGCGGCGCACACAACTTGATGTGAACCGGTACATTCCTCTTGCCGAGCAGCAGGCCATCACGCAACAAGATCTCGACAACGCCACTCAAAACAATCTGGCTGCCAAGGCGCAACTGCAAGCTGCTCAAGCGCAAGTCGAGACTGCCCGCGCCCAGATACAGGCGGCTACGGCGACGGGCGAGGCGGCGCAGGCCGCGGTTGCCACTGCTCAAATCAATCTCGGTTTCACCGAACTAACTTCGCCTATCGACGGAATTGCGGGGATCGCACAGCAACAGGTCGGCGCGTTGGTCAATCCGTCCAGCGGCGCGATAACAACTGTTTCCACGCTCGACCCTATCAAAGTCTACTTCACCGCCAGCGAACAGGAATATTTGGATTTCCACAAACGCTACAGTACGCAAGCCACCGTGGACGCCGAGCACAAACAAATGCGGCTGGAACTGATGCTGGCCGATGGCTCGATCTATCCGCAGATGGGGAGTTTCTATTTTGCCGACCGCCAGGTGAATCCAGCGACGGGAGCGATTCGGGTGGCTGGGCTCTTCGCCAACCCGGGAAATACGCTCCGCCCTGGACAGTACGCGCGGATCCGCGTCTCTCTCCGAACCAAAGACCGCGCGCTTCTGGTCCCACAGCGCGCCGTGAGCGAGCTGCAGGGGATTTACCAGGTTGCCGTGGTCGATGCCGACAACAAAGTCGCCATCCGGAATGTCACTCCGGCTGAGCGCGTTGGCAACCAGTGGATCATCGATCGAGGGCTCAAGCCCGGCGAGCGTGTAGTTGCGGAGGGCATCCAAAAAGTCCGTCCGGGTATGACCGTCATGCCAAAACCGTTCGTCGCAGCCGCACAGGTATCGGGAAGGTAACGGCTATGTCTAAGTTCTTCATCAATCGCCCCATTGTGGCCATGGTGATCTCCATCGTGATGGTGATCGTGGGGGCCGTCAGCATCGCCGGTCTTCCGATCGCATTGTTTCCGCAGATTGCACCTCCGGAAGTCCAGGTGTCCGCTACCTACACCGGTGCGGACGCCCAGACCATCGAGCAGTCGGTGGCCACGCCCATCGAGCAGCAGATGAGCGGCGTCGACAACATGAACTACATGTACTCGCTGAACGCCACCGCCAATGGCCAGATGCGATTGATCGTGGACTTCGACGTCAAGACCGACCCGAATACCGACCTGATTCTTTCCGAGATACGTCAGGCCCTGGCAGCCCCGCAACTTCCGGCCGAAGTGAATGCTCTGGGTGTCAACGTGTCGAAGACCTTGACAGCCCCGCTGATGATTCTCACGGTGAACTCTCCGCACGGCACCTACGACGGAAAGTTCCTGTCGAACTACGCGTACATTAACCTCAACGACCAGCTCACGCGCGTCCCCGGTATCGGCAGCGTCCAGGTATTTGGCGCCGGCCAGTACGCCATGCGTCTCTGGGTCAGACCCGACCAACTAGCCAAGCTCGGCATTACAGTCCCCGAAATTATCCAAGCGATCCAAACCCAGAACACGGTGAACCCGGCCGGCCAGATCGGCAGCGAGCCCATTCCGAAGGGACAGGAGTACACCTATTCGGTTCGCGCCCGTGGCCGCCGCACCTCGCCGGAGGAATTCGGGGATATTGTGGTGCGCGAGACGCTGGATGGCGGCATCGTGCGGGTCAAGGACGTTGCGCGTGTCGATCTCGGTGCACAGGATTATACACTCATCGGGCGCTTGAACGGGAGGCCTAGCGCCCTCGTCGCGGTTTACCAGTTGCCTGGTTCTAACGCCGTCGAGGCGGCTGAAGGCGTGAAAAAACTCATGGCCGAAGCGAAGAAACGCTTCCCCGCCGACGTGGATTATTCGATTTCGCTGGATACCACGGAGGCCGTGACCGAGGGGATCCGCGAAATTGTCCAGACTCTTTTGATTGCCATTCTGCTGGTGATCGTGGTTGTGTACATTTTCCTGCAGGGCTGGCGCGCCACCTTGATTCCGTTGCTAGCGGTTCCCGTCGCTCTAGTAGGCACGTTCGCGTTCTTCCCGTTGTTCGGCTTCTCCATCAATACGCTCTCGCTTTTCGGCCTCGTTCTGGCGATCGGCCTGGTGGTGGATGACGCCATCGTAGTGGTGGAGGCCGTGGAGCGCCACATCGAGGATGGGCTCGCACCCAAAGAGGCAGCCTTCAAAGCCATGGAAGAGATTGCCGGCCCGGTGATCGGCATCGCATTGGTACTATCCGCCGTCTTCGTGCCCACCGCCTTTATTCCAGGTATCACCGGACGGCTCTATCAGCAGTTCGCTGTAACCATCGCTGTTTCGGTCATTCTCTCGGCGTTCAATGCCTTGAGCCTCAGCCCGGCCCTGGCCGCCCTGCTACTCAAACCGAAGACGCCAAGTCATGGACTGCTTAGGCGATTCTTCGACTGGTTTAACCGCGTGTTCGGGCGCGCGACCGATAGCTACGTTCGCTGGTCGGGAGTGCTGGTTCGCAAGAGCGCCATCGCGCTGGTGCTGCTGGTGGGGTTCGGTTTGGCGGCGGGTTATTTCGGCGGCAAGGTGCCGTCCAGTTTTCTGCCGGATGAAGACCAAGGCTACATGTACATCAATCTGCAGCTTCCCAACGCGGCTTCGCTCGAGCGTACCGATGAAGTGGCCAGGAAGATTGAGAACATACTCTCCCAGACTAAGGGCGTGAAGTATACCAGCAGTGTGATCGGTTTCAGCTTGCTGAGTTTAGTCCGTACCAGCTACAACGCCTTCTTCTTCGTCACCTTGGACCCATGGAGCAGTCGTGGGGCCAGAGAGCAGCAGTATCAGGTGATCAAGCAGCGCTTAAATCGTGAATTGAGTACGCTTCCGGAAGGCATCGCCTTCGATTTCTCACCGCCCGCCATTCCCGGTGTGGGTACATCCGGCGGATTCACGTTCGCTCTGGAGGATCGCGCCGGTAACGACGTCCAGTTCCTCGCCGACAACTTGAATACTTTTATGGCCGCGGCCCGCAAACGTCCTGAGATCGCCGGCTTGAGCACCACGCTGCTGCCCAACGTTCCGCAGCAGTTCGTGAACGTGGATGAGGACAAAGTTCTGAAACAGGGAGTGCCGCTTACCGACGTCTACAGGACCCTTCAGGCCTTCATGGGCGGGTACTTTGTGAACTACTTCAATCGTTTCGGCCGCCAGTGGCCGGTGTACATCGAGGCGGAAGGGGACTTTCGCACAAGGGCCGAAAACGTTGGGCAGTTCTACGTTAAGAACAATACGGGGCAGTCTGTGCCACTGTCGGCGCTCACTAAATTCGAGTCGCGGACCGGCCCCGAATTCACCATGCGATTCAATATGTACCGGGCCGCGCAACTCAATGGCAGCGCGTCGCCGGGTTACAGTTCCGCCCAGGCCATGAAGGCCCTGGAAGAAACGTTCGACCAGACTATGCCGCGCGAAATGGGTTTCGACTATCTGGGCATTTCGTTTCAGGAGAAGAAAGCGCAGGAGGGCGTCCCACCAGCGGCCATTTTCGGGTTCTCGCTACTATTTGTCTTTCTGATCCTGGCGGCCCTGTACGAAAGCTGGACGCTGCCGTTCAGCGTGCTTCTGAGTACGCCAGTCGCAGTGTTCGGCGCCTTCTTCGTCCTGTGGCTGAGGCGTACCGTGCTGAGCGCTCTTCTTCCGCCTTATGAGGTGCAGATCGAGGGCGATGTGTACTCGCAGATCGGTCTGGTCATGCTGATCGGCCTGGCTGCCAAGAACGCCATCCTGATCGTGGAGTTCGCCAAGGACGAATTCGACAAGGGAAAGAATCTAGTTGACGCCGCCCTCGAAGGAGCCCGGCTCAGGCTGCGTCCGATTCTGATGACATCGTTCGCCTTCATTTTGGGCAGCGTACCGCTATGGACGGCCTCGGGCGCGGGATCGGTTGCGCGGCAGATCATGGGGACCACGGTAATCGGAGGCATGTTGGCGGCCAGCCTGATTGGCATCTTTTTCGTGCCTGCGATCTTCTACGTAGTGGAGAGGCTCTCGGCGCCAGGAAGAGCGGACGCGGCGGCGGCCGTGGTCCGGAAAACCGCTCCCGTGGAGGGTGACTGAATCATGCGCCGGTTACGCTTCGCTGTCATTTGGGCGGCTGCCCTGTTCACCGGATGTACCGTGGGCCCCAACTATCGCCGTCCGGTCGTGCAAACGCCGGCTGCCTTCCGCGCCCCCACGCCGCTGCCGCCCAACGAGTCGGCTTCGCTGGCGGACCTGAAGTGGTTCGAGATTTTCAAAGACGAAAAGCTGCAAGACCTCGAACGAACGGCGTTGGCGCAAAACTACGATCTGCGCGACGCGGTGGCGCGGGTGGAAGCGGCTCGCGCGAACTTGGGCATCACCCGTTCTGAGCAATACCCGAATGTCGGCGTGAGCGCGGACGTGTCGACTACGCGTTTCTCGCGTAACGGGCAATTGCCGCTGCCGGCGGCAGAAGCGCCTTTCCAAAAGCGGACCTTTGGCCAGGCGACGCTGGATCTGCTCTCCTTTGAAGTGGACATCTGGGGCCGGTTGCGCCGTGCCACCGAGGCAGCTCGCGCGCAATTGCTGAGCGCCGACGAGACGCGCAAAGCTGTGGTTACGACGTTGGTGAGCGATGTCGCGACGTCGTATTTCAACTTAATCGAGCTGGATTATGAGCTGGCGATCTCGCGGCGTACACTGGCCACGCGCCAGGCTTCTCTGGACCTGATCAAGAATCGGCAGGGCGGCGGAATCGCAACGCTGCTCGACTTGCGCCAGGGAGAGCAGCTGGTTTACACGGCGACGGAAACCATCCCCACCCTTCAGCAGCAGATCGAGCAGACCGAAAACACTATCAGCCTGTTGCTCGGTAAGAATCCGGGTGAAGTGGTGCGCGGACAGAGCCTCGTCGACCAGCAGGTTCCGCCCGAAGTGCCGGCCGGATTGCCGTCGGCGCTGCTAGAACGCCGTCCCGACATCCGCGCCGCGGAACAGAATCTGATCGCCGCGAATGCGGAGATTGGAGTCGCCCGCGCCGCTTACTTTCCGCAAATCAGCTTGAGCGGATTCCTGGGCGGGCAAGGCAACCAACTTTCCAGCCTGTTCGGCGCAACCAGCGGGGTTTGGAACTTTACTCCCCAGGTGACACAGCCCATCTTCACAGCCGGACGTCTGAAATCGAACGTGAAACTGGCGGAAGCTTTGCACGAGAGCGCACTGGCGCAATACGAAAAGGCGATCCAGACGGGCTTCACGGAAGTATCCGACGCCTTGATTGCCCATCAACGAGTGAGAGAGAGCCGGGTGCAACAGGAGCTTCTGGTGGCCGCACTCCAAGATCGTACGCGCTTAGCCTATGTGCGGTATCGCGGTGGGGTCGACACTTTACTCAACGCCCTAGATGCCGATCGCGATCAGTTCCAGGCGGAACTGAATCTGGCGCAAATCCGGCTCGCCGAATTGCTTACCGTGGTCCAGCTCTATAAAGCGCTGGGTGGAGGCTGGCAATAACGCGCGGCCCGGCCGCGGCCAATTGTTTTTCCGTGTCTATAGGCGTGTTTCCGAAACGATCGTTGCGGAATTCGAGGAAGGTTTGTTCCCACGAAAGCAGTTAGGGCTTGGCTTCCGCTTGGTACCAAGCGAGACGGGCCGATGGTGTTTGCGAGGTGGCCGCGCGGGATACTCAGTGTGGCATCGGCGTTCGCTCAAAACTCATTATCGCGCGCTGGGATTGGCGGAGTAAGTTTCGGGGAGGGTGGGTTTGGCTGTAAGGCGCTGGTTTTGCGGTGGATGGGAAAATCTTTTCGCGCTGTCACCGGCGAGGTTGAGAATGGGCAGTTCGGCGGCTCTGGATACTCATCAGTCTAGTCACGTGACAAGTCGTCCGTTGGAACCGGAGATGCTTACGAATCGAGCAATATGCGATTCATTCCGTTGCCGATCGTTGCAGGGCTCCTCATCTGTGTGGTGGAGGGGCAAGGTCCACCAAAACAGGTACAGATCAATACTCCTTACGTCCCAAGTCCCCCGGAGATTGTGGGCGTCATGCTCGATCTGGCGAAGGTCACGAGTGGCGATACGGTCTACGACCTTGGGTGCGGGGACGGGCGCATTGTGATTTCCGCAGCGAAGAAATACGGTGCGCGCGGCGTCGGAATCGATATTAATCCCGCTCGCATCGAGGAAGCCCGCAACAACGCCCGGAGCGACGGGGTGGCCGACCTCGTAAATTTTGAAGTAAGAGACTTGTTCGATGCGGACGTACGCAAAGCAACAGTGGTCGCGCTCTATCTTTTGCCGGAAGTGAACCTGCGCTTGCGTCCCCGGCTTTTGCGTGAGCTCAAGCCAGGCACGCGCATTGTCTCGCACAGTTTCGATATGGGCGAATGGAAACCCGACAAGGAGAAAGTGGTGGACGGAGATCACGTCTACCTGTGGACCATACCAGAACAGTGAGGCCACATTCGTCGATGCGGTAAGTGTGCCGGCCGCTTCAGTGCGCGAATCGGCGGCGCGGCAGGCAGCAGCTCGGTCCGACCTAGATCGGGCGGCTCAACCACTCGACAGGGTGAATTGCCGGACACTCGCGTTCTCCACGCCTTCCACGAGGACCCGCGGACGGTCCTCGCCGAAGAGTGCCCAGAGCCATTTCTCGGCGGCCTCCGCATTCCACGGCAGATAGCCATCGGCGCCCGCGAAGCATAGCGATGCGTACCAGCAGCTTTGCTGCGCCAGCCGCATAAAGATCAGTGATACGTTGGTCGGCAAATGTTTCGCGGAACCCTTGCGGATATAGTACTGATTAACCGCCGCCCGGCTGCCACTTGCAGAACACGAACCGTCCCACGCGCCCGTATTCGCATTTGACCGGAGCAGTTTTGCCACGTTGGCGATCGACCAGTCCGTACCAAGAGTGCGCCCGTTCGTGTTCGGCCCTGCAACGGGGATTTTGTCCATATCTCGATGGTCTCATGTTATTCTCGTGGAGCGCGCTACGGTCGCGCCCGCTCGCCCAGAGCGCGACTGTCCGCTCCCTCACGGTCGCGGTTCTATTCTGGCCCTTATTCCTCTTTTACCGGCTTCCAGGATTTGTCGGGATTGAAACGGGTCATTTGTCGAGCCAGGGTCGCGGTCCCAGGGCCAAGATCTTTTTCGTAGACCAAACCCTGGTGATTCACAATAAAAGTCTTGACTCCGGAGACACCGTATTCCGCAGGCCAGGCAACCAGGGCGAATCCGCCAATCATCTTGCCTTTCACCAGATAGTTGAAAGCTCCGGCTGGGGCGTCCGGGCCCTGCGCCTTCAGGATGGCGAAATAGTACCCATGATAGCGATCCAGTTTCGCGCCGCCCTGCGCGGCGTCCGCCATGGCAGCGTTAGCGAAGGCTTTGGGGACGAGGCTTTCCGAGCCTTCCGTGTATAACCCATCCTGCCTGCCCGGAGAGCTAGCGATCCGTTGCGCGTATTCGAGGACGCCATCGGCATTGCGGTCCCGGCTGGCATACTCCGCTTGCGCTTCCACATACCCGCGGCAGACTTCCACCGCGTTGACCTCGTTCTCACCCACTCGATGAGCGAGAATCTCCCGTCTTCCGGCCGCCGAATCGAAATACCATTTCCCATTCTGGCGAACCAAGGGAACCGGAAACGGCCAGTCCTGTGAACCGATCAAAAGTCTGGCCCGGTCAGGGTTGCTAGGGTCCTGGTCGATTTGCAGTTTCTGATGCGCCAACCGGGCGAAATCCGCGCGGCTGGCCTTGTCATCGTTGGGGTCGCCGGATTCCACGATGTCCTTGCCATTGCTGCCAAACAGTTTCAACATCGCCGCGGTGTCATTCCGCTCAGCCGCGTCGATAGTCGCCTGCGCGGCTTCATTCGGCGTGGCGAAGGTTTGCTGATTGGGTTGTGGAGCGGCATTCAATCCCGTGACAGCCAATGCGAGAATGGCGCTCGGGAGCAGCACCGCCCGGAAGGGGAATTTCGTTCGTTCCTGGTTCGCCCGTCTCATGACTCCCTCCTGGCTTCCATCTTAGCGATGCTTGGCCCCGCCCGGATTGCCCCTGGGCGCAGCAGCAGGCGCTGGACGCGATCCCCCTCCCCCGTTCCCGAACGTCCGGCCACCGAGGCTCGAATAACCGTGATCGACGTGAGCCTGGGTCGCCCTACCGTTCTCGATGCCGCCGAATGCGCTGCGGTTCCGGTTGGAATTATTGGGCTCAATCTGCCGCCCGCCCATACGCTCGTTGTTGGCAGGTGTGGAGAAGTTGTGGGCTTCGGGCGTTCTCAGGTTTTGGCGCACGGGCGCCTGATAGCGCTGCGATAACTCCGGCCGGGCATACGGTACACCCTGCCGGTGGGCTGCATCATGCGACCACTCGGCGGTCCCATGGTTGTTGATAATCCGCGTTGAGTTGAAATTATTGCGCGTAATGAAGGTGTTGTTGACGATGACGGTGTGGTTGCCCCAACCAGGGTGCCATCCCCAGCCACCCCAGCCACCCCAACCGCCGCCGAAGAAAGCGCCCACCGTGATGCCGGCTCCGAAGCCGAAGAAGACGCCGGCTCCATAGGGGCGCGGCCAATACCACCGCGGATAGGGATACCAAAGAGGCGGGCCCCAGATCCACGCCGGATCGTATGCCGGCACGTAGAATACAGCGGGGTCGGCCGGGACAATCTCGATCACGGGCCGCCCGGCGTCGGTGGTTTGCTCGACTCTCTGTTGACTGGTGGATGCCAGCTTGCCGGCGTCCTGAGCTTTGCGACGCATCCTCTGGATAGCATCCATCACATCGCCCTGCTGGCCCAGAAACGCGTTACCCAGGTTGGTGGTCCAGGTGACGTCGTCGTTCAACCGCTTCATGACGTCCGGGAAAATCACCAGCGCCTGGATGCTGGGATCCCAATTCTGCTGCCCCGCCGCCTGGGTCAATGCCGGCCCGGTGAGCCCTGGGTTCCGCTGCATCCACTGGAATGCCTCGACGACCTCCAGCGGATACGTGGTGGCCACCAGAATCTGGCTGACCAGCGGATCCGGATAGAGCGCGATGGGCGCCACCAGATCGTCCAGTTGATCGGGGCTCAGGGTTTGGCCCGGAGGCGGGAGTGGGGGTGGCGGCTGCTGTTGGGGTGGCGGCTGCTGTTGGGCGTACAGTGTTCCGCTCTGTGTCATGAGAACACCACAGAGTAGCAGCGCGATCACTTCAGTCGGTGTCAGTGGAAATCGTCGAGCCCGCATATTGACCTCCCGGTCTGGTCGAGAATACTGTGCGCCGCGGAACCCCCATTATAATTCGGGCTGTCCGGCCCGCAGCAAAACGCAAACCCGCGCTTCCGCGCAGGAGCACTTCAGATCATTTCTTTCCATGCCTGCTCATTGTGACCGACGCTCAGAAGGCTGCCGGCGCGGACCAGTGGCAGCAGGAGTAACTTCGGTTCCCGTTCAATCTTGGCGAGCAATTCGGCGTGGTCGACCTTCATATATTTGAGGCCGCCATCAACGTAGGCCTTGCCCTCGCGATCCAACAACTCCAGCAAACCGAATCGGTCGATGAATCTCTTGATTTCGGCGCGAGCCATGGGCCGCTGAACGAGATCGACAAATTGAATCGCCACCAGGCGCTCTTTGAAGAACCTCTCCGCTGCGCGCGTGGCTTGCGAGTTCTTCACACCAAACATTTGAACGTTCAGCATCTCTCGTCATTCTGGCAAACCTTTCGGAGCATGAGTCACAACTGTGGGTGCAGGTGCAGCGTCCTGCCGGCTACCACGTATACCTTCTCCGCGAATTGCGTGGTGCCTCCTTCTCGAATCTCGATGTTGTAACTTCCCGGCCGCAGGTGCATGGACTTGGCCTCATGGGTCGTGCCCGCGTAGGAGCCGTTGATGAACACTTGGGCATCCTTCACCTTGGTGTCCAACTTGACTTCACCAGAGTTGGGATAGCCGTAGTAGTAACCGCCGTAAGCGGGACCCCAATACGGTCCCACTCCCCAATAAGGGCTGCCGTACCAACCGCCGAAATAAGGTCCGCCGACCGCGACGAACCCACGGACCGCAGCCGAAGCATTCATGGGGGCTAACGTCATTAGCGCAGCCGCCACAATTAGCAATCCTTTTCTCATAAGCATCCTCGGTTGTCTATTAGGCAATCCCATTTCCAAATTGCAAGTTCTGTCCTCTCAAGTCCTTAAGGAATACTTCGTCGGCTGCAGGTCACCAGATTGGCCGAAATCGGCCACCGCAGAATCGGGGTGGTGATTTCGCTCACCGCCGCGCCTCCCCCCGTCGCGGCCGGCCTCAGCTGGCCCTCAGGGTTCGGATGGCGCGGGGAAAGCGGGCTGAAGCCCGCCGCCGAATGAAGTCGGCCCCACTGTATGGAACTGACGCTAGCTTCGCAACAGGCCTAACGGTTTCGCCGGCTGATAACCGGGGAAGACCGCGGCCAGGTTCTTTTGGCCCAGGTGCCCAGTGACCAACTCTCCCAGCACCTCGCGGAAGTCCGTGGTGACGGCCAGGTCGCGGCCCTCGTAGAGCTGCTCCGCTTGGAGGCCAGGCCATGGACCGTACACCTTACCGCCGCGCACCGGACCGCCCAGCACCATCATGACGCTTCCATGACCGTGGTCGGTGCCGTTATCGCCGTTTTCCTGCGCGGTGCGGCCGAACTCGGACATGGTGACTAGAACCACGTCTTCCATGCGGTCGCCCATGTCCTGGTAGAAGGCTGACAACGCCATGCCAAACTGGCGCAGAAGATTGCCGAGCTGGCCAGGCTCCTGTCCGTGATGATCCCAACCGCCGACTTCGGCAAACGCGGCTTCCACGCCGACATCCGCCTTGATCAGACGCGCGACCTGTTGAAGGCCGCGGCCAAGCTCGCCTCCCTGGGCGTATTGCGGGGCAGTCGCGTTGTTGAATGGCAGCCCGTTGAGAGAACGGATCATCTTCATGGCCGCGAAAGCATCTTTGCCGGTGCTTTCCAGGCGTGCATCCGCGGTAGTGGCGTACATGTTTTCCAGAATGGATGCAGTGTCATTTCCCATCTGGAACGATTGAACATCATTGACGGCAATGGCGGCACGATCGCCCCGCAACGTGCGGGGCAGTTGAGAACCCATGGCAATGGCGCGCAGTGGCGAGGCGCCGGGTCCGGCAGGGGGGAGCGCGCGGTTGAGCCAGCCATCGCCGCTAGTCTTACCAGGCGTGCCTGACTCCATGTAGTCCTGTGCGTCGAAGTGGGAGCGTGACGGGTCAGGTGAGCCGGTCGCCTGGATGATGGCGAGCTGCTGCTTCTCCCACAGAGCCTTAAGCGGCTGCAACGAAGGATGCAAGGCAAAGCGTCCGTCCAGATCGATCGAGCCGTTCTGCCCGTTGGGGGACTGGCTGGAACTGGGAGGTTGGACGGCGATGCTCGGCCGCAGCTCGTAGTACCGCTTTTCGAAAAACGGAGCCACGATGTTCAACCCGTCGGCCGCGCCCCGCTGGAAGATCGCGACCAGGACTTTCCGCCTGGTTCCTTCCGCCGCCACGGCCCGCGACAGCCACAAAGGCGCCGAGCCTACACCTGCCATTGCCATGGCTGAGCCACGCAAGAAAAAGCGCCGCGTCAACATGTTTACCTCCTTTGGAAATCGGGCGAGCTGAGCACCAATCCCGCAACGAACCGGCCCGTCGAATCCTTGCCCTGAAGACCCTTGTCGAGCGCTTCCAGCGTTTGCGGGGTAGCGTCTCGCGAGAGCAACTCGTGCGCGACCTCAGCCGCGTTCTTGCCATCGATCCGCGCCGCATCCAGCTTCACACCGGGAATCTGGCCCGAAGCGAGAGAGTTCGCGAAGTTCATACGTCCCAGCAGGCTCGCCGTATTGAGCCATGCTTCGCCCGTGTTCGGATAACCCGATGGTTCCACTTTGCCGTAAAGCAACTCGCCCAAATCAGAAATCCGCTGCCCCAGTACGAAGGTGTCGGTGGCGTCGGCATCCAAAGCGCGCACGGCGCTCACCACCCATTCCAGCGGCGACTTTACCTTGGCCTGCCATGCGCCTTCGGAAAGAAATTCGGGCGACGAGAACATGGTCTGGAGAACGGCGCGCAGGTCGCCATCAGTCTTGGTGAACGTCTGCGCCATCCGGTCAACGAGCGATTTCGGCGGATCATCGGCCACGAAGCGCTGGGCCAGCTCTTTCGAAATGAAGCGGGCCGTGGACGGATGATGGGCCAGGATGTCGATGACCTGCATTCCATCTTCAATTCCCCTGCCAGCGGCGATCTTGTGACCGAGAACGGTTTTCTCGGTACTATCGTGCATAAAACCGGCGAAGACGAATTCGGGCTTGGTGTTAGGCTGGCGGATGGTCCAGCCGGTGAAGCATCGTGCCACTGCGATCACGTCCTGCTGCGTGTAGCCGCCATCTACTCCAAGCGTATGCAGCTCCATCACCTCGCGGCCGTAGTTCTCATTCAACCCGCGTGCCTGGCGCGACAGTTGCTGCGCCATCGCTTGAGCGGGGCCGGCAAACGGGCCGATGTCGAAGGCGCCGGGCGAAATCGATTCGTAATTGTCCAGGTAGTACAGCATCGCCGGATGCTGTGCGGTAGCGAGCAGCAGGTCCTTAAAATGTCCGAACACGTGCGGGCGTATGGCGTCGCGCTCATAGCTCGCCACAAACGGCCGGACGTTCATTTTCCCTTCCTGGACATTGAAGTGGTTGAACCAGAAGTCGACCAGCACCTCCTCCAGTTGCCGGTTGGAATAGAGGGCGCGGTAGACTTTGCCCTGCTTCAGGTCCTCGGTCAACACCTGCTGCGGTTGCCTGACGCGCATTCCCTGACGCCGTAACTCCGGAAATTCCGCCAACGATTGCGGGGGAAGCACCCCGGCCACCTGCTTTCTTTTTTCCGGATCCAGATAATCGAAGAGCGCACGAAGTTGTTCCGTGTTGCCGCGCATCGCCGTATTCATTTGATCCGGATTGAGCAGATCGTTCAAGGGCGGCATCAGGCGGCGCATTTCCTTGGAGCGCTCTTCCGCCTGCGCCTGGCGCGCCGCCTCGGCCTCCTTCTGGATTTCCGGTGTGCTCGCCAGAGCCGGCGGCGGGACTACCGCCAGAACTTGTTTGCGTTTGGCGGCGTCGAGCGAGTTCAGCACGCCGATTCGCTCTTCGGCAGTTCCATTCGTCACGCGGCGAACTTGATCCTGGGTGAGCAACTCCGGCAGCAACACGGGCTTAAAAGCCAATCCCGCCGGGACCAGCGGGTAATCCTTGAGGATCTGTTCCGGTTCCATCCGCAGCGTCTCGAGCGGCTTGAGCCTGGCTTCCAGCGCAGGGTTTTCCGGGATACGGTCAGGATGCAACTGGAGGTCGATCCACTTTTCGACGCCGATTCGACGCACGTCGGCGATGTCGCCGGGACGCGGCCCAAAGGTCAGGCGGTTCAGTACATGGAGGACTTGCTGATCGGCAGGGAGCTTCTTATCGAAACGGCCATCCGAGTTCGCAAGGGTAGCAACAATCAGGGAGAGGGGCACCCCCACCCAGGTCAGGATGAACCGTCGGCTCACGGGAACCTCCTGCAATTGACTCGCGCCCAAAGGCGACTGCGTACGGTCGCTCTCCTGGGACGCTCCGGGGAGAGGGCCGGTTACAGATTACAGTTTACAACTGGATTACGTCGTTCATGGCTAAGCCCGCCTCGTGAGGCGAACGCAACACCTGTGCCAAGGTGGGGCATGTTTTTAGCTGGCCCAGTTGAAGCAAGTTAAGGCATGCTGCATTTTGGCATTTGACGTGCCAGATCGACCCACCGTGGCCGCGACCCCCCGCCCGCTGCGTACCTTGCGCCGTCATTGGAAACTCGCGGCGATTTCGGCCTTTTCGCTGTCCATCGCCATGGCTCTGGGCGTAGTTGCACTCAGCATCTCGAACAATTTCCTGCTACTGCCTCCCGCGGCTCCGGCGCCGGACCGGCTGGTCATGCTGTACGCTCGTTCGGCCGGTACGCCCATCGACCAATTCTCTTATCCAGACTATGAATATTTTCGGGAACACAATCATGTCTTCACGGATGTGGCGGCGGCGCCTAATTCCATTTCCATAAGCGCCGACATTAACTTCGGGGGCCGCGAGGTAAGGGTGATCACCAGGCCCGTATCCGAGAATTATTTCGCAGTGATGGGAATCCGGCCGTACCTCGGGCACTTCTTCTCACCAGGCGATGACTCCAGCAAGGCTTCTCTAGCGGTGATGACGTGGACCTGCTGGAACCGTCTTGGCTCTGACACGAAAATTGTGGGCAAGGTTCTTGCCGGACGCACTATCGTCGGAGTGACACCCAAGTCTTTCACAGGATCCTTCTATGGCGCCGACGGTGATCTTTTCACCACAGTTCGAGAGGTTGACACCGACTTTTCCTGGCTCAAGCAGCGCAGCAGACGCCGGCTGATTCTGATCGCCCGGCTTAGGCCGGGAATCACTCGACGCCAGTCGCAGGCAGAGATGACGGCTCTGTCCGGACAACTCGCGTCGGCATATCCGAACGATGACAAAGAAAGTGCTGCCGTGGTAACTCGCGCCACTCTTCTGACGCCGGACGCGATTCCCACTGCCGAATTGATGACCGGCATCTTACTGGTCCTCGCGCTGCTTGTACTTTTGATCGCGTGTGCCAATGTCGCCAATCTGCTGCTCGCCGTTGCCGTCGGACGCCGTCAGGAAGCTGCGATTAAATTGGCTCTCGGCGCGCCGCGTGGACGACTGATCCGGGAATTCCTAAAGGAGAGCACCATTCTTTGCGCGGTCAGTGGCGTCCTGGGTTATTCCATTGCCGCGGTGGTAGTTACTCGGTATTCCGATCTCACGATCGTGTTCCCCATGGTTGGCGCTTTTTCGTTTGGGCTTAATCTAAAGTTCGACAGCACGGTTCTGGCGTTTACGCTCGTCCTGATGCTGATCGCCAGTCTGGCAACCGGACTCGCTCCAGCTCTGTACGCCTCAGCACCCGCGCTGGCACAGGTCTTGAGCGGTGAAATCGTGGTGGGCGGAACGCGCAAAGGCGTGCGCGGAACGCGCTGGCCATCACTCAGATCGCCATCTGCACGCTGGTGCTGGTGGGTATGGGACTCTGCCAAAGCAGTCTCTACAACCTTCGGCACGTCGATCCTGGTTTTTCAGCGCGCAATCTGGTTGCGGTCACTGCCTATCTCCAAGCCGAAGGCTACTCAGAGGCGCGTGGCAAGCAATTCTACGAGACTCTGCGCCGCACAGTTTCGGCAATGCACGGCGTCGAATCGGTTTCGCTGGCCTGGGATTTGCCGCTGTTCGGGTTCACTCAGGTTCCCGTACAACTTCCCGATACGGTAAAGACGACGTCCATCGCGCACACAGTGGTGGACGACGATTACTTCGCCACGTTCGGAATTCGGATGCTAGCCGGCCGCGCGTTCCATTCGACAGACCGCGAGAACAGCCCGCCAGTAGCGGTGATCAATCATAAAATGGCGGATATGTTTTGGCCGGGGCGAGATCCCGTGGGCAGAACCATAATCGCTGGCAACCCGGGCCGTAAGTTCACCGTAGTGGGAGTAGCGGCTGACGGCAAATACCTCGACCTCGACGAGCCGGTGCGTCCGTTCCTGTATTACTCTCTGAGCCAAAACTATCGCGGCGGCATCAGCATCATCGCCAGGACCAAGGGTGATCCCCGCCTGTGGATTGAACCGCTAGCTAAGGCGCTGCGCGGCCTCGGCTTGAAGATTATGATTCAGCCTGTCACCCTTCAGGGCTGGTTGAATCTAACGCTATTCACCCAGCGCATAACAGCCGGCGGTGTGGCGGTTCTAAGCGCGCTGGGGCTCTTGCTCGCAATTATCGGGCTGTTCGGTGCAATCTCGTACTCGGTGAGAGAGCGGAAGAAGGAACTCGGAATCCGTGTCGCGCTGGGCGCGCAACCATGGCAATTGCTGCGGATGGTTCTGCGCCAGACACTGCTCATCGCCGGCGCGGGAGTTGCCATCGGGACACTGCTAGGCATTGGCGCCACGATTCTTCTTCGCTCCCAACTCTATGGGATCAGCCCGGTCGAGTGGGCAGTGCTGGTGCCCGTCGGCGCCGCGATGCTGGGGCTGTCTCTGCTCGTCGCGTACTTCTCCGCCAGGCCCTGGATTGCCATCGATCCGATGGAAGCCGTCCGCCACGCGTAACCGCGCTCGTATATCATGAACAGCGGTATTGAGGAGGAGAAGCATGCGAAAGCATCCCACCGTGTCCATTGCGATTGCGTTGATCTTCGCGGTCACCATCCTGTTTGGCCCGCGGCTGCGGTCCGCGAGCGCCCCGGAGAAACCGGGCGCCGGCTTCGCCGCGATTCCAGGCGTGGGCGGGCAGGACATGTTCGGAGCGTATGACATCGTCCCCAACTGGCCGAAGCCCATTTCCGGGCTGGCGGGCCATGAAAAGTGGACATGGGGCGCGGGCCAGAATGTCTTCGCCGAAAGCCCCAACCGCGTCTTCATCCTGCAGCGCGGGGAACTGCCCAACATCGAACGGCCCAAGACCATCAAGCTGCCGCAGCTTGGCCCGGGCATCGAATTTCCTAATTTCCGGCTGCCATGGCGCGATGCCACCACGGCAAGCCCTCCAGGCGCGCTGGAAACCAAGGATGGAAAAATCGGCGACGACTCGGACGTCGGTCAGCCCGGCGTCGACTACCGATGGGAGCACTGCATCGTCGTCGTAGACGCCAATGGCAATATGACTGAGGACTGGACGCAATGGGACAAGATGTTGCGGCGCCCGCACTCGGTTTACATCAGCCCGTACGATCCGGAGAAGCGCGTCTGGATCGTCGATGATTACCGGCACGCTATTTTCATCTTCAGCAACGATGGCAAGCGGCTCCTGCAAACCATTGGCGAGCCCAACGTGCATGCATCCGACGACAAGCACTTCTACCGGCCCACGTTCATGGCCTGGCTGCCCGACGGCACGTTCTTTGTTGCAGACGGCTACGCCAACACGCGTGTGGTCAAGTTCGACAAGAACGGCAAGTACCTGACGGCGTGGGGTGAGAAGGGCAACCCGCCGAACGAAAAGCGCCCGGGATATATGAACAACGTGCACGGAGTGGCGGTAGATCCCCAGACCCGACGCGTCTTCGTCAACGACCGCGCCAACCACCGCGTGCAGGTTTTCGACGAGAACGGAAAGTTTCTCAACCAGTGGAGCTTCGGCGCGCCCCCATCGGACATTCACCTGATCTACATTGGCGCAGACCGCATGCTATGGGCGTTCGATCGCGGCACGTCGAAAATGCTGAAGTACGATCTGAACGGGAATTTCTTGTACTCCTGGGGCACTTGGGGTGATTTCCCCGGAGGGTTCTGGGGTGTACACGGCGTCGCTGTCGATCAGGAAGGCAATTTCTACGTGGCCGAAGTCGATAGCGGCCGGGCGCAGAAGTTTCGGCCGCGTGCCGGCGCGAATCCGGCATTCCTGGTCGGCAAGCCAGTCTACGCGGCGTGGAAATAGCGCGGTCGCAGTACTAGGGCGCTGATGGATCGAGGCGATTAGTGCTCCCGCAGATGGAACTTTAGAAAGGCCAGCACTTGCCGGATAATCTCGTGGGAGGTTTCGCTGTCCTGCATTAGATCGAAGGCGTGCGGACCGGTCGGGTGATTCGCGAAGGTGATGGGCAGGTTGCAGGCAATGGCCTGTGACAGAAAACGGTCCAGGGCCTCGTTCAATTGCGGCGCATCTTGACCCGCGCGGGCGACAAACAGAGGCAGGTCCTGGGGCAGATCGCGGACGGTTTTCCCGGCGCACGGGTTGGCGAAGCCGAACATCCGGGCCGCCTCCGCGACGCCTGTCCCTCCATCGAGGTCCAAGGTCAATCCGTAGCAAAGGACGCCGCACTTCACATAATCCCGAGCCTCGGGCTGCATTAGAGTCGCCAATGCCAGCGGCACGTTGCCGGAACTGGCCCAAAGCGCAATGCGGCTCGGGTCGATCCCTAAATCCCCGGCGTTCTGCCGCAGGTATTCGAGCAAACGGGCCAGATCCGTAACTGGTTCGCGATTGGCATAGGTAACCGCCACGATGCCCGAAGCCGCGGCGAGCTGGCCCCACGAGACCGACGACGCCATCTCTTTGAACTTACAACCGAGCATCCTCTCAAAGCCTCCATCTGGATATCCCGCTACAATGATCACCGCAGGCGCGGCTTGGCTTTTCGGGTCCGGCGGATAGTACAGGTCCATAGTGAGAACCCCGGCTTCGGTAGTCTGGTACACGACATCTCGCCGGACTTTTACGGCATCCATCTCGGCGAGTCGGTACACCACCGGCTTGGTCGTCATCTCGTGGCGCTGCGCTTGCTGGCTCATGTGAGTGGCTCCTTTTGTGGCCCAAAAACACAAAGGCCGCAACGAGGTTGGCTCGTGCGGCCGATAGATTTGCGGGTTCAGGAATGATGGTACACAAGCGGCGCGACGGATGCAACAAGCGGGTAGACTAAGTGGGGAGACTCCGTTGATGGCGCAAGCGCTTCGCTTCGAGTGTCAGCCGGGTTGCACGGAATGCTGCACGCAACGCGGGTTCGTTTATTTGAGCGAGCAAGACCTGGTGCGGGCAGCCGCGTTTCTGGGCATGGCGGCGGCGGAGTTTGAGCGCCGCTACGTGTACCGCACGCGCCGCAGATTGCGGCTGCGGACACCGCGCGATTCGCAATGTCATTTTCTACGCGGCGACGGCTGCTCGATTCACCCCGCCAAACCAACGCAGTGCCGCATCTTTCCATTCTGGCCAGAACTGGTGGAGAGCCGCCGCGAATGGAATAAGACCGCTAAATATTGTCCGGGGATGGGGAAGGGACCGTTGATTCAGATTGAATCGGCGAAAGCGCAGGCGCGCGAAATGCGGGAGGCGTATCCGGAGCTTTACTGAAGGGCTACTCGATGCGCTGATAGCGCACCGCGCTAGCCATGCTGCGAACTACCCGTTGGCTGACTTGGTCGCGACGGCGCATGCGACGCAACAAGAAAAGGGCCGCCAGGTCTGCCAGGGCAGCGAAGAGGAAAATCATGAAGTCGGCGGGTCCCATGCCCACATCTGATCACGAGCCGGGGCGGGCTGACAGATGGAAAAGTCATCCGGACGTAATAGGACTTGGGTCCTGATTTCGGCCCTAGACGGATGTGGCGCAACAGTTTAGAACGTTCCGGAAGACCGGTCGGAAAGAGCCCGGAAGTTAGTAAGGCGTCCCGATGATAGACTTTATATTTCCTAATGCCAAAACCGACGCACCTGGAATGCAGCCTCTGCGGCCAGAGGTTTGAGGCTGGGACTGTCCTCAACCTGTGCGCTTGCGGGGGCCCGCTGCTGGTGCGCTACGACCTGGATCGCATCCGGCACCGCTGGCGCCGCCGCGAAGTGTCGCAGGGACCTTCCACCATGTGGCGGTACGCGCCGCTGCTACCGCCGGCCACGGAGTCGATCGTTTCCCTGGGCGAGGGTTGGACGCCCCTGCTACGCACGAAGCGCCTGGGCGCGCGGCTGGGGGCCGACAACCTGTGGGTGAAAGACGAGGGGCTGAATCCCACCGGGTCGTTCAAGGCGCGCGGCTTGTCCTGCGCAATTTCCATGTGCGCCGAACTGGGCATCCGGAAGGTGGCGATTCCTTCGGCGGGGAACGCGGCTGGCGCCCTGGCGGCCTATGCCGCGGCGGCGGGGATCGAAGCTCACATCTTTCTGCCGCGCGATGTTCCGGAATCTAATTACCAGGAATCGAAGGCTTATGGGGCGCACGTCACCCTGGTGAACGGGCTCATTAGCGATTGCGCGCGCATCGTGGCGGAGTGCGCCGCGGCTGAGGGCTGGTACGACGTGAGCACGCTGAAGGAACCCTACCGCATTGAAGGAAAGAAGACCATGGGGCTCGAAGTGGCCGAGCAGATGGACTGGGAACTGCCGGACGCGATTTTCTATCCTACGGGCGGCGGTGTTGGAATGATCGGGATGTGGAAAGCGTTCCAGGAAATGGAGCATCTGGGCTGGATCGGCAGTCGGAGACCCAAGATGATTGCGGTACAGGCTGAAGGCTGCCAGCCAATTGTGCGCGCCTTCGAGGAGAACGAGCCACGCAGCAAGTTTTGGGACGACGCCCACACCGTGGCCAGCGGCCTACGCGTGCCCAAACCATTAGGCGACTTTCTGGTGTTGGAATCCGTGCGCAAGAGCGGGGGTACGGCGGTGGCGGTGAGCGACGCCGCGATGCTCGATGCCGGCGCCCAACTGGCTTCCGAAGAGGGCATCTTCGCGGCGCCGGAGGGCGCCGCCTGCGTGGCCGCGCTCGAGCAACTCTTGGCCTCGGGGTTTCTGAAGCCGGCGGACCGCATCGTGCTTTACAACACGGGGACCGGGTTGAAGTATGCCGAAGCGTACGGCACGCGCTTCCCGCGGAATACTTCCGGTGAGCAGGATAAATTGGGAGGGCTGATCACACCGCGATGAAAGACACGGCGCTGCAAGCGCTTGACATGGTGGCCCGGCGCGGGGTCACTTACGCGGATGTGCGCGCCATCGAGATCCGCGACCGCGAAATTTCCACCAAGAACGGGAAGGCCGGACACGTTTCCAGCTCCGAATCCATGGGCGTGGGGATACGCGTACTGGCCTTCGGCTGCTGGGGCTTCGCGGCCACCGACGATTTGACAAAGGAAGGGCTGGAGGCGGCTGCGGTCCTGGCCCTGGAGATTGCGCGAGCAGGCACCGCGGCCCATAAGAGTGACGTTGTATTGATGCCCGAGGATAAGCACGAAGCTTCCTGGGTTTCCGAGTTTCGCATCGATCCGTTCACCATTCCGATCGATCGGCAATTGGCGGTGCTGTTGGCCGTGGATGCGGAGCTGCGGCATCAGCCGGGCATCAGTCTGGCGGAAGCTTCCATGCAGTTCGAGCGGCGCCGGCAGGTGTTCGCATCCACGTTGGGCAGCGTCATTGACCAGACCCGCTACACTGCCGGAGCCGGGTTTTCCGCCCTCAGTTATAAAGAGGGCGAGATCCAGCGCCGTTCCTACCCGAATTCTTTTGGCGGGCAGTATCAGTTGAAGGGCTACGAGCTGGTTGAGGAGCTGAAGCTGGTGGAGCATGCGGCGCGTATCGCCGAAGAGGCGGTCGCGCTGCACGCCGTGGACCAGTGCCCCGAGGGTGAATTCGACCTGATCCTGGACAGCTCGCAGCTCGGTCTACAGATCCACGAGTCGATCGGTCACCCCATCGAGCTCGACCGCGTGCTCGGCACCGAAGCCAACTATGCGGGCATGAGCTTTCTAACGCTCGATCAACTTGGCCGCCTGCGCTACGGCTCGGACATCGTAAACGTAGTGTGCGATGCCCGTGTGCAGCACGGCCCGGGCCTGGGCACGTTCGCCTTCGATGATGAAGGCGTCACGGCGCAATCCACCGATATCATCCGCAATGGCCAGTTCGTTGGCTACATGACGTCACGCGAGACGGCGGCGCAGGTTGGCCAGTCGCGCTCCAACGGCTGCATGCGGGCCGACGGCTGGGGGCGCCTGCCGCTCATCCGCATGACCAACGTGAGCCTGGAGCCGGGCGAGCAATCGCTCGACGAAGTGTACGATGCCGATCACGCGATCGCGATGCAGACCAATCGGAGTTGGTCGATTGACGACAAGCGTTACAACTTTCAATTCGGCTGCGAGATTGGTTGGGAAATTCGCAACGGCAAACGCGTACGGATGTTGAAGAACCCAAGCTATAGCGGCATCACCACGGAATTCTGGAACCAGTGCGCGGCAATCGCGGGGCCAGAGCATTGGACCCTGTGGGGTGTGCCCAACTGCGGCAAAGGCCAGCCGGAGCAAGTGATGGGGACCGGGCACGGCGCCAGTCCCGCGCGGTTTCGAAAGATCAAGATCGGGAGCGCGTATGCCGGATGACGTGCTCAGCCGCGCGGCGTGCGAGTCGATTTTCGGCCAGGTAGCGGACGCCGCGCGCGCGCGAGGGGTCCCCGATATCGAAGTCATCTTCGGCGGTGAGGACCAGGCGCTCACGCGTTTCGCCAACAACACCATTCATCAGAACGTGGCGGAACGAGAGGTGAACCTTTCGGTGCGGCCGGTGATCGACGGGCGGACCGCTCGGGCCTCCACCAACCGTCTTGATCAACAGGGCATTCGGGAGGTAGTGGAAGCTTCGATTGCTATCACACGGCTGACCGAGCCGGACCCGGAGCTTCTGCCGCTAGCCCATGCGGCCGAGTCGGGCGCGGTTCGGCGATTCTATCAAGTGACCGCCAACGCCACCCCGCAGGAGCGCGCGCAGGCGGTGGCAGAGGCCATTGCCGCGGTGGAGGAGCAGGGCCAGACGGCGGCGGGCATATACTCCACCGGCGGGTCGATGTTTTCGTTGATGAACACGGCCGGTGCGGCCGCCTGGCACCACGAAACCATGGCACGGTTTTCGATTACAGCAATGGGCGCGGACAGTTCGGGCTGGGCCAAGGCGAGCGCCTGTCGTCATAGCGATCTGGATCCGCTAGCCCTGGCACGCAGCGCAGCCGGCAAGGCGGCGCACTCGCGCGCTCCGCAAGTGGCGCCGCCCGGCCGCTATACCGTGGTTCTGGAACCTGCGGCGGTGCTCGACCTGGTAGGCCAGATGTTCGGTGATTTCAGCGCCACGGCTATCCGCGACGGCCGCAGCTTTCTCAACGACCGCATCGGTAAAAAGATTTTTGGAGAGAATATCACCATCCGCGACGATGTCTGCGACCCGCTGCAATCCGGCGCGCCCTTCGATGGTGAAGGAGTGCCACGGAGGCGGCTTACGTTGGTGGACAGCGGCGTGGTGCGCGAGATTGCCTATAGCCGCCAGGCAGCCGCCGTCGCCGGTGTGGCGCCGACCGGCCACGGCTTCCCGCTGCCCAACGAGATTGGTGAAGCACCGGTGAACATCGTGATCGCGGGCGGCGATTCTACGGTGGCAGAAATGGTGCGGTCGACCGAACGCGGCATCCTGGTGACGCGCTTCTGGTACATCCGTGAGGTGGACCCTTACCAGAAGATCTTCACGGGCATGACGCGCGACGGGACCTTCCTGATTGAGGGCGGCGAAGTAACCCGCGGCGTGCGCAACTTCCGCTTCAACCAGAGCCTGATGGAACTGCTGTCGAATGTAGAGGCGCTGTCGACGCCGGTGCGCGCTTCTGGCGAGGAGAGCGTCGACATGGTGGTGCCGGCGATGAAGGTGCAGGGGTTCAACTTTACGGAGGTGACGCGGTTTTAGGGGAGGAGATTCTCCGTCGCATCGCTGAGGTGGGCCCGGGTCTGCACAGTGCCGGCACGTTCTCGGCACGGACGTTGGAAGCCATAGCGCGATCTGCTCAAAAGCGACAAATCCGCCACTCGGTGGAGACTGGCTCCGGCGCCAGCACGCTGTTGTTCTCTCACTTGAGCGACGACCATACCGTCTTTGCGTTCGATAGCGGCAGTGGCAGTGTCACCAATGTACGCCGGTCACCACTCCTGCGTCAGGGCGCAGTTACTTTCGTGGAAGGCCCAACCCAGGCCACTTTGCCGCGGCATCGCTTTACGGAAAAGTTGCAGCTCGTCTTGATCAACGGGCCACACGGCTGTTCCCGGACCTCGAGTATTACTATCTATATCCCCACCTGGCGACCGGCGCGCTTTTGGTTCTGGACGACATTCACATTCCGACCGTCCACAACCTTTTTCAATTTCTGCGGCGCGATGCGATGTTTGAACTGGACGAGGTGGTTCAAGCGACAGCGTTTTTCACACGCACTGGTGCGCCGATGTTTGATCCTTTGGGGATGGATGGTGGCAACAGAACAACAATGCTCGGTCGCTCCTGCGTTACACCTGGCGGGACAGGATCCTAAGCCTGGCGCCGGTGTCGATGCGCCGAAGCGCGGCGCGGATCAAACGAGAATTTCCACCGGGCAAAGTGCAATTACCTATGGCGAGATTTGTGATCGGAGAGGCATATCGGACGGTGAAGAAGGCCGGGCCTAACGCGAGGTAAGGCGACCGGCCGCGCTGCGCGGCGCCACTACCACCAGCGCGGCCCACAGCAATAGCCCGCAGCCAAAGAGCACCTGGGTTATTTTCGCCTCTGTGCCTCCGTCGTAGATCAGGTGCAACTGCGCGCTCCCCGCACGAGCCGGCTCGACGTACATCATGCCTAAGCCATCAGGCGAGATGTGCAGCGGCACACCATCCTGCTCCGCACGCCAACCGGCGTCGTAGCTGATCTGCAGAAAGATCAGCTGTCCCGGGGCGGTTTGTGCGTCGATTACAGCCTCATGCCGGTTCAGCCAGCGAAAGGTTGCGGTGGGCAAACTCTCGTCTTCCAGTGCCTGCACCAGCGCTTGGAGGGGCTTCACATCCATGCCGTTTTCCGGGGTACGGCGGGCAACGGCGGATCGTGGGATCACGCGTACCGGATCAGCCGCTTTCGCGGGGATCCGATAGACCGCGTTATCGCCCTCACGCCAGAGGACGGGCAGCAGTCCCTCGAACTTCGCGGGATTCCAGAATGGCTTATATGCGTTGGTGCTCTCCGGTCCGCTGACTCCAATGGCGCGCACGCCGTAAGCTCGCAGCCAAAGCAGGGAGTCTTGGGCCTCGCGCGCGCCCATCGCTTGTCCGGTGTAGATCGTATAGTTGAGGATTCGGTACGCCACGTGCGGAACGCCCTGATCGCAGCAGCCGATCACCTGAGGCGTATCCGTGAACAGATTCATCCATAGTGAAACATTGCCGGGAGCGAACACGCGGGCACCGTTCATATTCCCATCGAACCATTTGGCCATTCGGTATTCGATGGTCGAGGTGATATCCAGGGTGTGCGTGAATTCCCTGGCGTAGCTCCGGTAATGGCGGGTTTGCGCGATGGCAAAGAGCAGTCCGGCTCCCAGCACCACGATCTGCGCGCGGCGAGGCAGCTTTCGAAAACCGGCGACCAGAAAGTAGGCGAAAGCCCCGGCGATCGCCATATCGAACTCCACTTCGAAGCGATTCCCTTGCGGCACCAGCCGCCAGCCGAACCACTGCCAGCCCATGACAACCGCGCTCGTGATCAGAGCAAAGAAGACGAAGAAACGTGCCCAGGGCTGAATTGGCCAGCGGCGAAAGACCGCCAGCAGTGCCGCCACCGCGGCCAGCAGTAGTAACAACGGAAGCAGTTGCTGCCTTCCGAAATACGAAGCATCCGATTGCTGCGCATTGCCGAAGACCGCGGGCAGAATAGACGGCGGGACCCAAACGATCGCGAGCAGGTAGGCTACCACAGCGACTCCCAAAACTGTGGGTAAGTGAATCCTCCGTTTGGCGAAGAGGCGCGATAGTCCATAGGCAGCGATGGCCATGGACAAGCCTACGAGACCGGGCCAGTTAGTCAAGACCACAGCCGCCAGAGCGGCCGGAGCGAGGAACAGGAAGATCCTCCGGCGCTCGGTTACCGCGCCGTGGAATGCTAAGATCACCAGCGGAATCAGAGCCACGGCCGCGAAATGCGGTCCTTCGCCGTAGTGGACCAGGATCTGGTAGCGCCGCGGCAGGAGCCACCCGCCGATATCCTGACGAACCAGTGGTGCCAGAAAACACGCAGGCGAAAACAGCGAATAGATTGCGCCGGCCACAAGGCCGACTGCCCGGCTACCCGTCGAGCGATAGGCCAGCCAGAAGAGCGTAACGGGTGCGGCGCAATACGCGATCGCCGTGAGAAAGTGAAATGCGTGGGGCGCGCTCCAGCCTACAAGTTGGGCGAACGCCGCAACCGAGAGATGCAGGCCGGGCTGATAAACACGGTGAAACGGCACGCCGCCGTACCAGAGCGGGAACCAGGTCAGGTCGCGCCAGTTGTTCATGGCCCAGCGGCTGATCGAGATGTACGAGCCCTCGATCGATTCGATGCGGCTGCTGAATTCGAGTCCGAAGAGCTCGCGGCAGATGTATGCGTTTAGCAGGAACAGCGCGAGCGCGCACAGAAGGGTCCATATGCGCGAGAGGCGCGGGCTAGCGGAAGCGGGAGTTGGCATCGGCGCGCTGGTGGAAAGTTCATTATGCCGCGGGTACAGGCGACGCCGCGTGTCACACGTGCGTTCGCAAGAACCGCATCCCTGTCTCGGCCTTGACCGAGGGTTGTTCGCCGGTCTCTGGCAACAGCCACACCTCACCCGCCCGGACTGGCTCACTATCAATCCTGCCGCGGCCCTGCAGGCAGATCCATAACTGGCATCGCTCAGCCGAAGGTTGATGCTCGTGGCCGGCCGCCAGCCGAACGCCTTCGGTGACGAAGTGCTTCGACCGGACCAATAGCTCGCGGCCTTCGCCGAGCGCCACAGGGTGAGTCGCTCCTGGATGGATGCCGAGATCCGACACGGCGCCGGCCTGCGCCACGTGCAGTTCGCGCGGGCGGCCGTAGTCCCATAGGCGATAGGTCACATCGGAATTCTGCTGGATTTCGCAGAGTACAATTCCGCCCCCAATGGCGTGCACGGTGTGGGCGGGCGTGAAATACGTATCGCCCGCATTCACGGGAATCCACCGCAGCAGTTCTTCGATCTCGCCGGTGCGCGTAGATTCCAGCAGGCGCTCTCGGGTAATCGGCGCGCGGAAGCCTAGCGCGACGGATGCGCCCGGTTCAGCTTCCAGGATGTGCCACATTTCCGTTTTGCCGCGGGGGCCGTCTTCGCCGTCATCGGGATGAACTTGCACAGAGAGGCGCTCGGAAGTGAAGAGGAGTTTGACCAGTAGGGGCAACTCTTCTTCCGCGAGATACCAGACCTCGCCGATGCGCCGGTCGGCATCCGGAAACCACGGTGACAGGCGGGTCCGGCCCCACACCTTCTCGCGCGGAGAAGGCGTAAGGCGTACCGGTTTTGGCATGGTCTAGGAATTCTGAACTACGAACTGGTGGATGCGCTCGATGCCGCGCTCCAGTTCCTTCATGGAAGTTGCGTAGGAAAGGCGGATGTGCCGGTTGGTGCCGAAAGCCTCCCCGGGCACCACCGCCACCCTGGCGTCGGCCAGCAGTCGCTCGCAAAGCTGCACCGTGTTCTGAACGCCGCTCTTGCCGATGACAACACTCAAATTGGGATATGCGTAGAACGCCCCACGCGGCTCGGCGCACTGCACGCCTGGGATGGCCCGCAGCGCCCGAACCACGAAATCGCGGCGGCGGTGGTATTCGGCCAACATGACGTCCACCGATTCTTGCGGCCCACGCAGCGCTTCCGCAGCCGCTTTTTGCGCGATCGAAGTGGGGTTGGATGTCGAGTGGCTCTGTAGCTTGGTCATGGCCGTGATGATCGGCGCGGGCATCAGACCGTAGCCGATCCGCCAGCCTGTCATGGCGTAAGTTTTGGACAGCGAGCCAACCACCAACACAGTGTCTTTTGAGCCGGGCATGGAGGCGATGGAATACGGCTGGCTGTCGTAAAGGAAGCGACAGTAGCACTCGTCGGTCATCAGATAAATGCCGCGCTGGGAGGCCAGCCGGTAGATCTTCTGAAACTCCTCGCGATCCACCACCGCGCCGCTTGGGTTGGAAGGCGAGTTGATGATGATCATCTTAGTGCGCGCGGTCAGGTGCGGCTCGATCATAGCTGCCGTCACAACGAAGCCGCGATCCTCGTCGGTGTTGACGAAAACGCACTTGCCGCCCGCGTAGTTCACCACATCCTGGTAAGTGACCCAGTAGGGCACGGGGATTACCACTTCATCGCCGGGATTGATGAGGGCTTGCACGGCGTTGAAGATGATGTGCTTGCCACCCACCGTAATCAGGCACTCGTTGGGCTTGTAGTCGGTGCCGAAATTCTTGGCGTGATATTCGCACACGGCCTTCTTCAAGTCGGCCGTGCCGCTCACCGCGGTGTACTTGGTAAAGTTTTCGTCGAGCGCTCGAATTGCCGCCTGCTTGATGTTTTGGGGCGTCGGGAAGTCGGGTTCGCCGGCGCCGAAGTCGACAATATCGACACCTTCCGCGCGCAGGCGCTCAGCTTCCGCCGCGACTTTCATCGTCGAGGAAACACTGATAAGAGAAATGCGATCCGTTATCGTATGAGCTGCTGTTTTTGTGTCAGTCATTCACCCTTCCGCCTAGTCTTGGACATCCGGCGCTGTAAGCGCGCTTCAACCGAAGGCGGCACCAGGCCGGAGATACTGCCGCCCAGCCCGAATACCTCCTTCACCAGCCGCGAGCTTATGAACGAATACGCTTCGTTGGACAGGAGAAACACTGTCTCCAATCCGGGACGAAGGCGCCGATTCATGAGTGCGGTCTGCAACTCGTATTCATAATCCGAAATTGCCCGGATGCCGCGCAGGAGCACAGTGGCCGAACGCGCATCGGCATAATCCACCAGAAGCCCGTTGAACGAATCGACCTCCACGTTCGGATAGTCCTGCACCACTTCACACAACATTTCCATCCGCTCACTCACGGAGAACAGAGGCGGCGACTTCATCTCATTGCGCAGCACGGAAACGATCAGGCGATCAAATAGCCGCGACCCGCGTTTAATCAGGTCGAGGTGGCCATTAGTAATCGGATCGAACGAACCGGGATAGATTGCGACTACGCTCCGTGGCTTCCGTGGCAATCTGCACTCACTTTCCGGGGTAACCTCCCAAGTTTAGCGAAAATGGCGGCCCGCCGCCGCTCTACTCCCGCTACAATCGGTAACAGACTTCGTGAGCCCGCGAAAAATTCTAGTCACTGGCGGCGCCGGATACATCGGTTCCCACACTGTTCACCTTCTGCTCGAGCAGGGCCATAATGTCACGGTGGTGGACAACCTCTCCAAAGGCCACCGGCATAACGTTCCGAGCGAGAGGCTGCATGTGTTGGACCTGTCCGACACCGCTGCGCTGGCCGATCTTATTTGCCGGAAGCAATGCGATGCGGTGATCCATTTCGCGGCGTTCATCGCGGTAGGCGAGTCTATGCGCGAGCCGGAGCGCTACTTCGCCAACAACGTTGGCGGCTCGTTGTCGCTGCTCACCGCTATGGTGCAGGCCGGTGTGAAGCGCCTGGTGTTTTCATCGACCGCTGCGGTGTACGGCAATCCATCCGGCGCGCCCATTCTGGAGACTTTTCCGATTCAGCCTGTGAACCCGTACGGGGAGTCGAAGGTCATGGTCGAGACGCTGTTGCGGTGGTTCGACACCATCCACAACTTGCGGAGCGTTGCACTGCGATACTTCAACGCATCGGGCGCCGACCCGCAAGGCCGCCTGGGCGAAGAGCACGATCCGGAAACCCACCTGATTCCCTTGCTATTACGGGCGGTGATTACGGGGCAGGCAATGACGATCTTCGGGGACGACTATGACACGCCGGATGGAACTTGTATCCGCGATTACATCCATGTGAACGATCTGGCGCAAGCGCATATTCTCGCGGTTGAACACCTGATGGCCGACGGGGCCTCCGAGCAGTTCAACGTCGGAACGGGAACGGGACATTCGGTAATGGAAGTCATCCGCGCGGTGGAAGAAGTGTCGGGAAAGCGGGTTCCGTACGTGATGGGTGCGCGGCGGGAAGGCGATCCGCCGCGGCTGGTGGCGTGCCCGGATCGTTTGCGCGAGCGCCTGGGCTGGGAACCTGCGTATCCCGATCTGGTTCAGATTGTGCAACATGCCTGGCGGTTCGCCCGCCGGAGTCGGCAGCCCCACGAAGCGGTAAAATAGAAGCTCACGCATATGTTTCACAGGTTTGTAGTACTTATCGCAGCTAGTTTGCCAATGGCGTTCGCCGCCGACGTGCATGTCGTCGAAGAAATTGTCGCCAAGGTGAACAACGACATCATCACGCGCGGCGAGATCGAACATTCGCGCGCGCTTCTCATCGAGGAACTTCGCCGCCAGGGCCTGACGGGAGCCCGCTTGAATGATGCGGTCGAACAACAGGCAAAGGACGCTTTGCGCGACCAGATTGACCAGCTTCTGCTGGTGCAAAAGGGCAAAGATCTCGAAATCAAAGTGGACCCCGACGTCACTCGACGCATGGCGGAAATTCAGGTGCAGAGCAAGATCACAGACCCGGATAAGTTCCACGAGTACGTCCGCGAGCAGACCGGCATGACCTATGAGGATTTCAAGCAACAGGTAACCAACCAACTGCTCACCCAACGTGTAGTCGGCGAGGAGATCAGCTCGCGAATCGCGATTCCAGAGGCTGAAAAGAGGAAATACTACGACGACCACAAGAACGAATTCGTGCGCGACGAGCAGGTCTTCATCAGCCAGATTCTGATTTCCACCGAGGGCAAGAACGACCAGCAGGTAGCGGCGGCGCAGAAGAAAGCGAAAGACCTGGTGACGCGCGCCAAACAAGGGGAGAAGTTCAGCGATCTGGCGCGCAACAATTCCGACGACGACACCGCGAAAAGCGGCGGCGAGGCCGGCGCCTACAAGCGCGGGATGCTGCGCAAAGAAATCGAGGACATTGTCTTCCAGGCAAAGAAGGGAGCGGTCACCGATCCCATCAAGGTGCCTGCGGGACTACTGATCGTGCGGGTGGACGAACGGTTCGAAGCAGGGCAGGCCAGTTTCGAAGAGGTCCAAGAAGAGGTTTCGCAACGGATCGCCGGGCCCCGGGTAGCGCCGAAACTGCGCGAGTATCTGGCGAAACTTCGCCAGGATGCCTTCCTGCAGGTCAAAGACGGCTATGTGGATAGCGGCGCGGTTCCCGGCAAGGACACACGCTGGAAGGACGCGGTGGAGTTGAAGCCGGAAACGACTACCAAGGAAGAAGTGGCGGCCCACCACAAAAAGAAGATCCTTTTCGTCATTCCTCATGGCGGCGGCTCTAAGCCGGCCGCGGACACGACGCCCACACCGGCCACCGCGCCGGCCACTGGCGCCTCGCCGGCCAAACAATGAAATCGCCGTATGTGAACGAAGTCGAACCCAACCGGGTGATCACCACCAGTTTTCTGGTTCACTCCAAGGAGATCCGCCAGAAAAAGAGCGGGGAGATGTATCTTTCGCTGCTTCTCGGCGACCGCACTGGTGAGCTCGACGCCAAGATGTGGGACAACGTGGCCGACGTGCTCGACGGCTTTGACCGTGACGACTTCGTGAAGGTCAAAGGCCTCATCCAGGTGTTCCACAACCGGCCCCAGCTGACCATTCACAAGGTGCGCCGGATGGACAACAGCGAGGTCGATTTCGCGGATTATTTTCCGTGCTCGCGGCGTGATCCCGGTGAAATGTGGAGCGAGCTGCGGGGTATTGTCGGCCAGATGAATAACCCTCATTTGAAAGGGCTGGTCGAAGCGATGCTGGACGATCCGGAGATTGCCGAGCGTTTCCGCCGCGCTCCTGCCGCCAAGCAGATCCATCACGCTTTTCTGGGCGGCCTCATCGAGCATGTGCTGTCGCTGTGCGCATTGGCGCGGATGACGGCGCAGCACTATTCCAATGTCGACTACGACCTGCTGCTGACGGGTGTCGTGCTGCACGACATTGGTAAGATATACGAACTGAATTACGAACGTGGTTTTTCGTACTCTAACGATGGCCAGTTGTTAGGCCACATTTCCATTGGCCTTCGTATGATTGCGGACAAATTGAGAGCCCTGCCCGATTTTCCGCCGGCCCTGCGTTCGCTTGTAGAACATATGGTTCTGAGCCATCACGGACAACTCGAATACGGTTCGCCCAAATTACCGCAATTTCCAGAGGCACTGCTGCTACACTACATTGACGACCTCGATTCCAAGATGGAGTGCATGCGAGCTCTGATTGAACACGATCGACAGTTGGAAGGCTGCTTCACGACCTACAATGCGGCTTTGGCCCGGCCCGCGCTGAAGAAGGATCGATACCTGAACCCGACTGAGGAACCGCAGCGCGCAGTGACATCCAACTCACCTGAACCGGCGGTCGATCCGCTGGACGCTCCCGTAGCGGAACCCGCCATCGCTACGCATCCCTTGTTTGCCCCGAAGCCCGGCTCCTTGTTTGCCGACAAGCTGAAGCAAGCACTGGCGCCCGCAAGTCCGGAGCTGGAAGGCTGATGCCGCGAACCGCGCGAGACACTCCTCCGCCGCTAGAACTTTTGTGCCTGAACGCACTTTGGTCCATACGGGAAGGAAATGTCAAAGCCGTCCAGGAAGTGGTCGCCCGGTCTCGGCCTCTGGCGTACACAACCATCATGACCGTGCTGGAACGGCTGGTTCGCAAGGGCAGGCTGAAGCGGCGCAAGACAGGTCGCTCGTTCCTCTACACGCCCGAAGCATCGCGCGATGCCATGCGCCGGGCGGCCGTCCGTGAACTGCTGGATGGCTTCTTCGACGGCTCCGAGCAGGAATTAGTGCGCTTTCTTGCGCAAGGCGCGCCGGAGGCTTTGGCGGCGGTCGCAGCGGGCGACGGCCATATGCAAGCGGCGGACGGAGTGGCCGAACAACCCATCGACACCGTACTGCTCTGACTTTGTTGCCTGCGCTAGTCTCGATCCTCTTCGGCGCTGGTTTCGCACTTCTCACCTGTTACGCATTGGGCGCTGTGTTGCTGCGGCGTACGCCCGCGCCTCCGGAGATCGCGCTTGCCCTGGGAGCGGTGGCGCTTAGTCTCTTCGTCTTCCTGCTGCTCCTGGTCCACGCCGGCTATTGGTATGCGTTTCTCCTGACTGGCGCAGCGGCCGTCGCAGGGTGGCGGTTAACCGCTCCACGCGTTACCGAGCCGCCACCAAAGGGAGCGATGCTTAGGGTCTTGCATCCGGCGGGGATATTCGTCATCGCCATTTTCGGCGCTTACACCCTTTGGTATTTCGTGAACGCGATTGCGCCCGAGATCCTGGCGGATGGTGTTACCTACCATCTGGGACTCCCCTACGAGTACATCCGGCGAGCGGGCTTTCCCGATCGCATCACGTTCTACGACATGGTGCCGCAGGGAATGGAGATGCTGTATACGGTGGCCTTCGCCTTCGGGCGTCACTCGGCGCCGAAACTCGTGGAGTTCGCGTTTTTGATGGCGACTGTGCCGTTGTTCTTTCGCATCGGAGGACGCCTCGGGCTCAGCGAGATGACGCCGCTCGTAGCAGCCGCCTTGTATTTCTGCGCACCCGTGGTGGGCGCCACGGGGGCGTCTTCGTATACCGATGCGGCCGGTGTCTTCTTCACTCTAGCGGCGTTTTACTTGCTGCTGGTTTGGCGCGATTCCGATGACAACCGTTACCTCGCGGCGGCGGGCGCCCTGGCGGGCTTCTGCTATGCCATCAAAGCTCCCGGAGCCCTTACCGTTCTGGCAGCGGTTCTGTTCGTGCTTGCCCAACGCCGTTTCCGGGCAGCGTTGTGGGTGGCGGGATGCGCGGCGCTGGTGATGGCGCCGTGGCTCATCCGCAACGCGGTGTTGGCAGGCAATCCGGCAGCGCCTCTGTTGAACGGACTATTCCCGAATGGGCATTTCCATCTGACTACAGAAAGGGAAATGGTTGCGAGTTGGCGCTCGCTCGGTCCCGTGAGTCCCGTCGGAGTTCCATGGGAGCTGGCATTTGGCGACCGTCTGCAAGGAAGCTTCGGCCCGCTTCTATTCGCCTTACCGGTGGGACTCCTGGCGTTGCGGCAACGTGCGGGACGGTGGCTTTGGACCGCGGCCGCGATTCTTGGAGTGGCGTGGTTTTCGAATACTGGCGCGCGCTTTCTCATGCCTGCCGTGGCGACACTGGGTTTTACTGTCGGTATGGTGTTGCCGCGGCCCGCAGCTTGGGCGGCCATCGTGATCCAGGCCGCGCTCTGCTGGCCGCCGGTGATTGACCTGCGGGAAACGCGCTATGCGTTCCGCCTGCACGAATTCCCCATTGCCGCGGCGCTGCGCGTGGAGCCGGAGGTGGCCTATCTGAAGAGGCACCTGGACGATTACACGGTAGCCAAGATGATCGAAGCGAATACGCCGCCGGATGCCAAGATCCTCGGGCTGATCAGCGTGGCCAACGCCTATCTGGCCCGCGATGTCCGCGTCTCATGGCAATCGGCCGAATCCGACCGTCTGCTGGATTCGCTGCGGCACGCGCTCGAATCCACCGCCCCGCTTGAGGAGTGGCACGCCGCTTGGCCTCTGGAATCGCTGCAGGCACTCCGTTTCCGGGTGCCGGGCCCGAGCCTGTCGGAGAGCGAGATCGACGAGGTGCGGATCTACTCCGGCGCGGACTTGGTGTATCCCAGCCCGCACTGGCAACTGCGCGCCTGGCCGAATCGATGGGAAGCGCCGCTGGTGTTCGATGATAATCTGGCTACGGGCTGGCGGACCTGGGAATCAACCCGCGCCGGAATGTTTCTCGAGGTCCGCTTCGATCACCTCCAGACAATCTCGTCGGCGGTGGTCTACTCGCCCTCCCCCGACCATGGCGTCTCTTTGGACGTTTACGGTCAGAGTGCCAAAGGGCACTGGCGCGCGCTCGGCGCGGCTCAAGTCCAGCCGCATCCACGTGAGAATCTGCGCATTGATGCGGGTCTGGCTATTCGCCATGCGGGGTATCGCTTCCTGCTGGCCGCGACGGGTGGCGGCGGCAGCACGCCGGCCGGCAACGCGCTTCTGGGACATGAAGCGGACTGGGGCATGGAGCGCGTGGCGTACGCCGGCCCATATTACCTGTACCGCGTGAAATGATGGCGGGGGATAATAGAGAGAATGCAAAACATTCTACCGGTGCTTTGTTTCGTGGCCGGCTTCCTGCTGGCGTGGGCGGTGTTCCGCGCCCGGCGGCGGGAATCGCTGGAAGCGTTCCGCGCGCTCTCGGCCGACGCCCTGGCGCGTAACAATCAGAGCTTCCTGGAGCTAGCCAAATCGACGTTGGCGCAGACCCAGGAGGTGGCGCGCGGCGACCTAGAGCGGGGCCAGCGTGCGCTCGCAGACCTGGTGACCCCGGTGCGGACGTCGCTGGACCGGGTCGACACGAAAATCCAGGAGCTGGAGAGAACGCGCGCTGGAGCCTACGCATCGCTAAGCGAGCAGGTGCGCAGCCTCATCGAGACCCAGGAACAACTGCGTTCCGAGACCGGGCGGCTGGTGACGGCCCTGCGCTCGCCTACGGTCCGCGGCCACTGGGGCGAAGTCCAATTGCGTCGCGTGGTGGAGATGGCGGGAATGCTGGAGCACTGCGATTTCTTGAGCCAGGCCACGCTGCAATCCGAGAACGGACGTCTGAGGCCTGATCTGCTGGTTCGGCTGCCCGCGGGGAAGACGGTGGTGGTGGATGCCAAGGCGCCGCTCGATGCTTACCTGCGCGCGATGGAAGCGAGCGACGAGTCCACGCGGCGTGCGCGTCTGGCCGATCATGCACGGCAGGTCCGCACGCACGTGACCGCCCTGGGCCGCAAGTCGTATTGGGAGCAGTTTGACCAGGCGCCGGAATTTGCGGTCATGTTTTTGCCGGGTGAGTGCTTCTTCAGCGCCGCGCTTGAGAGTGATGCGTCGCTGATCGAATTTGGAGCGGCGCAGAACGTGATTCTGGCTACGCCCACCACGCTAATTGCGCTATTGCGGGCGGTGGCGTATGGATGGCGGCACGAGAAGCTGGCCGAGAACGCCGCCGAGATCAGCGCGCTGGGTAAGGAGTTGTACAAGCGGCTTTCCGATATGACCGATCACTGGAGCAAGGTAGGCAAGAACCTGGAGCGAGCGGTTGAGGCCTATAACTGCGCGACCGGATCATTGGAGAGTCGGGTGTTAGTGAGCGCGCGGAAATTCGAGGAACTCAAGACGGCGCCGCTGGGAGTGGCCATCATCGAGTTGGAGCCGGTGAGCCAGGCGGTACGTGCTTTGGAAGTGAGCGGCGTCTAGATTTCAGCTGTACTTTTGCTTGCTATCCACCTGCATACTTACTCTAGTTAACTAAGGCGCACCTGACGCCGAATGTTAAGATTTGTCCGGATCGTTGCCCCCATGAAACCCGCTTACTTGGGAATACTGTGTCTGCTCGTTGCCAGCATTTCCATTTGGGCTAGCCTGAGAGCGGTGAGGACCGACGATGACTTTGTCGGTATCTACGCAGCCGCCCAGCTCGCGGGCACGGGACATCTTTTCGACGTTGACAGGATTACTCGGATAGAAGCCAACTACCAGCCCAAGCCGCACCCATTGCCCTTCCTGCGTCTACCCGTCTATGCGTTGATTTGGAAGCCGCTCACCTGGCTTCCGTACTCCGTTGCAAGGTTGTTCTGGGGGCTGCTCAATATGGCGGCGATGTTTGCCGGCGTCATGTTGTGGCCGGGCGGCAGCAAATGGGCCAGAGCTTTCGTGCTCTGCTCCTACCCGTTCGTGTACAACCTGGTTTTAGGCCAGGACACGGGAATCTTTCTGCTCCTGGCAATTGTCGCGTGCCGCTTACTGGAGAAGAACTACGATTGGGCCGCGGGACTTTTGATCTCGTTGTGCGCCATCAAATTCCACCTCGCGCTGCTGCTGCCGATCGCCTTGATCGCGAGACGCAAATGGAGCGCTGTCGGAGGAGCCGCCGGAGGCTTGCTGCTACTCTTAGCATCGTCGTGCCTTGAGGGTATGGATTGGCCGCTCCGTGAGCTTCACAGCATCCAACGGGAGCACATCGGCCCCGCGGAGATGCCGACTTTCTTCGGAATGTCCGTCTGGTTCCCCGGCCACGAATTAATCGAGATCGTGTTGGGACTGGGGCTGACAGTTCTGGTGTACTCGATTGTTCAGCGTAGTCCTAAAATTTGGACAGCCATGGCGGCAGCTTTGGCGGGCGGTTTGCTGGTCAGCCATCACGCCTATCTGTACGACGCTGTGGTACTCATGCCGCTGCTGCTGCTGGCGCTTGAATCAGGCCGCGGGCGACTCGTGGCTATGATCCTGATCTCACCGTTGTGTTACGTCTGGCGACCGTATGCATTGACCCACCCGTTTCTATGGCCGCAGATACAGTTTGTGTTTCTCGCCTGTGTCATTACCTTGCTGCTATACCTGGAAACGTCGCGCGCAGCGGGGCCGATAAATGAGTCGAATGCGCCGCTCCCTCTGGTCACTGCTAATTAAATCTTGACCCCGTACTTCGGGCTTGGTACACCAAGGGTAGTACTTCAAATAGCTGATGACAGTACGCGAGGGACTCGACCTCCAGCCGCGAATGATACATATTTAATACCACCGGATGACCTTGTCGCGTCCGGGCCAGGAGTGCGACATGGATTGGGAACGTCAAATGTCCGAGGGTGCGGAAACCCAGTCGGCGACAAGCCCGGCAGACACACGCAACTCAAGTTCTACCGGTTCGGCACAGGTCACCGACGTGCTGTTCGATCAGCTGCAATACCTGGTGGAGCATACCGCGGGAAACTGCTCGACCGAGTGTCCCGACTGCCGAAGATTGCAGATGGTCAGCGATTGGCTCCTGCTGCCATTCCGTTGCCGCAACTGGGCGTAAGAGCGACCGTCCGCGAGTGTTGCTATAGCTCTCTCGAGCTAGGCTGTCTTCTGTTACAAAACGCCAAAAACTAACAGGTTTCTGGGGTATACTGCCCTAGGGTCTGGCAGTTAGCGATGGCGATGCACCTTTATAGAGCTTTGAAAGAGTTGTACGCGCAGAAACAGAAACTCGAGCACGTCATTGCCTCCCTGGAAGAACTGCGACTCTCCGGGAGCGCCGACGCCCCGACCCCAGCAGCAAGTGCCAAGCGTCGAGGCCGCAAGACGATGGGGCTGGATGAGCGTCAGGAAGTCTCGAAGCGAATGAAAAGGTACTGGGCGACCAGGCGGAAGCGCAGGGCGGAAACCGCTAAGCGCCGGTAGCAATGCGGGCCCGGAGCTCTCTAGTCGTCAGCCCTCCGCCTCGAAAATTAATCGAAGATACGATTTGGGTAGGTATTCGATGCGCAATGGCAGCGGTCTCGGCGCTCCTTGCTGGAACCACAGCCGGAAGTGCTTCTCGGCGCCTCCGCTTTCCCGACGGACCTTGCCCGCTGCACGAATCGCGCACGCGTCGGCTGCAAGCAGGCCTTGCGCTCGAAAATGCGCGGTAGCTTGCTGGTCCAGCGACTGGCTTAGCCAGAGACGGTATAGCCTTCCGGCGTAGGCGTAAGTGGTCTCGTTCCGCGCAGGCTGACGCAGCAGACCCGCCAACGCGTGCAGAAATGGTGGCGCGCTGGCGCTTTCGCTGTGGGTCTCCGACCGGTCTTTCGACCCGGCAGAGAGAGCCCGCTGCGCCCGCTCCAGCAGTTCACCTTGGTTGTCGATCGACCAACCCGCCGGCGCCGCAAAATGGGCAGTCACGGTTTGACCTTCGCCCGGCCCAATTCGGCCATCGATGGCGGTATAGGTCACTTCGCTGGCGCGAGAGTGCAGTGCCTTTCGGGCTTCCTCGACGTTCTCCTCGGGCGAGGATGTCATCACGCCGAAGTAGAGGGACTCGGTTACGGCATCGCCGGTCATGCGAGAGATCTCCCGCAGAAAGCCCAGCCGGTTCAAGCCGGCGGCCCGATCCGGACGCGAGAAACCGGTGAACTCCAGCAACCGCACGGAGGTGCCCCCCAGCGGCGTAGACTCGCGCCAAGCCACGCTGCCCCTGCCAACGTCCTCGCGGCGTAGTAGGGGCAGGGAGAGAAGCAGCACCTGTGCATCCGCGCGGTATCGCCGCTCGCTGCCGCCGACTCCGGGCTGCGCGTCCCAGGTAAGCCGCTCGACCCCTGGCTGAACATCCGCCGGTGCGCGCCGCACCACATTCCATAAAGCTGCGCCGCCGAGGATCCGCGTCCAGGCGCGTCGCGTGAGTGGCAGGCTTCGATTCTTCATATCTGGCAGCTCGGGCTAGTCCTTTCTGTAGAATAAAACGCTGGGGCGATGGATGGCTCCGCACGCCCTCCCTGCACCAGCGCGTGCAACTCATCGTAGAGTTCGAAGAATCCTTCCGCGATTCCATCCCAATCGTACCGTTCCGCAGTGGCGCGGGCAGCGCGGCAGCGTGCGGAGGCAGCCTGCGCATCGCCGCAGATCGCGTGCACCGCTTGCGCAAAGGACTCCGGATCGGGGTTTGCCAGCCAGGCGTTCTGCGAATTGGCATAGGTGGCGATGCCACCGCTGCTGGGGGCAACCAAAGGTAAGCCGGATGCCATGGCTTCCAGGGGAGCGATCCCGAAGGGCTCGCGCGGATTGGGATGCAAGAATGCTTCACAGTTGGCGTAGACATCGGCCAGCAGTTCGCGATCGGCGATATGCCCCAGGAAGTACGCCGCGCCCGGCAGTCGCTGATTACACTGCGTCTCGAGGCTGGCGCGTTGTGACCCCTGGCCAGCCACCACCAGGTGGAAAACTCCGGGCGCGTCTTGCTCGAGCCACGCCAGCGTTTCCAGCAGCAATTGCAGATTCTTTTCGGGGACTAGCCGCCCGGCGTAGAGCAACAGCCTGGCTGTATCGGGCGCAGCAGTGAGGGAACGCAACCATTGTCCCTTCTCCGGACTCCGCCGTTCCGGACGAAATAATCCGCACGAGGCGCCCATGGAGCGCACCCAGACGCCGCGCCTGACGTCATGCCCGTGCGACACTTCGCGAAGCTCGCCCGCGGTATGCTGAGACACCGCTATGTGGTGGTCGAACATGGGGAAGTACAGCCACTTGAGGTAAGCACGACACCACGACTTGCCGCGTTTACCGGCCGAAAGATAGCTCGCCACGTTTTCGTCCATTCGCTCGCAGGTCAAGCCCACCATGGCCGGCCGGTATGTTCCGAGCCCCAGCCAGCCCCGGCGCAGTAACGCGGCCAGGTAATTTAAGGTGTACTTGTCGCAACACTCCACCAGTTCGGGCTTCTCCTCAGCCAGGATGCAGCGTAGGGGAGAGCGAGGCAAAAGATATTGGGACGGCATCAGGAGGCGGTATCCGGGACTCAGGCGCGAGGGTGCGGCCGGGACGTAGTAGATCTTGCCGTAGCGGCCATGTATTTCCGTGTGGCTGCGGTCGCTCGGGACCACCAGTCGGATGTGTCGTTCCAGCCGTTCCGCGCTCTTCAATAGCTCGCGATAGAAGGTGGCAATTCCACCGCTTTCCGAGTGAAAACAGTTCGTGAGGTGCAGTGTCTTAATGGACATGTTTATGGCTCTGCGGGACCGGCGTTGGTTTGTCGCCGGCCGGTGACTAGAGCGGCTGCCAGAACCGGCAGGCGCGCGAAATCGGTGCGCAGCGCGCCTCCCTTTCCCGTCAAGAGCAGCCCGCGCTTCATCAATCCCCAGTTCACGAGCAGCGACACGGCGCTCAACGCGATCGACACGAGCATCCCCGCGCGGATCCCCGCGGCGTGGCCTGCTTTGAGAAGGGCGAATTCCAGCACGTGGATGGAGCCCGGAAGCACTACAACTACTCCCAACCCCGCGAGCCAGGGCGGCTGCGCCGTACGAAACGTTTGCAGGAGGGAACCCCACACAACCCACCGGCCAACACGCGAAACGTCAGTTCGATGCATAAGCCGTGCATGACGCCGCGACGGTGAAGCCCGGCGGCAATCGCGAACACCACCGCCCGAAAGAGCCCGCTCAATAAGCCCGCCTTCCAATTCCACGCGAGCACCAACGACCATGGGCGCTTCAGCACATCGAGCGCCACGGTAACCACGGTTGCGGACTCAAACGCTCTGGAAAGCTCTGGCATAGCCCTCATGTACTTTACTCGAACACGCGGCTCCACGACTTTTCGAGCATCTCGCGCCGGGCGGCCGAGGCCATTTTGCGCCGCAGTTTCTCGTCACGCGCGATGGTTAACACGCGGGCGCAAAATTCGTCGTCGCTGGAAGCAACGAAGCCGGTGATGCCATCGCGGACGATAAAACGCGGGCCGCCGGAATCCGTTACTACTGCCGACACACCCGATGCCAGGGCCTCCTGCACCACGTTGCCAAACGTGTCCGTGCGGGACGGGAACAGGAAGATATCCATATTGGCGTAAGCGCGCGCGAGAGGCTCGCCAGTGAGCACGCCGGTGAGTTCGGCTTGGGGCAGATGGCGCGCCAGCCATTCCTGTTCGCTTCCGTGGCCAGTGATCTGGAAGCGCACTTCGCGAATCCCGGCGGCCCGCAACTCGGCCAACACGCGCGGTAGCAGGCGCAGGTTCTTTTCCGGCATCAAGCGGCCTACGAACCCTAAGACCAGATCGCAATCCCCGCGGGCTCGCCGCGCCGGCGTAAACAGCGTAGTGTCGACGCCGCGTGCCATGGGAAAGACCGGTTTGCCGGTGCGCGCAGCCAGCAGTGCAATTAGCTCCGGGTTCGGAGCGAACAGCAGATCGCCACGGCCAAAGAACCAGCAAACCTTGTCCAGAACAAAGTCCTCTGTCTTGCGGACAGCGGCCGCGCGGGGACCGGCGGGGACGAAGGACAGCGCCTGATCGATACGACGGCCGGCGAATTCGTGCAGGTTCGTATGCCAGGACAGGCCAAGTCTTGTTTTGAGACGCGCCGCCAGCACAGCGCCCAGGATGCCGAGATCGCCGGGGCTAGTGATGTGGATGAAGTCCGGCCGGAAGCGTTCCAATTCCGGTTCGATCAACTTACACAAGTGAGCGAATCGGAGATCGAAGTAGAGATCGGGATCGATGGGCACCGCCCATCGGCTGCGCACCAGGTCCATGGTCCACACCGGTCCGTGGGCGGACAACGCCGGCCGTTTCCCCCAGCGAACACAAAAGAACGGTAGCTCCCGTTCGCGCGCGAACGCCTCCCATTCGCGGCAAGTGCGGGCCGCGCCGTTCACCTCGTAGTACGTGTCCGCCAGCAAAGCGATGCGGGGCGCACTCTCTACGGTGTTCATGCACCGATCTCGTTTTGTTCGCCGAGCGCGCGTCGCAGCGTAGCACGCATGTGAGGTGTCGCCAGGAACTCTACCGCCGATAGAAACCAGCGAATGGGAGCGGGGCCGCCAGAGGGCCATTGGACTGATAGCGGCAGCACTTCGCCATCTACGGAGTCGTAGAAGACGCGATCCACCCAGCGCTCTCTGCCAGGCAACTCGGGGTAGGGCTGAACCGCATGCCAGATAAATTCGATGTACCGGGCGGCAATGGGCTCGCGATACTGCGGCAGGAAGAGCACCAGGCTGAAGGCTTCCCTGCGGACTTCATCGACGAATTCGTCGAAGCTGGCCGCATTGGTGAGATTCACATTGGCGTTGGCCTCGCGGCAGTGGCGATCGCCGCCGGATATGACGGGGAAGCCTTTTTCTGCGGCCAGTTTGATGGTCTCGCGGTTGTCGCCGGTCGGCTGCAATCCATTCAGCTCCAGAGCGTGAAGCCACTGGCCGTATGTGGCCAGAAATTCTAGGAGCAAACGAATGTGCCTCGGGCGGTCGACGCGCTCCTCATTGCAGAATGGATGGTTCAGAACTAGGAGAACGCCGGGCAAGGCATCTAACGCCGCCAACACCGGACGAAAATATTGCGGCGTGGGATTGGCACGGCAGTGCTCCATCTCCGCTGCCAGGCTCCGGGCCTGTTCCGGCGGGAGGTTGTGCACGCCGATATGGAACACCGTGTCCTTGTAGGGAACGGTCCACTCCGATGAATAGGGGACGTCAATATCGATGGCGTGCAATTCCGCGCAGGCTTCCAGGTCATCGTGATCGGTGATGGAGACCAGCGGCCGCAGACCCAGCAGGTTGCGGATCTGATCGGCCTCCAGCTCGTAGGCAGCGCGCGGGTGCAGCGGCGGACGCCAAAACGCACGGTCATACGCCACTTGTTTGCCGGTGCGGCGCGTGTGGGTTTGTTCAATGAGGCGCCGCAGAGCGTCCGCGGGCGGCGCCAGGCGCATCACACGGGGGATAAAATCCATGTACTCGCGGGAATGCATCGTGTGGCTGTGAAGCGAAACCGCGGTGGAGTAGTTTTTAGCGGCCGCTGGTTCTTTCCAGAGGCATCGAACCGGTCCGGCACTAACGAGCTGCGTTGATCGCATAGAACATTTGTTTCCGAAAATGTTTTCAGACCAATGACTAAGATGTGAAGATTTCTCGTCGCTAAGGGTTGACAGTAAAAGTCGTCATGGCTTCGACATATGCCGTGCTGTTCGACCCGGGCCGTTGCGGACCGAATCGCGCCTGCTGCGCTACCATCGAAGGATGGCGGTTTGGTCGCGCCACGTCTCGCGCCGGTCGTTCGTGGCATCCACCTTCCTCGCGACTCGCGCTCTGGCAAACGACGTCAAGACTCAAAAAGGCGAAGTCTACGAATCGGAATGGAACCGGTATAGCGATGTTGTCACCGAATTCACCGTATACCGCCTGACCGAACCCTCGTACAGCAGTACTTTGCCGGCGGCTTACAATCGAGTCATCTCCCGCAACAGCAACCTGCTGCTTTACAGTTGCGACCGCAATGGTTCGCCCCAGGCTTTCCGCATGAATTTAAAGTCCGGCGAGACCCAACAATTGACGGACCGGAAGGCCGTGGACGCTCGATCGCTGGCCCTTTTGCCGGATAGCCGCTCGTTTTGCTATTTCGGGGAGCGCACGATGTATTTGGTCAGCCTGGCGAACCTGAAGGAACGCGCCATCTACACCGTTCCGGAGGATTGGGACGCCAGCCCCGGATGGAACGTATCGGCCGATGGCGCTCATGCGACCTTTGTGGAGCGGCGCGGCGAAGGTTCGCGGTTGCGCAGTGTCTCGCTGATGACCGGGGCGACCCGAACGATTCTCGAATCGTCGCTTGTGGTTGCGGATCCTATGGAGCGGCCCCTGCGCGCTCAGTTGCTCTACCGCAAACCCGGTCAGGGGATGAGTTTGGTGAACAGCGACGGCCAGGAGAACCGGGAGTTGAAGCTGGCCCTCGGCGGCGTAGGCCCGGCGTATTGGGGGGCCGACGGCAAGGCTTTCCTGTACCTGAATTTTCCCGAGGACCACACGCAGTTGAATGGGATCCGCGAGTACACGGTTGACCAGGACACCGATAAACTTGTCGCTCCGACGAGCCAGTACGCGCACTTCGGCGCGAACCGCGATCACTCGGTGTTCGTGGGCGCCAGCCGCAATGCGGCCTCGCCCGTGATCCTGTTGATGCTGCGCGTCACGCGGCGGGAACTCACGTTGTGCGAACACCGCTCGAGTCATCCGGACACGGTGGCGCCGATGTTCGCTCCGGACGCTCAGCGCATCTACTTTCAAAGTGACATGCACGGCAAGCCGGCGCTCTATAGCGTGCATGTGGAGCGGCTGGTGGAAAAGATCGAAGGGGACTCGCAATGATTCGCTGGCCCATCGGTCTGGCTGCATTGTGGCTGGGTGACGCTGCCGCTTTGCGGCGCGCTCTGAGAAGGCGCAAGTCTCAGCGTTGACCTGGGAATGAAAACGCCTTCACTACGCTCCTCGCACCGCTGCACTCTCGCGGAATTTTGCGATCTCCTGAACCTCTTCGGGTGTTAGCCGGAAATCCATTGCGCCGATCACACCCGCCACTTGTTCCGGAGAGCGGAAGCCGACAATCGCCGCGGTAACGGCGGGGTGGCGCAGGGTCCAGGCGATGGCCGCCTCACCCGCGGAACGGCCGTGCCGCGCCGCGATCTGCTTCAGGAGTTCCGCCAAATCCAGGTTGCGCGTCAGCACGGGTTCTTGAAAAGCGGCGGCACGTCGCCGGAAATCATCCTGCGGAAAGTTCTCCACCCGTTCCCGAGTCATGGTTCCGGTGAGCAGCCCCGATTTCATCGGTGAATAGACAATCACGCCGACATTGTTTTTTTGACAGTACGGAAAAGTCTCGTCCTCTACTTCTGGCGAAACCGCGGAATATGGCGGCTGCAGGGAGGTGATGGGGGCAATTTTACGGCACCGTTCCATCTGCTTCGTGTTGAAGTTCGAGACGCCGATCCAGCGGACCTTGCCTTCTTGCCGGAGAGCGGCCAACTCGCCCCAGGCCTCTTCGATATCCGGTTCGGGATTGGGCCAGTGAATCTGATAGAGATCGATGGTATTCAGCTTCAGCCGCCGCAGGCTATTCTCGCATTCGCGGCGGATCGAGTCGGCCTTCAGCGAATTGCTGATCTTGCGGGTCTCGTCAAATACCAGGGAGCACTTGGTGAAAACATAAGGCCGACGCGAACGGCCTTCCAACGCCTTCGCCACCACTTCTTCGGAATGGCCCAGCCCGTAGACCGCGGCTGTGTCGATCCAGTTCACATCGTGATCGAGAGCCGCGTGAATAGCGGCGATCGATTGCCGATCGTTTTGCGGCCCCCAGGCAAACGCCCAGCCGCCGCCGCCCATGGCCCATGCTCCGATGCCGATCGGAGTGATCTCCATGTCGCTGTTCCCCAGCCGTTTCTTATTCATCTCCTTTACAATATCCGACGTTGGCACTCCCAGCGAAGAGTAGCGCGGTGGTGATCGGTGCGGGACCGAACGGATTGGCGGCGGCCATCGAGTTGGCGCGCGCCGGTCTAGACGTAACGGTACACGAAGGTGCGGCGCAAATCGGTGGCGGTGCGCGCTCGGCGGAGTTGACGCTTCCCGGATTCTTACACGATGTATGCTCGGCGGCTCACCCCATGGCGATCAGTTCACCGTGTTTCGAGCAATATCCACTGCACGTGTACGGATTGGAGTGGATCCAACCGGATGTTCCGCTGGCGCACCCGCTTGACGATGGAACAGCGGTGCTGCTCGAAAGATCGCTCGACGACACATGCGCCCGCCTGGGCAGGGATGGTAAAGCCTGGCGGCGGCTCCTGGAGCCATTGACGGCCGGTTGGTCCAGTGTCCGCCACGACCTGCTGGGGCCGCAACCGCGCTTGCCGCGCCATCCCATCGTGATGGCTCGTTTCGGTCTCAACGCGCTCCGGCCGGCTCGTGCTCTCGCTGAATCCGCCTTCCGTGGTTCCCGTGCGCGCGCCCTTTTCGCGGGCGTGGCGGCGCACTCCGTTCTGCCGCTCGAGACGCGTCCCAGCGCCGCTTTCGGATTGGTACTAGCGGCTGCCGGGCACGCCGCCGGTTGGCCGATTCCCAAGGGAGGGTCGCAGCGCATCAGCGACGCCCTGGCTTCCTACCTCGTTTCATTAGGCGCGAAGATCTACACGGAATCGCGTATCGATACGCTGCCGGAAGCAGCGGTAGTGATGTGTGACATCACGCCGCGCCAGTTGGTGACAATGGGTGGCGACCGTTTTCCCGAGCGTTTCCGCCGCACGTTGACTCGCTTTCGTTACGGCCCCGGCGTGTTCAAACTCGATTGGGCCATGGATGCGCCGATCCCCTGGAGCGCCTCCGCCTGCCGCCGCGCGGGCACCGTCCACCTGGGCGGTACGTTAGAAGAGATCGCCACGTGGGAAGCGGGCTACTCCGGACGGCCGTTCGTGATCCTGACTCAGCCGAGCCTGTTCGATTCTTCCCGGGCGCCTGAAGGGAAACATACCGCCTGGGCATACTGCCACGTTCCCAATAGCTCCAGGCTCGATATGACCGAGGCCATCGAAACGCAGGTGGAGCGCTTCGCGCCGGGCTTCCGACGACACGTGCTGAAGCGCCACGTGTTCACGCCGGCGCTCTTGGAGCGTTACAACCCGAACCTGGTAGGCGGAGACGTGGGGGGCGGCTGTATGGATCTGGGACAAGCTTTCCTCCGGCCCAGCCGATGGCAGTACCGCACGCCGCTCCCTAACGTTTTCCTTTGTTCTTCGTCTACACCTCCAGGCGGCGGCGTGCATGGGATGTGCGGCTACCATGCCGTAAAGCGCGCCCTGCGCTTGCTATAATTCCCTCAATTCACGCGGAGGTCCCGGATGCGCCGTTGCGCTTTTTTTGCATTACCCCTTGTCTACGTCGTTGCCGCCTTCTCCCAAACCCTTCCACAAGGCGTTCGGAAGGTGACAGCGGCAGAAGGCATCACCGAGTACGCGTATCCCGACGGGCTGCACGTGCTACTCTTCCCCGACTCGTCGAAGCCCAAGGTTACCGTCAACATGACTTATCTGGTTGGCTCGCGCCACGAAGGTTACGGCGAGACTGGGATGGCGCATTTGCTGGAACACCTGATGTTCCGCGAGACCGATACGCGCAGCGACATCAAGAAAGAGCTCACAGACCACGGCGCGGTCATGAACGGAACTACCGACTTCGACCGGACCAACTACTTCGAAACGGTCAACGCCACGGATGAGAACCTGCGCTGGGCTATCGGCCTGGAAGCCGACCGCATGATTCACGCGCACATCGACAGGAAGAATCTGGATGCGGAAATGACCGTAGTGCGCAATGAGTTTGAGCGCGGTGAGAACAGCCCCGACCGCGTTCTTTTACAGCGCGCGATGGAGTCGGCCTATGCCTGGCACAATTACGGCAAATCGACCATCGGCAACCGTTCCGACATTGAGAATGTGCCGGTTCCTAAGCTCGCGGCGTTTTACCAGAAGTATTATCAGCCGGATAACGCTGTGCTGACCATTGCCGGCAAGTTCGATGAGGCGCAAACGCTGGCCTGGGTGGCAGAAGCGTTCGGCGGCGTTTCCAAACCACAGCGAACGCTGGAGAAGACATACACCGTGGAACCGACGCAGGATGGCGAACGATTCGTTGCCTTGCGGCGGGTGGGCGATACGCAGAGCGTGATCGCGCTCTATCACATCGCGGCCGGATCGCATCCCGATGCCGCCGCCATGGAAGTGCTGGCGGGCGTGCTGGGAGACGCGCCGTCAGGCCGGCTCTACAAGGCCCTCGTCGACAACAAAAAAGCCGTCTCCGCCAATGCGGCCGCGGAAGAACTGCACGATCCTGGCTTTCTGATAGCTTCCGCCCGGCTGCGGAAGGACCAGTCGCTCGACGACGCGCGCCAGACTTTGATGAGCACCATTGAAAAAGTGGCAGACGATCCACCCACCGCGGAAGAAGTCGAGCGCGTGAAAACGCGAATTCTGAAGCAGTTCGAGTTGCAGATGACCAACACGCAGAGCGTTGCGCTGAACCTAAGCGATTGGGCTTCCATGGGCGACTGGCGGCTGCTATTCGTAACCCGCGACCGGATCAAGAACGTAACTCCGGACGACGTGCTGCGCGTCGCCAAGACGTACCTCAAGGAATCCAACCGTACGCTGGCCGAGTTCATCCCCACATCGCAACCGGACCGGGCGGAGATTCCGCCCACGCCGGATGTGACTGCGATGCTGAAGGACTTCAAAGGCGGCGAAGCAATTGTGGCAGGCGAAGCGTTCGATCCCTCGCCCGCGAACATCGAGAAGCGCGTCATGCGTTCCCGGCTACCCGACGGCCTGAAGGTGGTGCTGCTGCCGAAGAAGACGCGCGGCGGCACGGTTACGGCTGTGGTTACGCTGCGGTTTGGCGACGAGAAATCACTGTTCGGTAAATCCGCCGAGGCGCAGTTTGCCGGCGGGCTTCTGATGCGCGGCACCAAAAACAAGACGCGCCAGCAGATCCAGGACGAAATGGACCGGCTGAAGGCGCGCATCAACGTCACGGGTGGCGCAACCAACGCAACCGCTACCGTAGAAACCGTGGAAGCCAACCTGCCTGCCGCGCTCCATCTGGCAGCCGAAATTTTCCGCGAGCCTTCCTATCCGGAACGGGAGTTCGATCAGCTGCGACAGCAGAGGATCGCCGGAGTGGAGGGTGCGCGGAGCGACCCCGGTGCTCTCGCCTCGATCGCGTTGGAGAAGCGTCTGAATCCATATCCGCGCGGCGATCTGCGCTACGCCGTCTCTCCAGAAGAACAAATCGAGGATCTGCAGAAGGTCACTCTGGACGGCGTACGCCAATTCCACGACCGTTTCTATGGAGCGTCCGCGGGCGAGTTCGTGGTGGTGGGGCAATTCGATCCGGCGCCGGTCCAGAAACTGGCGGCTGAGTTGTTCGGCTCGTGGAAGAGCCCCAGCCCGTATCAGCGCGTTTCCAGCCAATACCGCAAGACCGAGCCGGTCAACCTGAAAATCGAAACGCCGGACAAGCAAAATGCCACCTTCCTGGCGGCCATGCAAGTCCGCATGTCGGACGACGACGCCGACTATCCGGCCATGGTGCTGGCCGATTACATGCTCGGCCAGAGTTTCGGATCGCGCCTGGTGCACCGTATCCGCGAGCAGGAAGGGCTCAGCTACAGCGTCCGGTCCAATTTCCTGGCCCCCACTAAGGACGACGATGGCCAATTCTCCGCCTCCATGATCAGCGCCCCGCAAAACACCCCAAAAGTGGAGGCGAGTTTCAAAGACGAATTGGCCCGAACTCTGAGGGACGGGTTCACGGCTCAGGAGGTCGCCGCCGGCCAGAAGTCCCTGCTGCAGGAGGAGGGCATTTCGCGATCGCAAGATCAGACACTCGCACGAATGCTCGGGAGCCGCGAGCGATTTGACCGCACCATGAAGTTCGATCAGGATTTCGAAGCCAAGATCGGAACGCTTAGCGCCGAGCAGGTAAACGCGGCCCTAAGACGCCACATCGACCCGGCCGGGCTGGTAATCGTAAAGGCCGGAGATTTCAAAAAAGCGGGCGTACTCCAATAATTGGGTCTACCAGTGAGCCTTTTTCAGGCAGCGTTGCGCGTTATGCTATAGCCTATGCCTGAAGCTACTGCCCCTGCCCGCCAGATGGGCTTCGCCACCCGCTCGCTGCATGCCGGTCACGCGCCCGACAAAGCGTCGCTGGCTCGCGCCGTGCCGATTTATCAGACTACGTCCTACGTGTTCGAGAATTCCGACCACGCCGCGGCCCTGTTTGCGTTACAGCAGTTCGGGAATATCTATTCCCGCATCATGAACCCCACCACCGACGTCTTCGAACAGCGTGTAGCGGCGCTCGAAGGCGGCGTTGCGGCGTTGGCCACTTCCAGCGGGCAAGCGGCCCAGTTCCTGGCCATCTCGAGCATCGTTGGCATGGGCGAAGAAGTGGTGTCGGCCAGCACGCTGTACGGTGGAACCTACACGCAGTTTGACGTGAGTTTCCGGCGCATTGGGATCAACGTGAAGTTCGTGGAGCCAGACGACCCGGAGAACTTCCGCAAAGCCATTACGCCAAAGACGCGCGCCCTCTACGCCGAGACCATCGCCAACCCGCGCATGAACGTGCTCGATATCGAGAAGGTTGCGGCCATCGCGCACGAAGCCGGGGTGCCTCTGGTCATCGACAACACCATGGCTTCGCCCTACCTGTGCCGGCCCATCGAACACGGTGCCGATATCGTGGTGCATTCGGCCACCAAGTTCCTGGGTGGGCACGGAACCTCGATTGGGGGCGTAATCGTGGATAGCGGCAAGTTTCCGTGGAGCGACAAGTTCCCCGCCATCACTCAGCCCAGTCCCGGCTACCATGGGATGAAGTTCAGCGAAGTGTTCGGAAACATCGCCTTCATCATCAAAGCCCGCGTAGAAGGCCTGCGCGATTTCGGCCCGTGCATGGCGCCGTTCAACTCCTTCCTGTTTATTCAAGGCATCGAGACCTTGAAGTTCCGCATGGACCAGCACAGCGGCAATGCTCTGCAAGTAGCCGAATGGCTCTCCAAGCATCCCGCCATCACCTGGGTGAAGTATCCGGGCTTGAAGTCCAGCCCGTATTACAGCCTGGCGCAGAAATATCTGCCCAAGGGGAGCGGCTCCATAGTTACGTTCGGCATCAAGGGCGGGCTCGCAGCCGGCCGCAAGCTGATCGATTCCGTCCAACTGTTTTCGCACCTGGCGAATTTGGGTGACGCTAAGAGTCTGATCATCCACCCGGCCGCCACGACCCACCAGCAATTGTCCGACGAACAGCAGTTGGAAGCCGGCGTGACGAAAGACCTGGTCCGCATTTCCGTCGGAATAGAGGACGTGGAAGATATCATTTGGGATCTTGAACAAGCTATCGCTGCTTCGCAAAAATAGGCGTAGAGTCGAAGTAGAGGTCCTCTCATGCGGAAGTTCGCGCCTGTCGTGGTGGTAGCGGTAACTGTTCTGGCAGGGTGTTCTTCCAGCAACCAGAGCCGCCAGGTAGAAGCCGCCACCATTCCTCCGGTGCAGGATCCCCTGCCCGGCATGCCCCCCGTTTTAAATCCCAATGACATCTACTCAGCCGACCGCGCTGGGGAAATGAGCCCTGTGGTGAAGGACTTTCCCGAGCGGATCTATGTTCCCAACACCGAAAGCAACTCGGTGGACGTCATCGACCCGACAACTTACAAAGTGATTAACCGTTTCAAAGTGGGACGGCTGCCGCAACACGTGACCCCCTCGTACGACCTGAAGACGTTGTGGGTGTTGAACGATAAGAGCAGCAGCCTGACGCGTATCGATCCAAAGACCGGCGCCAAGCGCGAAACCATCCGCGTTCTCGACCCCTACAACATGTACTACACACCCGACGGCAAATACGCCATTGTGGTAGCGGAACAGCGCGAGCGGCTGGAGTTCTACGACGCCCGCACCATGAAGCTGTCGCACCAATTGTGGGTGCCGTGCAAGGGCGTCGACCACATGGATTTCTCTGCCAATGGCCGCTACCTGATCGCCAGTTGCGAATTCGGCGAGGCCGTAATCAAGGTGGATGTAGCGTCGCAGAAACTGCTGGGGCGCCTGCCGATCAATCCGGCGGGGATGCCGCAGGACGTGAAAACATCGCCCGACGGCGCGGTCTTCTATGTAGCCGACATGCACGCCAATGGTGTCCATTTGATCGATGGCGAGGCGTTTCGGGAATTGGGGTTTGTGCCCACCGGCAAAGGTGCCCACGGTCTCTATGTGAGCCGCGACTCGCGCGTGCTGTACGTTTCCAATCGAGGCGAGGGGAGTATCTCGCTGATCGACCTGGCTACCCGGAAGGTCACGCAAAAATGGGAGTTACCGGGAGGCGGAAGCCCCGATATGGGCGGCGTCTCGACCGATGGCAAAGTGCTGTGGCTTTCGGGCCGCTACAACTCCGAGGTCTACGCCATCGACACGGGCAGCGGGAAACTGCTGGCGCGGATCCCAGTGGGGCACGGGCCGCACGGCCTTTGTGTTTATCCGCAGCCGGGCCGCTACTCGCTCGGGCACACTGGCGTGTTCCGGTAGCCGGCAACTTCGCCAGTTCACACTGTTGTAACCAGCCTTCATAATCGCTGTGCTACCATTTTCGCCATGCGATCGAAACGCTTGCTGATCGGCTTATTGTTCGCTATGTGCCTGACGGCACAAGTGTCGCGGCGTCCCAAGTTAGTGGTGGCAGTTGTGCTGGACCAGTTTCGCTACGACTATCTGACGCGCTTCCGCAGCGACTACAAAGGCGGTCTCGACCGCATGCTTCGCCAAGGAGCAGTGTTCACCAACGCCCATTACGAGCAGGCGCCTACAGTCACCGCCGTGGGGCACAGCATCGTGATGACGGGTGCGATGCCGGCGGTGAGCGGCATTGTGGGCAATACCTGGCTCGACAGCAGGTCGGGCAAGCAGGTGACCAGCGTTTGCGACTATAACTTCCACCTGGTGGGAACGGAGACGCCGCCGCCGGGCGTACGCTGCGAAGATTGGGACCCTGCTTCGCCGAATCGCCTGTTGGTCAGCACGGTGGGCGACGAACTCCGGAACCGCGACGACCGGTCCAAGGTATTCGGCATTTCGCTCAAAGCACGCAGCGCGATTCTGCCCTCCGGCCACAGGGCCAATGGGGCGTTCTGGTTCGATGACCAAAGCGGCATGTTTGTCAGCAGCGATTTCTATTTCCCCGAACTGCCCGAATGGGTCCGGGATTTCAACCGCCAGAAACTCCCCGCGGAATATCTCAGCCAGAAGTGGCCGGGATTTGAGTCATGGGATTTTCACGCCGAAGAAGGCAGCCCGCGGCCGTACGAGAAGATTCCCGCAAGCCCCTGGGGCAATGAGTTGCTCGAAAAGCTGGCGGAGCGGGCTATCGATGCCGAGAAACTGGGGCAGCGGGAGGCCACCGATTTATTGACTCTGTCGTTTTCCTCTAACGACTACGTGGGCCACCAGACCGGACCCGACGCTCCCGAGGTCCGCGATATGTGCATTCGGACCGACCAGCTGTTGGCTAAACTGTTCGACGTCATCGCCCAAAAGGTAGGGCTGGATAACGCTCTGTTTGTATTGAGCGCCGATCATGGCGTGGCGCCGGTTCCCGAAGTGCAAAAGGAGCACAAGATGCCCGGCGACTACGTCTTCGTGGATATCGAGGACATCGTGCGCTCGGCGTTTGCCAAAAAACTCGGCGCTGGCGAATACATCACTGGCTCGGTGGACAATGCCATCTACCTGGACCACAAAGCTCTGGACGAGAAGAAAATCGACTTGGCGGCGGCCTACCGCATTGCGGTGGAAGCCCTGCTGGCGGTCCCCCAGGCGCACGTGGCGCGCGTGTTCACCAGAGATCAACTGTCGCAAGGCATTGCCGGCGACGCCGTCTCGCGGGCGATGGTGAACGGCTTTTATCCACCGCGGAGCGGCGACATCATCGTGCTGTTCGAGCCGTACTACATGGGAGTGATGAAGCTGCCTGCCCGAACCACGCACTTCACGCCTTACAACTACGACACGCACGTTCCGGTGATCTTCTTCGGCGCCGGCGTCAAGCCGGGGTGGCGCAGCAACCACATTCAAGTGAACGACATTGCTCCGACTCTCGCCGCGCTAATGGACGTGGAATTGCCCAGCGGCGCCTTCGGCCGGGTGTTGACTGAGATGCTTCAGAGCCAGTAGCTAACCCGTTAGAGGCGCGTTACCGAGTCACTCAACGGAGCTGCCCATCATCGCCTTGAAAACTGCTCCAAGAGCGATGAAGTCATCCAGGCGTGACGGCTTCAGAATGTACTGACCTATGCCCAATCGCTCCACATCATTCCTATCCCGTTGAGCGTCGGAAGACGTAAGAACCACAACTGGTACCCGTTGGCATTTGGCTCCCTGCCGCATACGCTCCAAGACTTCGCGTCCGGGCCTTTTCGGAAGATTCAGATCGATAATAAAAAGGTCAGGGAGGGGCACCGGCTGAGATTCAAGATCCTCGATAAACTGGATCGCCAGTTCGCCATCGGTCACGACGATAAGTTCTCCTTCGACGCCGTGCTCCTCCAACGCCTCCCGGACTAAACCCGTATCGGCCGGATTATCCTCCACTAGTACCACAGAGACTGAATTTCGGACAAACGGAAGCCCGCTATGACTCTCTGTACGGGACCGTAAAGAAAAATGTTGAACCCTGGCCGAGCTCAGAATCCACCCAGATTCGCCCTCCTGCGCGTTCGATGAGCCGTTGACAGATTGCGAGGCCCATACCGGTACCAGGGTATTCGGCCGCGCCGTGTAGACGTTGAAAGATTCCAAATATGTGCTCCTTGTACTGGGTGTCTATGCCAATACCGTTGTCTTGCACTGAAAACAGCCACTCCTGGCCGCGCAGTTCCGCCGAAATGTGGATTCGTGGCGGCTCTTGGGAGCGGTATCGAATCGAATTGCCGATCAGGTTTTGGAAAAGCTGCTGAAGTTGGAACTCATGGATTCGGATGCGCGGGAGAGCGGTACGGGTTATGGATGCGCCGCTTTCCACAATGGCGGCCTCGAGGTTTGCGAGCGCCTTGTCTAGAACCCCTCCTGCGTCGATCTCTCCGGCGGGTGCCTCTCCCATGGTAGTGGCCTGCATGTACCCGCGGAGATCCTTCAACAGCCGTTCCATCCGCAAGGCGCCCTGGATGGTATAGCCGATATATTCGTCGCCACTCGGTCCCAGTTTCCCGCCGAACCTCTTCTTCAGCAAATCGCCGTATGTCGAAACCATACGTAGCGGCTCCTGGAGATCGTGTGACGCCGAATACGCAAATTGTTGCAGATCCGCATTGGACCGGGTAAGGGCGGCATTCGCCGCACGAAGGGCTTCCTCCTGGACCTTACGCTCGGTGATATCACGGGCCACTTTGGAAGCACCCACGATCGTGCCCGAGGCATCGCGGACGGGGGATACCGTTAACGAGACGGTCAGGATTTTCCCGTCCTTGGTCTTGCGTTTCGTTTCGTAGTGTTCCACGCGTTCGCCCCGCGCGATTCGCCGGAGGATCCCGGAGATCTCGTCCACGCTCTCGGGTGGCGCGATTGTTGAAATATGTTTTCCGATAATCTCATTGGCTTTATAGCCGAAGATTCGCTCAGCGCCGCGGTTCCAGCTCTGAATAATGCCATCGAGGTCTTTGCTGATGATGGCATCGTCGGAGGATTCGACAATGGCTGCCAGACGATTGTGAATTTCGGGGACCTTTTTTTGTACGGTGATATCGCGGTAGTAAGCCACAATGCCCGCGTCGCAGCAAAAGGCGCGAAGCTCGAGCCATTCCTTAAACCCATCCCCCAGGGACTTCTGCAGTTCAACCGGCGTCCGATCCTTGACGGCGCGGCGGTGTTGCCGCTGAATTTCGTCGCGTGCTGCAGCCGGCCAGTGCTCCCAGGGAATGGTGCCCATAAGGCAATCCGACGTTTGTCGATAGAGGGTCGCCGCTGCCGGATTGGAATATATAATGCGCCAATCCGCGTTCACTACGATCAAGGCTTCTGTAAAATTGGCGAGGAGACCGCGCAGGGCGGGCGCGAGCAGAAGGGCTGGACTCTCCAAGGGGGCTGCTGGATCCGACCCGGATGTCGGTTGTTTAGCAGGATTGCCCATGGCTGATTACCTCTTTGACAATCCTCCCTAAATCCATGAATTGCTCGAGCGAAATTGGTTTCAGGAAATAGTGGATGGCATCGTTTTTTTCCACCATCTGCTGATCCCGCTGCCAGCCAGAAGAACTCAGGACGATTACCGGCATGCGGCCGCAGCGTTCGCTTGCCCGGAGATGTGTCAGAATCTCACCACCATCGCGTTTGGGAAGATACAAATCCAGCAAGAGGAGGTCCGGGCAAGGCAAGTTAGCGTCCATGTCCAGGCTGTCGATGAACGCAAGTGCTTCCTCACCATCGGAAATCACGCGAAGTTCACAGTGTACATTGTGCTCGCGGAGGGCCTCACGCACCAGCCCCACATCGGCAGGGTTATCCTCGGCAAGAACAATGTGGCTGATTGTATAGGATGAATCCATGTGGTTGCCGGGCCCGTTTTCCCCGCAGTTCAGGAACCCATTCTACCCACTTTCGGAATCCGGGTGGATCCGGCGGATCTCTATCAGTATCAGGCCGGTTGTTGGTCAGGCGGGTTGCTGATAGAGGCCGATCACGTTTCCCGCCGGGTTCAGGTCCCAGCTACCGCTCACTTCGCCGGTTGCGAAGCTTCCGGGATGGCCGAGCCCTTCAGAATCTCGTCGATGAGGAATAAGTCTGTCAGCAACGCCCGAAGATGGATCGACGCGTTGAGGTTATCGATCAGCTGCGAGCTGACCGCGGGTTGCGCCAGAACCAGCTCCATCACGGCGAGCGAGTCGTGGGAATCCCGATCGAGCACCGTGAGGAACGCCCGATAACGATCGACCGGTTGCAAGCCCGCCACCGCCGCCGTGTAGGCTTTGGAAAGCCCTGTCAGCGCTTCCACGGCGCGGCGCAGAAACTCGCGGAGCTGCCCGCCCGACTGGCTGCCTGCGTCGCCTGGCAACCCTTGGGCAGCATAGGCCAGCATGAATTCGTAACACTCTTCGATGGCGTCGGTGTGCTGCCGGAGTCCTTCGAGCATTCCTAATCCGCAGAACTCGCTCGTGCGGATTGGGACCCCTCCACGGCCCACCGCTGCGGGTCATGATGCTCCAGGTAGTGCTCACGGGCGAGCGTGCCGAATATCATCGATTTCGTGATCACCAGTTTCTCGGGCCGGATCGCAAAGTATACGTGAACCATGATCAAAGCGATCAGCCCCACGCCCGCGAGGCCATGCAGCACGTACATCAGGCCCCAGGTCATGTCGCCAAACAGGTACGGATTGCGGGGCAGGAAGCCCGTACGCACCCGGAACATCATGAACACGCCGGTCAGCACCGCGGAGAGGCCGGCCAGCACAATCACGCCGTGGTACATCTTGTTTTCAAGCGGGTACTTGGCGAACCTTCGCGGAGGTGGAGCCGCCTGACCTATAGCGCGCTTGAATCTTCGCGTCGCATCCTCGATGTCGGCTTTGTCCGGCCAGATCGACCAGCGGTCCATCCAAAAGGTGGCATGCACGATGTGAAACAGAATCGAGGCGGTCAGCACGATACCTGCGATCCAATGATAGGTGACCCAGGCAAACTGGACACCGATGCGCGGTAGGAAGGCTGTGATCAGTAGTGCGAACATAGCCGCAGCCATGATCCAGTGGAACATTCGGGCCGCCAGGGAATGGCGGGGAACTTCCGCGGGTATGCGCGCGGCCACCTGCGGCGGCGTGGCGCCGGCAAACTCTTCCTTCCTCGCAAAATAGCGCGCCCAGATGGCGTGCACGATCAGGAACAGTAATCCCGCGATGGCCGCGACCCAGATCAACAAAAACGAAATGTGGATCGGGACATCCTGGCCCCAGGGACTAGTGGCCCACTCTACTATGCCCACTTTGCCTCCTCCACGCCCCGGATTGAGCGCTTTACCAGGTTTCGCATCAACGGCACTTTGTAGCCGTTATACCGCAGCGGCTCCGCGCCCTGGACTGCCAGTTGCCCGGCCATATCTGCCGTGGCTGCGTTGCGCGGCTTTCCGGTCACTGCATCCTCCACCTGCTTAAGCCGCACCGGATGGGCCGCTACGCCGTTCACCGCGATGCGTATGCGTTCGATCTGGTCGCCGTTGAAAACGGCTGCGGACGCGATGTTCACCAGCGGGAAGTCCCAGACTTGCCGGTCGCGGATCTTCTCGAAATAGAAGTGAGTGCCCGCCCACGTCGCCGGAATCCGGATAGCGGTGAGCAGGTCGCCCGGTCTGAGCACGGTCATGCGCATGATGTCGGTACCGGGTCCGATGAAGTAGTCTTCGGCGTTTACCACGCGTTCGCCCTTCGCATTACGAATCACCATCTGGGCGTCAAGCGCGATCAGTGCCGGAGCGGTATCCGATGGATTCACAGCCACGCAGCGGTCCGCGCCCAGGATCGCGTGTTCCCGGTTGATGGCCGTAGGCGTATCGGCGAAACAGATGTTTCCGCCCGCGCGATAGCACTTCCAGCCGCCGCGGTAATACCAGCAGCGCGCGTCCTGCGACACGTTGCCCCCCAGGGTTCCCTGGTTGCGGATCTGCGGGGAGGCCACCAGCTCGGCAGCCTGTGAAAGCAGGCCGAACTTTTCTTTCACGGTGGGATTGCGAACCACTTCGGTGAGCGTGGTCAGTGCGCCGATCTCGACCCCGCCGCCCATCGGCCGCACACCCGTCAATTCTTTGATCTGGCTCAGATCGACCACCACGCTGGGGCGCTTGATGCGATCTTTCAGCCAGTCGAATGTGTCTAGCCCGCCAGCCATGGCCCAGGCTTCTTTGCCGTGGCGGGAGAGCAGCGATAGCGCGTCGTCGGTGTTCGCCGGCTGGTACAACTCGAAGGCCGGCATAATGTCGCGAATGATCGCCATGTTCGTTTCTCCTTCTGGCTAGATATGAGCCGTTAGGCCCTCGGTGGCCGGTTTGCCCGCTTCCAGCGAAGCGAGAATCATGTCGGCGGTTACGGGAGCCCGGCGGAAAATCTCGTCGCCGAGCGCGTCCGAAAGAGCGTTGAGAATTGCCATGCAGCCGGCGCCCACGGGCGGTTCGCCGATGCCGCGCGCCCCAATGGGGGTTTCCGGATCGGGAATATCGAGCGCCGCCCATTGCATCTTTTCCGGCGCATCCAGAATGGTAGGTGGCTTGTTGTGGTGGAAGCGCTTGGCTAGCGGCAGCCCGTAATGCTGGTCGTACACCCACTTCTGGCCGATGGCGTGACCGATGCCTAGCATCGAGCGGCCCAGCACTTGGCCACCCAAGGCGCGCGGGTGAATGATGGTGCCAACATCCGCCACCGCCAGGTAATCGAGGATGCGGTATTTGCCGGTCTCCAGATCCACTTCCACTTCGGCGAAACCGGCCACGTAGGAATGCGTCTGGCCGTCGCGCGGCATGGTGTCGCGAGCCACGGCCAGGAGGCCCTGACCCATGAGCGCCTGCGCCGAGGTCACAGTCATCTTGTTAATGCCCTTGGGCAACTCGTGGCCATCGTAGATGCCACCCAGCTCAATGGCGCGCTTAGCGGCCTGCGCCAGGCTCATGCCGGCGCCTCCCCCTTTGCGGAAGACGCGCTCGTTAGCCACCTCGTAGTCTTCAGGCTTGCCGCCCAGGTCCTTAGCCGCGATTTGCGTTAACTTATCTTTCGCGTCCAGCGCCACTGCGTAAGCCGCACGCGTGTGCGCGTGGGTGGTCTGGCTGCCGCCGGACGGGCAGCTCCACGGCAGGTTTCTCGCCGTGCTGCCCCAGGTGATTTCGCATTTTTCCCAAGGCACACCGAGCAATTCCGCGGTCACGCGGTGCGTATCGCTCACCGATGCTGTACCCAGGTTGCCGATTCCGGACTGGATGTAGATCCGCCCATCCGGTTTAATCACGCACAGGCCATCGAAGCCCACCGAGCCGCCTACGAAACAACTGGTAGCCACACCGATGCCGCGTGCCTTGGTGCCACTGCGCTTGGGAAGGGCTTTACGCTTCTCCCACTCGAACTGCTCCACGCCGCGGTCCAGCGCTTCCTGAACGTAGGCGCTGGTTACATAGAGACGCTTCCCGTTTGGTCCCGGAGGGCCGATGGGCGCCTTCCCCACTGGCGCGTTGATGCGATGGATAGCCACCTGATCGACGCCGAGCTTTCGTGAAGCCTTGGCAAGGATCGGTTCCATGAGCGCGATACCCTGGAAGCCGCCTGGCTGGCTCTGCGAAACGCGCGGCGGCGTATTGGTCAAGACCGTGATGCCGCGCCAGCGCATGGCCGGTGGCTGGTACATGAGCGAGAGCATGCGGCCCGACTGGTTGGCGTCGCCCTGAGGATCGTAGGGGCCATTGTCCATAACCACAAACATGTCGACCGCGGTGACCTTGCCCTCTTTGGTGAATCCCACTTTGACACGGCCATGCAGGCTGGGGCGTGCGCGGCCGATGTAATGCTCTTCCTCGCGGCTGATGCGCATCATTACGGGTGCGCCCACCTTTTTGGACAGGATGCACGGGATGATGGCGGAAATGGCGCTGGTGATCTTGCTGCCGAAACCGCCACCGGTATATTCGCTGATCACCACGACCTTGCTCAAGTCGGGCTGCCCGTTCGGCTCGAGCAGGCCAAGCCAGCGCGCAATAGCCGGCGCAGTCTGCGCAGTACTTTGCGTGGAGACGTGAACGAACACCTTCCCGTTTTGCCAGTAAGCCATGGCAGTGCGGGTCTCGAGCGTCTGATGGCTGGTGTTGGGCGTAACGAACGTCTCGTCCAGAACCAGCGCGGCGTTCTTGAAACCGCCATCCACATCGCCGTAGGACCACTCAGGGTCGGTAGCCTTGCCCATGGGCAGCTTGCCGTCTTTATATTCGGCAAAGTCGGCGTCGGTCCACTTGACTTCCGTCACTTTGGGCGGAGGAGCCGGCTGTCCGGGAGGCGCCGTGGGCCGCAACCAGACGTTACCTTCTACGCGCGCATTGGCACCGCCCGGCCGCAGGCTGACCAGCGGGTCGACCACATGCGGCAGCCGCTCGATATCGAGCTTGATCTTCTCGATCGCTTCCGCCGCGGTGTATTCATCCACCGCGCAGACCGCCAAAATCGGCTCGCCCTGATACACCGGATCGTTGGTGAGACCGCGCTCGCCCAGCGGGTTAGCGGGAATGCGCTGGCCCAGGTCGGTCATGGCATCCGCCGGCTTCGGCATGTCGTCCACTGTCAATATCGCCTTGACGCCAGGCATTTTGAGCGCCTCACTCGCGTCAATATTACGCACGTGTCCGTGCGGCACCGGACTTAGCAGCAGTTTCGCAAACAGCATGCCGTCGGCGCGATAATCCTCGGCGTACTTCGCGCGGCCGGTCACCTTGGCGATGAGATCGGGCGTAGTGTAGTCTTTGCCGATCAGCTTGTAACGGGGATGGCTCGGAAGTGGGTTGTCGGGTGCTTTCGCCATGATTACGCCTTCCTTTGCAATTCTGCGCCATGCATTAGCGCGGTAAGGATCTTGTCATAGTCCTGGCAGCGGCAGAGGTTGCCGGAGATGCCATGGGCCAGTTCCGCCCGCGTGGGGTTGGAATTGACCTTCAGGTACCCCACCGTCGCCATGATGAATCCGGACATGCAAAACGCGCACTGGAAACCCTGTTGCTCGACGACGCCTTGCTGCACCGGGTGCAGGGTTCCATCCGCTGCCGCCAGTCCTTCAATGGTCTGGATCTTCTTGCCGCGAGTGGTATGCGTCAAAATGGAGCAGGAGTAGTGGGGCACATCGTCGATGAGCACGGTGCAGGCGCCGCATTCGGAACGGTCGCATCCGAGCTTGGTGCCGGTCAGGCCCAGCTTGTAGCGCAGGGTGGTCGCCAGCGTCTCCTGCTTCATGACGTCGACGCGGCGCTGCTGGCCATTTACGTTCAATGTGATCAGGCGCTCTACCGAGCCGGGAGCGGAACTCTGCGCGCCCACGACGGACGTGCGGAAGAGGTAGCCTGCTGAGGACACCGCTCCGCCGGCGATGACACCTTTAATGATGTCGCGCCTGGATAATCCCCTCGGAGTGGTTTCCGGAATCTGATTGTCTGCCATAGGGTCACCTCATCTCATGGGGCTTTGCCGAAACGGAAGAATTATATGTCTTTCGTGGGGCCATGTCGAGCGGGGCCCGGGGTCGGCACGTGAGCGCCGCGTTTCCCGGGCCTGGCGACATAGCGTTTAGTGGCTGGTAACGGTGCCGCTCGCTACTGCGACCCCTCCCTGGCCGCTATCGGCGGAGAGCGTGACAGTGCCTCCGATCAATGGATCCCCCAGCAAATCTTCACTACAGAAGGCCGTGAGAGTGGCCGCGTTCACCGCACACGCCAGCCATTCGTCGGTGACCGTGGTTGGCACCGTCAGCCATGCCGCCACCGAGCCCGAAGGCAAAGTAGTCGGATAGGCGGTGGCATGCATGCGGCGGCCCACCACGGTCAGTTGTACGGTGCCCGTAGCCGCGGAAGTCCCGACTCCCTTCAAGGCCGCCTGGACCGTCTGAGCCGCAGTAATGGGCCCCTGCGCCGGCGGTGTACTGTCTTTGAAGACCAGCACTCCGTTACCGCCGGTGGTGGCGCTGTTGGGATCCGTGGGGTACTGCGAGGTGGGCACGTAAATGAAGTTGGTGATCGGGTCGATACCGGCAATATGGCCAAAGCCCGAGCACACGACTCCGTCTAGAGTTACCGCGCCCCCTGCCCCGGTCGCGTCCATGATGCCGAGGATTGGAGTAAACGCGCTCAGCCGGCCAGCGGGCTTTGGACAACCGCTAGTAGCGGCGGCATTCAGGCCCGCGGCGGCATAGAATCGGCGCAGGTTGGGATTAAAGAGGACTGCGTCGGTACCCCCCACGTCCGTGAAAGTCTTGAGCACGGCGCCACTACTGAGATTGACGGCCACATCGCCAGTGTCACCGGTTCCGCCAAAACAACCCATGACGGCAACGTTCGAAATCGGGTCGATGTTGATCCCGTGGCCGGGGCACGGCGGGCCGACCTTAGAGACCTGCATCACCGGTCCGTTGGGTCCGCTCGCCGGGTCGTAAGCGTAGATTCCCGCCGCAGCGTTGGCGTCGCTTCCGTCGGCATCTTCTGCGGAAATGTAGATCTTCCCGTCTATGGAATTCCATTTGATCAGGTCAGCGCTGACAGGTAGCTTAATTTGAGCGGTGACGGTCTTGTACGCCAGGTTAATACCGATCAAATATTCGGGGGGATTGTCGGTCACCACGTACACCGTCTGGTTGATCGGGTCGTAATCGATGCCGTCGATAACCGTGCCCATAGTGGCGGGAAAGGTGTACACATCGGGCTGCGCCTGAGGAGCCCGCAGGTCCCAGACATAAGCCGATTGCAGACCATCCGTGACCACTAACTGCTGCAAGTTCACAGCCACCAGAACCCCATTTGGAGTCGTGTTAGACGCCATCTGGACCTTGCCGACGACTACGTTGGCATGCGTATCGATCACGTCGATGGCGTGATTGGTTCGGTCCGCCAGATACATCATCCGGGTTACGGGGTTATATCCCATCAGGTCGACGTTTGCGTTGCCGGTCGTTCCGGTTGGCAACCACCCCGGGATTTGGATGGTTTGCAGATACGTCACGCCGCCAGTTGGCAGGCCCTGTCCCCAAACCAGAGCCGCGGAAAATACGATGAGCCCCACGACAACCGCTATTCGTGAACTTCTTGGTTCTCTCATTGCCTCGCTCTCCTCTTTTTGAATCGTTCGGAATATCACCTACGGTGGGCGGGAATTGTATCGAACACCGCCGCCGATGGCAAGCCGGGGCGCTGGGAGTGCGTGTTAATCTGGCGGTCTTACTTCCCGGCAAGCACTCCCGCCAGATCCTCGTACTGATCGGTGGCGATGAAATCCACCCCGGCGGCAATGGAGGCTTTCCATCGCGGCGTCACTGCCTCGCGTGAGCCGAAGTTGTAACCTTCATCCCAGCCGCGATCCTCGCTAGCCGCGAAGCCGTCCAGAGTGTAAAACCGGATCCAATACCCGAGGCGGTGCGCCCGGTCGACCAAGGCGCGCAGGCGGTCTGCATCACTGGCGGTCCAATCCGCCGCACGGCGCTGACCTCCCTCTTCCACCTCGGCCCAGGAATTGTTCCACCAGCGCCGGTAGTTCGTAGCTGGAGCCGGCAGCAGGACCTCGGGCGGCGTGGTGGCGGCCAGGTGGATGCGCTCCTCGCGGCTGGCAGCTTGAAGCCCGCGCGTGTGGGCAGAGCCGAAGATGCGCAGCTTCGACCCGAGGGGCACCTGGTTGTAGAACACCTCCTCCTGGCGGTCTGAATCCTCGGTCACCATCAAAATCGGCCTCGCTTCCAGCGGCGGCACGTCGCGCGCATCATTGGTTTTCACGGCGGTGGTAATCCAGCCCTGGTAGTCGCCCACCAGGTCCCAAACCGCGCGTAGCAACGGCGGCTCCTCGCTCTTAAAATCAAAATGCAGAATGATCAGGGGCCATTCCGAGGGGTTATTGCGGGCAAGCGCCCGTTCGACAACCGGCCGCACGCCTTCGAAGAAGTAGTCGCGCAGTCCCGGCTCCGAGCCGGTTGTTTCCTTGCTGTGCGAGATCGCGATGCGGCCCTGTGTGGTAACCGGATCGACACGCCAGGTCAGATCCTGCTCGATCGACACCGGGAAACCCGCGCTGAGCGCGCGGCTGAGGCGGTCACTCCACTTCCCCTCGTATGGATAGCAATTGTGCGCGTCGAGAACAGGCCGTCCGTGGTTGAGGAACGCTAGGGGCGGGTTCGGCGCCGCCGGCATGGTGGTTATGGCGAAGAGCGCGGCTAGCCGTGTCCCGCGCATCAACGGAAGCCGTAGCTCGCCAGTAGCGCGTCGCGGTTTTGCCGTAGATCTTGGCCGGAACGCTCGGTGGGATAGGGCTGGCGGCGCATCATGCCCTTCCACAGTTCGCGGTTGAAGCGCGGGGTGTCCAGCTTGTCTTCTTCGTCGTAGTCCATGCCCCCCAACCTCTTCTGCCAGTACGCGGCATTGTGAGTATCGCGCGCGTAGGCCAGCGGTCGCGCGGCTCCCGGCAACGAGTTGGCAACCGTTGCCGGCGGCAGCGGCAGTTCGGATTGGCGCAGCAGATCGGGCACGATGGCGCGATAATTCCAGTTGGCTTGGTTAAGGTCGAACACTTCCGTCATCGGCGGCGCCGCCGCGCTAAACAGGCTGCTGGGCTGCAATCCGAGGATGGCCTCCATGGTGCGCACCATGCCCACCGTGGTGTAGCGTTCGGAGACCACCGCCGCCTGCTTGACATACGGGCCGACGACGTATGCAATGCTACGGTGCGCGTCGACATGGTCCGGGCCGTCCTGCGCATCATCCTCAATCACGAAGATCAGCGTGTCGTCGCGATAGGGGCTGTTGGCCAACTTTTCAGCTACCATCCCAATGGCATAATCGTTGTCCGCAATCTGCATGGCTGGCGTGTTAAGGCCGTAAAGAGCCGTGCCGAAGTCCCCAAAGTGATCGTGCGCCAGCCGCAGCAGCGTAAGGTTCGGCAGATTCCTTCCCGATACAAACTGATCGAATTCCCGTTCCCACTCGCGGAAGTTGAAGAAGTCGGCATTGTTCTGATCGAAACTTCGGAAATACAGGTCAGTCTTGTCCCGCAACGCCTGCTTGGTGGGCACGGCTTGCGGCAGGTGGTCTGCAAAAGGCGTCTTCGAGATGCGCAAATAGCCGGTGTTCGATCGCGGATTTTCATAGCGGGCCAAGTCACAATAGAAACCGTAATTGCGTATGGTTATGCCAGCGCGAAGAGCCTCATCCCAGATGTACCCGGCGCCCGCTTCGCCGCTGGCCGCATCGGGAGCGGCCACGTCCGCGGTGCCCGGCAGGAGGTTTGGATCCGCGGGATGCTCCTTGTCCGGGGCCAGAAGCGGCTGCGCTTCGACGCGCTGCTCCAGGGGCGTGACACTCACGTTGACGTTGCGGTTGGTCCCCTCCCAGTCGTAGACAAAGCCTCGCCCGGCGTAGTTCGGCGGCACGGTTTTTTCCGTGTAGTCGGTGGTCCGCGCCGCTACTGACCAGTTCCATCCTACGCCGCTCACTTCTCCGGAATCGAAGAAGTTGTCGAGCGTCACGAAGCGGCGCGCCAGGGAGTGATGATTAGGAGTGATCGTTTCGGGGAATTCGGTAATCGAAGGGTCGCCATTGCCGACTTCGAGATCGCCCAATACCTGGTCGTACGTGCGATTCTCTTTGACGATATAGATCACGTGCTTGATGCGGCGGCGAAGCTCGGTCATGAGGGGATCAGCGCTTCCTGCGCGGACCAGGTCGAAGTGATTGTTCTCGGCCACCCGACGGGTGAGCGCGTCCCATTCGGCGATGGCAGGCACGGGCGCGGCGAGCAGCGTCGATTTTTCCCGGGCATACACAAACTGATTCGGCGTTCTGTCGCAATCGGGAACATTGCGGGCAGCGACGTCGCCGCGACAATTGCCGCGGCTGGGCCCAGGCAAGCTTTTTCCGTTGACGACATACAGCGTCTTGCCATCCGCGCTAAGGCTGAGACTATTGGGATACCACCCGGTGGGCGCGAGACTCTTCACTTGTCCCGAGCCGTTCGCTTCCAGCGCCACCACGGCGATGGCGTTGGTGCCGCCGTCGCTCACATATAGGGTACGTTCGTCCGGAGAGAGCGCGAGGGCGTTGGGGTTGGCTCCCTTCGGCAGCGCTTTAGCCGGAAGCATTCCCATAGGAGCGGTGATTCCGAATTCGGTGATGATCCGGTTGGTGGCGGGATCGACCACCGCTACCGTATCGCTGTTATCCGAGGCCACGAAGAGCTTGTCCTGCGCGCGGTTGAAAAGTATTCGCGTGGGCTGGCCAGCCATGTGAATGCGGGCTGCGACCGTTGGCGCTGAGCCTAGCCGCACCGCCACCAGTTCGCGGTCGCGCGGGCTGGAGATCCACACGTCATTATCCCCGCGGATGGCTACCCAGTACGGGAATTCGCCGCCGGGAGCGCCTACCTTGGCGCGGTCCGCAACCCCCGGCCGCAGATCCAGCTCGCCCGTTTTTCGGCGCGCCTTCAAATCGATAACGCTGATGGAATCGTTGTAGAGGTTGGCCACCACCGCCGTGGTGCCGGACTGGTTAACGCCGATACCGGCTGCCATCGGTTTGGGCGCCTCCGCGTTAAACGGAGCCGGGGCATTGGATAGCAAGCCATTTCCCCGGGCGTGCCCCAGCGGAATTGCGGCTGCGCGCGAGAACAAGCTGTTACCGGCGCCGCCGCGCTGCGAGAAGATGTAAACCCTGTCGTCCACCCCGCCGGAAACGTAGAACTCCTGCCCGCTAGGGTTCCAAGCCAGCCCGCAAAAACTATTGGGCACCGGCAGCGCCTGCATCTGCCGCGGCGGAAACGATGTGATGTCGTAGACGAAAACATACTCGTTGAAACGGGCGCCGCCGCCTCCCTCGATGTTGTAGCCGCTGGTGAGAACCAACAGTCGGCCGCCATCCGGGCTGACAGCCGTGGTCACCGCCTGGCCAAGCATGAGATCAGGGCGTCCGGGCAGTCCCGGATTCAGGGGCATCTGAACGGAATGAGGCAGAGCGTCGGGCGTGATCGCAAGTCCGTTCGGTAACTGGATAGGGTCGCTGGCAACGGCGGGCGTACTCGATAGGGCAGCTAGAAGAAGACTACACGCGGCAAAGCGGTTCATAGGCGTCAGTTTGTCAAAAGCTCAACTGCAGCGCAAACGCCTGTCGAAGGTAGCATGTTGGAATTACAAAGGGATTACGGAGGTTAGGCAAGGCAGAGCCCGTGCTTCGGCGGCAATCGCTGCGGAAGCACGGGCGAACGCGGCGAAACTTACTCGATTGTCAAACGGAACGTAGATGGCGCGATTCCGACCGCGCGAATTACATAAATGAACTTTCCCGAAATTGCCGGCGTATCCACAATCGTGAGGAAGACAAAACCAGGGCCGCCGGAATCAGAGAGCCGCGTGGCGCAGGTACCCGCCGCGAAATCTGCTCCCGTGCCGGCGCATAGTTCCAGGTTCGTGCCGGGAGTGGTGTTTTCGAAGGAAAGCTTCAACACCGACGCCGTGGACGTGGTGACCGGAGTGCCGGAAACCAGGTATTTGCCGGTGGTTTCCACGGTTCCTGTGATGGTCGTCGAGGCGAAAGCGATCCCCGCAGAAGCGACAATGAGCGCTGACGCGCCCAGCATTTGTGAGAACAATCTTTGCTTGAACATCTTCGTTCCTCCTATTTCCGCAATTGGGAGGGTTCAGCCCCTCCGTACAATGCGAGAGTAAGGCAGGATGGTATTCCAAGTTGTCGCGAGGCAGTGAAAGAAATGTAAAACCAGAAAGAAATCGCGCGGCAATGAAAAAGGGGGGAGGATTTTCGAGGTCGGCGCTACTCTACGCTCTTGATCTCCAGCCCATACTCGCGAAGCAAGGCGCCTGGGAGCGAATATAGGCGGACAAAATAGATCCCTGATGTTTCTGCGGGCGTCTCCACGCCTTTCCCAGGTTGGAAACTGCCCGCAAAAACGCGCTTCCCATTCCGATCCACCATCTCCAAACGAAATTCCGCGATTGCCGGGAGACCATCGATGCTCGGATTGAGAATCAGCGGCCTCCCGGCAGGGGCCTGAGCCAGAACGCTGCCCCGTGTGACCTCGAGCGCCACCGGAATACGCGGCCCTACGGCGCGCTGATTATGAAGAAACGTTCCGACCCCCATTACAACCAGAGCGAACCCCAGGACCGGGATGAATCCCCAAGCCTTCCAGGCCTTTAGCGGTTTCGGCTCATCGACTTGGATGCGAGCGCTGGCATGCCGCATCGATTTCACGTACGCATCGCCTTCCAAAACCCGTTGCTGGCAAGATTCGCATATCAGCAGATGCTCCTCCAACTCTTCCAGTTCGGGTTCAGGGATCTTCCCCTGGCAATAGGCTTCGATCTGCGAATCGTCCAGGTGCGTTTTCTTACGTGGTGTTGCCATGGTCTGTGCCTTAATTGTCATTCACCTCCCCTCTTAAAAGGGAAGGTGGCCCGGCACCAGAACCATTCTCAGAGAAATCAAAGCAATGCTACATACGCCGATAGCCGCTCCGCATGGAGAACCGCCTCTTTCCAAGTTCCCCAAAACGAGCCTTGGCCCGCGATTTGATCAGGCGGAACTGGGTCTCGGTCAGTTCCATGGCCTGACAAATCTCGTCGGGAGTCTGTTCCTGCAAATAGAACCGAATCAGAACCTCACGGTCTCGTTTGGCGATGCTGTTCAGCACGCGCATGGCGAGTTGTTCGTTCTGATGTTCGATGGCGCGCCGTTCCGGGTCCGGACCGCGGGCGGAAAGCACCACGCCTCCCTCGATATCGGTTTGGTTCCGGCGAGCTTGCACCGCGCCCTCGATGTGCGCGGCCACCTGGCGCCGCACCACCGTGCGCACGTACCCCATCAGCCGGTCAGGCTCCCGCAAATCGCCATTGCGGATGGACTGCGTCACGATCAAAAACACATCGTGGACCTTATCATCCAGATCGTGGGGGCCAAGTTGGCGGTATAAGAAGAAGCGAACTCCTTTGGAGAAGACGCGGTACAGGTCTTCCATTCCCGTGGGATCCCCACGGCGAATGCGGTCGACAACTTGCCCCCAGCCCGGGTCGATTGGAACAGGAGGCTTTGGTTCAGAGAGAGAGGACAGGCTCATAGCGGGAGTACCGCCTTTCCTTGGTTTCCGATCACGAAGTAGGCTCCCCAATACGCCGGGCGTGCCCGTCGGCCAGTGGAGTGAATCATTTCCAGCTGTGCATCGCGGAGAGCGCGCGCTGCGTCAAACGTTATGGTCCGGCGCAGACTCTGGTAAAGCGCGCGGAACAGATCTCCGTCGTCGTCCGGGGTATTCCAGAGAGTACCCACAACAGATTGGGCGCCGGCTGCCAGCCAGGCCCGCGTCAGTCCCATCACGCCTGTGCCGGGAAGGGCCGCCCCCGCCGCCGAATGGCAGCCGCTGAGAACCACCAGTCCCGTATCGATGTGCCAATGGGAAATCTCGAACGGGGTTAGCAGTTGCGCCTGGCCGCGTGGCGACAGGCTCAGAGCGATCAATGCATAACCTGGCGCCGCCGCCGACTCCAGATAGTGGGTGGCCAGGTGCACCGCCGCGGGACGGCGTTTCAGTTGGTCCATCAGCTTCTCGCGCGAGGCATCGCCGCCGCGGAGCAGGACTGCTGGCCCTTCCCAGGCGCGCGCAGAAGCGTCGATTTCCGCACCGCTCGCCACCAGGCGCGGCAGCGCCAGCACGTCGTCGCCGCCGTCTGAAACACGAGCAAGCCGCGCATCGGCGCGATTGTAAATCGCATCGCCGACCCCCACGAATAGAGGCGCCAGGTCAGGTTCGGAGCGTTTGGCCGAATCCAGCAAGTACGCTGCGCCGGGGACTACTTCCACGATGTGCCGTTCGGTTACGTAAGTCGGCTCAGGCGCGAGAGTCTCCACCAGTGCCGGCACGGGAATGTCGAAGAGCGTCTCATCCAGCGCCAGAAGCCAACGGGGAGCGCGCCGGAAACGGAGCGCCACCGGGCCGAACAAGGTACGGAAGACGACGGCAGAGAGGGACGCGGCATCCGGCCGGTCTTCGCGGAGCGCCGCCAGGAGCGCACGCGCTTGCGGCTCGATGATCCCTCGAGGCGGCAGCGCATAAACTTCTATACCCTCGCGATCCAACGCCCATACCCAGGAAGCCGCGTCCCCCAGATGAAAACTGAAGAAAGCCGAATCGGGGTCCAGCGCCTCCCGGGTGGCCGCGACTAAGTTGGGCGGTACCGGGCGCAATTCCGAACCGAGGGAAGCTTCGAGACGGACCAACTGCGCGCGTGCCGCCGGAATCTCGCCGGAGCCCGCACCTCGAAGGGCGGCGACCTCGGCACGCTGCAAACGCCCGATCGCCTCCCAGTAAGCGGGGGAGAAATAGGGTTGGCTTTGCTTCGGATCAGGGATCAAGGCGCGCAGGCTGACGGACCGGTTTTCCTCGTCGGCGGCAAATGTCTCGCGCACAAGCCCGGCATCGTGCGTTTCCAAATGGAGCCGATTGCCGGCCTCCACCAAAGCGGAGTGCACTTGATCCAGCGTGCCTTCATTTCCCACGCGGCTCGCATCATCGGCGGGCGCCGACCAGCGCCAGGCGCGCCCCAGACGCAGCGCGATCCGCAGGTCATCGAGGGCCTCGGGCAAACGGCCCTGGGCCAGGCGCACCCGCCCACGAGCGTGGTAGAGGTTCCATGAGGGCGTAATTCCATGGGGTTGGGTTGTCAGCCCCACTGCAACATCCAGGAGTGCGGATGCGGATGCCAGGTCGCCCTGCGCCTGCCGCAACCTCCCTAAGCCGCGGTACGACGATTCCAGTGGGAGGTGGTGCAATTTTCGTACCCGGTAGGCTTCCAGGAGGGCCGCCTCGGCCTCCGGCAATTCGCCCCTGTTCAGAAAAGCATCGCCCCAGCTGTTCCAGCCGCGCGCGTAGAGAACCAGATTTCCTTGCTGGTCGGCGCCATCGATACCTTTCCGGAACAACTCGGCGGCCTCCGCCATACGGCCCTGGCGCGCCCGTAGCATCGCCATCTGGAGTTGCAGCTCGGGCAAGTGCTCCCCGAGTTCCCGGCCGCGTACTTCTTTCATACTGCGCTCGACCCATTGCGCGGCGGCTTCGATCTCTCCCATCTCCGAATACAGCGAAGCGATGTCGGCCTCCCACACGGCCGCTGAAGCGGGATCGCCGCCGGAGATGGAAAGCTGTCGAGCAGTAAGAAACGAACCCAATGCAGCTTGATACTGATGAACGGCGTACTGGCAGCCGCCCCAGTCGCCCAGCGCTCTTCCGGCAACATCGGAAAGCGCGAGAGCTTGCGCAGTTTGAAAAACCAATTGGAATATTTGAGCAGCTTCGCCGTACTGTCCGCTGCGAAAGAGGTCGCCGCCTTGGCGAAGCCGGCTGCGAAGCGGTGTAACCAGATTCGCGCGCTGTTCGGCGTGTAGCAGGGTCAGCGCCCTGGGGTTCGGCGTGCCCTTACGGGTGCCGCCGACTAGCGAGACTGCGAGGAGGCAATAAGCCAAAATTCGGGCTTTTTTCAAACAATCAGCTCCCGGTCCAATTGAATTGATAAGAAGAAGAGCGAACCCGGGTTTCATTGGAAGTATTCCCTTTCGATATCTAAGGAATACTCCCAAAGAATAGTACCAGTTTTTTCCAGAAATGTGGAAAGCCCCGATGTGGGGATTGGCGTAGTACGCGCCTGTGGGGAGCGCGGTTAGGTTTTTGAACTACTTACAGCCACAATGCGTCGACGATGATGATAATCGGGTCGTTTGGCATCTTTGGCGAAATAAGGACCGCGCGACAAACTGGGCGGTTCCTTCGATTTGAATCTATCGGCCAAATAAAGGCTGAGCAGTATATTTCCGAGCTATCTAATTCCCAGAAAGCGAGATATTTTTGAAGGTTTGGAGTGATTGCCCGCAAAGGCGGGCGTTGGGAAGCCTAGAGGGGTTCGGAAGGGCGCTTCAGATTGGGGTGACCTCGCTCCCATTGGGTCGCGCCCCGGTCGTGTAGGGGTTTAGTTGTCGACGTCCAGGACTTCGAAGTGGAACCGCTCGGGCGGTAATAGCGTAAGCTGGGCTGGAACCAGGTGGGACCAGGTCTGATAGGCGCTATCGGCCACCGTCGAATTCAGGTAGAGCAAGAACTGGTTCGAGAAACAATCGATGGGCGGCGGTTGGCGAAATGTCAAACGCAGCCCCACGGCCCGTTCCAGTGCCACGCCGCGGGTAGGCACTTCCTTCTCGCGCAGCAGGGTGACGAAACTGGCCCGGCTGGCATGCGGCCACACATCGGGGTGCAGCAGATTGCGTAACCCGTCCTGGCACTCGAATGTGATCTCGCACTGGCGGATCCATTCCAGCACACTGTCGCCCCATTGCCAGTGCGACATCAATGCTTTGTAGTGCTCGGCCAATTGCAACGCGAGATCGAGCTTGCGCTGCTCCTGCAACCGCTCATCCTCGCCCGAAGCCGCCAGCATCTCTTCGGCTTCCTTCATCATGGATCCCAGATCCGTGACGCTCTCGGCGGGCCCGTGCTCCGCCGTGTGCACCAGAAGCGGAGGCAATTCATGCGTCTTACTGCCGGGTATCGCGATGTACCTTTGGTCCCTCATCGCCGTTTCCTACCTACTCATATCGACGCAAAGCCAAATCAGTTCGTTAATATTTTGTAGCATAGCCGTGTATCGCGGCGAATTAAAAAGTTCTAATTCAGCCCATATAGTTTGGTGATGTTGGCACTCGATAACTCCGGCTGCTAACTCGCACGCCAGTGACCATCGGAGATGGCGGTGGCCAGGCGCGGCGATGCGACAGCGGTAATGCGCTGCGCGTGTTATTCTGCCGTTCAATGCCTGATTACGCAATCGGACTCGACCTGGGTGGCACCAACCACCGGGCAGCCGCCATCAATCACTCCGGCCAGATATTAGAAAAAATTGCCGGCTCCGTGCACTTTTCGCAAGGACGCGAAGCCGTGATGGCCGACATGGTAGATGCCATCGAGCAACTGCGCCAGGTGCACGGCGCAGAGGGTTTGGCGGGCATCGGTATCGGCGTCCCCGGATTCATTCAACTGAAGGAGGGGGTCATCCGCAATTCCAACAATCTGCCCTTTCTCGAGAACTTCCCCATTCGCGATGAGATCGAGCGCCGCCTGAACACCTTCGTGATTCTTGAAAATGACGCTAATGCCGCAGCGCTTGGTGAGAAGTGGATGGGCGCCGGCCGTGACGTGGACGATCTGGTGCTGCTGACACTGGGGACCGGCATCGGCGGCGGCATCATTTCCGGCGGGCGCATCATCCGCGGTTCCCAGGGAATGGCGGGCGAACTGGGACACATTCCGCTGATCGCAAACGGCAACCCATGCGGCTGCGGCAGCCAGGGCTGCGTAGAGAAGCATTCCTCCGCTAGCGCCGTGACCGCCATGGCCAGGCTGTTGCAGTTAGGCGAGAGCCTGAGCGCAAAAGAGGTCTACGACCTGGCGCAGCATGATGACGCTCAGGGCGTCAAAGCGCGCGAAATCTTCCGCGTCATGGGCGAGACTTTGGGAATGGTGCTGGCAGCGCTGGTGAACACTTTCAATTTCCCGCTGTATCTTTTGAGCGGCGGCGTGCTGCCGGCCTGGGATCTGTTTGCTCCTCCGATGATGCGAATGCTGGAGCTTCGCTCGGCCACGTATCGGCTCACAAAAGAGACCACGCGCGTGGAAAAAGCAACGCTCGGCAATGAAGCGGGACTGTATGGTGCGGCCTATTTACCGTGGGTCGAGAAGCGCGCGGCCTGAGTTACGCCTGCTTCTGCGCCTCGTCAAGCGCATCGATCTGACGCTGAAATCTGGGCACGCTGCGCCGCGCGAACCATGCTGCTGCCAAGAAGAACAGAGTGACCAAGACGAGCAACGGGATCCGCCGCCAGAAGACGTTGATCGAGGGAACGGCTGACAGAACAGTGAGTGGGCCGGCTAGCAGCGGTCCAAGGATGCGCGGCCAGACACAGCTGAGAAGTTCGAGCCGGCCCTCCAGATTGGCTCGGCAGAATGCCAGGCACATGGCCAAAGAAGGATCTCGGTCAAGACGCCCTCGCGTAAACGCCTTCTGCATCTTGTAAAGGCCGTACACCCATCCGGCGAAGGAGAGGGCGCAGCCGAGAGTCACTAGCAGGGTAGGCGAGCGCCACATCGCGGACACCCAAGCCGTCATCGGCGGCCATATCCCCACCCACAGAAGCAACCGCGCCGCGCGGGCGCGCCTGTACATGCGTAGCGCCGCAGTGCGGATCTCCTCGGCTGACATTCGTTGCGGATCCACGGAAGGGCCCTCGATCGACTGCTGGAGGCGCCGCAGGCCACCTGGCGTCAAGACGATTCGCAACCCGGAAACCAGTAGCACGCTGGAAACACCGCCGGCTACTAAGACGCCCATCGACAGGTGCAGGCGGGCGATCAGGCCGGCCACCAGGATCTGGAACGACAGACCAGCGCCCACTGCAGCGGCGGCGTTCCCTAGAGGGCCCACCCGCTCGAAATACGCATCAAACACCAAGAGGCTGACGATAGCGGCTAAAGCGGGAGCGGCCAGCCGCAGGAAACCCGACTGGCCGTATAAGAATGAGGAGCCGTAGAACTGCCAGCCCGCCGCGAGAAACGAGAGGTACGTGGCGAAGCCTTCGATCAGCAGTAACTGGGGGTCCACCGTCCGGCGTATACGGCTCACCAGCAGCATAGGGAGAATGCGCAAGGCCTCACGCAGATATTGCCAGTTCCCGCGGTATCGCTCCCAGAGATCCCCGAGCACGTGCTCGCGGCATGCGGGCGGCAGCAGCAGCCCCACCATCGTCTCTAATTTCTTGGACGGACCGGGTTTCATCGCAGCTCCTTGCCCCACCGCTTGCCCCATTCCTTGCCCCAGACCAGCGTGGTCACATCCCAGATGCGTTTAGCGGTCAGCGCGGACTCCCGCAAGACTCTCTCGCCCAGCGCCTCCAGCCGGTAACAGCGCTTGCTGCGGCCGCCTCGTTCCGGCGTAGGGTCGGAGAGCCATGACGATACCAGGTGTTTGTCCTCCAGCCGGTCTAGCGTGACGTACACCGCTCCCAGCGAAACGGCTTTCGGCCGTGCGAGTTCCTCGGCCTTGGAGTGAATCGTGACGCCGTAAGCGTCGTCGCCCAGAGTCAGAATCGCGGTAAGTACCAGTTGTTCGAACTGACCGAGGGAATCCGTTTTGGACATTACACCAACAGTGTAAGATAAATAGTTGCGAGTGGTCAACAGGCGGGCATCACGTTCCTGCACTGGCCTTACGAGGATCCTGTGGGGCAGGCCTTCAGCCTGCGAGGGACTGAAGAGGGACTTGCGAAATAAGACTGCGGATGTTTTGGCGGACGGGTTTGTAGGCCCTGGTTCGGTGCACAATGCAAGCGAATCAATGCAGTTTTGGGAGGGCGCTAAGAGTGCGCCGCGCGCAGGCACACCGATTCCGGGG